>NZ_VFWB01000018.1:0-67868 GCF_006442375.1 Mesorhizobium sp. B2-2-4 | reverse complement strand
CCGATCGCAACCTCTTCGGCAACAACTAACAGCCGATCTCCAGTTGACGGCGGGCCTTCCGCCGTCCTGGCGAAATTCGAAAATTCAGGAGACTTGAAATGAAGAAGATCATCCTTGCTGCCGCCGCCGTCCTGGCCGTTTCGGGCAGCGCTTTCGCCAGCAGCGACAACTATGGCTCCAATGGCGCCAATCAGCCTGCCGTCACCTCGGTCGACAATGCGCACACGGCTTCGATCCGCGACAGCGGCTCGCCCGTCTACAAGCTGCTCAATTCGTCGGGCGATGTACACAAGTCCGCCCCTCAGGGCAGTGACCGGAATCTCTTCGGCCACTAACAGCCGAAGCTGACACCAAACACGAGCGGCGGGCTTTGCCCGCCGCTCCTGTTTTTGCGTGACCGGCAATTAATTCATGGCCTGCTCTCAGGCCGCTTTCGCTTCCGTCTCGTGCAGCGCGAAGGATCGTCCATCCGCGTCGAAGATATGAAGGTCTCCGGCGTCGGCGCTCAGCCGCAGTGTCGCCCCGCGCTTGACCTCGACATTGCCCGGCAGCTTGGTCACCAGCGGCAGGTCGGCGCGGCTGATGTCGACATAGACGAGTTGCACCTCGCCGAGCTGCTCGACATAATCCACCGTTCCTTCGAACAGATAGTCCGTGCCGCCGGCGATCGTCAGGTCCTCCGGCCGCACGCCGAAGCTCACCGACGCGCCCTTGGCCGAGGCCGGCGTCGCGATCGGCACCGTAGCCTTGCGGCCGCCGACATGACTGATGGCGGTCGGATTGCCCGATTTGTCGATGGTCGCCGGCAGGATGTTCATGGCCGGCGAGCCGATGAACTGAGCAACGAACAGATTGCCGGGTTTCTTGTAGAGTTCCATCGGCGTGCCGACCTGTTCGATATGGCCCTCCTTCAGCACCACGATGCGGTCGGCCAGCGTCATCGCCTCGACCTGGTCGTGGGTGACATAGATCATGGTGGTGTTGGGCATCGATTCCTTGAGCTTGGCGATCTCGATGCGGGTGGCGACGCGCAGCGCGGCGTCGAGGTTCGACAGCGGTTCGTCGAACAGGAACACCTTCGGGTTGCGCACGATGGCGCGGCCGATGGCCACGCGCTGGCGCTGGCCGCCCGACATCGCCTTGGGGAGGCGGTCGAGATAGTTGGTCAGCTGCAGGATCTCTGCCGCCTGGCGCACGCGCTTGTCTATCTCGGCCTTGCTTTCCTTCCCGATCTTCATCGAGAACGCCATGTTGTCGTAGACCGTCATATGCGGATAGAGCGCGTAGGACTGGAACACCATGGCGATGCCGCGTTTCGACGGCGGCACGTCGTTGACCACCTCGCCGGCTATTCTGAGCTCGCCCGAGGTGATCTCCTCGAGCCCTGCTATCGAGCGCAGCAATGTCGACTTGCCGCAACCCGACGGCCCGACGAAGACGATGAACTCGCCCGATTTGATGTCGAGGTCGATGCCGTGCAGAATGTTGAGATTGCCGTATGATTTCTTCACTTGCCTCAGCGTGACATCGGCCATGTTTCCCTCCAGTGGTCCCTAGAATTCAGTCGATGCGCCCGAACCAGGCGCCGTAGCCGCCGAGGCGGATGGAGCCGGAGCTCTGCTGTCCCGAAAATCCGTGTCCGGGCAAAGGTTGCAGCGATCGACCGCCAAGGTCAACCTCCGCTGGCCCGGATCCCAGGTTGAAGACGCAGACGATCTGCTCGTTGCCCGCGCGGCGCGTGAAGGCGACAGTGTCGCCCTGGCTTTCGATGAAATTGATATCGCCCTTGGCCAACGCCGGATGGGCACGGCGGAAGCCGAGAAAGCGCCGGTAGTGTTCGAGCAGCGAATGCTCATCGCCTTGCTGGACATTGACGGCTTGCGACAGGTGCTTGGCCGGCACCGGCAGCCACGGCTTTGCCTGGGAGAAGCCACCATTCCTGGCGCTGCCGTCCCACACCATCGGCGTGCGGCAGCCGTCGCGGCCCTTGAATTCCGGCCAGAAACGGATGCCGTAGGGATCTTGCAGATCCTCGAACCGCAATTCGGCTTCGCCGAGCCCCAGTTCCTCGCCCTGATAGATGCAGACCGAGCCGCGCAAGGACATCAGCAATGCCGAGATAACCTTGAGATAGGCGGTCGGGTCGGCTTCGTTGGCGGCCCAGCGCGAGGCCGGGCGCATCACGTCATGGTTGGAGAAGGCCCAACACGACCAGCCGTCGCTGGCAACCTTGCCAAAGGTTTCCAGCACCGAACGGACCTTGGCGGCGCTGATCTTTTCCGGCGCCAGGAAGTCGAAGGAATAGCACATGTGCACGCGCTTGCCGCCGGCTGTATAGGCCGCGACAACGTCCAGTCCGCGCTGTGAATCGCCGACCTCGCCGACCGCGGCCGTTGCCGGATATTCGTCGAGCAGGGCGCGGAAGCGTTCGAGGAAGCCGAGGTTCTCCGGACGGCTCTTGTCGTAGATGTGGTCTTGGTAGTTGTAGGGATTGACCGCGGGTGCGGTCTGGTCGTTGCGCTGCTCCGGCGGCAGCGGCGGGTTGTTTTCCAGCCCCTGGCTGTGGAAGTAGAAATTGATGGTGTCGAGGCGGAACCCGTCGACACCGCGCTCCAGCCAGAAGCGGGTCACGTCGAGCAGCGCGTCCTGGACTTCGCCGTTGTGGAAATTGAGGTCCGGCTGTTCCGCGAGAAAGTTGTGCAGGTAATATTGCTGGCGGCTGGTGTCCCATTGCCAGGCCGATCCGCCGAAGATCGACAGCCAGTTGTTGGGCGGCGTGCCGTCCGGCCTGGGATCGGCCCAGACGTACCAGTCGGCTTTCGGATTACTGCGGTTCGATCGGCTTTCCCTGAACCAGGGATGGATGTCGGCGGTGTGCGACAGCACCTCGTCGATCATCACCTTCAGCCCCAGCCTGTGCGCCTCCGCCGTCAGCGCGTCGAAATCGGCCAGCGTGCCGAACATCGGGTCGACGTCGCAGTAATCCGAGACGTCGTAGCCGAAATCCTTCATCGGCGATTTGAAGAAGGGCGAGATCCAGATGGCGTCCGCGCCGAGCGCGGCGATATAGGGCAGCCGCCCGATGATCCCCTTGAGGTCGCCGATGCCGTCGCCATTCGAGTCCTGGTAGCTGCGCGGATAAATCTGGTAGATCACGGCACCTCGCCACCAGTCGCTATCGACGGCGAGATCGGGCCTCGAACTGGCTTTCAAAGCGGATTGCATGGTTTCAGCCTCCTTTCACCGAGCCTGCGAGCAGCCCGCGGACGAAATAGCGCTGCAAAGAGAAGAACACGATCAGCGGCACGATGATGGTCACGAAAGCCGACGTCGTCAGGATCTCCCAGTCGCCGCCACGCGAGCCGAGCAAGGCATTGAGCTTGGCGGTCAGCACGATCTGATCCGCCTCCGTGCCAAGGAAAACCATCGCCACCAGGAGATCGTTCCATACCCACAGGAACTGGAAGATGGCGAAGGACGCCAGCACGGGAAATGACAGCGGCAGCACGATCTTGACGAATATCTCGAAATCGCTGGCGCCGTCGATGCGCGCCGATTCCATGATCTCGCGCGGCAGGCCGGCAATGTAGCTCCGCAAGAGGTAGATGGCGAAGGGCAGTCCGAAGCCGGTATGCGCCAGCCAGATGCCGAGATAGGTCTTGGAGGGCACGCCGAAGAAGGCGCCGACGCCGTTGTAGAGCTTCAACAGCGGGATCAGCGACATCTGCAGCGGCACCACCAGCAGGCCGATGATGACCGCGATCAGAAGCGCACGCCCGGGAAAGCGCATCCAGGCCAGAGCGTAAGCCGCAAAGGCGGCGATCAGGATCGGGATGACGGTCGCCGGGATAGTGACGGTCAGCGAGTTCATGAAGGAGCGGCCGATGCCTTCCGAAAACAGCACGGTCCTGTAATTGTCGGTGGTGAATTTCGGCGGCGCCGAGGAGGCATAGTAGACGCGCTGGCCGCGGTCGCCCTCGAACGCCTTGGGCGAGGTCATGACGAAGCTGCCGTCGGCATTGAGCTGCAAGGTAACGCCGTCGCCGAGATCGGCCGATGTGCCGGCCGGATATTGCGTCGGTGCCGCCGACTTGACGCCGAAGGCGCTGATCTCGCGCTTGGCGCCATCGCCGAAAATGTTGCCCTGGAGGACGAACTTGCCGTCCTTCTCGACCTGCGCCGAGGCGGGCGGCAGGCGTCCAGCTTCGGTCTGGGTCGAACTGGCGAACGAGTTCCACCAGCCCGAGGCGATGATCTGGTCCTTGTCGCGCAGCGACGATACCAGGATGCCGAGCGTCGGCATGGTCCAGATCGCAACGAAGACCAGGACGGCGATGTGAACGCCGAAGCGGCTGGCGAAGGAGTTTCCGGTCGCGACGGTCATCTCAATGTCCTCCCGTCTCTTTGTTGGCCTGGCGTATGTTCCAGACCATGATCGGAATGACCGCGATCATGATGATGATGGCGATTGTCGCGCCGCGGCCGAAATCACCGCCGCCACGGAACATCCAGTCGAACATCAGATTGGCCAGCACTTGGCTGTTCCATTGGCCGTTGGTCATGGTCAGGACGATGTCGAATACCTTGAGCACCAGGATGGTGATTGTGGTCCAGACCACGGCGATGGTGCCCCAGATCTGCGGCACCATGATTTTCCAGAAGATCTGGAACGGATTGGCACCGTCGATGACGGCGGCTTCCAGCGTCTCTTCCGGAATGCCGCGCAGCGCCGAAGACAGGATGACCATGGCAAAGCCGGTCTGGATCCAGATCAGGATCACCATCAGGAAGAAATTGTTCCAGAACGGCAGCGATATCCAGACCTGCGGCTGGCCGCCGAAATGCTGGATGATGGCGTTCAGGATGCCGATCTGCGTCTGGCCTTCGCCGCGATACTCATAGATGAATTTCCAGATGACGCTGGCGCCGACGAAGGAGATCGCCAGCGGCAGGAAGATCAGGCTCTTGGCGATCGTGCCCCACCAGATCTTGTCGGTAAGCACGGCGATGATCAGGCCAAGGAAGGTACAGGCGGCGGGCACTACGGCTAGCCAGAGCACATTGTTGAGGATCGAATTGCGAAACTCGCGGTCGCCGAAAGCCCATTGATAATTGGCCAGGCCGACGAAATTGGCGCCGCCGCGATCGAGGAAGGACAGCCGCAGCGTCTCGACCACCGGATAGATGAGATAGATGGTCAGGATGATCATCGCCGGGCCGACGAACAGCCAGGGCCGGATCAGCCCTTGCCGGCGCAGATTGTCGACGGCGGCGGCGCCCGAGACGCCGCGCGAGGGGAAGGTGACGTCGAGCAGTTTGTTGGCGCCCCAGAAATAGGCGACGCAGCCGCCGACGCCGATGATGATGACGAATATGGCCGAGAAAATCTGAGCCGCCATGGGTCCCTCTCCCTGCACGACCCGCCAGGATGGAAACGATCCTTGCGATTGCGCCGCGCGCCGATCTCGTTGTTGAGCGCGAGCAGGCAGGGAAGCGTGTGGCTCCGTGCCCGCCGCATGCCGGAATGTCTACGCTGTCACGACTGGATCTGACCCGTCCCGGTTGGCCGGGCTGGGATGTTGCGATGGGGCCGGTCGGATCCGGGCCAACTGGCCCGGATCCGCTCGGGAGGTGGAAGCCTAGGCCTCCGCGGGTGCGGCTCTTACTTGATCGCGTCCCAGCTCTTCTGAATGTCGGTGGCGACGTCCTGCGCCGACTTGCCGCCGACCAGGTCGATCATGCCGGTCCAGAAGGCGCCGGCGCCGATCTTGCCCGGCATCAGGTCCGACCCGTCGAAACGGAAAGTCGAGGCATTGGCCAGGATCTCGCCCTGCTTGCGCAGCGCATCGCTGGCATAGGCATCCTTGTTGACCGCCTTGAACGGCGTCACGAAACCGCCTTCGGCCATCCAGATCTCATGGGCCAGCGGCATCTTAAGGAATTCGATGAACGCGCGGGCGGCCTTCGAGTCCTTGGTGATCATCGCCAGCGTTCCGGCGCCGAGCACGGGGGTGCCGAGTTCGGGCTTGGACGCATAAGGCGGGAAGTAGAAGAAGTCCGCGTCCTGGCCGATTTTCGTGCCTTCGGGGAAGAAGGTCGGGATGAACGACGCCTGATGGTGCAGGTAGCACTTCGGCGGCACCGCGAAGAGGCCCTTGGGGCTGTCGCGGAAATCTGTGGCCGCGACCGCCTTGGCGCCGCCATCCACCATCTTGTCGTCGGTCGCGATCTTGCCGAAGATGTCGATTGCATTGACCACGGCCGGGTCGTTGAACGGGATCTCGTTCTTCACCCATTTGTCGTAGGTTTCCGGAGACTGCGTGCGCAGCATCAGGTCTTCCACCCAGTCCGTCGCCGGCCAGCCGGTGGCGCCGCCCGAGCCGAGCCCGATGCACCATGGCGTGCCGCCGTCGGCGATAATCTTCTTCTCGAGGTCGGCGAGTTCTTCCTGCGTCTTCGGTACCTTGTAGCCGGCTTCCTCGAAATTGTCCGGCGAGTACCAGACCAGCGACTTCACGTCGGCCTTGTAGGGGAAGGCGAAGAAGCCCGGCTTACCGTCCTTGTCCTTGAAGGTGCCGAGGTCGACCCATGACTGGCCGGCGCCGTAATTGTCCTTGACCCATTTGGCGGTATCGTCGCCGAGCGGCGTCAAGAGACCCTTGGAAGCAAGGTCCTGGATCAGGCCGGGTTGCGGCAGAACGGCGATGTTGGGCGGGCTGCCGGCCTGCGTGTCGATGACGATCTGCTGCTCGTAATTTTCCGAGGAGGAATATTTGATCTCGGCGCCGGTGGCTTCCGAGAAATAATCGAGTACGCCGCGCACCAGGGTCTCGTCCTCGCCGCGCCATGGCCCGAAGATCGACAGGGTCTCCCCCTTGAGGTCGATTTTCTTGAGCTCTTCGTAGTTTGCCCAGTTGAAACGCTTGTCCTCGCCCGGCTTGAATTTCAGCTCGGCCTGCGCGGGCGCGCCGAGGGCGAGCACGGCAAGCGCGGCGCCCAGCATAAGCATTTTCTTCATCGGTATTCCCTCCCAGTGGGTCACAAACACCGGACGGAACCTCCATTCCGCCCGCCGACGCCGCAGGACTGTGACTCAGTCGGAAAGGAACCGCAACCTTTCGAAGAGTCTTCCAAAGCGCTTTGGCTATTTCGATCTCGCCATTGAATCGTCCAGAAGTCAAGAGGCGTGGTAACTTAATCGATTTAATTCCGGAGTCTGGCGCCTGGAAAATCGCGCTGCAGCATGCTTTTTTGGCAGTGCAGCAGCAATTTATGTTTCAAACCTGCACCAAGCCTGCCTATGGTCGCCATGATATGACGGGCCTGCCGCAGGGCTTGGGTCGATTCAATTTAAAAGCGCTTTGAGGCATGGAGTCCTCTCGTGAACCTGAAGCAACTCGCGCACATGCTGGCGCTTTCGCAGACCACGGTAAGCCGGGCGCTGAACGGCTATCCCGAGGTCAACGAAGAGACGCGCCGGCGCGTCATGGACGCCGCCAAGCGCCATGGCTATCGCCCCAATCCGAGCGCACGCCGGCTTGCGACCGGCAAGTCCGGAATGATCGGCTATGTCTTGCCGACGGGTGCTGCCGTCGACATCGACCCGCACTTCGTCGAATTCCTGTCTGGCCTTGGCGATTATGCGCGCTCGCACGAGCTCGACCTGGTGCTGTCTCCCGCCGACGCCGACGACCAGGAGACGACTTACCGGCGCATCGTCGCCAACCGCCAGGTCGACGCCGTCTACATCTCCTCGCCGACGCCGGCCGACCGGCGCGTGGCGCTGGTCAACACGCTTGGCATACCCTTCATCATCCATGGCCGCAGCGAAGGTTTCGATTTCGATTATCCCTATCTCGACATCGACAATGAGGGCGCCTTTCACGAGGCGGCACGGCTGCTCGTCCAGCTCGGCCACCGGCGGCTGGCGCTGATTAATGGCGATGACCGCGAAACCTTCGCCGTGCATCGCGAGCGAGGCGTGCGCCGGGCGCTCGCCGCGAGCGGCCTGACCTTGGGCGACCGCCATGTCTGCTCCGTTGCCATGACCGAGGAGAACGGCTATCGCGCCGCCCGGCGCCTGCTCGAACAGGACGGCGCGCCGACCGCGATCGCCTGCTCCAGCCTGATCATGGCGCTCGGCGTCGTGCGCGCCGTGCGCGACCTCGGCCTGAGCATCCCCGGCGACATCTCATTAATTGCACATGACGACGTCTTCCCATGGCTGAAGCCGGAGAATTTCTCCGTACCGCTGTCGACGACGCGCTCCTCGATCCGGCTCGCCGGCGCCCGCATCGCCGAGCGTCTGGCCGCACGGATATCGGGCCTGGAGGAGGGCCCGCGCGGCGAGGTCTGGCCGGTCGACCTGGTGATCAGGGGGTCGGTTGCCGGAGCGCCTGCCTAGGGTTAGAGCCAATCGCTCCGAGGGGCCGAGTTCGACCGCTTGCGGGCGTTGCCGGAAGATCGATTGCAGTGTCATGGATAGTGGTCTGCCTGCACCGCGCTTGCTTTGGCTTTTAGAGGGTGGCAACCAGTAAGCCAAAGCCATCAACCAGCCCTCCTGGATGCCCAATTTGCCCATATTCCCGTTCTCCGAAATGGACCCAATCCAACATCCTGGCCCACCGCCGAAGCGTTCGGAGGTGGTCATCATTGGTGGCGGCATTATCGGCGTAACGACGGCTCTTTTCCTGGCGGAGCGGAACATTCCGGTCACGCTGCTGGAAAAAGGCCGCGTTGCGGCCGAACAATCGTCCCGAAATTGGGGCTGGATTCGAAAGCAGGGGCGCGACGCAGATGAACTGCCAATTGTCATCGAGGCTTTTCGCCTATGGCGGCAACTGGCTGAGGAATGCGGCGAAGACATCGGGCTGGACCAGACAGGTGTGACCTATCTGGCGAACTCCGACAAGGACATGGCCGGTTTCGAAGAGTTCATGAAGATCGCCGCCATCCATGGGCTCGACACTCGCCTCCTGGACGCGGACGAAACCGCGAAACTCATCAAGGGCATGTCGCGCAAGTTCAAGGGCGCGATGACGACGCCCTCCGACATGCGCGCGGAGCCTTGGTTGGCGGTACCTGCGCTTGCTCGTCTTGCCGTCCGAAAAGGCGCCAAGATCATAGAGAATTGCGCAGCGCGAACCCTCGAAATCTCAGCTGGCAGGATCAGAGGAGTGTGGACCGAGGCGGGATACATTGAAACCTCCAGCGTACTGGTCGCGGGCGGCGCCTGGTCGTCGCTGTTCCTGAGAAGACACGGCGTCTCCATCCCCCAACTCAGCGTCAGGGTAACCGTAGCCGCAACGGAGCCTATGCCTGAAATCTATGCAGGTGCGGCAGCGGACGAACACATCGCTTTCAGGCGCCGACAGGATGGCGGATACACGCTCGCCCCGGGAGGCAGTAATTTGCTTTACCTGGGACCCGACGCATTCCGGCACGCCACCAAGTATCTTCCCGCCCTCATGGCCAACCCGCTCGGAACCCGCTACTTTCCGTGCGCCCCATCGGGTTACCCTGACAGCTGGTCGATTCCGCGCGATTGGACCCCGGATTCCCAGAGTCCTTTCGAAAGAATGCGCGTGCTCAACCCGGCCGCTGAACGCTCCGGCCTCCGTTCTGTAGAGCGCAATTTCAGACGCCTTTTTCCACAGTTCGAAACAGTTCGCTTGAAGGCAGGCTGGGGAGGCATGATTGACGCCATGCCCGATGTCGTCCCCGTCGTGGATCACGCCCGGGCAGTCGTCGGTCTTTTCGTGGCCACGGGAATGAGTGGTCACGGCTTCGGTATCGGACCTGGAATCGGTCGCGTCGTTTCCGACCTGATACAGGGTAACGCGAGTGGGCATGATCTCAGCCGCTTTCGGCTGTCACGCTTCTATGATGGAAGCGCCGTTCGGTTGGGTCCGGCCCTCTAGATGTTTAGTCCAGCATTCGTCCCGTCTCGGCCATCGCAAATAGCCGACTGAATTTAGGAGCATGTTGCCAAGGATCATTCCTTCGCCGTCTCGGCGGCCTTGATGTCCAGCAGCCCGTAGCCGAAGTCATCGTCCCGCCCTTTCGAACCGAGATCCCGGGCCGTTGCGGCAAGCGCCTTTTCGATGGCGTCGGCCGAGCGGTCCGGCGCGGCGTGGATGAGATTGGCAATGGCGCCCGAGACGATCGCGGCGGCGAACGATGTGCCGGTGACGACATCCGAGCCGGCTCCGCTCGGCGCCACCATCTCGACGCCCGGCGCCGAGATGAAGACATAGCCGCCGCGATTGGCCTGCGGCATTAGCCCATCCCTGGCGTCGGTGGCGGTCACCGCGATGACGCCGTCGAAGGCGGCCGGGTAGCCATAGGGCGCCTTGGGCCCGTTGTTGCCGGCGGCGGCGACCAGAACCATGCCGAGCGCGCGTGCATTGCGGCAGGCGACGCCGAGCAGGTCGTTCTTCGGACCGACGAAACTCATATTGATGATGCGCACGTCCTGCTCGGCCGCCCAGTCGAGCGCAGCGAGGATGACGTCCATTGTCGACTTGCCGCCTTCGAAGGCGCGTGCGTGATAGATCCTGGCGCCGGGCGCCATGCCCTTGAGCGCGCCGACGCCGGCGATCAGCCCGTCGATTGAGGTGCCGTGGTCGCGCTCTTCGACCGGCACGTCGGGCATAGCGTCGAACTGGCCGGCGATGACCCCGGCCAGTGTCGGATTGGTGTCGTCGACGCCGGTATCGATTACCGCGACGCGGACGTTCTCGCCGCTCGCCTGGTTGGCGTCGAGCGCGATGCGCTCGAACGCATAGTTGACGATGCCCGCCGCCTGCTGAAGCGAATAGATATGGTTGGGCTCACGCCGCTGCGTGCGGCTGTCGGCGGCAAGCTGCGCCAGCACCACGCCGACGGGGCGGCCGTCGGGAATGCCGAAGCGCACAAGCATGGTGCCGAGCAGAAACGACCGCCGCTGCGAGCGCACATCGAGGCCGAAGGAAGCGGCGATCTGCTGCACGGCGCCCGCATCGCCATCGACGGTCACCAGCACCTCGTCGGGCACGAAATCGCCGGCCACGGCGCGTGGCGGCTGAACGGCGATGAGATCGCTCGGCGAGACGATCGGCCCGCCCGAAGGCGGTCCGGCCTGCGTGCCGGCGGGCGGCGCCGCCGGGTCCGGCCGTGGCGTCGGCACCGGTGCCGCGGGAGCGGCCGGATTGGGAAACAGGTCGACGATCAGGGCGGGAAGAAACACGGCACCGGCTGCGCCGTCACTGTCGCCGCCGCCCTTGCCGTCCTTGCCACAGTCGGCGCCTGCCGCATCGGTGCCGTCGCGGCAGTCGATCTTTCGGTCGGCATTGGCGTCGTTGCCCTGCGCCGACGCAGGCCCGGTGGCGATCGTCATCGCCGCCGCAAGGATTGCCGCAAATCGAATGACCGCCTCAGCCGCCATCGGCCGGTTTCCTTCCCTCGATCACGGTGTCGGTGAAAGGCTGGGCGGCAACAAGGCCGAGTTGCCTGGTGTAGTCGGCCGCGTTGGCGGCCGGAATGCCGAGCCGGAACACGCCCTCGGCGGTCGGTCCGTCCAGGATCTTCAGTCCGCTGCTGCCGAGAAAGGCGGCGATGTCGGACATTTTCGCGTCGGGCCTGAACTTGACCAGGGCGAACGGCATCTTCGCCATCTCGTCCTGCGCGCCCGCGATCTCGAAATTGCCGCCCTTGCCGCCGGGCTGCACGAACGACTGCACCATGACCAGCGCCAGCAGAGCCGCGGCCGCCGCCCAGGCGACGCCGACCGGCAGCGCCATGAAGCGGCTCCAGGCCTGCGCCAGCCAGGACGAACCGGCGGCGGCGCGCGCCGGGCCAGCCTCGGCATCGAGCGCCCTGGAAAAGCGGCTCAGCGCATCGGCCGGCGGACGGATCGCCTCATTGGCGGCCGCGGTGCTGGAGAATTCAGCCTCCGCCTCGCCAAGGGCGGCCATCGCCGTCGGATCGCTGGCCAGCCATTCCTCGACGGCCTCCAGTTCCGAGCCTTCCAGCGAACCGTTCAGGTAGAACGGCAGCAACGTTTCCATTTCGTCGCGGCGCGACATCTTTTCAGCGGCGCTCATGGCCACCCCCTGTCGTAACCGGCGGCCTTGAGGGCTTCGCCGAGTTTCTTGCGGGCATAAAACATGCGGGTCTTGACGGTCGCGACCGGGATGTCGAGCACCTCGCCGATCTCGGTCACCGATTGCCCCTGATAATAGGCGAGATCGATGACCACGCGATGCTCGCGCGGCAAGGCATCGATGAAGCGGCGCAGGGCGGTGCTCTTGTCCTCCTTCATGGCAACGATCTCGGGCGTATCGGCGCCGTCGGGCACCGCGGCTGCGGCCTCGTCGTCGATCCAGTCTTCCTTTTTCTTGCGCAACAGGGACAGAGCCTTGAAGCGGGCGATGCCGAGCAGCCATGTCGAGACTTCGGAACGTCCCTCGAAACCCGGCGCCTGGCGCCACAGTTCGAGGAACACCTCGTTCGCGATGTCGTCAGCCATCATTTCCGATCCCGTCTGGCGCGCCACGAAGCGGTATATCCGCGCGTGGTGGCGCATGAACAGGAGCCGCACGGCGGCCCGGTCGCCCTTCGCGACCCGCTCGACAAGCGCGCGATCGGTCTCCATCGCGCCGGTCATGACCGATCGAGCCGCCTGGCTCCTGCCTGCTCTGTCGCTGATCGGCTCAAAAAGGTTCATCCTCCGCCAAGGAATTTGCGGAGGCTAACCGAAGAAGATGAGCCTTGCCAGTGGGTGAAGGGGAAGCTAGCTCAGGAAAGGCTTCGCCTTCATCGTCGCCGGCACCGACACCCCCAGTCGGCTTAGAACCGTCGGCGCCAGCTGCAGCTGGTCGAGCAGTGTGTCGGCATCCGGTCCCTTGCCGGCGCCGAAATAATACAGCGCGAAATCCTGCATCTCCTCATCATGGCCGCCATGGTGGCCGCGGTCGGTCTGGCCGTGATCGGCGGTGACGATCACTTCATAGCCGGCGTCGCGCCAGCGCGGCAGGAAAGCGGCCAGCATGCCGTCCATCGCGTAGCAGGCATGGTCCATCTCGTGACAGTCATGGCCGAAACGGTGGCCCATCGAGTCCAGCGTGCAAGTGTGCAGGATGCCGTAGTCGATGCCGTGGCGGCTGCTCAGCATGGTCAGCGTGGCGAACAGGTCGACGTCGCTCGGCGTCATCTGGTTGCGCGCGTTGTAGCCGGTCATGGTGTGGAAGCGGCCATGCGTGATCGGCCCGCCCGGCTCGTCATACTCCATGTCCTCGACGAGGTCGAACGGGTAGGAACGGAAGAACTCCGACCAGTAGGAGTGGGTGACCGCGCCGGTTATTCCCCCGGCCCCGGTGACCTCCGAGAAGATGTCGGGCTGGCTGACGCGGAAGCGGTTCTCGTTGGAAAGAATGCCATGCGCCTGCGGCGGCACCCCGGTGTGGATCGAAGCATAACAGCAGGCCGAGGTCGACGGCAGCACCGAGCGCATCTTCCATACCCGCGCTTCGCCCGACTGCACCCAGCCTTCGAGGTTGCCCATCAGCCGGCGCCAGTTCCGGTAAGGCACGCCGTCGAGGATGATCAGCAACAGTTTGGTCTTGAGCGCCACGAGCTGCTCCATGCGATTGTCGGGGGAACGAGCACGCCGCGTGTCGCACGGACACGCGGCGTGCTCGGCAGGAACTTGATGTCAGGCGTTCAGCCAGCATTCGGCGAGCGCGTAGCCGTCCATCATCTCGCCGATCGGGCTCTTGGCGAAGCCGCCGATCTTGTTGGTGGCGGCGTCGATGAACTGGTTGAAGAAAGGCACGATCAATCCGCCTTCGTCGCGCATCAGCTCGGCCATGTCGTGATAGATCGCCTTGCGCTTGTCCTGGTCGAGCTCGCCGCGCGCCGCAAACAGCATCTTGTCGAACTCGGGCCGCTTGAAACGCGTGTCGTTCCAGTCGGCGTTCGACACATAGCCGGTGGAATACATCTGGTCCTGCGTGGCACGCCCGCCCCAGTAAGACAGCGAGAAAGGCTGCTTGTTCCAGACCTCCGACCAATAGCCGTCGCCAGGCTCGCGCTTGATCTCGATCTTGATGCCGGCCTTGGCGGCACTCTGCTGATAGAGCTGTGCCGCATCGACGGCCCCGGGGAAGGCGACGTCGGAGGTGCGCAGCAGGATCGAGCCGCTGTGGCCCGACTTCTTGTAGAGCGCTGCAGCCTTTTCCGGGTCGAACTTGCGCTGTTCGATGGCCGAAAACAGCGGATAGGCCTCGTTGATCGGGAAGTCATTGCCGACCGAACCGTAGCCGCGCAGGATCTTTTCCAGCATCTCGTCGCGGTCCATGGCGAGCTTGAGCGCCATCCTGAGATCGCCGTTGTCGAAGGGCGCGGTGTCGCAGAACATGTTGAACGGGTAATAGCCCTTGCCCGAAACGTTCTCGATGCTGACGCCGGGGATGCGCTTGACGAGATCGACCACCTTCGGCTCGACGCGATTGATCATGTGCACCTGGCCGCCTTGCAGGGCCGCCAGCCGCGCCGTCGCATCGTTGATGACGACGATCTCGACCTGGTCGGCATGGCCCGCCTTGTCGCCCTGCCAGTAATTGGCGAAGCGCTCGCCGCCATGGCGCACGCCGGGCTGGTTGACGGTCACCTTATAGGGGCCGGCGCTGATGCCCGCGTTCGGATCGTCCTTGCCGCCATTGGGCTGGATGACGAGATGATAGTCGGCCATCAGATAGGGGAAGTCGGCATCGGCGTCGGCAAGCGTGACGACGACCTCCTTGCCGTTGGCCTTGATGCCCTTGATGTTCTTGAGAATGCCGAGTGCGCCCGACTTCGACTTCTCGTCGGCGTGGCGCTCGATGGTGGCCGCGACATCCTCCGCGCCGACCGTCTTGCCATTGTGGAACTCGATGCCGTCGCGGATCTTGATCGTCCAGGTCTTGGCATCCGGGGAAGCGCCGATGTCCTCGGCGATCAGGTTGACCAACCTGTTGTCGGGGGTGAGGCGAACCAGATATTCGCCCCACTGCTTGCCGAAGCTGAAGGTGACCTGGCTGAGGTTCAGCGCCGGATCGAGGCTGTTGGTCGATTCGCCGCCCTGCAGGCCGGCCTTGAGAATGCCGCCCTTGACCGGCGTCTGCGCGAAGGCTTTCCCGGCCAGCGTCGTTGCCAGCGCCGCCGACATGCCCAGCGCCGCGGTGCGCCCGAGAAAGTCACGCCGCGATATCCGGCCTTGGCCGGCGAGTTCAGCGAGATGGTCGAGTTCAGTCTTCATGTCCTACCCCTTTTTGAAACAACCGCACACAGGCGATGCCGTCCGAAGGACGTCTGGCCCTCCAGTGTTGCATCCGGATGACGTTCGTCATCTCCTTGACTGGCGAACCGCTGGCTAGTTCCCGGCGCTCGCCATGCGTCGCCCCTTGATCGCCTTTTCCAGCCAGCCGATCTCCATTTCCGGAACCGAGGACAGCAGGAGGTCGGTATAGGCATCGAAAGGCGGTGTGAGCACCTTGCTTTTGGAACCGTAACGGACCACCTCGCCGCGATACATCACCGCGATCGAATCGGCGATCGACCTTACCGTCGCAAGGTCGTGGGTAATGAAGAGATATGCGACCTTCTCGTGCTGCTGCAGGTTCAACAAAAGCTTGAGAATGCCGTTGGCCACCAGCGGGTCGAGCGCCGAGGTCACCTCGTCGCAGATGATCAGCTTCGGTTTGGCGGCGAGCGAGCGGGCGATGCAGACGCGCTGCTTCTGGCCGCCCGACAGCTCCGCCGGATAGCGGTCGAGGAAGCCTTTGCCCATCTCGATCTCGTCGAGCAATTCGGCGACGCGCCGGTCGCGCTCACGTCCCCGCATGCCGAAATAGAACTCCAGCGGCCGGCCGATGATGGTGCCGACGGTCTGGCGCGGGTTCATGGCCACGTCGGCCATCTGGTAGATCATCTGCAGCTGCCGCAGATCCTCCTTCGGCCGGTCGGCAAGCCGGTTGGCAAGCGGGCGCCCGTCGAAGGTCACCGTGCCCTGTTCGGGCGGCAGGAGCCCTGTGATGGCGCGCGCCAGCGTCGACTTGCCGGAGCCGGACTCGCCGACCACCGCCAGCGTCTGGCCGGGATAGATATCGACGGAGACGTTCTTCAGCACCTTGACATGACCGCCGCCATACGCGGCGGTGACGTTCTTCACGGACAGGAATGGCGAGACGCCGGGTTTCTGCTCGGCGTGTTCGATCTCGTGCACTGACACCAGAGCGTTGGTGTACTCCTGGCGCGGCTCCTTGATGATCTGGCGGGTGCCGCCCCATTCGACCAGCCGGCCGTGGCGCAGCACCATGATCTCGTCCGACACCTGGGCGACGACGGCGAGGTCGTGGGTGATGTAGAGCGCGGCCACATGCGTGTCGCGGATGGCGTCCTTGATCGCCGACAGCACGTCGATCTGCGTCGTCACGTCGAGCGCCGTCGTCGGCTCGTCGAAGACGATCAGGTCCGGTTCCGAGCACAGCGCCATCGCCGTCATCACACGCTGCAGCTGGCCTCCGGAGACCTGGTGCGGGAAACGCTCGCCGATGGTTTCGGGATTGGGCAGGCTCAGCTTCTTGAACAGCGCGACGGCGCGTTTCTCGGCCTCCGCGCGCGTCGCCCTGCCGTGCAGGAGGGTGGCTTCGACAACCTGGTCCATCAGCCTGTGCGCCGGGTTGAACGCCGCTGCCGCCGACTGCGCGACATAGCAGACCTCGCGGCCGCGCAGCCTGCGGAAACCTTCCTTGCCGCCCTTGAGGATGTCGCGGCCGTTGAGGAGCACCTCGCCGCCGGTGATGCGCACGCCGCCGCGCCCATAACCCATCGAAGACAGGCCGATGGTCGACTTGCCGGCACCGGATTCGCCGATCAGGCCGAGCACCTTGCCCTTTTCCAGGGTCAGCGAGACGTCGTGGACGAGCGTGATGGTCTTTGGCGCTTCGCCCGGTGGGTAGACCATGGCTTCGATGCGCAGGTTGCGGATATCGAGGAGCGGGCTGGATTTCGCTTTGCTGTCGGCCATCATCCGCGTCCTCCTTTCAGGCTTGTCGTGCGGTTGAGCACCCAGTCGGCGACGAGATTGACCGAGATCGCAAGCGCCGCGATCGCGGCCGCCGGTATGAGCGCCGCGGCAATGCCGAAGACGATGCCGTCCTTGTTTTCCTTGACCATGCCGCCCCAGTCGGCATCCGGCGGCTGTACGCCGAGGCCAAGAAAGGAGAGCGTCGACAGGAACAGCACGGCATAGATGAAGCGCAGGCCGAGTTCCGAGACCAGCGGCGACAGCGCATTGGGCAGGATCTCGCGGAAGATGATCCAGGTGCTGCCTTCGCCGCGCAGCTTGGCGGCTTCGACATAGTCCATGACGTTGATGTCGACGGCCACCGCGCGCGACAGGCGGTAGACGCGGGTCGAGTCGAGAATGCCCATCACCAGGATCAGCGTCACCAGGTTTGTCGGCAGCACCGAGAGCACGACAAGGCCCATGATCAGCGTCGGGATCGACATCAGAAGATCGACGAGGCGCGACAGCAGCGTGTCGAACCAGCCGCCGAACACCGCCGCCGAAAAGCCGAGAATGGCGCCAAGCGAGAAGGACAACGCCGTGGCGAGCACTGCGATGAAAAGGGTGATGCGCGCACCATAGATCATGCGCGACAGCAGATCGCGGCCAAGGTTGTCGGTGCCCAGCCAGTGCGCCGCCGACATGGGCTCCCAGACGTCGCCGACGATCTCGCCATTGCCGTGCGGCGCAAGCCACGGCGCGAAGATGGCCGCCAGCACGAACAGGGCCGTCAGCACCAGGCCGACCAGCGCGGGCACGGGGATGCGTTTGATGTCGAGCATGCCCGCCCTCTTCATTTGGGATGCCTCAGGCGCGGATTGGCGACGATTGCCGCTATGTCAGCGATGATGTTGAGGCCGATATAGACGGCGGCGAAGATCAGTCCGACCGCCTGCACCACCGGCACGTCGCGCTTGGTGACGTGATCGACCAGATACTGCCCCATGCCGGGATAGACGAAGATCACTTCGACCACGACCACGCCGACGATCAGATAGGCGAGGTTGAGCATGACGACGTTGATGATCGGCGCGATGGCGTTCGGGAAGGCATGTTTGCGGATGACCGCGAAAGCCGAGAGCCCCTTGAGCTCGGCGGTCTCCACATAGGCCGATTGCATGACGTTTAGGATCGCCGCGCGCGTCATGCGCATCATATGGGCAAGCACCACCAGCGTCAGCGCCGCCGCCGGCAGCGCGATCGCCTGCATGCGTTCACCGAAAGGCATGCCGTCATATACGGTCGAGATGGCGGGGAACCACTGATGCTGAACTGCGAAGTAGAAGACCAGCAAGTAGCCGATGAAGAATTCCGGGAAGGAGGTCGAGGCGAGCGCCAGTCCCGAGATCAGCTTGTCGACCCAGCCATTGCGGTAGCGCACCGCGATCAGGCCAAGCGTTATGGCCAGTGGAATGGCCACGATCGCCGCCCAGAAGGCGAGGAACAGCGTGTTCCACAGCCGGCCCTTGATCGATGTTGCGATATCCTGTCCGCTCGACATGGCGGTCCCGAGATCGCCGGTCAAAACGCCGCCGAGCCAGCGGAAATACCTGATATAGGCCGGGTCGTTGAGACCAAGCTGCTCACGCAGATTGGCGAGCGATTCCGGTGTCGCCGACTGCCCTAGGATGGCTTGCGCGACGTCGCCGGGCAGGATCTGTGTGCCGGCGAAGATCAGGACCGAGACGGCCAACAAAAGGAGGATGCCCAGCGCAACGCGCTGGGCCACCAGTTTCACGATGGGTGAGGACATCTGGGCAAGGCCGGCTCAGGCTTCGAGCCAGCACTTTGCCAGGGCATAGCCATTCATCAACTCCTGGTGCGGATCGTCCACCCAGCCGCCCACCTTGGCGCCGGTGGCGTCGATGAACTGGTTGAACATCGGCAGGATCAGGCCGCCTTCGTCGCGCACCATGACGGCCATGTCGTGATACATCGCCTTGCGCTTGGCCTCGTCCAGCTCGGCGCGCGCCGCCAGCACCATCTTGTCGAAATCCGGGCGCTTGAAACGCGTGTCGTTCCAGTCGGCGGTCGACAGGTAGGCGGTCGAGTACATCTGGTCCTGGGTCGAGCGTCCGCCCCAATAGGAGGCGCAGAAGGGCTGCTTGTTCCAGACCTCGTTCCAGTAGCCGTCGCCCGGCTCGCGCTTGAGCTCGATCTGGATGCCGGCCTTGGCCGCGCTCTGCTGGAAAAGCTGGGACGCGTCGACGGCGCCGGGAAAGGCGACGTCGGAGGTCCTGAGCAGCACCGCACCGTCATGCCCCGACTTCTTGTAGTGGAACTTGGCCTTGTCCGGATCGTATGTGCGCTGCTCGATCTCGGTGAACAGCGGGTAGGCGGCATTGATCGGGAAATCATTGCCGAGCGAACCGTAACCGCGCAGCACCTTCTTCAGCATTTCTTCGCGGTCGATCGCCAGCTTCAGCGCCATCCTGAGATCGTTATTGTCGAACGGCGCCGTATTGCAGTGCATGATGAAGACGTAGTGCCCCGGTCCCGCATGGTTGCGGATGGTGACGCCCGGCACGCGTTTGATCAGGTCGACGATCTTCGGCTCGACGCGGTTGACCATGTTGACCTGGCCGCCCTGCAGGGCTGCCGTACGGGCCGTGGCGTCGTTGATGACGATGATCTCGATCTGGTCGGCATGGCCCATCTTGTCGCCCTGCCAGTAGTTGGCGAAGCGCTCACCGCCATGGCGCACGCCGGGCTCGTTGGTGGTGACCTTGTAAGGGCCCGCCGAGATGCCGGCATCGGCCTTGTCCTTGCCACCATTGGGCTGGACGATCAGGTGGTAGTCGCTGAGCAGGTAGGGCAGATCGGCATTGGCCTCCTTCAGCGTCAGCACCACTTCCTTGCCGCTGGCCTTGATGCTTTCGATGCCTTTCATGTAGCCGAGCGCGCCGGACTTCGACTTCTCGTCCGAATGGCGCTCGAGCGTGGCGGCGACGTCTTCGGCTGTCACCGTCTTGCCATTGTGGAATTCGACGCCGTCGCGGATCTTCAGTGTCCAGACCTTGGCATCGTCGGACGAGCCGATCTCCTCGGCGATGCGGTTCTCGAGCTTGCCCTCGGGGGAAAGCTCGACGATCAGTTCGCCCCACATTTTGCCGAAGGCGAACGGCACCTGCGTCATGAACAGGGCTGGATCCAGGCTGTTGGTGGACTCGCCGCCAACCAGGCCTGCCTTGAGCGTCCCGCCCTTGACCGGACCGGCTGCGCGCGCCGCGCTCGAAAGCAGTGAGTTGGCGAAGGTCGCGGTGACGCCGAGCGCTGCCGCCCGGCCGAGAAAATCACGACGGCTGAGCTTGCCTGAAGCGACACGTCGGCTAAGGAATTCCAGTTCGTTTGACATTTTGAGTTCCTCACTCTGTTGGTTCGACCTTAGTGGTCGTTTTCTTGTTTCTTGTGAGGGGAATAATGACCGCAAGGGAAAGCGGTAAGCAAGACCGAATGCGACATGCCGTGGCGTAAATGGCACGTCGCAATTGGACCAATGCCTTGCCGCTCAAACAAGCGAGCGCGGAACCGCCTGTTCGAAATTGCGTTCGAAGACGAGTTTTTCGCCTTCGTAAGCTTCAATTCGGGCGCTTACGATGAAGTTTTTGGCGTCGGAGCGTATTTCGGCCGATGTTTCGGTGCGCACCGACCATCCGCTTCGCGACAGGGTTTGCGTCCAATGCGTCCGTCCCGCGGCCGACAACGGATCGTCCGGATGAATCGTCCAGGTCTCGCGGGCGATGCTGCCGTTCGCCAGGCCATGCGCAAGATCGCGCACCTCGCCGAAATCGTCTTCTATGGAAAGCGTGACGATGCCGGTCTTCTCGTCGCGGTTGACGCGGCGTTCCGAATTGGCCGGGCGGATGGTCTCGGTTGCCCAGGGGGAAGCGGCCTCCGGCGCGGCGAACGTGACCTCGTCGCCCGTCGCCAGCGGGCGCAGGGGCAGCTTCAGCGTCGCCGCCGACAGGCTTAGGCGGACCGGCTCCGGCGAGGGCCAGATCATAGGCCAGTAGGCGTTCGAGACGGCTATGCGCAAATGGTGGCCGGCCGGCACGCGATAGGCGCACTGGTCGAGCACGACGCGTGCCGAAACGCTCTCGCCGGGGACAAGCGCTTGCGGGAATTCGTGGGAGAGGCGATGCGTGAGGTTGAGCACGCCATAGGAGATCAGCTCGGAGGCGCCATCGGGATGTACGTCGCAAAGCCGCACCGCGATGTTGGCCTGCGGGCGGTCGCAGGATAACCGGACGTAGACTTCCGGTGCGCCGACGACGTCGATCGCCTCGGCGAGTTCCGGCTGGTCGAAACACACCGACAGCGCGTCGTCGGGACGCTGGTCGCCCGGCAATTCCGGGCCGAAGGTGAACGGGAAATACTCACCGCCGGCCAGCCCACAGCTTTGCGGCGAAGCGATGGTGACGGATTTACCGCCCGCCGGGATCAATTCGATCGTTTGCGTCTTGATGTCGGGCGAAGGCCACTGCCGCTCCGCCACCCAGCGGCCCGGCCGTTCCGGATGCCAGCGCGCCGGCCGCACGCTGTCCATCACATAGGCGCGGTAGGCCGGGTCGGCCTCGACGCCGGTCTCGACGCCCTTTAGCCAGCGGTCCCACCAGCGTAGCGCTTCCTGCAGGAAGCCGATTGCCGGCTGGGGCCCGGCATAATGCGGGTATTTGTGGATCCAGGGGCCGACGATGCCTTTGACCGGCGCCTCGATGTTGGCGACGAGATGCGAGATGGTGTTGCGGTAGCCGTCATGCCAGCCGCCGATCGACAGCACCGCGGCCTTGACGGCGGAGAAATCCTCGCAGATCGAGCCGCGTTTCCAGTAGGCGTCGCGGTGCTGGTGGCCAAGCCAGAGCGGCAAAAGGAACGACTGGTTCTCCAGTCGGCTGAGCCACAGGTCGCGCCATCTGTTGTCGCCCGCCAGCAGCGGGTCCGGCGGCCGTGACGAATAGGACAGCATTGTCGAGGCCCAGCCGAAATTTTCCAGCAGCAGGCAGCCGCCCTTGTAGTGGATGTCGTCGGCATAGCGATCAACGGTCGAGCACAGGCTGATGACCGCCTTGAGCGCCGGCGGCTGCATGGCTGCCACCTGCAGGCAGTTGAAGCCGCCCCAGGAAATACCCATCATGCCGACATTGCCGTTGCACCAGGGTTGAGCCGCCGCCCAGGCGATGACGTCGCAGGCGTCCTGCAACTCCTGCTCGGAATATTCGTCGTCCATCAGCCCTTCGGAATCGCCATTGCCGCGCATGTCGACACGGATCGAGGCATAGCCGTGGCCGGCGAAATAGGGATGCGTCAGCTGGTCGCGAAAGATGGTGCCGTCGCGCTTGCGGTAGGGCAGGTGCTCGAGGATGACAGGCACCGGATCGTCGCCGGCATCTTCCGGCATCCACACCCGCGCCGACAGCCGGCAGCCATCCGGCATAACGATGCCCATATCAGGGAATTCGACGACCTTGCGGGGAAACTCGGTGACGGTTTTCATGGCGCGCATAACGCCTCGCGGCGCGGCAAGTTTCAATCGCCATTCGCGACTGGAGCAGTGGAATATGCGACCTGTGCCGCTGCTTGGTGCCCTCAGTTCAGCGGAATGTCGTTCTCGGCCTTGTTGGCCTGGTAGTCGCCAGAGAGCGCTTCATAAAGTGCTGCAATCTTGCCGATGCGCGCCTCCAGCCGCCCGCGTTCCGCCTCGGGCAGCGCCCGCACCAGCCTGCGGATCGAAAAGCTCTTCCAATAGGCGTTCTCGGCATTGTAACCGCCGGGATCGAGGGTGAAGACCTCTTTCAGGATTTTCAGATCGTGCGGGATGGCAAAACTGTCGCGCGAATCCTCGTGGCTGAACAGATAGTAGAAATTGTCGAAACCGGTCCAGGTGATCGCCGACAGGCAGAGCGAACAGGGCTCGTGCGTGGCCAGGAAGATGGCCTCCTTGGTGTCGACACGTTCGGCTTTGGGCATTTCGTAGAAGCGTTTCAGGCAGTGCACTTCGCCATGCCAGAGCGGGTTTTCGATCTCGTTGTTGGTTTCGGCCAGCACCAGCGAGCGGTCGCCTTTCTTCAGGATCGCCGCGCCGAACAGCTTGTTGCCATGGGCGACGCCTTCCTGCGTCTTCGGCACGATGTCGTGCTCGATGACGTCGAGCAGGCGGTCGATCAGCGAAATGTCGGTCATCAAAGGATCTCGTCGGGGAGATGAATCTCGTAGGCGTGCGAAAAATGGAATTCTTCGAGATTGGAGCCGTCGCCGCCACGGTCGACGATCAGGAAATCCTGGGGCTCACCCAATGGCGTCAGTACGCCGTGCCATAGATTGCGTGAATAATTGATGCCTTGCCCTGGCTTGGTGATGAAGGCATGCGGCTCGGCCGGACCGTCCTTGCCGTCATGACAGACGACGACCAGGAACGGTCGTGGCGACAGCGGGACAAAGGCCTGGCTGCCGAGCGGGTGACGCTCGACCATGGTCAGCGCCAGCGGCAATTCGTAAGGCGTGCCGCGCACCATCGAGATCAGCACGCGCGCATTCGGCCCCACGGCCTCGGCGGTCGCCAGATCATGGTAGCGCTCGGCCTTGCCGCCATTGATCGGGTAGTGGTTGTCGCCGCCCATGTCGATGACATCGCCGAACGGGGCAAAGCCCTCGCGGGTCAGCGGCCGCGCGACGATGCGGGTCACGGCGCACGCCCTGCGATCCCGGCACTGCCGAGCTTGGCGTGCCGGTTGACGTCCTTGTAGAGCAGATAGCGGAATTTTCCCGGTCCGCCGGCATAGCAGGCCTGCGGACAGAAGGCGCGCAGCCACATATAGTCGCCGGCCTCCACCTCGACCCAGTCCTGGTTGAGCCGGTAGACGGCCTTGCCTTCCAGGACATAGAGCCCGTGCTCCATGACATGGGTCTCGGCAAAGGGAATGACCGCGCCCGGTTCGAGGGTGACGATGGTCATGTGCATGTCATGGCGCATGTCGGCCGGATCGACGAAGCGCGTCGTCGCCCAACGGCCGTCGGTACCGGGCATCGGCGTCGGCCCGATGTCCTGCTCGTTGGTGAAGAAGGCTTGTGGGACCTCGAGGCCGCTGACGGACTCATAAGCCTTGCGTATCCAGTGAAAGCGGACAGCCGCATTGCTTTCGTTGCGAACAGTCCAGCCGCTCGACGGCGGCAGGAAGGCGAAGCCGCCCGGCCGCAAGACATGTCTTTCGCCGGCAAGCAGGACGGTCAGTTCGCCTTCGACCACGAACAAGGCGCCCTCGGCGCCGGCATCGGGTTCCGGCCGGTCGCTGCCACCGCCGGGCGCGATCTCGACGATGTACTGCGAAAACGTCTCGGCAAAGCCCGACAGCGGCCTCGACAATATCCAGACGCGGGTCTTGTCCCAGAATGGCAGGGCGCTGGTGACGATGTCCTGCATCACGCCCTTGGGGATGACGGCATAGGCCTCGGTGAAGACGGCGCGGCCGGTCAGAAGCTCACTCTGGCCGGAATGGCCGCCATGTGGAGCATAATAGGTTCGCTCGGGCATTCTGATCGTATCCATGGGTTCAAACCTATTGCGGAAGCATGTCCTTGAGGCGGAAGAGCGCGATGCGCTCGACCTGTTTGCAGGCGGTCTCGAATTCGACGCCGCGGCTGTTGCCGATGCGCCTTTCGAACTCCGCCAGGATTTCTTGCCTGGTCTTGCCCTTCACCGCGACGATGAACGGGAAACCGAAGGTGGTGACGTAGGCGGCGTTAAGCTTGGAAAACAGCTCGCGCTCCTTGTCGGTCAGCTCATCGAGGCCGGCCGAAGCCTGTTCCCTGGCTGATTCCGCCGTCAGCCGCCTGGCCCTTGCCAGCTTGCCGGCAAGGTCTGGATGGGCGTTGAGCACGCCCAGCCGCTCCGTTTCGCTTGCGGCGCGGAAAACGCGGCAGAGCGCATTGTGCAGGCCGCCGGCGCTGTCGTGCGCCGGGCCAAGTTCCAGCTCGTAGGCGCGCTCGGCTATCCACGGCGAATGTTCGAAAACGCCGCCGAAAGCATGCACGAAGGCCTCGAATTCCATCCTCGAAGGGCGCAGCACCGGCTGCTTGTATGGATGGGTCTCGCGCCAATGCCTGGCGATGTCGATACGCCGCGCCAGCCAGACCTTGTCGTGCGACTTCACATAGTCGACGAAGCGCTTCAGCGCCGCCACCCGCCCCGGCCGCCCGACGAGGCGACAGTGCAGGCCGATATTCATCATGCGCGGCCGCCCAGCCTTGCCTTCGGCATAGAGCGTGTCGAAACTGTCCTTCAGATAGGCGAAGAACTGGTCGCCCGAGTTGAAGCCCTGCGGCGTGGCGAAGCGCATGTCGTTGGCATCGAGCGTGTAGGGGATGATGAGCTGTGGCCTGTCGGTCCCGTCATCCGCGAACCAGTAGGGCAGTTCGTCGTCATAAGTGTCGGAGACGTAGTCGAAGCCGCCTTCCTCCGCCACCAGCCGCACGGTGTTGACCGACGTCCGGCCGGTGTACCAGCCCGTCGGGCGCGTGCCTGTCACTTCGTAGTGCAGCCGGATCGCCTCCTTGAGGTCGCGGCGCTCGTCCTCGGCGCTGTGGTCGCGGTAGTCGATCCATTTCAGCCCGTGCGAGGCGATCTCCCAGCCGGCATCCTGCATCGCCGTCACCTGATCGGGCGAGCGGGCGAGTGCCGCGGCGACGCCGTAACAGGTCACTGGCACCTCGGCCTCGGTGAACAGGCGAAGCAGCCGCCAGAAGCCTGCCCGCGCCCCATATTCGTAGATCGATTCCATGTTCCAATGGCGTTGGCCCGCCCAGGGAGCCGCGCCGACGATTTCCGACAGGAAGGCTTCCGAAGCCTTGTCGCCATGCAGGACGCAGTTCTCGCCGCCTTCTTCGTAATTGACGACGAATTGCACGGCCACATGCGCGCCACCGGGCCATTTGGGATCCGGCGGATTGGCTCCGTAGCCGCGCATGTCTCTGGTGTAACGCATCGTCCCTCCCACGGGGCATCGCCCGAAGTATGATCAGGATATCGAAAGGGTGCTTCTCGCATTCCCCCGAAAATTTTTGAAAGTGTTTTTGTCGCACTCCGCTCGACCGGGACTTATGCATCGCCTTTAATTGGCGCACAATTCATCAGCAATGTTTGGCTGTACCGGCCGGTTTGTTCGTATTGGAATGGGAGGCGGACAATGGCAGAAACGTCGAAAATCGATGGCGGGCGTCTGACGACCCATGTCCTGGATACGGCAACCGGCAAGCCCGCGGCGGGATTGTCGATCGCGCTCTACCGGATCGATGGCCCGGCCAGGACGCATCTGAAGACGGTCGCCACCAACGCCGATGGCCGTTGCGACGCACCGCTTTTGGCCGACGCGGATTTCCAGACCGGCGAATACGAGCTGGTTTTCGCCGCTGGCGACTATCTGCGGCGCCAGGGAACGAAACTGCCCGAGCCGGCCTTCCTCGACACCGTGCCGATCCGCTTCGGCATGGCGGATGCCGTGCACTATCATGTGCCGCTGCTCGTCTCGCCCTACGGCTATTCGACTTACAGGGGGAGCTGAGACGTGGCCGAGGTCAAGATCCGTAACGATATTCGTTTTATCCTCAACGGCAGGGATGTCGTGCTGTCATCCGTGGCGCCTGACGCGACCTTGCTCGACTGGCTGCGGCTCGACCGATCGCTGCGCGGCACCAAGGAAGGCTGCGCAGAGGGCGATTGCGGCGCTTGCACCGTGCTGGTCGGCAGGCTTTCCGCCGGCGAACTGGTCTATGAAAGTGTCAACGCCTGCATCCGCTTTCTGGGTTCGTTGGACGGCACCCATGTCGTGACGGTCGAGCATCTCCGTGGAACGCCGGGCCAGTTGCACCCGGTGCAGCAGGCGATGGTGGATTTCCACGGTTCGCAATGCGGCTTCTGCACGCCAGGTTTCGTCATGTCGCTTTACGGCTTGTGGATGAAATCACCGGAACCGTCGGACGCGGCCATCGAAAAGGCCTTGCAGGGCAATCTCTGCCGCTGCACCGGCTATGAGGCGATCATGCGCGCGGCCCGCGCCATCTCCAGCTACGGCAAAGCACAGAAGGATCCGCTGGCGCTGGAGCGTCAGTCGATCATGGCCAGACTCGAGGCGATGGGCGACGGCGCACGGATCGAGATCGGCGCCGGCAAGGCGCGGCTCGTCGTGCCGGCTGACGTTGACGATTTCGCCGCCGTGCTCGACAAGGAACCGGGCGCCACCATCGTCGCCGGCTCGACCGATGTCGGTCTCTGGGTGACCAAGCACATGCGCGATATTTCGCCTGTCATCTTCATCGGCAATCTCGACGGGCTGTGCGCCATTGCCGAGGACAAGGACGTGATCTCGATCGGCGCCGGCGTCACCTATTCCGATGCCTTCGCGATGCTGTCGAAACGCATCCCGGCGCTCGGGCCATTGTTCGATCGCATCGGCGGCGAACAGGTGCGCAACATGGGCACGATCGGCGGCAACATCGCCAATGGCTCGCCGATCGGCGACACACCGCCGCCATTCATCGCGCTCGGCGCGCGGCTGACGCTGCGCCGTGGAAGCAAGCGGCGCACGATCCCGCTCGAGGATTTCTTCATCGCCTATGGCAAGCAGGACCGGCAGGCCGGCGAGTTCGTCGAGGCCGTGCATGTGCCGGTTCCGGCAAACGAAACGAAGTTCGGCGTCTACAAGATCACCAAGCGCCGCGACGAGGATATCACCGCCGCCCTCGGCGCGTTTTTTCTGACCTTGGCCAGGGACGGCACCGTGGCCGATATCCGCATCGCCTATGGCGGCATGGCGGCGACGCCGAAGCGGGCTGCGGCGGTCGAGAAAGCTCTGCTCGGCAAACCCTGGACCGAAGAAACAGTCGAGGCGGCGATGACCGAATACGCAACGGATTTCACGCCGCTCACCGACATGCGGGCAAGCGCTGAATATCGGGCTTTGGCGGCGAAAAACTTGTTGCTGCGTTTCTTTGTCGAAACCACCGGCACCAGGGCACCGTTCCAGGTGTCGCGCAACGAGGCGGCATGATGAACAAGCACGCCAGCGCCAATTTAAAGGCCGAAAAGATCGTCGGCGGCGTCGCCACAGACCAGCGCCATGATTCCGCGCACAAGCATGTCAGCGGCAGCGCCGTTTACATCGATGATATGCCCGAACCGGCGGGCACGCTGCATGGCTGCCTCGGCTTGGCCACGGCCACGCATGCCACCATCACCAAAATGGACCTGTCGGCGGCGCGCGCCGCCCCCGGCGTGATCGACGTGCTCACGGCAAAGGATGTGCCGGGCGAGAACGACATTTCGCCGACCGGGCGCCATGACGAGCCGGTACTCGCCGACGGCGAGGTACAGTTTTTCGGCCAGCCGATCTTTTGCGTGATTGCCGAGACGCGCGAGCAGGCGCGGCGCGCCACCAGGCTGGCAAGGGTCGAATACGAGGAATTGCCTTTCGTCACCGACATCGGCGCGCTCGATCCGACCAGGGACAAACTCGTCACGCCGCCTCTGACGCTGAAACGCGGCGACGCGGCTGCTGCGATCCGTCAGGCCCCCCGCCGGCTGAAAGGAACAATGCGCGTCGGCGGCCAGGAGCATTTCTACCTCGAAGGGCATATCGCGATGGCGGTTCCCGGCGAGGATCAGGACGTCACCATCTATTCCTCGACGCAGCATCCGAGCGAAGTCCAGCACATGGTTGGTCATGCACTCGGCGTGCCGAGCAACGCCATTACCGTGGAAATGCGTCGCATGGGGGGCGGCTTCGGCGGCAAGGAAACGCAGGGCAACCAGTTTGCAGCGCTGGCCGCGATCGCCGCCAAGAAGCATCATCGGGCAGTGAAAATCCGGCCCGATCGCGATGACGACATGATCGCCACCGGCAAGCGGCACGATTTCCTCATCGACTACGAAGCCGGCTTCGACGATGAGGGCAATATTCTCGGCGTCGACTTCATGTTCGCGGCGCGCTGCGGCTTTTCTGCGGACCTTTCAGGCCCGGTCACCGACCGCGCGCTGTTCCACTGCGACAACACCTATTTCTGGCCGGCGGTGCATGCGCAGTCGGCGCCGCTCTACACCAACACGGTCTCGAACACCGCCTTTCGCGGCTTCGGCGGCCCGCAAGGCATGGTCGGCGCCGAGCGCATCATCGACGAGGTGGCGTTTGCCGTCGGCAAGGACCCGCTTGAGATCCGCAAGCGGAATTTCTATGGAACCGCCGACCGCAACGTCACGCCCTACCACCAGGCGGTCGAGGACAACATCATCCACCGCATCGTCGCGGAACTGGAAGAAAGCGCCAGCTATGCAAGGCGCCGGCGCGAAATCTCGGCCTTCAACAACAACAGCCGCTTCATCAAGCGAGGCCTCGCACTGACACCGGTCAAATTCGGCATCTCGTTTACCGCCACGCATTACAACCAGGCCGGCGCGCTGGTGCATGTCTACACCGACGGTTCGGTGCATCTGAACCATGGCGGCACCGAGATGGGGCAGGGCCTCAACGTCAAGGTGGCGCAAGTGGTGGCGCAAGAGTTCCAGATCGATCTCGACCAGGTGAAGATCACCGCGACGACCACCGGCAAGGTGCCGAACACCTCGGCCACCGCCGCGTCGTCCGGCACCGACCTCAATGGAATGGCGGCGCAGAATGGCGCCCGCCAGATCAAGGACCGGCTGACCGATTTCGCCGCCGAGAAATACCAGGTGCCACGCGACCAGGTGCTGTTCCTGCCCAACAGGGTGCGAATCGGCAACCAGGAGATACCTTTCGCCGACCTCGTCAAGCAGGCCTATATGGCCCGCATCCAGCTTTCGGCGGCCGGCTTTTACAAGACGCCGAAGATCCACTGGGACCGCGACAAGGGCGAGGGCCGTCCTTTCTATTATTTCGCCTATGGCGCCTCCTGCTCGGAAGTCTCGGTCGACACGCTGACCGGCGAATACATGGTCGAACGCACCGACATCCTGCACGAGACGGGCCGCTCGCTGAACCGCGCCATCGACCTCGGCCAGGTCGAGGGCGGCTTTATCCAGGGCATGGGCTGGCTGACGACCGAGGAACTGTGGTGGGATGACAAGGGCCGGCTGCGCACGCATGCGCCCTCGACCTATAAGATCCCGCTGGCGTCGGACCGGCCCAAGATCTTCAACGTGACACTGGCCGATTGGCCGGAGGCCGGTGAGCCGACGATCCATCGCTCCAAGGCGGTCGGCGAGCCGCCCTTCCCGCTCGGCATGTCGGTGCTGCATGCCCTGTCCGACGCGGTGGCAAGCGTCGCCGACAACAGGATCTGTCCACGTCTCGATGCGCCTGCGACACCGGAACGCGTGCTGATGGCGATCGAGCGGCTGAAGAAAGAGGCGAAGACCTGACTCCGGCAAAACGTGCAAAACAGGCCGAAAAGGCCTATATTTCCCGACAGGGAATGTAAAAAATGAACACGACTGTGCAAAGCCTGAAAGCCTTTCTTGGCCAAACCGGCCGGGTCGCGCTCGTCGAGGTCGCGGCGACGAAGGGCTCGACGCCGCGCGAGAAGGGCGCCTTCATGCTCGTCTCGCAAGCAGCGACATCGGGCACGATCGGCGGCGGCCAACTGGAATATATGGCCATCGACAAGGCACGGCAGATGCTTGGTTCTTCACCCTCCCCCTTGTCGAGAGGGTCGGCGAGCGGACGCCGCGAAGCGGCTTCAGCGAAACGGGGTGGGGGAGTGGCGTTCACAGCCCCGCAGACGACTTTGCCGTCCGACCCTCCCCCTCAGGGGGAGGGTGAAGAAACCCGCCCCGACACCCGCGTGATCCTCGACGTGGCGCTCGGCCCGGAGATCGGCCAATGCTGTGGCGGGCGTGTCGAAGTGTCGATCCGCCTCGTCGATGCGACGTTGGCGCAGGAGCTGATTTCGGCCGCGGAAATCGAGCAGGCTGAACTGCCTTATGTCTACATTTTCGGCGGCGGCCACGTCGGCCAGGCGCTGGCCTCCGCGGTCGCCCTTCTCCCTGTGCGTGCCGTCGTCATCGAAACACGGGCCGACGCGCTTGAAGGAATGCCGCAAGCCATCGAGACGCGGCTGACCCCGATGCCTGAAGCCGAGGTGCGCAACGCGCCTGCAGGCAGCGCCTTCGCCATCCTCACCCATGATCATGCGCTGGACTTCCTGATTGTCGCCGAAGCCCTGAAGCGTGATGACACCGCCTATGTCGGCATGATCGGCTCAAAGACCAAGAAAGCGACATTCAGGAATTGGTTCCTGAAGTCGGCTGAGGGCACGGAAGCGCAGTTTGCCCGCCTTGTTTCCCCAATTGGCGGTGATGCCGTGAAAGACAAGCGCCCATCCGTCATTGCCGCGCTAGCGGCCGCCGAGATCATGACGGCGCTGGTCAATCACGGCGCCGCGGCAAATGCCGAGCACCAGGTGCCGCATGATAGGACGACGGCCGGGTAAGGTCACGTCGCGGCTATACCGGTTGCTTCAAGCCCAGATGATCGCGCAGTGTGCGGCCCTCATAATCCCTACGAAACAGGCCGCGCCGCTGCAGCTCCGGCACGACCAGGGTGGCGAAGGCATCGAGTTCGCCGGGGAAATATGACGGCATGACGTTGAAGCCGTCCGCCGCACCGCCCTCGAACCGGGCCTGGAGTTCGTCTGCGATCTGCACCGCGGTCCCGACGATGCGCCAATGGCCGCGTGCGCCAGCGAAATGGCGGGCAAGCTGGCGGATGGAAAGGCCGTCGCGGCGCGATTGCTCGATGACCAGGGCCTGCCGGCTTTTCATGCCTTCGCTCTCCGGCAATTCGGGCAGCGGCCCGTCGAGCGGATAGCGCCGAAGATCGGAGATGCTGAGATAGCTGGACAGCAGCGCTACGCCGACGTCATCGGGGATCAGCTCCTGCAGCTCCTCGTATTTCGCCCGCGCTTCCGCTTCGGTTTCCGCCACCACCGGGGCGACGCCGGGCATGATCTTGATGTCGTCCGGTTCGCGTCCATAGGCCGCCAGACGGCCCTTGAGATCGTCGTAGAAAGCCTTCGCTTCCGCGAAAGTCTGCGCGGCGGTGAACACCACATCGGCGGTGCGAGCGGCGAGATCGCGGCCGACATCCGAGGCGCCGGCCTGAACCATGACCGGGGCGCCCTGCGGCGAACGCGGCAAATCGAGTGGATCGCACACCGAAAAGCTCTGGCCGTCATGGCCGGAGGCGCCGAGCTTGCCGTGCCAAAGCCTGGTGACGACTTCGGCGAATTCTCGTGCCCGTTCATAACGATCGGCGTGGGGTCTGAGACCCGTTGCGCCGAAGTTGGCGGCCTCGATCGGGCTGGCCGACGTGACCAGGTTCCAGCCGGCGCGCCCGCCGCTCAGCTGGTCGAGCGAAAGGAAGGTTCGTGCCAGCCCGTAAGGCTCGTTGTAGCTGGTCGAAGCCGTGGAGACGAGGCCGATGCGGCTGGTCTGGACAGCGAGTGCGGAAAGCAGGCTGATCGGCTCGAAGCCGATCGAACGCGAGGTCTGGCTGGCGATGCTGACATCGGCTTCGCGCAGGCCGGCCGCATCCTCGCAGAACAACAGGTCGAATTTCGCCGCTTCCGCCGTGCGTGCCAGCGCGACGTAATGATCGATGTCGATCCCGGCCTTCACATGGGCCTGGGGATGTCGCCAGGCGGCGATATGGTGGCCCGTCGCCCACAGAAAGGCGCCGAGCTTCATCTGGCGCGGGGTCATCGGTCGCCTCCGCCGCTGAGTCCCAGATGCGAGCGCAGCGTTGTGCCCCCATAGCTCTGTCGAATCACGCCGCGCCGCCGCAGCTCCGGCAGAACGCGATTGGTGAAATCGTCGAGCGCTGAAATGTGCGCGGACAGCCGGATGTTGAATCCGTCGCAATTGTTCGCCCGGAATTCTTCCTCCATCCTGTCGGCCAGCCCGGCGACGCCGTTGGCGGCGAGGGATATGTCAGCCAATATCCTCACGGCATCCGGTTCGCGCCCGGACGCGGAAACGCGGCGCCTGAATTCGTCATGGCGTGCTTTGCGCCGCGCTGCCTGCCTTTCGTCCAGCAGGATGACATCGGCTGTGCGCGCGGCAATGTCGAGGTCGCCTGCCGCCAGGCCGGACAGGACCAGAACCGGCGTATCCTGCGGCGAACGCGCCACGTTCAGCGGTCCGCGCACGGCGAAGAATTCGCCCTTGTGGTCGAGCTGGTGCATTTTTCCGGGATCGTGAAAGCGGCCGCTGTCTTTGTCGAACAACAGCGCGTCCGCCTCCCAGCCATTCCACAAGCCCTGGACGATGCCGATGTATTCCTCGGAGCGGCGGCGAAACTCGTCGCTGGAAAATCCATCCGGCCGGCTGAAATTGGCCGCCTCGCTCGGCGCCTGCGCCATCGTTGCGTTCCATCCGGCGCGACCGTGGCTGATGATATCGAGCGAGGCGAACCGGCGCGCCAGATTGTAGGGCTGGTGGGCAACCATCGACGCGGTGGCGACCAGCCCGATTCTGCTCGTCACGGTCGCCAGTGCGGCAAGCAGGGTCGTCGCTTCGAACGGGTTGCCCGACCCGGCCCTGCCCGGCGGCGCATCGTCGAGAACAATCATGTCCAGCCCGGCCGCTTCCGCCCGCTGCGCGAAGCCGGCCAAGTCGCTGAAGGTGAGCGCGCCGGCCTGCCCGGCCGTGGAGGCAATGTTGAGCGAAACGGTGAGATGCATTGTGGCTAGCTCGTCAGTCGGCGCAAAGCCCATCGGCCATGAGGCGGCATCCGCGAACCTAAGTTCGCCTTCGCGCAAGGCAACCCTTGCGACTGGGCCAGGAGCCGCTCACTTGCCGACCAGTATGTCCTTGATCAGCCGCTGGCAGCGCTCGGCCATGAAATCCAGCAGCAGGCGCACCTTCGGGTCCTGCAGCTTCTTGTGCGGATAGACGGCGGCGAACTGCACCGGCGTCGGCGGCGTGCCGGCCAGGATGATCTTCAGCCGCCGGTCGCGAATGAACGGCTCGACCTCGAAGCGCGGCTTGTTGATGATGCCGCGCCCCGACAGCGCCCAGCCGGTCAGCACGTCGCCATCGTCCGTATCATAGGGCCCGTGCACCTCGAATTTCTGCGGTCCGTTCGGCGTCTGCAGGGTCCAGACATATTCGCGCGCGCCGGAATAGCGCAGCATCAGGCAATCGTGCTTCCTGCTGATCAGTTCCTGCGGCTCGGCCGGCTCTCCGCGCGCCTCCAGATATTTGGGTGCCGCGACCAGCACCCGCTCGCATTCCATGATGCCGCGCATCCTGAGGCTGGAATCCTCGATGATACCGAGCCGGAAGGCGACGTCGATACCCTCTTTCATGATATCGACATTGTGGTCCGAGAGCCTCAGCCGCACCTCGATATCAGGGTATTTGTCGTGGAAATCGGGAATGCCCGAGGCGACCAGGCGGCGGCCGAGGCCGAGCGGCGCGGTCACGCGGATGGTGCCGCGCGGCTGGCCGGAAAGGGCCGAGACCGCGGCCTCCGCCTCGGTGATCGCTTCCAGCACCTGCTTGGCGCCGGTGTAGAACACCGTGCCATGCTCGGTCGGCATCAATTGTCGTGTCGTGCGGTTGAACAGCCGCACACCAAGGTGCTTCTCCAGCTCCTTGATGCGGTTGGAGGCAACCGCCGGCGAAATGCGCATGTCGCGCCCGGCCGCCGACAGATTGCCGAGCTCGACGACGCGGACGAAGACGGCGATGTTGTCGAGATAGGCCATGCGGTTCAGTGGCTTTCAATCAAGCTGCGTGCGAGCAACCTAGTATTTTCCAATTTTTTTTGAAAGTCATCGCACACCTCGCCTCTTTCCGTTTGCGCGCCACACCGTAAAGTCGCTTCATCGGCAGGGACGACTTCAATGATGGATTTCGCTATTTTCTGGGACTGGCTGAGCTTTGCCGTGCGCTGGCTGCACGTCATCACCGGCATCGCCTGGATTGGCTCGTCCTTCTATTTCGTCGCGCTCGATCTCGGTTTGCGCCAGCGACCGGGCATGCCTGCCGGCGCCTTCGGCGAGGAGTGGCAGGTGCATGGCGGCGGCTTCTATCACATCCAGAAATACCTGGTCGCGCCGGCCGAGATGCCGGAACACCTCACCTGGTTCAAATGGGAATCCTACGCCACCTGGCTGTCCGGCTTCGCCATGCTGTGCGTGGTCTACTATGCAGGGGCCGACCTGTTCCTGATCGATCCCAACGTGCTGCCGATGTCTGTACCGGTCGGCATCCTCCTGTCGATGGCGACGATCGGCGTCGGCTGGGTAGTCTATGACCTGCTCTGCCGTTCGCCGCTGGGCAAAAGCGACACCGGCCTGATGCTGGTGCTCTACTGCTTGCTGGTGTTCATCGCCTGGGGGCTGACCCATCTGTTCACCGGCCGCGCCGCTTTCCTGCATCTGGGCGCCATCACCGCCACGATCATGTCGGCCAATGTCTTCATGGTCATCATCCCCAACCAGAAGATCGTCGTCGCCGATCTGATCGCCGGCCGCAAACCCGATCCGAAATATGGCAAGATCGCCAAGCAGCGCTCGCTCCACAACAACTATCTGACGCTGCCGGTGCTGTTCCTGATGCTGTCGAACCACTATCCTCTGGCGTTCGGCACCGAGTTCAACTGGATCATCGCCTCTCTGGTGTTCATCATCGGCGTGCTGATCCGCCACTACTTCAACACCGTTCACAAGCGCGCCGGCAACCCGCACTGGACCTGGCTGGGCGCCCTTGTCCTGTTCCTCGTCATCATCTGGCTGTCGACCGTGCCGAAGGTGTTGACCGGCGAACCGAAGGCGTCCGCCTCGGCGCAAGTCTATGTCGCCTCGGCCCATTTCGCGGCCGTGCGCGACACCGTGCTCGGCCGCTGCTCGATGTGCCATGCCCAGGAGCCGGTCTATGAGGGCATCTACCATGCGCCCAAGGGCGTGATGCTGGATACCGACGTCAACATCGCCGAGCATGCCCGCGAGATCTATCTGCAGGCCGGCCGCAGCCATGCCATGCCGCCCGCCAATGTCAGCCAGATCACAGACAAGGAGCGGGCACTGCTGGTGGCCTGGTTCGAAGGCGCGGGGAAATAAGCATGACATCGACGCTTCTGCGTGGCCGCACGCTGTCCTTCGTGCGCTGGCCTGAAAGCATCGATGATCATTCCGCCTGGCGCTACGAGGAGGATGGCGGCCTGCTGATCCGCGACGGCAGGATCGTCGCCGCCGGCGCTTACGTCGATGTTGAAAGGCAGGCAGGCGAGACAGCGAGAAGGATTGATCACCGGCCGCATCTGCTGCTGCCGGGCTTCATCGATGCCCATGTGCATTTCCCGCAGATGCAGATCATCGCCTCCTACGGCGCCGAACTGCTCGACTGGCTGAACGCCTACACTTTCCCGGAGGAGACGAAGTTCGCCAATGCGCAGCATGGCCGGCGCGTCGCGCGGCTATTCCTCGACGAGATGGTGCGCCACGGCACCACGACGGTTGCCGCCTACTGTTCCGTGCACAAGGCCTCCGCAGAAGCTTTCTTCGCCGAGTCGCATGATCGCAACATGCTCAACATTGCCGGCAAGGTGATGATGGATCGCAACGCGCCCGATGGCGTGCTCGACACGCCGCAATCGGGCTATGACGACAGCAAGGCGCTGATCAGCGAGTGGCACGGCAAGGGCCGGCAGCTTTACGCCATCACACCTCGCTTTGCGATCACCTCGTCGCCGGAGCAAATGGAGATGGCCGGCGCGCTGTGCCGCGAATACCCCGACCTGCACATCCAGACGCATCTGTCGGAAAACCATGCCGAGATCGCCTTCACGCAGGAGCTTTATCCGTGGTCGCGCGATTACACCGACGTCTACGAGCATTACGGGCTGTTGGGGAGAAAGAGCCTGCTCGGCCATTGCATCCATCTGTCGGAGCGGGAGGCGGACGCGCTTTCGGACAGCGGCTCCGTAGCCGTGTTCTGCCCGACCTCGAACCTGTTCCTCGGCTCCGGCCTGTTCGATTATCAGCGCTACCGCACCCGCGATAAAGCCCTCCGCATCGCCGCCGCCACCGATGTCGGTGGCGGCACCAACTATTCCATGCTGCGCACCATGGACGAGGGCTACAAGGTGATCGCGCTGAACGGCGAGAAGCTGAACCCGTTCCAGTCCTTCTGGCAGGTCACGCGCGGCAACGCCGAGGCGCTGTCGGTGGCGCAAAGGATCGGCACGCTGGAGGAAGGCACCGATGCCGATATCGTCGTGCTGGACGCCAGGGCGACGTCGTCGATGCGGCTCAGGATGGAGACCGTCGAGACGCTGGCGCAGGAACTCTTTCTCTTGCAGACGCTGGGCGATGATCGCGCCGTGCGCGAGGTCTATGTGGCGGGTCGGCCGGCAAAAACCGATTTGGCAATTTAGAACGTGACGGCGCGTTCCTTGCTTGACCCGGGCTTGACCCAGCGGCAACCATCCGTCAAAGCGTGCGGCGACGTTGAAAGGGGAACGACATGGCCGTTGCCGAAGACATCGCTCTGATCAAGAGACAGGAGGAAGCCCTTGTCTTTCCCGCCTTCGACGAGGCGGTTGCGTTCAGTATCGGATCCGCGATCCGCGACCGGGCGCTCGCCGAAAATCTCCCGATCATCGCCGATATCAGGACCTTCGACCGGCCGCTGTTCTACGCCGCCATGCCGGGCTCGAACGCTTCCAATCCCGACTGGGCGCGGCGCAAAATCAACGTCGTCAAGCGGTTCCTGAAAAGCACTTACCGCATGGTGCTGGAACAGCAGCGCCCCGACCGCACTTTCAAGATCGGCGAGGGCCTGGATATTGCTGACTACGTGCTGGCCGGCGGCGGCTTTCCCGTCACGGTCAAGGGTGTCGGGGTCATCGGCGTCATCGCCGTCTCCGGGTTGCCGGAGCGCGAGGATCACGGCGTGGTGGTCGATGCGCTGTGTAATCATTTGGGCCTCGACAAGCGCGAACTGGTATTGCCGCCGGAAGAAAAATCGTGACATCGGCGCCGCCCCTCATCCGCCTGCCCGTCCTTCGCAGCAGCTGCGCTGTAGCTGCTGCGGGTGGAAGTGAAACGCTCCACCGCTGGCTATCCCCCTATGCCCGTTCTTCACGGGGAGAGGGTCGGGGTGAGGCGCAACGTCAGCTCTGCAAGAATGCGCGAAACGCTGCTGGCTGCCGGATATGACCATTCTCGATCCCAAATCCTTCCTCACCTCCATCTTCAACGCCGCCGTCGCCGCCGCCGATCCGGAAAAGACCATCCGCTATCATTTGCCGGTCAGGCCCAAGGGCCGCACCATCGTGATCGGCGCCGGCAAAGGCTCGGCGCAGATGGCGGCGGCCTTCGAGAAAGCATGGGACGGCCCGCTCGAAGGACTGGTCGTCACCCGCTACGGCTATGACGCGAAATGTGAGCGCATTGAGATCATCGAGGCGGCGCATCCGGTGCCGGACGCCGCCGGGCTCGAGGCTTCGCGGCGGCTGCTCGGGAAGGTGCAAGGGCTGACCGCCGACGATCTGGTGGTGGCGCTGATTTCCGGCGGCGGTTCGGCGCTGCTGCCGTCACCGGCAACCGGCCTGACATTGGCCGACGAGATCGCCGTCAACGAGGCGCTGCTGGCGTCGGGCGCGCCGATCGCGGCGATGAACACCATCCGCAAGCATCTTTCCACCATCAAGGGAGGCCGGCTGGCCGCCGCCGCCTGGCCGGCCAAAATGGTGTCGCTGGTTGTCTCCGATATTCCCGGTGACAATCCGGCGCTGGTCGCATCCGGCCCGACCGTTCCCGACACCGGCAGCCGGGCGGATGCGCTGGCGTCGATATCAGCCTACGGCATGAACCTGCCGGCCTCGGTCATGGCGCATATCAATTCACCGGCCGCCGATGCACCAATTCCCGGGGATGAGCGCTTTTCGCGCAACGAGGTGCATCTGATCGCCTCCGCCGGCGTGTCGCTCGAAGCAGCCGCAGCGGAAGCGAGCCGACAGGGCATCGAAGCTGTCATTCTCTCAGATGCCATCGAAGGCGAAGCCCGCGAGGTGGGCGGGGTTCACGCGGCCATCGCGCGCGAAGTAGCGACACGCAATCGGCCTTTCTCAAAGCCGGTGCTGATCCTGTCCGGCGGCGAGACCACGGTGACGCTGCGTGCCAAGGGGAAAGGCGGCCGCAACTCCGAATTCCTGCTCGCCTTCGCCATCGGCATCAATGATGTGAAGGGCATTCACGCCCTGGCCGCCGACACCGACGGCATCGACGGCTCGGAAGACAATGCCGGCGCCTTCGCCGATGGTTCCACGGTCGCGCGCATGCGCGCGGCCGGCATCGACGCCAAGGCGATGCTGGCAGGCAACAATGCCTGGACGGCTTTCAACGCGGTCGGCGATCTGTTCGTGCCCGGTCCGACCGGCACCAATGTCAACGATCTCAGGGCCATCCTGATTCGCTAATCGTTTGGATCAGGCAGCCATCAGCCGCTTCACCTGCTTCATGTCGTCAAGGAACCGTTCTCGCTCGGCCTCCTTGTCCGCACGGTCACGGATGCGCAGGATGAAGGAGGGATGGATGGTGATGAACACACGCATGCCATCTTCCCGCTCGATCGCCTGGCCGCGCATCTTCGTCACCGGAACCGCCTTGCCGAGCAGCGACAATGCCGCCGTTGCGCCAAGCGCCACGGCAAGGTTCGGTTTGATCAGTCCGAATTCCTGGTCGAGCCACCAGCGGCACGCCTGAATCTCGCCGGCGTTCGGCTTGGAATGAATGCGACGCTTGCCGCGCGGCTCGAACTTGAAGTGCTTGACCGCATTGGTGACGTAGACTTTCTGGCGGTCGACCCCGGCGTCGTCCAGTATGGCGTCGAACACCCTGCCGGCCGGGCCGACGAAAGGAGCGCCGGCGAGATCTTCCTGATCGCCGGGCTGCTCGCCGACGAAAATCACCTTGGCGCCGTCAGGCCCTTCGCCGAACACGGTCTGCGTCGCATCGCGCCACAGCGGGCAGCGGTGGCAAGCCTTCGCTACCTCACGCAGCTCCGAGATCGAGGTGACATCTGGCAGTGGCTCGTCGGACGGCCCGGAAATGCGCCTGGCCGGCCTCTTCGCTTCATGCGTTTGGCCTGTGGTCGCCATCATCCTGTCCTGTCGGTTCTGACACTGAAATGGACGGGAAGGGCGATGGTTCCTCCGAGGGCTCAGACCTCGTGCAGATAGAGGTGATAGTCCAGCTCGCTGACCGTGCGCGCCACGCGCAGGTATTCGGACTGCTTGATCGCCACGAAGGTGCGGTGCAGGTCTTCGCCAAGCGCGCCTTTGAGGAAGCTGGACGCTCTGGCCGCCTCGATCGCCGCGCGCCAGTCGACCGGCATGGTCGTGCGCGTCACCGCCGCCTCATAGCCGTTTCCGGTCGTCTCGGGGCCGGGGTCGAGGCCTTCGTCGAGCCCTTTGACGATGCCGGCAAGCACGGTTGCCGCGATCAGATAGGGGTTGGCGTCGACGCCCGACGGCCGATGCTCGATGCGCCGGTTCCTGGCGTCGCCCGCCGGCACGCGCAGCGCCACCGACCGGTTGTTGACGCCCCAGGTCGGCGCCACCGGTGCATAGGATTGGGAGACGAAGCGCCGCCAGGAATTGGCGTGCGGCGCAAACACCAGCATCGATTCCGCCATGGTCTGGATCAGGCCGCCCAGCCCGCGCAGCAGTGGCAGCGACCAACTCTCGCCACCGGCCTCCGAAAAAACGTTTCGGCCAGCCTTGTCCTGCAGCGAGACGTGGAAATGCATGCCGGAGCCGGCATATTTCTCGATCGGTTTGGCCATGAAGCAAGCGGTGACGCCATGGCGGCGCGCCTGCGCCCGAACCAGCCGTTTCAGCATGACGAGGTCGTCGGCCGCCCGCATCACATCCTTGCGGTAGTTCAGCGTCAATTCGTACTGGCCGGGCGCATATTCGGAAATCACGGTCTCGGCCGGAATGCCCTGTGCCTTGGCCGCGGCATAGATGTCGGTAAACAGCGGCTCCATGCCGTGCAGATGGTCGACCGAGTAGACCTCGGTCTTGCCCGAGACGCGGCCATCCAGCACGGCGTGCGCCGGCTGCACCTTGCCGTCGCTGTCGCGCTCATTGGCGAGGAGAAAAAATTCGAGCTCGAAGGCGCCGGCCGGGTACAGCCCCTTGGACGCCAATATGTCGACCTGCCTTGCCAGCGCCAGCCGCGGGTCCGATGACATCGGCGCGCCGTCGAGATGATACATCGCCATCAGCACCTGGCCGCGCGGCGGGTTGGTCCCGTGGAGCGGCACCAGCGTGCCAGGAATCGGCCAGGCGCGCAGATCGCCGTCGCCGGTGGTCCAGATCAGCCCGGTCTCGTGCACGTCCTCGCCGGTGATGTCGAGGCCGAGGATCGAGATCGGCATGTGCCGGCCGCCTTCGAAGATGGCTTTCAGCTCGTGCCGGCGCACGATCTTGCCACGGCCGACGCCGTTGGCATCGGTCAGCACGATATCGAAGGCTTCGATCTCAGGATGGGCGTCGAGAAAGGCCTGCGCCTCGGTGGGCGTCGAGCCCGAAGGTGAAGTCATGATGGAGCCCGGCCTGGCTTGCGCGCCTGTCTGTTGGGTGGCTTGTCTCATGCCGCAAGCTCCGCCGCAACTGCGCCGAAGGCGGTGATCAGCCGGTTGACCTGGGCGCCAGTGGTCGCCGGAGAGATCAGCATCATATTGTGGAAGGGCGCGATAAGCACGCCGCGATTGACCAGCGCGACATGGATGGCGGCTTCGAGTTCCGGCGCGTGCGCGGCCTCCGCCTCCGCCCCATTGCGCAGCGGGCCCGGCGCGCAGATGAATTCGACGCGGGCGCCGACGCGGGCGACATGCCATGGCAGGCGGTAGCGGTCGATGACCGTGGTCAGCCCGGCATCGAGCCGCCGCGCCAGATGATCCATGCGGTCGTAGTTCTCGGCCGTCATCACTTCTTCGAGCGCGGCGCGCATCGCGGCGAATTGCAGAGGATTGGCCGAGAGCGTCGTGCCCATGCCGGAATAACCCGGCTCTTTCGTCCTGTTGTAGTCGGCGTAGCGCGAGGCAACCTCTTCGCTCATGCCCCATACGCTTGCCGGTACACCACCGGCGATCGGCTTGCCTAGCACGAACAGGTCCGGCTCCAGCCCGTATTTCGCGGAATAGCCGCCCGGTCCGGTCGAGATCGTATGCGTCTCGTCGATCAGAAGCAGCGTGCCGGCCGCGCGGGTCAGCTTTCGCAGCGCCTCGTGGAAACCGGGATCGGCCAGCACCATGCAGGAATTGGTCAGCACCGGTTCGGCGATGACGCAGGCGACATCCTTGTCCCTGAGCGCTGCCTCCAGCGCGGCAACGTCGTTGAACTCGATGACCTTGGCCGTGCGGGTCAGGTCGCGGAATTCTCCGGCCAATCCGGGCCGGTTGGCCGGCTTGCCGTCGATCAGCCGCACCATCGTCTCGTCGACAGAGCCGTGATAACAGCCGTTGAAAACCAATATCTTTTCTCGCCCGGTGACGGCGCGGGCAACGCGCAGCGCGAAGCGGTTGGCATCGGTCGCCGTCGTGGCGATCTGCCAGAACGGCAGGCCGAAGCGCTGTTGCAGCAGCGGTCCAATGGCGAGCGCATCTTCCGAAGGCAGCATGTATGTCAGGCCGCGTCCGGCCTGCCGGCGGATGGCGCGCGCTATCGCCGGCGGCGAATGGCCGAACATCGATCCGGTGTGGCCGAGGCAGAAATCGTCGAGCCTGTTGCCGTCGATGTCGGTGATCGTAGCGCCTTTGGCGCTCTCGACCAGGATCGGAAACGGCGTCGGCCAGTCGTTCATCCAGTGCATCGGCACGCCACCGAAGAAGCCGGGCAGGCCGTTGCCGGCCTTGGCCTGCGATTTCGGCCGCGCCTTGCGGAAGCTGGCGCCTTCGGTATCCCGCAATGCGGCAATGCGGTCGCGGCTGACGCCGCCAATGGACGTGTGGGCGCTGTGCATGAAACCCCTCTTTGGCGCAGTAGTGGAGTAGTGGGGTAGGCGCTCAACGGCCCGGACGCTCTAAACCCGCTCCCATATTGCCCTACTCCCCTACTCCCCTAACCCGTGATGTCGATAACGCCGCAGTCGCCGGTGGCACTGCCGAAGGCGATGCGGCGTTCTTCCCTGTCCCACATCATCGAGGTGATGGCGCCCTTGCCGGGGCGGCGCAACAGCACTTCCTTGGCGTCGGAAAAACGCACCGCCATCACCATGCCGTCCTCATAGCCGATGGCGACAACATCCTGGCTTGGATGGCAGGCGACTGAGGTCACCATCGCATTGCCGCGCGTGCCGAGTTCCAGCGGCGCCTTGCCCATCGGCCCGTCCTTGCCTGAAAACGGCCAGACGATCGCCGCCGGCGCGCCGGAACTCGCCAGCCACTTGCCTTTCACGCTCCATGACAGGCTTTTGACCTTCGCAGGATAGCCGCTCATGCGCATATGCTTGCCGTCTGCCAGCTTCCAGCCGTGCAGCGCGTTTTCCTGCATGGTGGTGACCAGGAAGGCGCCATCCGGCGAGAAGGTGATGCCGGTATGGGCGCCAGCCCATTCGAGCTCCACCGGCTTGCCCTCGGCGGCCGGGAAATGCAGCGTCGCGCCATTGTAGCGCGCTACGCCGAAGCGCATGCCCTTGGGCGAAAATGCCAGCCCCTCGACCGAACGCGGATGGGCGAACTCTTTTGTGTGGCCGTCGGCAAAGCGCACATAGGCGGTCTTGCCTGTAGCGTAGGCGATGGCACCTTGCGGGCCAGCGGCGACGCTGGTGACCCACTTCTTGCCCGCGCTCGCCAATTCCTTGGCCTCGCCGCCCGCTTTCACCGCAAACACCTTGCCGTCTTCGCCGCCGGTGAGCAGCCGGTCATTGGCGGCATCGTGGAAGGCCGCGAGCAGCCCGTCATTGGCCTGCACCGTCTTGTGGCCATTGTCGAGCCGATGGACGGTGCCGTCGGCCAGCGCGAAATGCGGCACGTCGCCGAGGAAGACGGCGGCAAGGCAATGGCCTTCGAGATCAAGCGGGGCGACGGTCGGCATGTAGGACAGGTCCATTCCAGATTGTTGCTGGTCGTCTCGGGAGCCGCCAGCGCGCCAGGCGCGGCCCCACCCTCTCCCGCAAGGGGAGAAGGAAGAGCGGGCAGCGCTACCGCCATAAAGTCCGGAAATCAAGCGGCCTGGCAGGCCTCGAAGCTCTTCCTCAGCCGTTCGGGGTCCAGTTCGCGACCGATGAACACCAGCCGGCTCTCATGCTTCTCGCCGTCTTTCCAGGCGCGCTGGTGGTCGCCCTCGATGATCATGTGCACGCCCTGGATGACGTAACGCTCGTCGTCGCCCTTCAAGGCGATGATGCCTTTCAGGCGCAGGATGTTCGGCCCCTCCATCTGGGTGACCTTCTCGATCCAGGGGAAGAATTTCTTCGGATCCATCTCGCCCCCGCGCAGCGAAACCGACTGCACCGTCACGTCATGAATGTCGGATGGATGCGCGTGATGGTGGTGCCCATCGTGGTCATGATCGTGCCCGTCATGATCGTGGTGGTGATGATCGTGGTCGTGGTCATGATCATGGTGGTCGTCATGCGCCTCGAGGAAATGCGGGTCGTTCTCCAGCGCCCTGGACAGGTCGAAGGCGCCGCGGTCGAGCACTTCCGACAGCGCCACGCCGGCGCGGGTGGTGCGATGGATCCTTGCGGCCGGGTTGATGGCGCGGATCGTCGCTTCGACCTTGGCGAGTTCTTCTGGTGTGACGAGGTCGGTCTTGTTGAGCACGACGACGTCGGCGAAGGCGATCTGGTCCTCGGCTTCCTTGGAATCCTTCAGCCTGAGCGGCAGGTGCTTGGCGTCGACCAGCGCCACCACCGCGTCGAGCTTGGTCTTGGAGCGCACGTCGTCGTCCATGAAGAAGGTCTGCGCCACCGGCACCGGATCGGCGAGACCCGTGGTCTCCACCACGATGGCGTCGAAGCGGCCGGGCCGGCGCATCAGGCCCTCGACGACGCGGATCAGGTCGCCGCGCACCGTGCAGCAGACGCAGCCATTGTTCATCTCGTAGATTTCCTCGTCGGATTCCACGATCAGGTCGTTGTCGATGCCGATCTCGCCGAATTCGTTGACGATGACGGCGTAGCGCCTGCCGTGGTTTTCCGACAGGATGCGGTTGAGCAGCGTCGTCTTGCCGGCGCCGAGATAGCCGGTCAGAACGGTTACGGGGATCTGCGTCTGTGCGTCGCTCATGGCTTGCCTCGAATGGATGGGCCTTGAAAGATTTCGGCGGCCTCGAAAGGGATTGTCGGCTCCATATAGGATGCGCGGCGGGCTTTTGCACGAGGCAAACCGCGAATGGCTGCGGTCCAATCCCTAGGTCAGCGTCTCGTCGAACTAGGCGGCTGGCGGCGCCCTGCAGGCCATGCGGTATCGGTGCGCAAAAAGAGCCTGTGGACGACCACGGCCGGCCGATCCACCGCAATCGCTTTCGCGAAAAGTCGTTTGTCATCTAACTGAAATAATCATCTGGCATTAGCCACGGCGGGTACCGCAATGCTTGCCGGCAAAGCTGTTTCAGGCGCCGGAATCTTTTTTGATCGTCGATTGCCAACCGGCCGGCTGCGTCTATGCTGCCCGCACCGGTATGGCCGAAGAGGGATGACCATGGCCAAGGCGGACAAGACTGCGACAATGAGCCGGCTGCATTCGGCGGCAAGGCTGGCAAGAACAGCGCTTGCGGCACGGCTGCTGGCGCATGGCTTCTATGCCGGCCAGGACCAGATCATGCTGGCGCTCGACCGCGAGGACGGCCAGACCCCGGGCAATCTGGCTGGCCGGCTCGGCGTGCGCCCGCCCACCATCACCAAGACCATCAATCGGCTGCAGGCACAGGGTTTTCTGCAAAAGCGCGCCTCCGACGCCGATGCCCGCCAGGCGCATATCTTTCTCACCGACACCGGTCGCGAGACCATCCGCGCCATCGAAAAGTCGGTGAAGAAGACCGAAAAGCAGGCGCTGAAGGGCCTCGACAAGAAGGACCAGAAGGCGCTGTTCAAATTTCTTGCCCGCATCGAGGCCAATCTTTCGAACGAAGAACTGGCCTTGATCGACGACGACGCCGAGTCGGACGACTGACCGCCGGTGCGGTGATCAGGCTGCCGCTGCGGCCCCACGGATCAGCGAAGACCAGCGTCCCGGCGTCATGCCGAATGCCTTCTTGAATTGCCTGTTGAAGTGGCTTTGGTCGCTGAAACCGGCCTCGGCCGCGATCTGTGCCAGCGGCTCGCCGGCGGCGATCATGCGTCGCGCGCGCTGAAGCCGGCGCATCAAAAGGAAACGATGCGGGCTGGTGGAGAAAGCGGCGCGGAAATGCCTGGACAAGGCATAGCGGTCGAACCCGGTAACCGCCTCCAACTCGTCGGATCGCACGGGCCGGGCAGAGTTTTCCGTGAGATAGTCGCGCGCCAGAGCGGCCGCCCGCCAGGCCGTTCCCGGCACCGCTCTCGCCGGCTGGCCGGCATGGCGGGCGAGCCCTTGCATAAGTTGCGCCAGGAAGTCGGCGACGAACAACTCGTCGAGTTCCTCCTCCAGTGGACCCAGCGCCGAAAGCAAGGTCGCGCGCAGGCGTTCGTCCGCCACCACGGCTTGCCTGACGAAAGGCAACGATGCGCCGCCGAGGCAGTCCAGCATCAGCGACGGTTCCAGATAGAGGATCCGGTAGCGCAGCCCGTCCTCGGTTCCCGCGCCGCCATCATGCAGTTCGTCGGGATGCAGGACGATGATCTGGCCGGGCAGGCTATGCCGCACCGCACCGCGATAGCGAAAGCTCTGCACGCCTTGCAGCGTCACCCCGATCGCATAGGTGTCGTGGCGATGCAGGTCGAAGGCGCTACCGTGGAATCGCGCCTCGATGCGCTCCATGCCGGCGGGGTCGCGGGCGGGAATGATGCAGTTTTCCGCAGCCTCCGCGCACAAACGTCCAAGACCCTGGAACGCCTGGCTGCCTAGATCGAGCGACATCGCTTCCTTTCGCCTTGAAAGGGGCATAACCACGAATGGTCACTGTCTCATGTTCGATACGAAATTTGCAATCGTGCTCAGGGATGATCTGCCGGTCTGGCAAAAACTCAACGTCACCGCATTCCTGACCAGCGGCGTCGTCGCGCAGTTCCCCGATATCATCGGCGAGCCCTATCGTGACCGCGCCGGCAATGTCTACAACCCGCTGTCGATCCAGCCCGTCATCGTGCTGTCCGCCGACCAGGTGACACTCGGCGCGATCCACAGCCGCGCCCTGGAGCGCGGAGTAACGAGCTCGCTCTATGTCGAGGAGATGTTCTCGACCGGGTTCGACGCCGCCAACCGCGCCGTCTTCGCCGAATTCGCGCCGGAAGACGCCAAGGTGGTCGGCATTGCATTGCGCGCCGACAAGAAGACGGTCGACAAGATCACCAAGGGTGCTCGCATGCATCCCTGACGGCGCCGGCCTGAGCCTGTCGGCGCGTCTTGTTGTGCCAGCCGCTTTTGGCTTGCCGCACGCCCGCAATTGCCGCAAAAGGTGGGCCTCAGCCCAGCTTTCCATTCGGCCTGCAAGTGAGTGCTCCCCAAACATCTTCAGAAAGCGCGACGCCGCCGGTGGCGATCCTGTGCATGCTTTCCACCTATGTCTTCTTCACCTTTCTCGACACCAGCAGCAAATACCTCGTCCTAGCCGGCGTCTCCGCGCTTGTCGTCGCCTGGGTGCGCTTTGCCGTGCATGTCGTGCTGGTCGGCGCGCTGTTGCGCGGCTGGCGTGAACCGGCGCGGTTCCGTCCGGCCAACCTGCCGGCTCATGTCCTGCGCGGGCTGTTCCTGTTCGGCTCGACCATCTTCAACGTGCTGGCGCTGCGGTCCCTGCAACTGGCCGAGACGACATCGATCTATTTCTTCGGGCCGATGGTCATCACCGCACTTGCCGGCCCGCTGCTTGGCGAATGGGCGGGCTGGCGGCGGTGGCTGGCGATCCTGACCGCGTTCGCCGGGGTTCTGATCATCACAAGGCCGGGAGTCGGCGTTTTCGGCATCGGCCACCTGTTCGCGCTCGGCTCGATGCTGTCGAACTGCTTCTATGTGATCATGACCCGGCGCATGTCGGCGACCGAGACATCGGAAAGCCTCATCCTGTTTTCGGCACTGGCCCCGGCGGTGGTGCTCCTGCCCATGCTGCCGTTCTCGTTTTCCCTGCCGCATGATGGCTGGCACTGGTTCATCCTGCTCATGCTCGGCGTCTTTGGCGGCGTCGGTCACTGGCTGCTGGTGCAGGCCTATCGCATGGCCACCACCACCGCGCTCGCCCCCTATCCCTATTCGCAGATGGTGTGGATGATCCTTTCCGGGCTCATCGTCTTCAAGCAGTTCCCCGACCGCTGGACGCTCGTCGGCGCCGCCGTCATCGTCGCCAGCGGTCTCTACATCGTCCATCGCGAGCACCGGCTGCGCCTGCGCAATCGTGCGGTGCTGGACATCGAGGCGGAAGCGCTGGCAAAAAAACTTTGATTTAGCCTCGAAGGGTGGCATAAGGCCGCCTTTAAACAGTTTAAAAAAACGACGGGGGAGCGGAAGGCTGGCACAGAAGATCAAGCTGTCGACGATCGCGGATGCGCTCGGCGTGTCCACGGCCACGGTATCGCTGGCGCTGCGCGACAGCCCGCTGGTCGCAGGTGGCACCCGCGACCGCATCAAGGAACATGCCCGCGCCATCGGCTACATCTACAACCGCCGTGCCGCCAGCCTGCGCACCTCGCGTTCGGGCATTGTCGGCGTCGTCGTGCATGACATCATGAACCCGTTCTTCGCCGAGATCCTGCGCTCGATCGAAAGCGAGCTCGACCGCAGCCGCCAGACCTTCATTCTGTCCAATCACTACGACCAGCTCGAGAAGCAGCGCACTTTCATCGACACGCTTTTGCAGCTCGGCGCCGACGGCGTCATCATGTCGCCGGCCATCGGCACTCCGGCCTCGGATATTCTGATGGCCGAGGAAAACGGCCTGCCGGCGGTGCTGATCGCGCGCACCGTCGAGGGCGCCGACGTGCCGGTTTTTCGCGGCGACGATGCCTATGGCACGGGGCTTGCCACCAATCACCTGATCTCGCTCGGCCACAAGCGCATCGCCATGATCGGCGGCACCGACCAGACCTCGACCGGCCGCGACCGCTACCAGGGCTATGTCAACGCCATGGAGGCCGCCGGGCTGGAAGTGCGGCCGGCCTGGCGCATCCCCGGCCCGCGAACCAAGCAAGCCGGCTTCGAGGCCGCCGGACAGTTCCTGGCGCTGAAGGACAAACCGACAGCCGCCTGCTGCTGGAACGACCTCGTCGCCATCGGCCTGATGAACGGCATCGCGCGCGCCGGCCTGGTGCCTGGCCTGGACATATCGGTCACTGGCTACGACGATCTCGAGGAGGCGGCAATCGCCACGCCGGCGTTGACCACCGTGTGGAACGGTCAGCGCGAGGTTGGCCGCCGCGCCGCCAGCGCCCTGCTCGACAAGCTGAACGGGCAGACGGTGCGGCCCTCGCAGGAACTGATCAAGCCGGAACTGCATGTGCGACAGTCGACCGGCAAGCCGGTGGAGCGTGCATGACAAAGCCCGAGCAACTGCAAACCGTCGCCATCCTGGTGCCGGGGCATTTCAACGACCACGCGGTCGAGCGCATCGACCGGACATTCAGGCGTGTCGGGATCGAGCGCGCCGACCCATCCCTGGTCACCGATGATATGCGCGACAACGTGCGCGCCATCGCCTCGTTCGGCGGCATCAGCGCGGCCTTCATGGATGCATTGCCGAAGCTTGAGATCGTCGCCAGTTTCGGCGTCGGCTACGATTCGGTCGATGCCCGCCACGCTGGCGATCACGGCATCATGGTCACCAACACGCCGGATGTGCTGACCGAGGAGGTCGCCGACACCGCCATCGGCCTGCTGATCAACACCGTGCGCGACCTGCCGCGCGCCGAAGCCTGGCTGCGCGACGGCAGCTGGCAGCGCAAGGGCAACTATCCCTTGAGCCGGCTTACCTTGCGCGGCCGCAGCGCTGGCATTTTCGGCATGGGCCGCATCGGGCTCGCCATCGCCCGCCGGCTGGAGGCGTTCGGATTGCCCGTCGCCTATCACAACCGGCGCCGGGTCGAGGGCCTGTCCTACCCCTATCATCCGACGCTGAAGGGCCTCGCCGAAGCAGTCGACACGCTGATTTCGGTGGTCCCGGGCGGCGCCTCGACGGAAAAGGCGGTCGATGCCGAGATCCTGTCGGCGCTTGGCGCCAACGGCGTCTTCGTCAATATCGGGCGCGGCAGCACGGTCGACGAGGCGGCGCTTGCGACAGCCCTCGCCAAGGGCACTATCGCCGCCGCCGGGCTCGATGTCTTCGCCGACGAACCGAACGTGCCGCGGGCGCTGCTTGACGCGACCAATGCCAGTCTGTTGCCGCATGTAGGTTCGGCGTCGGAGCACACACGTCGCGCCATGGCGGATCTGTGCGTCGACAATCTGGTGTCCTGGTTCAGCGAGCGCCGGCCGATTACACCTGTGCCCGAGACGGTGCATGTGAAGGCGCGCGGCTGAGCGGTCGGCTGCCATATTTATTAACGTCAGCTTAACCCTTTGAAATCATTCTTCATCCTGTCCGTACGCATGGATGAGGATCAGCATGAAAACGCTTTCCGTACTGATCGGAGCCGCCGCCCTGTTTGGCGGCGTTCAGCTGTTTCATGGCGGCACTGGCGAAAGCGTCGCTGAAGAGGCCGCGCCGCCCGACACCTACAGGCTGGTCGCCAATGGTGATGAGGGGGTTTGCGCAATCAAACGCGGCGCCACCGTCTCGGACGGCCTGTCGCTTTTGACGGTGGCTCCGAACTGTAGCCGACTGATGCCAGGCATCGAGCGGGCGAAATTCTGGCGCGAGCAGGAGGACGGCACGGTCGCCTTCAGCGTCAACGGCGTCGATCCGATCGTCACCTTCGCGGTCGCCGATGGCGACGGATTCGAATCCTACGCTCCTGCACTGCCGCTGCTGTCGCTGGCGGCCGCCGGGGACCCGAGCACCAACGACTGATTACTCCGCCGCCGCGCGGGCGCCGGCTTTGGCAGCCGCATGCAGGCGAACCGCGTCGCCGAAGGCCCGGAAGATCTTGGCCGAGTTACTATCCGACTTGACCCAGTATTCGGGATGCCACTGGACGCCGACCGCGAAGGCGCGGGCATCCTTTACAGAGACCGCCTCGACGGTGCCGTCGTCGGCCACGGCTTCGAGCTGCAGCTTCGAACCAAGCCGGCCGATTGCCTGGCGGTGCAAAGAGTTGACCTTCATGTCGCCGGCCCCAAACACACCGGCCAGGCAACTGCCCGCCTTGATCGAAACGGTCTGGTGAATCGCGAAACGTTCGTCCTGATTGTCGCTCACCGGCGCGCGGTGGTCGAGCGAGCCTTCACGCTCCTGGATTTCAGTGCCCAGCGTGCCGCCCAGCGCCACGTTCATCTCCTGGATGCCGCGGCAGATGGCAAGCAGCGGCACGCCACGCTCGATCGCTTTGCGAATCAGCGGCAAGGTGGTGGCGTCGCGTGCCGGATCATACGGGCCGTTCGCCTCGCTGGCATCGCCGCCATAGAGCGAGGGGTCGACGTTGGATTTCGAGCCGGTCAGCATGACGCCGTCGACCGACGACAGCAGCTCATCGAAATCGAGCCGCTCGCCGAACGAAGGCACCAGCACCGGAAACACGCCGGCGCCGGCTATCGCCGCCTCCAGATATTGCTGTGGGGCGGCATGCCAGGTGTAGTTGTCGAATTGACGGACGTCGGTCGATATGGCGACGAGCGGCTGCTGCATTTTGGCTTTGTTTTCCATCTGGGCCGGGGAATCCTGCCTTCAAAATAGGCGATCCCAGCACATTTTTCCATGACAAGTTTCGGTCCGTCGGATGGGCCACCAAACGGCCCGTTAGACTATAGTTGCAAGGCCCTGCGCACACGCCGTCAAATCAGGCCGCCACGCTGGACTCGACTCCTTGCCCGTGTATTGTTTCGCCCAGCCGTGCGGGGCATCGAGCATGCGCCGCACGTCGGTTTGTTGATCCAAAAGGGAGGACTTCATGGATCGTCGTTCATTCATCCGCAAGGCCGGGACGACCGGCGTTGGCGCCGCTGTGGCCGCCGCCACGCTCGCCGCGCCGGCCATAGCCCAGTCCAATCCAAAGGTGACGTGGCGGCTGGCGTCGTCCTTTCCCAAATCGCTCGACACGATCTATGGCGGCGCCGAGGTCTTCTCAAAGATGCTTTCGGAAGCCACCGACGGCAACTTCCAGATACAGGTCTTCGCCGCTGGCGAGCTGGTGCCCGGCCTTCAGGCGGCCGACGCCACGACCGCCGGCACGGTCGAGGCCTGCCACACGGTGGCATATTATTACTGGGGCAAGGATCCGACCTGGGCGCTGGGCGCGGCGGTTCCGTTCTCGCTCAACGCGCGCGGCATGAATGCCTGGCACTATCATGGCGGCGGCATCGACCTGTTCAACGAATTTCTCGCCACGCAAGGCTTGTTCGGCCTGCCTGGCGGCAATACCGGCGTGCAGATGGGCGGCTGGTTCCGCAAGGAGATCAACACGGTGGCCGACCTTTCCGGCCTCAAGATGCGCATCGGCGGCTTCGCCGGCAAGGTTGTGCAGAAGCTCGGCGTCGTGCCGCAGCAGATCGCCGGCGGCGACATCTACCCGGCGCTCGAAAAGGGCACCATTGACGCAGCCGAATGGGTCGGCCCCTATGACGACGAGAAGCTCGGCTTCTACAAGGTCGCGCCCTACTACTACTATCCAGGCTGGTGGGAAGGCGGCCCGACCGTCCACCTGATGTTCAACAAGGCGAAATACGAAGAACTTTCGCCGACTTACAAGTCGCTGCTGCATACCGCCGCGCAAGCCGCCGATGCCAACATGCTGCAGAAATACGACTATCTCAATCCTGCGGCGGTGAAGCGGCTGGTGGCCGGCGGCGCCAAACTGCGTCCGTTCAGCCAGGAGATCATGTCCGCCTGCTTCGAGAAGGCCAATGAGGTCTACGCCGAAATGGAAGCCTCGAACGCGCCGTTCAAGAAGATCTGGGACTCGATCAAGGGCTTCCGTAAGGAGCACTATCTCTGGGCGCAGGTGGCCGAGTACAATTACGACACCTTCATGATGGTCCAGCAGCGCAACGGCAAGCTGTAAGGTTTTTCTGCCTTATTTCGAAGACCCCGGACTCGGTAGTCCGGGGTTTATTCGTTGGGCGTCGGTGCTGGAAACATCGATAGTCGAAGGCGTCGAAACTTGCGCCGCAGGGCCGGGGGTAGAACGGGTTCGAAGCGACAGCGGCACTCAGCCTCGGTCCGGCACCACCACCACCTTGACCTCGCCGGCGGCAGGCGGGTTGGCGATTACCGCGGCGGCCTCTTCCAGCGGCACCTGCCTGGAGATCAGCCGGTCGATCTCGATCGCGCCCGAAGCGATCAGCTCGGCGGCGCGGCGGTGCGTGTAGGGATTGAGGAAGGAGCCGAGAACCTTCAACTCGCGAAACAGAAGATCGAAGGGCTCGAACGCCGCCCTCATGCCTTGCGGCACCACGCCGACAATGACGACCGTGCCGCCGGCCCTCGCCAGCCGCAGCGACTGCTCGACCGTTTCCTGGACACCGGCACATTCGAGCACCACGTCGACACCGCCGGGCACCAGTCCCGCTGGCCCGGAGATGGCATCGATGACGTCGGCGGCGCTTGCGTCGACCGTTGCCGTCGCGCCGAGCTCCTCGGCCAGTGCGCGCCGTGATGCCTGTCGCGTCGACAGGATGATGGTCGTCGCCCCTGCAAGCCTTGCCAGTTGCACTGTGAGCAGGCCGATCACGCCGCCGCCAAGTATGGCGACCGAGGAGCCGGGCTTGATCTCGGCCAGATCCACGCCATGCAGGCAGCAGCCGAGAGGCTCGCAGAAGGCGCCGTGCGTCGGCTTCAAGTCCGCGGGCAGGATGAAGGCCTGTTTCTGCGGCAACACGACGTAGTCGGCGAAGCCGCCGTCGCGATGGATGCCGATGGCATTGAGATTGCTGCACAAATTGATGCGGCCGGCATGGCAATGGCGGCAGCGTCCGCAGGCGATGTTGGGATCGCCGGTGACGCGGTCGCCGATCGAGAAGCCGCTCACGGAATGTCCCATTGCCTCGACGATGCCGGAGAACTCATGTCCGGGCGTTACCGGCGGCCGGCAGGGAAACTCGCCGTGGAAGAGATGCCGGTCCGTGCCGCAGACGCCGCAGGACTCGATGCGCACCAGCAGATCGTCAGGCCCGGGAACCGGCTTGGCGACCTCGCGCAGCGTGATGCTGCCAACCGCTTCCAGCCGTACCGCTTTCATGGTTTTGCGACCTCCGGCATCAGTTGAAATTCGGCGGCTGCGACAGATCCGGCTGTGGTGCCGCCGGTTTGGCGGGCGCCGTGTCGCCGAAGTTCGGCGGTTGCGACAGGTCGGGCGCGGCAGGCGCGGCGGGCGGCGGGGCGCCAGTGGCGGGTGCGGGGCCGCTCCCGGCCGGCGGCGTGCCGAGCGGCGTCAGTCCCGGCACCTCCGGCACCGTATAGTCGATCGTGCCGGAATCGACCGCTGTGCCCTTGTAGTGCATCACCATTTGCGGGAAGGCGATGGTGAGCCCGATCATGATCACCTGGATGCAGACGAACGGCACGGCGCCCCAATAGATCTGACCCGTGGTCACCGGCGCGATCTGCTTGCCGGTCAAGCGGTCGAGATAGGGCACCCGGGCGGCGACCGAGCGCAGGTAGAACAGCGCGAAGCCGAAGGGTGGATGCATGAAGCTGGTCTGCATGTTGACGCCCAGAAGCACGCCGAACCAGATCAGGTCGATGCCGAGCTTGTCGGCGGCCGGTGCCAGCAGCGGCACGATGATGAAGGCCAGTTCGAAGAAATCGAGAAAGAAGGCAAGCACGAAGACCAGGATGTTGACGCCGATCAGGAAGCCGACCTCGCCGCCCGGCAGCGAGGTCAGGAGATGCTCGACCCAGATGTGGCCGTTGACGCCGTAGAAGGTGAGGGAGAAGACGCGCGCGCCGATCAGGATGAACAGCACGAAGGACGACAGCCTTGTCGTCGAAGCGAGCGCCTGCCTGACCACGTCGAGCGACAGCCGGCCTTTGATCGCCGCCATCGCCAGCGCGCCGACAGCGCCCATGGCGCCGCCCTCGGTTGGAGTGGCGATGCCAAGGAAAATGGTGCCCAGCACCAGGAAGATCAACGCCAATGGCGGGATCAGCACGATCACGACCTGCTGCGCCAGCCGCGACATCATGTTGATTTTCAGGCGCTGATCGGCGATCGCAACGATATAGATCACGGCCACGCCGATGCTGGCGCCGAGGATGTCGGCATTGTCGCCATGGGTCGGTGCGAGATAGCGGTAGGCCGCGTAGGAGATCGCCACCGCCGCCAGCAACGCCACCAGCAGCGACACGACGCCGTGGCCGAGCGTGCGTGCTTCCAGCGGCAGCGCCGGCATCGAATTCGGCCGGACGATCGTCATGATCAGGATGTAGAGCATGTAGAGGCTGGTCAGCACGATGCCGGGGATCAGCGCGCCCGCATACATGTCGCCGACCGAGCGGCCGAGCTGGTCGGCGAGCACGATCAGCACCAGCGACGGCGGGATGATCTGGGCGAGCGTTCCGGACGCGGCGATGACGCCGGACGCCAGCCGGCGGTCATAGCCGTAGCGCAGCATGATCGGCAGCGAGATCAGCCCCATGGCGATGACCGATGCCGCCACCACGCCGGTCGTGGCGGCCAGCAACGCGCCGACGAAGATCACGGCATAGGCAAGCCCGCCGCGGATCGGCCCGAACAGCTGGCCGATCGTATCGAGCAGGTCTTCCGCCATCCCCGATCGCTCGAGCACGATGCCCATGAAGGTGAAGAAAGGGATCGCCAGCAGCGTGTCGTTCGACATCACCCGGCTGCCGTAGAAATTATCCGGCAACGCATGCAGCAGCGGCCAGGCGAGATTGATCGAGCCGCCCGAATAGGGTGAGACCAGCACGCCGATGAAGAAGAACAAAAGTCCGTTGGCGGCGAGCGAGAAGGCGACGGGATAGCCGATCAGCAGGAAGAGGACCAGCGAGGCGAACATGATCGGCGCCATGTTCTGGGCGATGAACTCGATCACGAGCGCACCTCGTCGGCCAGTGCCTTGGCTTCGAGTTCCGCCTGCTCATGCGCCGATATGAACGGGGTCGGGTCGTCCATGTCGCCGCGCATGATGGCGATCTTCTTGATGATCTCGGAGATGCCCTGCAGCGCTAGCAGGAAGAAGCCGACCAGCAGGATCGCCTTTGCCGGCCAGATGATCAGCCCGCCGGAATTGTTCGACATTTCGCCGCTGCGGAACGACAGCGACACATAGGGGACGAAATAGATCACCATCAGCGTCACGAACGGCATCAGGAAAAAGACATGGCCGAAAAGGTCGATCCAGTGCTGCACGCGGCGCGGGAACAGGCCGTAGACGATATCGATGCGGATATGGTCGTTCTGCTTCAGCGTATAGGCCGCCGCCAGCATGAAGGCGGCGCCGAACAGGTACCATTGCAGCTCCAGCCACGCATTCGACGAGGTGTCGAACACCTTGCGGATGGTCGCGTTAGCGGCGCTCACCAGGATTGCCAGCAGGATCAACCACGATATCCATTTGCCGATGAACTCGTTCACACGGTCAATCGTCCTGGATAGAGCGAGAAGCCCTGCCATGCATTCCTCCCTTTTGTCCGAGGCGCGACGGCTCCCCGTTGTTTTACGCCGCGCCGCTGTGGCCTAACCGTATGCCGTGCGTGGCAGGACGGGTCAACACAGGAGCGGCGCTGTCAACGCGGTTGTGAGACGAGGAAGCCGACGAAGCGCAGGGCTGCGGCGCAGGGCTCGGAAAACCGGAACCGGCTTCCGGCAGGGTTCGTGGGCAAAATCAAAGCGTTAAGGAGATCGTTTCGTTGCCGAAACAGGCTCATCGGTGGCAGGCGTCATGCAACCAAAGTCTGATGCTGATCACGCGATCTTGGTCTGGTCGCGGCCAGCGCCGATCAGCACCAGCATGGCGACGAGGAACAGGTACATCCATGCGTCGCGCCATTCCACCGGGAAATAGCCGGCCCACAGCGACTCGGCCATGCCGAAGGCGGCAGCGCCCAGGGCCGCCCGCGGCGGTGAGAGATAGCCGCCGACCGCCGTCACGAACAGGATCTTCAGCCCGTAGACGAGGCCGGAACCGAAACTGACATTGCCGTAATAGAGGCCGGCCATGACGCCGGCCAGCGCGGCGCAGAAACCGCCGAACAGCACTGCGTGGCGGAACACGGCGCGCACATCGACGCCGCACATGGCGGCCGCCTTGGGATCGTCGGAGACGGCGCGCCAGCGCCGGCCGAAATTCGAATGGGCAAAGGCCCATGCCGCAAGCGCCACCGCCGCCAGCACCACGGCGCAATCGAGCAGCTGGATCAGCGTCAATGTCGCCTTGAAGCGGGCATCCTGCGCGAAAACGACAGGCTGCGCCAGCATAGGCGGCAGCCACAGATCATGCGTGTCGGCCGCGATGCGGCTTGCTTCCGACAAAACCAGCAGGATGCCAAGCGTGGTCACCACGATCGCGTTGGGCGAGCGGTCGGCCAGCGGTTCGAAGACGCTGCGCGACAGGACGCAGCTGATAAGCGCGGCGTAGAGGAAAGCCGCTGCGATGCCGAGCACCACCGCCGCCGTCAGCGTCAGCCACAGCACCTGGTAGCCGAAGGCGGCGGTCAGGATCATCGTCTGTCCGCAAAAGGCGAACAGCGCGCCATAGGCCAGGTTGGTGCGGTGCAGGATACCGTTGGTCAGCACATAGCCGAACGCCAGCAGCGCATAGAGTGCGCCTGAATGCAGCCCGTTCAGGACCTGCTGGAACAGATACAGCATGCGAAAATCCTCGGGGCATGTCGCCCAAAGCGCATAGCGGTTTTGGGACGACGATACGCTCCAGACAGAGAGCGGCAATACCCGCTTCAGGGCAGACTTGCATCGTCGAATCTAACTTGTCAAATGCCATTTATCAGTTAGATTTCGGACATGACGGTATCCTGGACCCCGCACCGCTTCACCGGCGGCCTGCTCGCGCTCGACACGGCGAACACCGTCGTGCTGCGTGCCGATCCGGAGAGGACCTTCGACCGTTTTGACGATCCGCGCGAGATCGCCCACTTCGCGGACGCGGCGAGCGGCTTTCGCGCCGCCGAGCTTGGCGGCAGGCGGCTGGCGGTCTCCGCGCCGGCTGCAATCGCGCCTGTCGTGCTGGCGATCCGCGAGGCGACGGACCGGTTGTTTCGCCACGCGGTGTCGAAAGGCACGGTCGCTACCGATCATCTCTCCGGCCTCCTGGCGGCCTGCGCCGACGGTCTTGCCGGTAGTCGGACCGAGATCGCAACGCCCGGAAAGCCGTTCGGCGATCCGGCAACGCCGATCGCATTCGAAGCGGCACTGGCGGTTTCCGCCCTGTCGCTGCTGCGCGAGGACACGGTCGCCAGGCTCAGGATCTGCCCCAATTGCTCCTGGCTGTTCGTCGACCGCAGCCGCAATTCCAGCCGCCTGTGGTGCGACATGGCGGTCTGCGGCAACCGCCAGAAGGCAAGCCGCCACTATCGCCGCCGCAGGGCGGCCAATGAGGTCAACAATGTCCAGGACTAGCTCTCGTTCAGCCCTGCTCGGCATGGCGCTGATCGCGGCGATGGCGCTCGGCGCCTGCCGCGACACCGGCAAGGACGGTGAAGGCAAGTTGTTCGAGATTTCGGGCAAGATATTCGTCTTCAACTATCGTCTCGCCAGGGCGACCTATGTCGTGACGCTGCGGCCCTTGCGGCCGATGGGAGAGGGCCAGGTCGCGGTCGCCAGCTTCCAGGATCCGGCCGGCGGCGCGCCGTTGGTGGTCGAGCAGAAGGTCTGGCCCAAGCTCGACAAGGTGACGCTGGAGAGCCCGGCTTTGACCTGCGTCGTCAAGAACAAGCCTTATACGATCGCCATCGCTATCAAGGGTTCCGACGGCGCGGTCCTGCAGAAGATCGACACCACGCTGATGTCCACCGAAGACCAGTCCATCCTGCCCGACCGGCCGCTCGTCATTGACCAGCTCTACACCGCCAATCCCGATCTCGTAGGCCACCCCGACGGCAAGCTGCCGGGCGAGCCGAAGCCCGACTGCTCCAAGGGGACCTGACGCTCGCCGCCAAGCCGAAAGGCAAGCGAAATTTTCGTACGCCGGACATTGCTCGCGGGGCGATTTCATACCGGGCAAGGGATGACGGCGGATCGTTCGTTGCGCGTTGCCTGGCACGTCCGATTTCGTTTGACCTGTCTTGCAAGGGGAGAAAGGATGCGTCATCCGATCCCGACGCTGGCTGCCTGCCCCCGCGCGGCCTCCGCAGAGGAAATGCCTGATGACGCTGCACGACGTCGCGCTCGACGACAAGTTCGACCTGGGGAAGGAACGCATCTTCCTGTCCGGCGCCCAGGCGGTCATCCGCATGCTGCTGATGCAGCGCGAGCGCGACCGCCGCGCGGGCCTGAACACGGCCGGCTTCGTCTCCGGCTATCGCGGTTCGCCGCTGGGCGGCCTCGACATGCAGCTGTGGAAGGCAAAAAAACAGCTCGCCCAGGCCGACATCGTCTTCCAGCCCGGCCTTAACGAGGAACTCGCCGCTACCGCCTGCTGGGGATCGCAGCAGACGGAACTGCTGGGCGAAGGCACCCATGACGGCGTTTTTTCGGTTTGGTACGGCAAGGGTCCGGGGGTCGACCGCTCCGGCGACGTCTTCCGCCACGCCAATCTGGCCGGCTCGTCGAAACATGGCGGTGCGCTCGCTTTGATGGGCGACGACCACATGGCCGAATCCTCGACCAACGCGCATGCCACCGAATTCCTGTTCGTCGACGCCATGGTGCCGATCCTCAACCCGGCCGGTGTCCAGGAGATAATCGATTACGGGCTCTACGGTTTTGCCATGTCGCGCTTCGCCGGCACATGGGCGGCCATCAAATGCGTCAAGGACAACATCGAATCGACGGCCTCGGTCGATGCCTCGATCGAGCGTCTGAACATCGTTAATCCCGAGTTCGACATGCCGCCCGGCGGCCTCAACATCCGCCACGAGATCGACATGCTCGGCCAGGAGGAGCGGCTGCATGAGTACAAGCGCGCCGCCGCGTCGGCCTTCATCCATGCCAACGGGCTGAACCGCGTCGTCTATTCGGGCGGCCGCAATCCCAGGATCGGCATCATCACCATCGGCAAAAGCTATCTCGACGTCCGCCAGGCGCTCGAGGATATCGGCATCGACGAGGCGGCCGCCGGCCGCATCGGCGTGCGGCTGTTCAAAGTCGGTTGCCCCTGGCCGCTCGATTTCCAGCACATTGCCGAGTTCGCGCGCGGCCTCGACACCATCGTCGTCGTCGAGGAGAAGCGTTCGCTGATCGAGGTGCAGCTTCGCGAGAGCCTCTACGGCACCGCCACGCAGCCCGTCATCGTCGGCAAGAAGAACGAGCGCGGCGACTGGCTGTTTCCGGCCAAGGGCGCGCTCGACCCCAACGAAATCGCCATTGCCCTTGGCGAAAGGATCGTGAAAACCATCGGTCCGTCGGAAGAGATTTCAGCGCGGGTGGCGAAGCTGCGCCAGTTCCAGGCCATGCTCGCAGACGCGTCGGACATCGGCTCCCGCACGCCCTTCTTCTGCTCCGGCTGCCCACACAATTCCTCGACCAAGGTGCCGGATGGCTCGATCGCCGCGGCCGGCATCGGCTGCCATTTCATGGCACTGTGGATGGACAGGAATACTGTCGGCTTCACCGCCATGGGTGGCGAGGGGGCGCAGTGGGTCGGCCAGGCGCCCTTTTCCAAGCGCGACCACATTTTCCAGAATCTCGGCGACGGCACCTACAACCACTCCGGCACGCTGGCGATCCGCTTCGCGCTGTCGTCGGGCGCCAACATCACCTACAAGATACTCTATAACGACGCGGTGGCCATGACCGGCGGCCAGCCGCATGAAGGCGGCCTGACGGTGGACATGATCGCCAGGCAGGTGCGAGCCGAAGGGATCGAGCGCATCGCCGTCGTCACCGACGAACCCGACAAATATGCCGGCAAGGTCGAGTTCCCGGCCGGCGCCACCATCCATCACCGCGACGATCTCGACCTCGTCCAGCGCGAGCTGCGCGGCGTCAGCGGGGTTTCGATCCTGCTCTACGACCAGACCTGTGCCGCCGAAAAGCGCCGCCGTCGCAAGCGCGGAACCTTTCCCGATCCCGACAAGCGGGTCTTCATCAACGAACTGGTCTGCGAGGGCTGCGGCGACTGCGGCGTCCAATCGAACTGCGTCTCCATCCAGCCGGTGGAGACCGAGTTCGGCCGCAAGCGCCGGATCGACCAGTCGAGCTGCAACAAGGATTTTTCCTGCGTCAATGGCTTCTGCCCGTCCTTCGTCACGGTGCATGGCGCCAAGATCCGCAAGGCCGAAGGCATCGCCGGCAAGACCGATCCGCTCGACGGCGTTCCAGCAGCCGCCGAATTCCCGCTCGGCGAACAGGGCTGGGCGGCGATCATCGACGGCGTCGGCGGCACCGGCGTCGTCACCGTCGGCGCCGTGCTCGGCATGGCGGCTCATCTCGAAGGCAAGGGCTGCGGCATGATCGACATGGCCGGGCTTGCCCAGAAGGGCGGTTCGGTGTTCACCCATGTCCGCATCGCCCGCACGCCCGATGACATCCATGCCATCCGTGTCTCGGCCGGCAAAGCCGATCTCGTGCTCGGCTGCGATCTCGTCGTGTCGGGCGCCAAGAAGGTGCTGGCCGCGGTGCGCGAGGGCCACACCATCTTCCTCGCCAATACTGCCGAGATCATGCCGGGCGAGTTTGCCCGCTCGGCCGATTTCTCGCTGCCCATCGAACGCTTGAAGAAGGCGATCCGCACTGCTGCCGGCGACGACAAGGCGCATTTCTTCGACGCCACCCGCACAGCCACCGCCCTGTTCGGCAATTCGCTGGGCGCCAACATGTTCATGCTCGGCTTCGCCTTCCAGCATGGCGGTCTGCCGCTGTCGGCGCAAGCCGTCGAAAAGGCGATCGAATTGAACGGCGAGGCGGTGGGGATGAACATCGCCGCCTTCCGCTGGGGCCGCCGCGCCGCGCATCAGCCGGATTTCGTGCGTGGCCTCGTCCAGCCGGGCAAGGACGGCCAACCCGCCACGATTGCCCAGACGCTGGACGAAATCATTGCCCGCCGGATCGCTTTCCTTTCCGCCTATCAGAACGCCGCCTATGGCAAGCGCTACGCCGGCAGGATCGCTGCCCTGCGCGCGGCCGAAGCCAAGGCAGCGCCCGGTTCGAGCGCCGTGACGGAAGCGGCGGCCAGGAACCTGTTCAAGCTGATGGCGATCAAGGACGAATACGAGGTGGCGCGGCTCTATACCGACGGCTCCTTCGCCGCCGAACTCGGCAAGCAGTTCCAGAGTTACGAAAAACTCGAATTCCACCTGGCACCGCCGATCCTGGGCCGTCGCGGCAGTGACGGCAAACCGAGGAAATCGAGCTTTGGTCCCTGGATGATGAAAGGGTTCCGCATGCTGGCGGCGCTGAAGGGCCTGCGCGGGACAGCATTCGACCTGTTCGGCTACACCGCCGAGCGGCGCATGGAGCGGCAATTGCTGGCGCAATATGAGGCCGACCTGCAACGCGTCGCCAACTCGCTGGCACCGGACACCATCGAGGCCGCCACGGCCCTCGTCTCGGTGCCGGCACTCATCCGCGGTTACGGCCATGTTCGCCAAGCCAGCGCTCAAAAGGCAGCCGGCGAGCGCCAAAGGCTGCTCGAGCGCCTGTCCGGCACATCAGCGAGGGCGGAACTCCAGGCCGCCGAGTGATGGCCTTGTTTACCTAAAGCCCAATTCTCCCAGTCTGTCCTGCTTTGCGCGCCTTCGGCAAGCCGCCCAAAACCGCTGTTCTAAGCCTTTCTTAAGGCGGATGTGAGATGACGAGGCCTAGCGTTGGGCCGACGACATGGGCAGAACAAAGACCGAAAACATCCCAGCGGATGTTTATATCCAGTTTGTGCGGTCGTTGTTCGACAACGCCCACATGCTGGTGATCGGTGGCGTGTGCTACTGGATCCTCGGGCTAATGATCTACTTGCGTACGAACAATCCGTTGTTCCTGGCTTTCTCTTTTGTTCTGCTGTCCATCTGCCTTTACCGCTATTTCGGCATTCGCGCCTTCCGGAAGGCAGGCGGTGTAATAGCCGACGTCCAGGAGGCGCATCGGTGGGAGCGTAACTACATCCTCAAGGGCAGCGTGCAGGGCCTCACGTTGGGCGCACTGTGCTTCATATCGATCTATGTCTATCCCGATCCCTTTGCCGAACTGGCCGCGACGTCGCTGGCCATCGCGACCTTGGTGACGGTTGTTGGCAGGAACTATGGCTCTCCCATTATGGTGCGGGTTTTTTCCGTGACCTTCATTGGTCCGGCAGCACTTGCACTTTTGCTGCGCATGGATGTGCCTTCGGTCATTCTCGGTCTGATGATCATCCCGTTGACTTTCGTCACGATCAACAGCGCCGACCACGTCCGCGATGTGCTTTTCTCGGCCGTCATCGGCCACAAGGAAGCGAGGAAGCTCGCGCTCAGATTCGATCGCGCGCTCAATACCATGTCGCATGGCCTCGTCATGCTTGGCCCGGACGGTCGGGTGGCGGTCGCCAATGCCGAGGCCGCGCATCTGATGTCGCTCAAATCGGCCGATGCGCTGCTTGGGCGGTCAATCCATGGTCTCTTGATGCGCGGCGTCGTGGGCGGCATGCTGGCCCCAAAGGACTGCCGCTACATCGAAGCCCAGCTGACGCGTGCATTGCGCGAGGGCCGCGACCGTAAGGTCCTGGTTTCGCTCGCCAATGGCCAACATTACGAATTCTCCGCCCGCGAAGGCAGCCAGGAACTCGGAGTCATCACCTTCGAGGACGTGACGGCGCGCGTCGAGGCGGAAGACAAGATCCGCTTCATGGCGCGCTATGACAATCTCACCGGCCTGCCCAATCGCGCCTATTTCCACGAACTGATCGGCGAGGCGATGGCGTCAGGCGACCGTGACCGCCTCTGCGGCCTTGCCGTGCTCGACCTCGACGATTTCAAGAGTGTCAACGACACGCTCGGGCATCCGATCGGCGATGGATTGATCTACGCGGTGGCCGAGCGTCTTGCCGCCATTGCGGGACAAGGCATCACCGTCAGCCGCTTCGGCGGCGACGAATTCATGGTTTTCTTCGACCGTATAGAGGATGAAAGCCATCTGACCCTTCAGATCGACGAGATCTTTGCAGCGTTGCAAGGGGAGGTGGACGTCGCCGGCCACGGGCTGCGCATCCAGGCCAGCGCCGGCGCCGTGCTGTCGCGGGTCAGGGATACCGACGTCGACGCCATGATCGTCAAGGCGGACCTGGCGCTCTATAAGGCCAAGGAGCTCGGCAAGAACGGCTGGCGGCTGTTCGAGGCCGCCATGGACGCTGCGTTCCGCAACCGCCAGCTGATGAAGGCGGATCTGCGCAGCGCGGTGGAAGGCAAGGCCCTGCGCGTCGTCTACCAGCCGATCGTGGCGATGAGCACGATGCGCATCGCCAGCTGCGAGGCGCTGTGCCGCTGGGACCATCCCGACCTCGGGCCGATTTCGCCAGGCATCTTCATTCCGCTGGCGGAGGAAATGGGCATCATTTCCGAGATCAGCACCTTCGTGCTGCAGGCAGCCTGCACCGAATGCGCCAAATGGCCGGACCACACCAGCGTCTCGGTCAATCTCTCCGCCAAGGATTTCCGCAACCGGGACGTCATCCAGAAGGTTCGCGACGCTCTGGCCAGCTCCGGCCTTGCCGCCGGCCGGCTGGAGATCGAGGTCACCGAAACGGCGCTGCTCGATGACAAGTCGCTGACACGTCAATACATCGAGGAACTGAAGCAGATCGGTGTGCGCATCGCACTTGACGATTTCGGTACCGGCTATTCGAGCCTGAGCTATCTGCACAAGCTGCCGCTCGACAAGATCAAGATCGATCGCTCCTTCTTGATGGACGTCACCCAGAGCAAGCGTTCGCTGGAGCTGCTGAAGGGCATTGTCAATCTGTCGCGGCCGCTTGGACTTTCGGTGACTGTCGAAGGCGTCGAGACCTTTGAGCAGCTCAAGATCCTGGCCTTGCAAGTGAAACCGGATCTCGTGCAGGGCTTCCTGTTCGGTGCCGCGCTCAGTGCGTCGGGTATCGAGACGATGTCGAATGTCACCTGGCCATTCGCCGCTGACCTGCGTCGCACCGGTAAACGGACGGTCCGTTAGCGCCGTAATTTTCGACTTCGCTCGATTGGATTCCCCGCGCGTTGCGAGTCGCACGATGCTCTTTGATGTCGAACTCAATCGTTCGATGAGAGGATACGGTTCCGCCGTGATTTTGCCTTTGCGCAATGCTGCTGAAAGGTCTTCCTCACTACGCAGATGTATCGGAGGCATGATCCACATCCTCTCAGTGGCAATCGCTCGGACGATTGCTCAGTAAGATATTCTCAAGCGGCTCCCGGCCATTAAGGTTAACGGAATGTAAATCAACAAGATCTAAATTTCGGCTTGTGTCTCATTTCAACTCGAATAGCCTATCCTAGGTCGAATTCGAGGACAGACGATGGATGCTGCAACAGCTACAAGGAATGCGTCTGGCGGGGTAAGCACAGCCGGGGATTCGGTGCTGAATCGATCGATGATGCAACTGCTTGAGCATGTCGATTATCGCCTCATTACCGGGGGCGAGGATTTGGAAGCGATTTACCGGCTTCGCTATAAGTCCTATCTGCGCTCCGGCATGTGCGGCCCGCTCGCCAGCGGCATGTTCGAGGATCGCTGGGACAATCTACCCAATTCCTACCGATTCGGTGTCTATTGCTACGGCGAATTGGTGAGCACAATCCGCTTCCATTACATTTCCATCGAGCACCCGAATTCGCCCTCCGTTGATGCCTATCCGGAAATACTGATCGAGCGCCTTGCCCGCGGAGAAACCTTCATCGACGGAACCCGCTTCGCAACCGATCCTGATGCCGCGCCGGCACCCGGAGTGCTGCCGTTTCTGACACTCAGGCTTGCCATGGTGGCCTCGCTCTATTTTGGCCAGAACTCTGTGCTGACGCCGGTCAAGGTCGAGCATTCCAATTTTTATTCTCGTTACTTCAATGCCGTGCAGAGGACCGAGGCTAAGGAGTTTCCGGGCGTTCTTACCCGGATCGCCCTGTTCGAAATCCCCGCCGGCGAAAATATGCGCCTGACGCTCGAACGTTTCCCATTCTTCAGGTCGACGCCCATGGAACAGCGGTTGATGTTCGCCAATCCGGCCATCAATCGGCTGACGCCCTTGTCTATCGTGCCGACGGCGAAATATTATCGTGAGGCCGCCTGAGGCCCCTGATTTTGCAAAGCTCCGGAGCTTTCCGGCCAGATCCGCGTTTTGATGACGGCGGCGCGTTGACGCTCCGCGTCTTCATTTCGACGTATCTGCCAAAAGGACCCCGACATGCATATTTCCCAGCTCGCGCTCACGCCGCTTATCTCGCTGATCGCCGGGGTGCTGATTCTGGTCATGCCACGGCTGCTGAACTACATCGTCGCGCTCTACCTGATCATAGCCGGCCTGCTTGGATTGTTTCCGCACCTCGCCGGCTAAAGACGGACAGCGCGGTTGACGCGCCAGCCGGCTTCGTCCGGGATTGCGCGAAAACAAGCAGCCGGAGCGGTTCGGCGATTCTGCCGAACGCAGGGGCGCTTTGCTTCAAATTTCCCTTGAGGCAGTTGTCGGCTGCGATGCGGCAATAGCGCCATTGCTCTCGGCGCGGCTTTTCGCTATGTGCCTGAAAGATGTCTTCGAAGGGGTATTCCTATGGCTGAGCACACGCCGACCGGTCCTGTCGAACTGGGCGCGAAGATGGACTATGCCGAGCACGACCGCACCTATGCGGGCTTCCTCATGCTGGCCAAATACGGATCACTCTTCTGCGGCGCCATACTTCTGGCGATGGCTTTCGGTTTCTTCGCGGGCGGCTTCTTCTCGGCGACTATCCTGTTCGTCCTGATCATGGCCGTCGGCGCCTTCATTCTGCGATAGTCTTTCCAAAACCCCATTGCCTTTGACGTCGCCGGACGCCCCGGCCGACACTTTGCGCAAACAGGTTCCAGCCGAAAGGATCATGCGGTGGGACAGACGGTTTTCATCCCTCGTGAGCTCGATGCGAACGAGCCGCGCGTCGCGGCTTCGCCCGATACGGTGAAACGGCTGGCCGGCCTGGGTCTTGAAGTGGTTGTGGAGGCCGGTGCCGGCACGCGATCGCGCATTCCCGATGAGGAGTTCGCCAAGGCGGGCGCTTCGATCGGCGAGGCCGGCGATGTGGCCAAGGCCGACGTGGTGCTGAAGGTGCGCCGGCCGACCGATGCGGAGCTGAAAAGCTACAAGTCAGGCGCTGCGGTCATCGCCATCATGGATCCCTATGGCAACGATGCCGCCGTCGCGGCGCTGGCCAAGGCCGGGGTGACGGCCTTTGCGATGGAATTCATGCCGCGCATCACGCGCGCCCAGTCGATGGACGTCTTGTCCTCGCAGGCTAAC
>NZ_VFWB01000017.1:0-121925 GCF_006442375.1 Mesorhizobium sp. B2-2-4 | reverse complement strand
GTGAACCGCTTCGACGCCAAAACAGAAGCGGACAGATCATGTGCTACCAAACCGGACAACTTGATTAGCTACCGACATTGCCGCACCTGGAACATGCCGCGGCGGCGAAGGCGAAGGCTGCCCTGAAAACAACAACACCCGCCGGGGGAGGAGGTCCGGCGGGTGTCGTTTTGGGGGTCGACCCTCGGGAGGAGGTGAAGGCCGACCGTATTCGTCATCGCCGGGGAGGAGGTCGGCTTTGACGAAATTCCTTTCGCCGTTGAAAAGGGGCGAAGCCTCTGGAGCAAAATTCGTTTTGCTCCGGGAAAACAACGCCCGCCGCGGGAGGAGGTGCGGCGGGCGCCGTTTGGGTGGCCAACCTTTGGGAGGAGGTGAAGGTCGGGCCTATCCGTCATCGCCGGGGAGGAGGTCGGCTTTGACGAAATTCTTTTCGCCATTTTGAAGAGGGGCGAAGCCTCTGGAGCAAAACTCGTTTTGCTCCGGGAAACAACGCCCGCCGCGGGAGGAGGTGCGGCGGGCGCCGTTTTGGTGGTCAACCCTTGGGAGGAGGTAAGGGGTGACCGTATTCGTCAGGATCGGGGAGGAGGTCGACCCTGGCGAAATTCCGTTGTTAGATCGCCTGGCGGGCGATGGTCTTGATTTCGTCGCGGACGATGCCGAGATCATGCAGCTGGCGGTTGGAAAGGCGACCCAGCTCGGTAACCGTCTCGCGATAAACGCGCCAGTTACGATAGTTGCGGATCAGGTTCATTGTCATGCTCTTCTCAAAACTGGTTCGGACCATTCGCGGTCCGAAGGATTAGACCGCCTTGCGAGCGACGTAAGGAATGTCGCTGCGGCTGATGCCGAGGTCGGTCAGTTCACGGTTGCTCAGGCGGCTCAGCTCGGAAACGGTGTCCCGGTAGCGGCGCCAGTTGCGGTAGTTGCGGATCAGGTTCATGGTACTTCTCGTTTCGTCTTTTCTTGCGGATCATTCCGTTCGTGTACAAACCATAAATAGGCGGGCCCATATCGATTTAAAAGCGCTATGGCTGCATGGCAGCAATGCAAATTGTGCAATGCAACATTAACAAGCCTTCGCGGACCTGACACAAAGAAGCCAGAATCAGAAAGTGCCGTGACGTCAACGGTTTGGCAGCTCCAGCTGAAAAACCGACCAAGCAGCAGGGGGAAGCATGGCGGGCTACGCGACACGGGTCAGGTCGGACATTGCGCGATGGCTTGAGGCCGGACTGATCGACGCCCCGACGGCCGATGCATTGCGGCGCGACGTCGAGATCAACGCGCGCCAGTCGTTGAGCTTCGGTTCGATCCTGGCGATGATGGCGGCGCTGCTGTTCGGCGCGGCCATCCTGATCTTCGTCGCCGCCAACTGGGAAGCCATCCCGCGGCTGGCGCGCGTTGCCGCGCTCTTTGCCGTCATCCTTGGCGGCTATGTCGGCGGTGCAGTGCTGAAAACCCGCGACCACGCGGCGATCGGCGAGGCGTTGTGGATCGTGGCGGCGGCGGCTTTCGGCGGTTCGATCGCGCTGATCGGCCAGATGTACCATCTGTCGGGCGACGAGGCCTCGGCCTTGATCACCTGGGGCGCCGGCACCGCATTGGCGGCGGTGGCGCTGCGGTCCAACCCGCTGACCGTCGCCGCGGTCGGCATCGCCGACGCCTGGCTGTTCCTGAAAGGGTTCGACTATTTCAATCGCAGCGAATTTCCGCATCTCTTCCTCGTCATGGCGGCTGCGCTGTTTGCCGTCTCGTTCTGGACCCGCAGCCGGGCGGCGCGGCACCTGATCATCCTGTCGCTGCTCTTCTATCTTGTGCTGGTCGCCGTGGATCACGAGACGCTGCAGGTGGCGATCCCGCTGGTCATCGTATCGGTATTGTTGTTCGTGGCTTCCCTTTTCGCGCCGGAACCGGTCGACCGGATCGTGCAGCTTGGCGGCCGCTTGCCGCTGCATGCTCTGCTTGGCTTCCTCACTGGACTGGCCATCATCCAGTTCGAACTGGCCGGCGAAAGCAGCTACGACAGAGGCTTCGCCATTGCTTCGGTCGTCGCGCTGGCCGGCATTGTTGCCGCCATTGTGCTCGCGGGGCGCGAGAGCCGTGGCCTGCGCTGGCTTGCCTATCTCGGCTTCGCCTTCGAACTCGCCATGATCTATGTCGTGACCTTGCAGTGGATGCTCGACACCGCCGGCTTCTTCCTTGCCGCGGCGGTGCTGCTTGGCATTCTGGCGATCGTCATCATCCGCGTGGAGAAACGCATGAAGGATCCGGCCACCGGAGGAGCCACGGCATGATGTCCGGGAAGAGGCTTGTCATCTCGGCGCTGGTGCTGGCGCTCGTCCAGATCGGCTTCCTGGGTTGGATCATCGCCGGCCGGGCGGCGATCCTGCGCAGCGGCAAGGAAGTGCTGCTGAAGATCGAGCCTGTCGATCCGCGCGACCTGCTGCGCGGCGACCATATCATCCTCGGCTACGACATCTCGCGCATACCGGTGAAGATGATCGCCAACATCCCGGCCGGAAAACTTTCCAGCGACGACACCTCGATCGTCGTCCGTCTGAAGAAGAACGCCGACGGCTACTGGACGCCGAGCGCCGCGTGGTTCGGCGCGGCGCCGACACCGACCGGTGCCGACGAGGCCGATATTCGCGGTCATGTCGCCGGAGGCTGGGATCTTCGCGGCGAGGGACTGACGATCGCGCCGGATTACGGCATCGAACGGTTCTACCTGCCGGAAGGCGAGGGGATGGCAATCCAGAACGACATGCGGGTACGCCCGTTCGGGATCCGTCTTGCACTGGCCAGCGACGGCACCGCCCAGATCAAGGCACTGGTGGACGGCGACAAGACGCTGTTTCAGGAGCCTCTATATTAAGGTGTGCAGGGGTGGGCTGCCATCCATAGCTTGAACGGGGAGGGCGGTGCGGCCTCGAAGGCTCAAGCCTTGGAAGCTTACGTCTAATCGACCTCAGGGGCGTCCTTTAGGCGCTAGCGTCTCGCCACTGGATTGTGTTGCGTGGTAGGTATATTCTCGACGCTGGCGGTGGCATTCAGAAAGATGGAAAGCCCATGGCGACCGGGTACTTGGATCACCAGTTGGAGTGTCCTTTTTGCGGCACAATAAGGCTGCGGATTCCTGCCGATGCCGAACCTTCGACGGGCATCCGGTGCGACGACTGCGGTCAGTATCTTGGCACATGGGACGAATTGCAGGATGATTTCCAGCGCCAAGGCGGTAACGATGGCATCTTCCGCCTCGACAAGGGACGTATCAAGAAGCTCGCCTAGGCAGTGTCCTGATTTCCTGCCAGCGCCTGTGCGCTAGTGGACTATCCGATGCCATGCGGCAGTGGTGCGCGTGAAGGGACTCGAACCCCCAAGCCTTGCGGCGGCAGGACCTAAACCTGCTGTGTCTACCAGTTCCACCACACGCGCCTCGGGCGGGCTGTAGCAGAGCCTCGGCGGCCTTGTCGAGGTCTTGGGAGTGAGGTGGAATACCGCATCGTCCTTTGAATATCGCGGCAGCCGCCAGCCGCGACCTGAGGGTCTGGCAATTCCGTCACGCCCGCACGGTCTGGCGATCCCATTAGCCATCATTCTGTCAATGTCAGGGCCGAAATGATGGTTATTCGCCTAAACGCGAAGATGGTTGAAAATTGGCCTCGCCTGTGACAAAAGGCGTGTCGAATGTGACGGGACGCGACGATCCGCTTCTGCAAAATGTGATAAGAAGTAGGAAAAACAAAGACTTATTCACATTTTGGAACGCAGTTTGGAAGAGTTTGAGCCGTATTTCAGGTCAAATCGCCAGGTTCCGTACCAAAAGCCATTCCCGGCAAGATTATACCGGCAGGCTGTGAACGGCAGAGAGCCGTTTGGCAGCCTCATTGGTGAAAACAAAGGTTTTACGATGCAGGTCACCGAAACACTCAATTCCGGTCTCAAGCGCGAGATCAAGATCACCGTGCCGGCTGGTGACATGGAAGCCAAGCTGATGGCGCGGCTGACGGACGCCAGGAATAAGGTTCGCATCAACGGCTTCCGTCCCGGCAAGGTGCCGGTGCAGCACCTGCGCAAGGTCTATGGCAAGTCGTTCATGGCCGAAGTGGTCAACGAGATCCTCAACGATTCGACCCGGTCGATCATTTCGGGCCGCGGCGAAAAAGCCGCCATGCAGCCCGAAGTCATCATGACCGAGGACGAGAAGGAAGCCGAGAAGATCCTGGCCGGCGGCGCCGACTTCGAATTCCGCCTTAACTACGAGATCATCCCGCCCATCGAGATCAAGGATTTTTCCGACATCAAGGTGACGCGCCAGGTGTTCGACGTCCCTGACGCGGAGATCGACGAGCAGGTCAAGCGCGTCGCCGAATCGGCGCGCAGCTACGAGCCGAAGACCGGCAAGGCGGCCGAAGGCGACCGCGTCACAATCGACTATGTCGGCAAGATCGACGGCGAGGCCTTTGCCGGCGGCGCCGGCACGGATCAGCCGCTGGTGCTTGGCTCCAAGGAATTCATTCCGGGCTTCGAGGATCAGCTCATCGGCGCCAAAGCCGGCGATGAAAAGCAGGTCACCGTGACTTTCCCGGAAAACTACCAGGCGGCGCATCTGGCCGGCAAGGAAGCGACTTTCGACGTCACGGTCAAAGAAGTGTCCAAGCCGGGCGAACTCGAAATCAACGATGAGACCGCCAAGAACCTCGGCCTGGAATCGCTGGAGCGCCTGCGCGATGTGGTGCGTGGCCAGATCGAGAGCCAGTTCGGCTCGATGACGCGCCAGAAGGTCAAGCGCCAGCTGCTCGACCAGCTTGACGCGGCCTATTCGTTCGAGGCGCCTTCGAGGCTTGTCGAGGCCGAGTTCAACAACATCTGGGCGCAGGTCAACCGCGATCTGGAAGCGGCCGGCCGCACCTTCGCCGATGAAGAGACGACCGAGGAAGAAGCGCGCGCCGAATATATGCGGCTCGCCGAGCGCCGCGTGCGCCTTGGCCTCGTGCTGGCCGAGATCGGCGAGAAGGCCGGGGTCACCGTGTCGGACGAGGAATTGCAGCGCGGCCTGTTCGAGCAGGTTCGTCGCTTCCCGGCCAACCAGCAGCAGGAAGCCTTCGAGTTCTACCGCAACAATCCCGAGGCGCTGAATGCGCTGCGCGCGCCGATGTTCGAGGAGAAGGTGGTCGATCACCTGCTCGGGCAGATCTCGGTCACGGACGTCAAGGTCAGCAAGGAAGAGCTGATGGCCGACGACGAGGAAGCCGAGATCGCGACCAAGGCGAAGCCGGCGAAGAAGGCCGCGTCGAAGAAGACTGAAGACAAGAAGAGCGATGACGCGGAAGAGCCGAAGAAGAAGGCAGCGCCGAAGAAAAAGGCCGCCAAGGACGCCGAGTAAATCCCGAGTTGATGGAACTGACGAAGGCCGCCCCTCAAGGCGGCCTTTTTCGTTGCGAAACTGCAACAGCCAATCCGTTTCGCGGACGGTGACCATTGTCGATACCAAGCATTGATCACTATCTGCGCTCTTGCTGCAAACCACAGGGTTGTTGGAGGGGCGGTTGAGCCTATTCTTCGAAACGCGACGCGTCGTGGCCTTGGCGATCGTCCTGGCCTTTGCCTGCGATTTCGCCCAGGCCGATGCCGGCACCTGGCGCATCGGCACGGACGATGACGGCCTCGTCACGGCTTCGGTTCATGCCACCAACAAGCTGATCACCGGCGGTGGCGCCCTGAGCTATAGCCCGATCCTGACCATCGCCTGCCGCCCGGAAAGCCAACCGCGCTGGACCGAATGGCTGCAATTGAACGACACCGTCTCGGCCAATCGCAAGATCACCATGTCGGTCACCGTCGACGGCGACAACAAGTTCGACGAGAGCTGGTTGGTCGGCCCGCGCGGCCGCATGCTGGTGCGCGATGGCGCCGACGGGATAAAGCGTCTTGCCGCCGCGAACCGGCTCCAGCTTTCGTGGCGCTTCGGGCTGCTGTCGGGGCGGGGCCACGCCGATTTCGATCTGACCGGATTTGATGAAGCGGTCAGCCAGCTCGCCGGCAGCTGCAACACTGCTATGCCTTGATCCGCTGCGGACAACCTAAACCTTTGTAGGTCGACCTCTTCTACCTGCCGGCCAGATTCCGTGGTATATAGAGGCCGCAATTTCATATGGGAGAAGTGGACAATCTGTTCTGCCGTACAAGGCGCTTCGCTGGCGATGCTGGCTTATACCAGATCGTCTCAGGCGCATTTGACGATCAGGGAGGAAAAAGTCATGCGCTTAGCCGCATTTTTCGCCGTCGTGTTTGTTGCAACCTTCGTCGCCAATCCATCGCAGGCTCAGGATACTGCGGCTGGCGAGAAGGTCTTCACCAAATGCAAGGCCTGCCACATTGCGGACGAGGACAAGAACAAGATCGGTCCATCGCTGCACGGCGTCATCGGCCGCACTGCCGGTACGCATCCCGGTTTCAAATATTCCGACGCCATGATTGCGGCCGGCAAATCCGGCGTCAAATGGGACGAACCAACACTGATGACCTATCTTCACGATCCCAAGGCTATGGTCAAAGGCACCAAGATGGCGTTTCCCGGCCTCAAGAACGATGCAGACGTGACCAACGTCATCGCCTATTTGAAAACGTTCTCCAAGTGACTTTCTCCTCCGCCATGCGTCTATCCTCTCGTTCGCCGTGATCTCGTCCGAACCCGAAGGGGCCGCGTAAGCAAAAACCGGGTTTCAATTTCGCTCACGCGTGCCTTCGGTTCGGGATCATGGCCTAGGTTTCTTGCTTCCATCGGTCTGAGATGTCGACTAGGGAAAGCCGCCTCAAGGATATCGTCATCCGCCTTCCGGAAGCGACGGCGGGTGATTTCTTCGCGCTTTTAAAACCGCGGGTCATGGCGCTTGCCGTATTCACTGCTTTCGTGGGCCTAATGACGGCGCCTGGCCCGACGAATCCGGTCATCGCGGTGATCGCCATCAGTGCGATTGCGATGGGAGCAGGCGCGGCCGGGGCGCTCAACATGTGGTACGACGCGGACATAGATGCGTTGATGTCTCGCACGTCCAACCGGCCAATCCCGTCGGGCCGCGTCGCGCCAGGCGAAGCCCTCGGCTTCGGTCTGGTGCTTTCCGCACTTTCGGTGACGGTGCTCGGCGTGCTGGTGGGGTGGCTTGCCGCATCGCTGCTGGCATTCACCATCTTCTTCTACGTCGTCATCTATACGATCTGGCTGAAACGCTCGACACCGCAGAACATCGTCATAGGTGGCGCGGCAGGCGCTCTTCCTCCGGTGATCGGGTGGGCTGCTGCCACCGGCGCCATCGGCATTGAAAGCATCATTCTGTTCCTGATCATTTTCCTCTGGACACCACCGCATTTCTGGGCGCTAGCCCTGTTCAAGGTCGGAGAGTACGCCGCGGCGGGCATCCCCATGATGCCGAACGTGGCTGGCCAACCCTCGACCAGAAAGCAAATCTTGGCCTATTCGCTGGTTCTGGCGCCAATCGGCGTGCTTCCCTGGGCCTTTGGATTCGCGAGCGGATATTACGGGACTGTCTCGACCGTCTTGGGTGCGGGATTCGTCTGGCGCGCCTGCAAGGTGCTCACCATCCCCGACAAGGAGATGAAGCAAGCAAAGGCGTTGTTTTCTTATTCGATTTTCTACCTGTTCGCGATCTTTGCAACGTTACTTGCCGACACTACTGTAATGCGTACGATCGCATCAGCCGGCCGTTGACGCCGGCGCAAAACATTACGTCGGCAGTGCGCAAAAACCCAGCAGCAGCAGAACAACGACGCCAAGGCCGAGTATGAGAACTGTCCTTCCGTCCATGACCCTTCACCTTCGACTTGAGGAGAATATCGAAGAAAGGCGTCCAGAGCTAGCCAGGCGACCGGGCCTTCTTACCCAACCTTCTTACAAAGCGCGACAAGTCGCTCGCATGAGAGTATATTGATCCTGGTGCAGGTCGCGGTTTGCGTGGCCAGTCTTGCAGAACGGCAGCACCGTGAAACCGCGGCCTTACCAGACCTGTCTGGAGGAATGGTCATGGCAAGCTTTCACGTCATAGCAGGCGCCAGCGAGACGCTGGAGCACACCAGAATTCGCAAGATCGGTGTCACCGACCTTTTCGATGCGCTCAGGCGCGGCGTCGACGATTTCATGGTCAAACCGTCGCACATCATTTTTCTCTGCCTGATCTACCCGCTTGCGGGGGTCGTGCTTGCAGTCTGGACATCGGGCAATAACACGCTCCCATTGTTGTTTCCGCTCGTGTCCGGATTTGCGCTAATTGGTCCATTCGCCGCAATCGGCCTCTATGAGATCAGCCGGCGACGGGAAGCCGGGCTAGACGCCTCATGGAGGGCCGCCTTCGAGGTCAGGAATTCTCCGGCGCTGCCAGCCATCGCCGCGGTTGCGATCATGCTGCTTGCAATCTTCATCGCCTGGCTTTTGACTGCGCAGGCGTTTTACCAACACCTGTTCGGCCCCGCCCCACCGCAATCCTTATCCAGCTTCATCAATGACATATTCGCCACAGGACGCGGCTGGACGCTCATCATCCTGGGGCACGCCATCGGCTTCGTCTTCGCTGCGATCGTGCTGTGCACGACGGTCGTCGCCTTCCCGTTGTTGCTCGAGCGAGATGTCGGCGCCTATGAAGCCATCCACACCTCGGTGCGCGTGGTGCTGGCGAACCCGATCGTGATGGCGGTATGGGGCCTGATTGTCGCCGTCGCCCTGATCATCGGCACGCTGCCAGTATTCGCGGGGTTGGCGGTCGTGCTGCCGATCCTCGGTCACGCTACCTGGCATGTCTACCGCAAGGTCGTGGAACCGCCGCCGACGGCCGGACCGGCGCCTCGATGAACTCCCTGCCGCGCCGGCAAGAGGACCGGTGCGTGCAGGTTGATCAGAGCCCTTTCCGGCTTCAGTAAGCCGGATGGCTGAAGCGGGCCTGGTGGGCGCCCATAGTCAGGTTACGGAAATCCTTGCCGCTGACACGCACCAGCGTCCTGTGATCGCCGCCCTCGAAATAGATATCGGCGGCACCGCCAAGGCTTTCGTCAATGACTACCGGCACATCGTAGGCCGCGCCGATCGGCGGAATGGCGCCGGTATCGCAATCGCCAAAGAGCGAAACCGCTTCATCTTCGGTGGCGAGTCCAAGATTCTTGTCCATGACCTTCTGCAACGCGCCGAGCTCGATCCTATGTGTGCTGGGGACCACGGCCAGCGCATAACCCAGATCGTGGTGAACGAGCACCGATTTGGCCATTATGCTGCCGGGCACGTGCGCGGCTATGGCGGCCTGCCTGCTTGTGGCCGTGCGATGATGCGCGACAGTATCGTAGGAAATCCCTTTCCGGTCGATATAGTCCTTCAGTTTGTTTGCGATTGTCATTTTGGGCGTCCCTTGCTGAGTTCGCGACGCAGGTCAAAACGCGGCAATCATTTCGCTTCCGTCGTTTCGGTATGAATAAAGATGGCCCAACCGTCGATTGTTTCAAGGCGAGGGTGGCGGCACCGGACCGCCCGCAGCATCGTCGGAATCCCTGATCGGCCATCGACAAGGTCTGAACTCCGATTTGGCGTCAGGGCCCAGCCCCGAAAAACGCCATCCGGGTGAGAAGCGTGTAATCCGCTTCAAAGACCATCATCGCCACGAATACCAACACCAGCACGGGCGGCAGGATGATTGCGTATGTCAGCGCCAGCCGTTCCCAGGCCATGTGCATGAAAATGGCGACGATGAGCCCTGCCTTGAGGATCATGAAGATCAGGATCAGCGACCATCTGAGATAGCCGTGCAGACCGAAATAATCGATCAGATAGGAGCAGGTGCTGAGAATGAACAGCCATGCCCAGACCACCAGATAAAGCTTGATCGGGTGCTCCTGATGAACTTCTGCCGGGGGGGCGCCGGTCGTCGCCGCGTCATGAGTAGCGTGCAGCGTGTGTTGCCCGAGGCCGTTTGCGGTTGCTTCAGCCATATCTGCCTCTCACCAAAGATAGAAGAACGCGAAAATGAAGACCCAGACCAGGTCGACGAAATGCCAGTAGAGTCCCATGATCTCGACGTTCTCGTAGCGGCCCCTGCGGCTGGTAAAGAAGCCGGGCCGCCCAAAGTCAAAATCTCCACGCCACACCTTTCGCGCCACGATGATCAGGAAGATCACCCCGATTGTCACATGCGTGCCGTGGAAGCCGGTGATCATGAAAAAGGTTGACCCGAACTGGGCAGCGCCCCAGGGATTGCCCCAGGGCCGCACGCCTTCGGTGATCAGCTTGGTCCATTCGAAGGCTTGCATACCGACAAAGGTCGCACCGAGTGCTGCGGTCAGAAGCATCAGGATTGCCGTTTTGCGGCGGTCGCGGCGATAGCCGAAATTGACCGCCATGGCCATGGTCCCGCTGCTTGAGATCAGCACGAAAGTCATGATGGCAATAAGGATCAGCGGAATATCCGAGCCGCCGATACGAAGCGCAAAGACCTCGCTGGGATTGGGCCACGGCACGCGTGTCGAAATGCGCGCGGTCATATAGGAGAGCAGAAAGCAGCCGAAGATGAAGGTGTCGCTGAGCAGGAAGATCCACATCATGGCCTTGCCCCATGACACGTTCTTGAACGCCCGCTGATCCGAGGACCAGTCGGCGGCGATGCCTTGCCAGCCTGCGGGCCGCGGCTCTGTCTGAGCGATATGCGTGAGTGTCTCAGCCATCCGCCCGTTCCTCCTACGTCAGTAACCCCCGGCAAATATCGATGAAAGTCGCGGCCCAGCCGGCCAGAAGCGCGAAGATGGCAAGCCAGACGAAAAGCAGGAAATGCGAATACATGGCGCACAGCTCGACGCTGAGGCGAAGCCGCGCCGGCCTTGCCCCGTTCCAAGCGCCGACGGTTGTTCTGCCCAGGCCCACCAGTCCGCCCAGTATGTGCAGGCCATGCATTCCGGTAAGCAGGTAGAAGAAACTGTTGGCCGGATTGGAAGCCAGAAAGTAGCCATCGGCAGACAGCTCGCGCCAAGCCATAAACTGTCCAATCAGGAAGGAGAGCGCCGTAAACCCGGCGGTGGCAAGGCCGAGCTTAACCATGTCCATTTGACCCTTACGCGCCGCGAGCGAGGCGCATTGCAGCGCAATGCTGCTGAGGACCAGCATGCCGGTGTTGAACCAGAGCAGCCGCGGCAGCGGCAGCGCCTGCCAGTCCGACAGCGCCATGCGCATGAAGTAGGCGCTGGTGATCAGCGCGAACAGACAGCCGACGACCGCCAGGAAGACGCCGAGGCCGATCTTGGCGGTCGGTAGCGCCGATCCTTCCATACCAACAAAATCCCCGGCCATACCTTGCTCGAGCCATGGCTTGGTCATCAGCCGCTGGTGGGAAAGCCACCATCCGGCAAAACCGGCGATCACGAGCATGAAGACCAGAATGACGCTCATGCCGGCTCCTTGGAGGGACCGAAGGAGCCCGGTACGTTTTGCGGGATAAAGTCCTCCTTGGCGCCCGGTACGCTGTAGTCATAGGCCCAGCGATAGACGATCGGTAGGTCTTTGCCGAAATTGCCATGGGCCGGTGGTGTTTGCGGCGTCTGCCATTCGAGGGTCGTGGCCCGCCACGGGTTGCCGCCGGCCTCGCGGCCATGACGGATGCTCCAGATCAGATTGAACAGGAACACAATCTGGGCAAAGCCGACGATGAACGCCATGATGCTGATGAACGAGTTCAGATGGTGGGCCGATTCTGTCATCACCGTCATATCGGTCAGTTCATTGTAACGCCTGGGCACGCCCATCAGTCCGAGGTAGTGCATGGGAAAGAAAATCAGGTAGGCGCCGAGGAAGGTGACCCAGAAATGGAACCGGCCCAGCGCCTCGTTCAGCATCCGGCCGGTGACCTTCGGATACCAGTGGTAGATCGCACCGAAGATCACGATGATCGGCGCGACCCCCATGACCATATGGAAATGGGCAACGACGAACATCGTGTCCGACAGCGGGACGTCGACCACGACATTGCCAAGGAACAGCCCGGTCAACCCGCCATTGACGAAGGTGACGATGAAAGCCAGGGCAAATAGCATCGGTATGGTGAGGTGGATGTCGCCGCGCCACAATGTCAGCACCCAATTGTAGACCTTGATGGCGGTCGGAACCGCGATGATCAATGTCGTGGTGGCGAAGAAGAAACCGAAATAGGGATGCATGCCGCTGACATACATGTGGTGCGCCCAGACGACGAAGCTCAGCGCACCGATGCCGACGATGGCCCAGACCATCATGCGATAGCCAAAGATGTTCTTGCGCGCATGGGTGCTGATCAGGTCCGACACGATGCCGAAGGCCGGAAGGGCCACGATGTAGACTTCGGGATGGCCGAAGAACCAGAACAGATGCTGAAACAGGATCGGGCTGCCGCCATTATGCTGTAATTGCTCGCCCATTTCGACGATCGCCGGCATGAAGAAGCTGGTGCCGAGCGTCCGATCAAGCAGCATCATCACACAGGCGACGAATAGCGCCGGGAAGGCGAGCAGAGCCATGACGGTCGCGGTAAAGATGCCCCAGACAGTCAGCGGCAGACGCATCAGCGTCATGCCGCGCGTGCGGCCCTGCAACACCGTCACGACATAGTTCAGCCCGCCCATGGTGAAGCCGATGATGAACAGGATCAGTGAGACGAGCATCAGGATGATGCCCCAGTCCTGGCCCCCCGGTGTGCCGGTCATGATTGCCTGCGGCGGGTACAGCGTCCAGCCGGCCCCCGTCGGTCCGCCAGGCGCAAAGAAGCTCGACACCAAAACCAGCACGGCAAGCAGGTAGATCCAGTAGCTCAGCATGTTGACATAGGGAAAGACCATGTCGCGAGCCCCCACCATCAATGGGATCAGGTAGTTGCCGAAACCGCCGAGGAAGAGCGCCGTGAGCAGATAGATCACCATGATCATGCCGTGCATGGTGATGAACTGGTAGTAGGCTTCAGGCGTGATGAAGTCGAAGGTGCCGGGAAAGCCGAGTTGCAGCCGCATCAGCCAGGACAGCACCAGGGCGACCAGGCCAATTCCCGTTGCCGTCGCCGAATACTGGATGGCAATGACCTTGGCGTCCTGCGAGAAGACGTATTTCGTCCACCAACTGTGCGGATGATACAGTTCGACTTCCGCGACTTCGGCCGGCGGGATGGCATCAGCAGGGGTAATATCGACCATAGGAACACCTCCGTGTCCTTTTTAGCGGGACCCGACGGTTTCGAGCTTTGCTGCAATCCTCGAACTTGACACCGTCGTTGGACCCGACGCCTGGCTTGCCGAGCCCGTCTGCTGGGGCGCCGACAATTGCGCAAACGTCTGTTGCTGGCCAAGCCACGCTAGGTAATCCTCCTGCGTATCGACCATCACCACACCGTGCATCATCGGATGTCCTTGGCCGCAGAGTTCAGCGCACAGGACCTGGAAGGTTCCGGTTTTCGTTGGGGTGAACCAGAAGTAGGTGACCGAGCCCGGGATCATGTCCATTTTGGCGCGGAATTCCGGCACATAGAAATCATGCAGCACGTCGATCGAGCGAAGCAACATCTTGACCGGCTTGCCAACCGGCAGATGCAGATCGGCCGCTTCGACCACGACATCGTCCTGGCCATTGGAATCGCTGGTGATCACGCCCAACGGATTGTCAGCGGTGACGCCGCGGGTGTCGGACGTGCCGAGCTTGCCGTCCTTGCCGGGCAGGCGGAAACTCCATTGCCATTGCTGGCCGACAACTTCGACCACGGTTGCGTCGCTCGGAACGTTGACGAACCGGTTCCAGACGAACAGGCCGGGAACCAGCAAAGCCGTTACGCCGACCGCGGTGACAACCGTCAGCCAGGATTCGAGCCGCCTGTTCTCCGGTTCATACGCCGCCTGATTGCCTTCCCGATGACGGAAGCGGAAGACGCAATAGGCCATGAACAAAACCACGGCGGCAAAGACGACGCCGGTGATCCAGAAAGTTATGATGATGGTGTTGTCGATATAGTCCCAGTTCGAGGCAATCGGCGTCCACCACCATGGGCTCAGGAGGTGGAACAGCACCGAGCCCACAACTATCAAAACGAGTACAAGCGCGAAGGCCATGTCCCGTTCCTCCCGGCATTCCAGGGGCGCGAAGCCGTCTCCGGAAATGCCAAGTGCATCATAGCTTGATTTGGGGTCGCAATTCTAGAGCCGACTGTCTTGACGGGAAAAATCCCGCCTTGCCTGCGCCAACCCTTCGAGAGGAGCCGTCCATCACACACGGGGACGCGTTCGTCCGGCTGATGCGCCTGCGCCGGATCGTTTGGGCGAAGTCGACGGTGGGGTGTGCCAAGCCACGTCGGCAGGCCGAATTCGATCTTCGCGCCGACGAAGTTTCGTTTGTGCTATTTCAGCAGGCCGACCAGAACGTCGAAGGCGGCGTCGATGTCGGCGCGGACCGCGGCCTTGACCGCTTCCGCGTCCCGGTCACGCAACGCAGCGAACATCTCCTGATGGTGCGCATTGGCGGTCGAATAGTTTCCGGAATCGTGCAGCATGTTGAAATAAGGACTGATCTGCAGCCACAAGTTCTCGATGATGTTGAGAATGTTCTCGGAGCCGGCCGCCCGGTAGATGGAGAAATGAAAGGCGTAGTTGGCGCGCAGATAGGACTTGACGTCTCCCGCCGCATTGGCCTGTTCGAGCGCGTCCAGATGCTGGCGCAGCCGGGCGATAGCTTGGTCGTCCATACGCTCGGCCGCCCATGCGGCGGCGATCGCTTCGATCTCGAAGCGGACGTTTCTCAGATCGACGAGGCGTGTGCGGCTGAGTGCGGGAATGCCGATCGAGCGGCCTGAAACCACCATCAGCGCGTTGGCGGCGGTCAGCCGCCGCAGGGCCTCCCTGACCGGCATCGGACTGACGCCGAAAGCATCGGCAAGGCTTTGCACCGTTACCATCTCGCCCGGCACGATGCTGCCGTCGAGGATCAATTCGGTGACATGGCGATAGACCCTGTCCTGCAAGGTCTCCTTGGACAGGGGCGCGATCTCGACGCCCGGCTTTCTGAACGCCGCTCCAGCCATCTCCCCTCAACCTTCCCGCGCAAGCTGCGCCATAACCCGTATCCGGAATGCAGGCTTCCGGCTGCGGCGTCAAGCACCCCCGCCGTCGCCTTGTTATGAGCATATTTCATCATTGATCTTTGATCAAATGGTGATACGGTTGCGATATCGGATGGCAAGGTCACGTCTCGTGCCCTTGGGAGGCATCCGATCGTTCGGATCGGGAGGAGTTTCATAATGGGTATCGGATTGAAAGCCCGGCGGCTTGCGCTGCTGGCCGGCATGGCTGCCTGTGCTTTTGGCATCTCCGCGGCCGAGGCCGCTGAAAAACACAAGATTTTTCTCAGCATGAGCTTCATCGGCAATGACTGGCAGGCCGAGGCGGCGAACATGGTCAAGGCGATGGCCTCGCACAAGAGCCTGGTCGACAAGATCGACCTGCAGGTCCAGGTGGCCGGGCCGAATGCGCAGCGCCAGATCCAGCAGATCAACGCCATGGTGCAGGCGGGAGCGGAGGCGATCGTGATTTATCCGATCTCGCCGACGGCGCTGAACCAGGTCGTCAAGAACGCTTGCGAGAAGGGGGTCAAGGTCTTCGCCTACGACGCCGAGATCACCGAGCCCTGCGCTTACAATGTCCATATCGACCAGGAGGAGGCTGGCAGGGTGACAGCCGAATGGCTGGCCAAGAAGCTCAACGGCAAGGGCAACATCATCGCCGTGACCGGCGTTCCCGGCACCTCGGTCGACGAGCTGCGCACCAAGGCCGCCAAGGCGGTGTTCGCCAAATATCCGGACATCAAAATTGTCGGCGAAGCGGTCGGCATGTGGAGCCAGGCGGTGGCACGCACCGAGCTTTCCAAGATTCTCGCCACGCGCAGCTGGGACGACATTAACGGGCTGTGGATGCAGGTAGGCTGCTTCACCGCCAATTCGATGCAGCTCGAGGCGGGCAGGAAGGCCAGCCAGCTTCTGCCTTGCGCCGGTGAAGGCTCCAATGGCGGCCGCATCCAGATGCTGCCGGAAGGGACGGAGGTCGAGGGTGCTGCTTCTCCCTATGCACCGCTCGGCGCGCCGCGCATTTCGTATGCCTCGCCGCCCTATTCCGGCGCGCTCGCCTTGAAGCTCGCCATCGAGGCGATCGAGGGCAAGGATGTGCCGAAAGCGACAATCCTGCCGCTGCCGATCGTCACCAACGAGACGAGCAAGCTTTGCAACGAGGGCACCTGGGCCGAAATGAAGGCCGGATGCAACACCTTCAACCCGTCGCTGGTTTCCAACCCCGGCTGGTTCGCGTCGATCTTCTCCGACCAGACGCCCGAGATCGGCCTCAACGCGGCGCTCGTCGGCCAGCCCGAGGAGTAGGCTTCAGCAATCCGTGCGCGTGGGGCACTGTGGGCTCCACGCGCCCGCAAGCATGGCATGCCGGAACCGGGAATGATGACTTCAACAACGCATGTGCCGGCTATTGCCGTCAACGGCATACGCAAGGCGTTTGGCGCGACGGTCGCGCTTGACGACGTCTCCTTCGCGATCTCGCCTGGCAGCGTGCACGCCTTGCTGGGTGAGAACGGCGCCGGCAAGTCGACGCTGGTCAAGCTCCTATCGGGACTGGTGCGGCCCGATCAGGGCCAGATCAGCATCCTTGGCGCGCCGGCCGCGCTCGGTTCGCCGCGCGCCGCGCATGAACGCGGGGTGCAGACGGCGTTCCAGGAGATGACGCTGGTCCGCGACCTCAGCGTTCTCGACAATATGCTGCTGCCCTATGCGCCATCCGGCCCGACCGGATTGATCAGGCGGTCGGCCGCGCGCAAGGCAGTCGGCCGGCACATTGCCGATCTCGGTTTTTCGGTCGATCTCGACGCCGAGGTGGCGACGCTCGATCTCGCGGTCCGCCAGAAGATCGAGATCGCGCGCGCCGTCTACCGCAAGCCGCGCATCCTGTTGCTGGACGAGCCGACCTCGACGCTTTCGGGCGGCGACGTCGAATGGCTGGGAACAATCATCGCGCGGCTCAAAGCCGCCGGAACGACGGTCGTGTTCATCACCCACCGCATGCGTGAGGTGCGGGCCTTCTGCGATACCTTGACCATCCTTCGGAATGGCCGCCACATCATCACCGCACCGGTGGCCGACATCTCGGATGAGGATGTGATCGGGAAGATCATCGGCCGCGCCCTCGCGCAGACCTTTCCGCCAAAGCCCGAGGGCGCGGCAGTCTTCGGTCCGCCGGTGCTCGGCGTGCGCGATCTCAAGGCGGGCAGAAAACTCGACGGCGCCAGTTTCGACCTGCGCAAGGGCGAAATCCTCGGCATCGCCGGACTTCAGGGCATGGGCCAGCTAGACCTGTTCCTCGCCTGCTTCGGCATGGCCGAGATCGAACGCGGCCACGTCATGGTCGACGGCCGCAAAGTGTGGCTCGGCTCGCCGGCCGATGCGCTGAGGCCCAACATGGCGATCGGGCTGGTGCCGGAGGATCGCAAGACCGAAGGCCTGTTCCTGAAATTGTCGGGCCGGCAGAATGCATCGCTGCCGGTGGTCGGCCGCTTCACCCGGCTCGGCTTGATCCGCGAGGAGGAGGAAGCACGCGCCGTGCAGGCGGCCTTCTCGACGGTCGAGGTGGACAAGCGTGCGCTGTGGACAAGGGCCGGCGCCTTTTCCGGCGGCAACCAGCAGAAGATCGCCATCGCCAAATGGCTGGTTGCCGAAAGCCGCATCCTGCTGCTCTTCGACCCGACCCGCGGCATCGATGTGGGCACCAAGCACGAGCTTTACGTGATGATGCGCGACTATGTGGCGGCCGGCGGCTCGATCCTGCTGCATTCGACCGAGATTCCCGAACTCGTCCATCAATGCGACCGCGTGCTCGTCCTCTATGACGGACGGCTGGTGGCCGAACTCGCCGGCGGCGAGATCACCGAGAGCGCGATCATGCGGCCGGCGCTGGGACATGGCGGCAATATGCTGGAGGCAGCACAGTGAGCGCGGTCGGTTCGACGGCAACCGGGCAGGCCGGATCCCTGGTGCGCCTCCTGGCGCGGCATCGCGGCGCTATTATCGCGGCGATCGTCTTTGCAGTGCTGCTCGTCGTCGTCGACCTGATCAGCGCCGGGCGGCTCACCTATTTCGATATCTCGTTCCTGTCGAGTGGCGGCGCCACCTCGGCGCTGGCGGCGATGGGCCAGACCATCGTCATCCTGTCCGGCGGCTTCGACCTGTCGGCGGGCGCCGTGGTTTCGCTGGTTAATGTGGTGCTGGCCACGTCGATGGATCCGATGGCGACCGGAACGAACGTCTGGCTGTGGACGCTGGCCGGCATTGGCGTCGGCATGCTCGTCGGGGCGTTCAACGGCTTCTTCATCGCGGTGCTGCGCATGCAGCCCATCGTCGTCACGCTGTCGACCATGTTCATCTTGCAAGGCATCACACTGCTGGTCATGGACAAGCCCGGCGGCTTTGTCTCGCCCGATCTCGGCGCCTTCTATCTCGGCGACGCGATCCCAGGCTGGTTGCCCATGCCGTTGGTCGTCATCGGCGTGGTCCTGCTGGCATGGTTCTGGCTGAAGGGCACGCGGTTCGGCACGGCGCTCTACGCGGTCGGCAGCGATCCGGACGCCGCTGCCGCGGTCGGCGTGCGCGTCGTTCTCGTGCGCTTTCTCGTCTATGTCATCGCCGGCGGCTGCTATGGGCTTGCCGGTGTGTTCATCAGCGCCCAGACCGGCAGCGGCGATCCGCTCGTCGGCAATCCGCTGCTGTTGTCGATGTTCGCCGCCGTCGTGGTCGGCGGCACGCGGCTCGGCGGCGGGCAGGGTGGTCCGTTCGGCACCGTCTTCGGCGCCTATATCCTGATGATGGTCGTCAACGTCCTGCTCGTCCTCAACGTCTCGGCCTATTATTCGACCATCGCCGAGGGCACCATCCTCATCCTTGCCGTTCTCGCGGGCTCGCTGTCGCATGGCTCCGTGCTTGCCTACCAGGTTCGCGCCTTGCGCGCGCGGTTCGCCGCATGGCGCGCCGGCATGCTGCCGTCGCAACTCGACCCCACCGACCGCAGGCTGCGCATCGCCCACAAGCCCGCCGTTCCGGGACAGGCACCCGGCTTTCGCATGCGCAATGCCGAGACGCTGCGCTACGCGCTGCCGGCTTACGTCTGCCTGGCCGCCGTCATGATCGTCACCCAGATCTGGCTCGGCCGGGCCATCTTCAATCCCACCTACTGGAACTCGTTGTTCGTGCTGTCGAGTTTCCTTGCCGTGCTTGCGCTCGGGCAGGGCGGCGTCATCCTCACCGGCGGGCTCGACTTGTCGGTGCCGTGGACGATCGGCTTGTCGGGCATCCTTCTTGCCGGCATGGTCAACGGATCGGACGCGGCACTCGTTTATGCGCTGCCGGTGGTGCTGGCCATCGCCTGTCTTATCGGATTGGCGAACGGCGTCGGCATTGTTTTCCTCGGCATCTCGCCGATCGTCATGACGCTCGCCACCAACGGCATCCTGCAAGGCTTCGCGCTTCTCTATTCGCAAGGCACGCCGGCCGGCTTCTCCTCGCCGATGCTGCGCTGGTTCATGACCGGCAAGATATGGGTAGTGACGCCGGTCGTGCCGTTCATGGTCGTCTTCGTGGCCCTTGCGGTGCTGCTGCTCGGCCGCACCGCCTTCGGCCGGAAGGTCTACGGCATTGGCAACAGCCCGCGCGCGGCCCAGCTTTCGGGCATCGCCGTCGGACGGACGCTGATCTTCGTCTATATGCTGTCAGCGCTGTGCGCGGCCATCGTCGGCGTCATGCTGACCGGCTTTTCCGGCCAGGCCAGCCTCGGCATGGGCGACGACTATCTCCTGCCGTCCATCGCCGTTGTCGTGGTCGGCGGCGCGCTGATCACCGGCGGGCGCGGTCACTATCTCGGCATGCTCGGCGGCGTGCTGCTGTTGACGGCGCTGCAGATGCTGCTGGCCGGCACGACGCTGCCTTACGCCACACGGGCGATCCTGTTCGGGCTGGTGGTGCTCGGTGCCGTCATGGCGCTGCGTGAAAGACGCATTCAATGAAGGGAATGGAATGATGAGCACGAGCGCACCCAAATCGCCCGACGAATTCCTGGCGGGGCTCAAAGGGCAACGTGTCCTGGTCACGGCGGGCGCCGGCGGCATTGGCTTCGCCATTGCCGAAACGCTGTCGCGGCTCGGTGCGCGCATCGTCGTCTGCGATGTGTCCGACGAAGCCCTGGCGGCCGCCCCCAAGAAGATGGCGCTCGTCGCAGCGGTCAAGGCCGACGTGTCGCGCGACGACGATGTCGACCGGCTGTTCGAGGCGGTGGAGGAGAAACTCGGCGGCCTCGACGCACTGATCAACAATGCCGGCATCGCCGGGCCGACCGGCGGCGTCGACGAAATCGATCCGGCCGACTGGAGGCGCTGTCTTGACATCGGCCTGACCGGCCAGTTCCTGTGCGCACGGCGCGCCGTGCCGCTCATCAAGGGGGCCGGCGGCGGTTCGATCGTCTCGATGTCGTCGGCGGCCGGCCGCCACGGCTATGCGTTCCGCACGCCCTATTCGGCGGCCAAATTCGGCGTCATCGGCTTCACGCAGAGCCTTGCCAAGGAGCTTGGGCCGCACGGGATCAGGGTCAACGCCATCCTGCCGGGCATCATAGAGGGGCCGCGCATCGAGAGCGTTATCTCGGCACGCGCCAAACAGGTCGGCATCAGCCATCAGGAGATGACCGAACGCTATTTGCAGAACATCTCGTTGCGCCGCATGACCAGCCCGTACGACGTGGCTTCGATGGTCGCATTCCTGCTGTCCGACGCGGGCATCAACATTTCAGGCCAGTCGCTCGGCGTCGACGGCAACGTCGAAACGCTTTGAGGAGCAAGCCATGGCCAGGGTTGCAATTGTCGGAAGCGGGTTCATCGGACGGGCATGGGCGATCAGCTTCGCGCGCGCCGGCCATGATGTGCGCATGTGGGACCAGTCGCCGGTCGCGGCAGGCGGCGCGCGCGACTACATAGAAGGCGTGCTCGGCGATCTCGCTTCGAATGATCTGCTGCGCGGACAGACCGCGCACGCGGTGCTCGAGCGCATCGTCGTCATGGGAGACTTGGACGCGGCTCTGGCCGGCGCCGTGCATATCCAGGAGAACACACCGGAAAATCTCGAAGTGAAGCGCGAGGTGTTTTCGCGGATCGATTCCCTCTCTGATCCGCAGGCGGTGATCGCCAGCTCCACCTCGGCGCTGCTGCCGTCGAAATTCACCGATCATCTCCCGGGGCGGCACCGCTGCCTGGTCGTGCATCCGATCAACCCGCCCTACCTCATTCCGGCGGCGGAGGTGGTGCCGGCGCCGTGGACGTCCGCCGAGACGCTCGAAAGGACGCGCGCCTTCCTCCTCGATGCCGGCCACGCGCCGCTGGTGATGAAGCGCGAGCTCGACGGCTTCATCATGAACCGGCTGCAAGGGGCGCTGCTCGAGGAAGCTTTCCGGCTTGTCGCCGACGGCTATGCCAGCGTCGAGGACGTCGATATCGGCATCCGTGATGGCTTGGCGCTGCGCTGGTCGTTCATGGGGCCCTTCGAGACCATCGATCTCAACGCGCCGGGCGGCGTGCGCGACTATGCCGAGCGCTACCAGGGCATCTATTCCAATATTTTCCCGCAGATGCTGCGTCGCGTCGACTGGGCGGGCGAGGTGATGGAAACCGTCGAGTCCGAGCGCAGCAGGCGCTTGCCCAGGGAGAAACTGGGCGATCGGCAGGTATGGCGGGATCGCCGGCTGATGGCGCTGGCGGCGCACAAGAAGAAATCGGATCAGGAGTTCGGACAATGAAAGAAACCAGCCGCAAGCCCGGCGTCACGGCGGCCAGGGGCAAGGTCATCATCACCTGCGCGGTGACGGGGGCGATCCACACGCCGACCATGTCGCCCTATTTGCCGATCACGCCGGACCAGATCGCCTCGGAGGCGATCGCCGCCGCGGAAGCCGGCGCCGCGATCCTGCATCTGCATGCCCGCGATCCGGAGACCGGCAAGCCCGACCAGACGCCGGAGGCCTTTGCCCGTTTCCTGCCGCGCGTCAAGCAAGGCACCAACGCCGCCATCAACATCACCACCGGCGGCAGCCCCTATATGAAGGTCGAGGAGCGGGTGCGCCCGGCCGCCCAGTTCAAGCCGGAGGTAGCCTCGCTCAATATGGGCTCGATCAATTTCGGGCTCTATCACCTCGCCGACAAATACGAGATCTTCAAGTTCGACTGGGAAAAGCCGCATCTGGAAGCGACGCGCGACCTCGTCTTCCGCAACTCGTTCAAGGACATCGAGTACATTCTCGCGACTTGCTACGACAACGGCACGCGGTTCGAGTTCGAGTGCTATGACATTGCGCATCTCTACAATCTCTCCCACTTCGCCGACCGTGGGCTGGTGAAACCGCCCTTCTTCGTGCAGTCGGTGTTCGGCCTGCTGGGCGGCATCGGCACGCATCCGGAGGATGTCGCGCATATGAAGCGCACAGCGGACCGGCTGTTCGGGGATCAGTTCCGCTGGTCGGTGCTCGGCGCCGGCGCCAGTCAGTTACGCATCGCCGCGCAATCGGCAGCACTCGGCGGCAACATCCGGGTCGGGCTGGAGGACAGCCTGTGGGCCGGCAGGGGCAAGCTTGCCAAGTCGAATGCCGAGCAGGTCGTGCTGGCGCGCAAGATCATCGAGGGGCTCGGCATGGAGGTGGCGACGCCGGACGAAGCGCGCGAGATCCTGTCGCTGAAGGGCGGCGACAAGGTCGCTTTCTGACGCAGCCAATCGCCGCGCGAGCAAAGAGGAGGACGGCATGAAGATCGAAGTCGTGGTGGACGTGAAGACGACGCTGGGCGAGGGACCGCTCTGGGACGTCGAGCAGGAGCGTCTCTACTGGATCGACAGTTTCGACGGGCGCGTCTTCCGCGCGACCGCCGACGGGCGCGAGATCCGCTCCTGGAACGTGCCGATGAAGATAGGCTCGATGGCGCTGCGCAAGGATGGCGGCGGCGCTGTCGTCTCGTTGCAGCGCGGTTTCCATCTGCTCGATTTCGCCACCGGCGAGGTGACGCCGATCCATGATCCGGAGCCGGACAAGCCAATGAACCGTCTCAACGACGGCAAGGTCGACCGGCGCGGCCGCTTCTTCGCCGGCTCGATGGACACGATGGAAGAGGGGCCCTCCGGCGGCCTTTACAGGCTCGATCCGGATTTCTCCGTCACCAGGATCGATTCCGGCATCATCTGCTCCAACGGTCCATGCTGGAGCCCCGACGACCGCACCTTCTATTTCGCCGACACCTGGACCGGCGAGATCTGGGCCTATGATTACGACATCGAGACCGGTACGGCCAGCAACCGCCGCACCTTCGTTCGCGTCGATACCAGCCGCGGTGGTGCCGCCGACGGCTCGACCGTCGATGCCGAAGGCTGTCTGTGGAATGCGCTGGTCTATGACGGCCGCCTGGTGCGCTACGCGCCGGACGGCAGCATAGACCGTATCATCGACATGCCGGTGAAGAAGATCACCAGCGCCATGTTCGGCGGACCGAAGCTCGACACGCTCTACGTCACCTCGATGGCCAAGCCGCCGCTGCCGCGTTTTCCCGGCGATGGCGTGCTGCGCGGCAGCCTGTTCGCCATCACCGGCCTTGGCGTGACCGGAGTTCCCGAGCCGAGGTTTGGTGGCTGACGGGCGGCCTCTTAGAGCAGTTCACCGTTTCATGGAAACGGCGAACCGCTCTATCTCTTTGTTTTTGCGCAATTCCATAGGGAAAGCGCTACGCGCTTTTCCCGGGAAAACCGTACACACTTTTCCTGGAATTGCTCTCGCCGCTCCTCCCGGACGTCTTCCGCAAACTTCCTGCCGCTCGCAGTCAGCTAAAAACTATCGGCACCATTTCTCCACCGCTAAGGCGATGGCCTTCGTGCAGTCGACGAGATCGCGCACCGAAACGCGCTCGTTCGGCTGATGCGCCTGCGCCGGATCGCCAGGACCGAAGTTGACGGTCGGGGTGTTGCCCAGGCCGGTCGGCAGGCCGATGTCGCTGTGTGCGCCGAAGCCGCTCAGGGCCGGCGACAGGTCGGCTGCTTTGACGGCCTCCTGGAACAGGCCGACAAAGGGGTTGTCCGACGGGATCTCGGCGCAATCGGCATCGAGGATCCATTCGACACGGGCAGGGTGCTTTCGCAGATAAGGATCCGCCTGGCAGACATTGGCGATGTGCTCTTCGATTTCGCGTTTGACATTGCCGCCCAGCCTGAACTCGTCATGCTCGCTCGGCAGATACTGTGCGTCGATGATGATCTCGCCGCGTCCTGCCATGGAGGATGGATGTTCGCCGGCATTGATCTGGGTGACGATGATCTGGTTGGGCAGGTCCATCAGCGGGTGGTTCTTCCTGGGATCGAACATCCATCGCCGGTTGAGGATGTCGATGCCGTCGAGGATCTGCCGGCAAAGCTGGACGGCGTCGACCGGGCCGCTCGAATACCAGGCGTTCGGCGTCAGTTCGGCATGGCCGCCTATGCCGTCGATGATGATCTTGCCCCACAGAATGCCGTGACAAAGCGGTGCGATCCTGTTCGCCGTCGGTTCCGTCATGATGCCGGCGTCGGCGCGAAAGCCGCGATCAACCATGGCGAGCGACCCCATGCCGCCGATTTCCTCGTCGACGACGGTGGTGAAGACGACGTCGCCGGAGAGGGAAACGTCGAGTTCCTTCAGGATTTCGACCGCCATCAGCATGCAAGCGACGCCGCCCTTCATGTCGACCGTGCCGCGACCGTGCAGGAATCCATCTTTCAGGACAGGCTGGAAGGGATCGGTGGTCCAGTGCCCGGCGGCACCCGGCGGCACGACGTCGATATGGCCGGTCAGCATGATGGACCGCCCGCCGCCGGTGCCTTTCAAAACGCCGCCGAGATTGGGCCGGCCCTCGAACGTCCTGCCCTTGTTGGCGCCGGCACGTCCCTTGTATTTTTCGTAGAGTGCCGGGCCGTCTGGATCCCAGAGATCGGTCGAGAAGCCGAGTGCCTCAAGGCGCTTTTGCAGGTAGCGCTGGCAATCCCGCTCGCCGGGGCCGGCCTCCTTCGGATTCGATTTCACGATCGAAGGGAAGGCGACGAGATCGCTCAGCGTCTTAACGATGCGCTCGGCGGCTGCCTCGACGCGCGCGGCGATGGTCTCTTCCATGGAAGGCATTGTTATCTCCAACGTTGGGAAAGTCGGTCGGCGAGAAGGACGAAAACCAGAAGGGCGCCGACAATCCCCACCTGCCAGACCGTGTTGATGTTCAATTGCAGAAGGCCGGTCTTCAGCGTGACCAGCAGCAGGACGGCCGCGAACACGCCGCCGACGCCACCGCGTCCGCCGGTGATGACGATGCCTCCCAGCATGGCCGCGGTCAGCGATTCCAGTTCGAGGTTCTGGCCGATATTGGGCCTGCCGCTGCCGAGCCAGGCGAGAGAGACGAGGCCGGCAGCACCGGCCAGTGCGCCGCTCAGCACGTAGAGAATGAAGCGTACGCGATCGACCGGAATGCCGACCAGTTTGGCCGAGCGCTCGTTGAAGCCCATGGCATAGATCCAGCGCCCCCAGGCCGTCGAGAGCAACACGAGACCGGCAAGCGCGAAGCAGGGGACGGCGAGCGTGAGGAAAGGCACGGGGATGCCCATAATCGCACCGCGCCCCCAAACGAGCAGCCAGGCGGGCACGCCGGACTGCGCCGCGCCGCCGGTGACCGCAAGCGCGAGGCCGGAATAGACGAAGAATGTTCCCAGCGTCGCGATGAAGGGGAGAAGGGCGAGCTCGTTCACCAGCCATCCGTTCAAGGCACCGAGCACAGCGCCAGCCAGGATGCAGACGACCGGCAACAGAAGGGGCGGCAACCCCAGCTTCAGGGAAAGCATGGCAACGATCGCCGAGAGCGAAACGGCGCCGCCAACGGACAGGTCGATGCCCGCGCCCCCGGCCAGGACGACCAGCGCCTGTCCAAGGCCGACCAGGGCCAGGATCGTCGAAAATTGCAAAATCGTGGTGACGGTGCCAAGATTGAAGACCGAGGGCTTGAGCGCCAGCAGGCCGACAATAACGACCAGCCAGAGGCCGCACAGCAGAGCCAAAGTGAGGGCGGGGCCCTGCAGGTTCCGGATCCTGTTCATGCGCGGGCTCGCAGGAATTGGGCAAGCGGCAGCCGGTTGGAGACAGCTTCGAAGCCAAGCACGCCGATGATGAGAACGCCGGTAACCACAGGCTGCCAAAGCGAGGGGACGCCGATCAGGAGCAATCCATTCTGGAGAATTCTCAGAAGCAGTACGCCGAAGACCGTGCCGATCAAGCTGCATCTGCCGCCCAATATGCTCGTGCCGCCGAGAATGACCGCGGCGATCGCATCGAGCGCCAGCGTGCTGCCGATCGTCATCTCCACATTGCGGTAGGTGGCGACGTAAAACGTGGCGGCAATGCCAGTCAGGACGCCACTGATGACGAAGGTCATGAAGCGTACCTTGACCACGGGGATTCCGGACAGCCGGGCCTTTTCCTCGGAATTGCCGATCGCCAGCAGGTGCGGCCCGTAGGGGGTTCGCCGCAACGCCAGCCAGACGACCAGATAGGCGATGGCAATGACGATGGCTGGGACTGGAATGCCGAGTACGGTGGTTGCCAGAAGATTGGTGAGGCTCGAGGGCAGGCCCGAGAGCCACTGCCCGCCGAGAAGGACAAAGACGGCGGTGCGGTAGACGCCAAGCAGGCCGAGCGTTCCCACGATTGCCGGAACGCGACCGAGGACGACGACGGTGGCCGTCACGCAGCCGAGCAGCGCACCGACCGCAGGGCCAGCGATGAGCGCCAGCAGCGGATTGCCCTCGGCGCCGAGCACACGGCCGATCGCTATTGCCGCCAGACCCATGACGATGCCGATCGAGACGTCGATGCCGCCCATGGCCAGCAGCAAGGTCATGCCAAGGCCGATCAGCAGCAGTTCGACGCTGTTGCGCAGGACGGTCGCCGCATTGCCTGGCGTCGCGTAGTGGGGCGATGCGACAGAAAAGATGACGATCGCCAGGAGACAGGCGGCAAGCAAGGACCACTCCCGCCCGTTCATGGCCAAAACGCCGTTTCCAAACTGTCGCACCGTGTTCATCCCAAGGCTCAGAAGTTGAACTTGTCGACATTGTCCTTCGTGAAGACCGCCGGCGGTCCGAGCAGCAGGATGCCCTTGGCGGCATCATAGGTGGCGGGCTTTTCGAGGCCGGCGATCTTGTTTTCCGCTTCGAAGCTCTTGCCGTCGATCAACTGCTTGCCGGCCCAGACCGTGAGATAGCCCAGCTGTTCGGGATCCCACAGCACGGTGAAGCCGAAGGCGCCGCTCTTCAGGTAGGATCGCGCCGTGTTCGGGCTGCAATAGCCCGTGCCGATGACGGAGCCGATCTTACCGGCGGTTTCGATGGCCTGGGCGACGCCCGGGCAGGTCGAGGATGCGACGGCGATGATGGCCTTGATGTCGGGATTGGCGGCCATGAGATCGCCTGATATCTGCGCGGCGCGCTCGGCCGTGCCGCCGGCGAATTGCGGAGCCAGCAGTTTCAGCTTCGGATATTTGGCGGTGGCCTCTTTCTGCATGAAGCCGATCCAGGCGTTGAGATTGGACGCCGTCGCCTCGCCGGAGACGATGCCGATCGTGGCGTCCTCGCCGACGCGCTTCACCAACTCATCGATGATCGTCGTGCCGAGCCCTTCGTCGGTCGCCTGCGCCACATAGACGGCACGGCCGCTGTCGGGTGCATCGCTGTCGCTGGTGAAAAGCTTGATGCCCTTGGCCTTGGCGCTCTCGACGACGGGCGCGATGCTGGACGCATCCAGCACGCTGACCGAGATCGCCTGGACACCCTGGTCGATCAGGTTCTGCACGATCTGCAACTGATCGACCGGGTTGGTGTCGACGGGGCCGGAATAGATGAAATCGACGCCCAGGTCCTTCGCGGCGCGATTGCCGCCGGCTTCCATGGCATTGAAATAGGGTATGCCGATCAATTGCGGGACGAAGGCGACCTTGGGCTTGTCGGCGGCATGCGCCGCCGTGGCGACCACGAGTGACAGCACGGAAACGGCGAGCGCTTTTTTGAGTTGAGAAAGCATTGGTTTATCCTCTCTGGAATGGACGTGCATTTCAGTTTGATTTTTCAAGCGCCCGCACGTCGGGATGAGCGCCTGTTATGAGCGAAACGACTTCCTCGTGATTGGTCTCGGCCGCCAGCCGTTCGGCCACCTTGCGGCCGCGCCGGAACACCACGATGCGGTCGGCGACCTCGAACACTTCGGAAATGTTGTGGCTGATGAGGACGACGGCACAACCGCGCGCGGCAAGCCGCCGCGTCAGTGCCAGAACCTTGCGGGTTTCGGCGACGGCAAGGGCCGCCGTCGGCTCGTCCATGATGACCAGCCTGGCATTCAGATTGAGGGCCCGGCAGATGGCCACGGCTTGGCGCTGACCGCCGGACAGGCTGCCGACGGGTGCTTCCGGATCGGAAATATGCGCGTCGAGCTCTTTCAGCAGGCCGTCGACGCGCTGGCGCATTTCCTTGCGCTTCAGGAAGGGAATACCCAAAATGGAGCGTTTCAATTCGCGGCCGAGAAAGACGTTTTCGGCAATCGACAGGTTTTCCGAGAGCGCCAGTTCCTGAAAGATCGTCGCGATCCCCGACGACGCCGCATCCTTGGGCGAGGAGAAAGCCACCGGATTGCCCTCGATGAGAAGCTTTCCATCGCTGGGCGGATGGGCGCCCGCCAGGATCTTGATGAAGGTGGATTTGCCGGCGCCGTTGTCGCCGAGAAGCGCCAGCACCTCGCCGGAGCGGATTTCCAGGTCGACATCGGCAAGCGCAGTCAGGGCGCCGAAGCGCTTTGCGATATTTCTGGCGACAAGAAACGGTTCTGTCATGGCGGTTCCCCGGCGGTTGCTGGTCGGCTAGACGGCCTTGCTGACCCAGCGCAGCACGTTGGTCCAAAGACGCGCATAGCCCGGCCATTCCACGAAGCTGTTGGGCAGCCAATGCGGGCCGATATCCGACGTCCAGGCCAGCGTGCGGCCCTGGCCATGGCGGCCGGTGACCAGCAGCGGATGACCGCCGTGATCCTGCGGCAACCGTGCGAGGATTTCGACGTCATCGCGATCGCGAGCGACGACCTCGTTGGCGCCGAGCAGCAGCGGCCATTCGCCTTCGATGCCGGCAAAGATCGGGTGATCCTTGGGACCGGTGATTTCAGGCCGGAACCCTTCGGGAATCTCGAGCCGGTCGTCATAGGGGAGGCAGGTTACCGGCAGCGCCTCCTCGACGGCCGTGCGGTGCCAGCGCGCCTTGCCGTCGATGCCCTGGAAAGAGAAATAGCCGCCGATCATGACCATGCCACCACCGGCCTGCGTCCAGTCGCGCAGAAGCTTGAGCCGGTTGGGCACTGTCTTGCCGTGCAGCCAGACATCGGGGTGAAGCAGCAGCGAGTTCGCGCCGATGTCGGAGAGGATGATGGCCTTGTATTGCGACAGGCCCTCCGTGGTGAAAGGCAGCTTTTCGACGGCTTCATGGGCCGGCATGTAGTCGAGGTCGAATTCGCTGCTCTTCAAGGCATCGACCAGCGGCGTCGCGCCCAGGTGAAAGGTGACGCTGCCGAACTGATCGAACCCCTTGTAGTGGGTCGCCGAACTCATCCAGCTCTCGCCGACCAGAAGCACTCTTGTTTTCGCCATGACCAATACTCTCCTGGGTTCCCGTAAGTTGTTGGTTCAGCTTGCCAACATGGCGTTGTTCGCCAAAGCGGCAGCCTTCAAAGTCGCGAAATCCGCGATGTAGCCCTGTGCGCCTTCGACCGTGGTCGTCAGGCTCGCGCCGATCGCCGCATGGCGGGCGGCGTCGTCCAGCGACGCACCATGCAGCCAGAGGCTTAGGAATATGCCGGCGAAGCTGTCGCCGGCGCCCGTCGCATCGACGCGGTCGACAGGCAGTGCCGGCACCTCGATCTGCGGTCCGCCATTCGCCGGAAAGACGACCGCGCCAAACTCGCCGAGAGTGAGCACGACCGTTCCGCGCGGCTTGATGCGCGCCAGCATCAGCCGCACCTCTTCGATCATCGTCGCCATCCTGGAGCGAAAGTCGAAAATCTCCCGCATCATCACATCGTTGATGAAGGTCAGGTCGATGTGCCGGACCATCTGCGTGAAGGTTTCAGGCGTGCGTGCGCTCTTGGGCAGGCCGGCCGAATGCAGGCTCACCCTCCAGCCGGCCTGATGAAAGCGCGCGATGGAAGCGGTCATCGTTTCGTAGTGGAAGCCTTCGATGTGAAGACAGGCCGGGCGCGGTTCGGGCTGGATGTCCAGATTGGCGGTCAGATCGATCTCGCCGAGTTCGAACGGTTCACTGATGATCGTGCGGCTGCCATTGCGCTCGATGATCACGATGGCCTGCGAAAGGCGGTTGTTGGGCGTGTTGCGGATCGGCAATGCGTGGACGCCCAGTTTGGAAAGCGCGCCGAGCGCCCAGTCACTCTCCGGGTCTTCGCCGACCGCCGTCGCCAGTTCCACGTCGAGAGCGTAGGGCGCCCCAACACCGGCGGCGGCAACCGCGAGATTGGCCGCGGGCCCGCCCAGCGCCTTCTCGATATGGCTGGCTGTGATGCGGTCGTCGCGATGCGGCAGGACGTCGACGCGGCAGAGAAAGTCGACACTGACCCGGCCCGCGACCAGGAGCCTCGGCAGATGATCGAGATTCTTCGGCCTGTGGGGCGCGCGGCCCGGCAGCGAGCGCGCAAACGAACTCGGCCGGTACATCAGCGTGGCGATCGCCTTTTCGATGCGTTCGCGCGTGGCCTCCTTCAGGCCGGCGGTCCCATTGATGAAGTTCGACACCGTTCCGATGGAGACACCGGCGGCGCGTGCGACATCCGCTATGGTCGGGCGCTTGCGTTGCAACGGCAGGTTCCAATTGAAGCGTTTCAAACGGTATCAACGGAAAAGCCGCCCCTCAACGGAATTATGTTCTAAAAGGTCTGGAATCTGCGAGTGAATTTGGAAAACTATGGCGATATGGCCTCAATTTCGGGCCATTCGTTCCAGAATTGAACGATTTTCAAATTCTTGAGCCGAAAGACCGGGCCGGCGAATTGCCTGCTTTCATTCGGATAGCTTCGCCGAGCCGATGATCTAGATCAGCAGCAAGCCCTTCATGCTGGAATAGCCCTTGCGACCGATGATGATGTGGTCATGCACGGAAATGCCCAGCCGCTTGGCCGCGTCGATGATCTCCTTGGTCATCTCGATATCGGCACGCGATGGCGTCGGATCGCCCGACGGGTGGTTGTGCACCAGGATGATTGCCGTCGCCGACAGTTCGAGAGCGCGCTTGACCACCTCACGCGGATAGACGGGCGTATGGTCAACAGTGCCGGTCTGCTGCACCTCGTCGGCAATCAGCGTGTTCTTCTTGTCAAGGAACAGGATGCGGAACTGCTCGCGCGCCTCGAAGGCCATGGCTGACCGGCAATAGTCGAGAAGCTGCTGCCAAGAGGAGAGGATTTCGCGGCCATGGACCTCGCTGCGCGCCATGCGCTGGGCCGTCGCCGCAATGACCTTCAGGTCGAGCGCTACCACCGGGCCCACGCCCTTGACCTCCTGGAGGAGGCCGACGGGCGCGCCAAGCACCTCGGCCAGGGTACCGAAGCGGGAGAGCAGCGCCTTGGCGACCGGCTTGGTGTCGGCGCGCGGGATCAGGCGGAAGAGCAGGAGTTCCAGAAGCTCATAGTCGGGCAGGGCGTCCGAACCTGCCGAGGCGAAGCGTTCGCGCAAACGGTCGCGGTGGCCGAGATAATGCGGCTTCTCCTCGATCCTGCCGGCCTTCGCAGGAGGCCGGGCTGTCCCAGGAGAGTGCATGGTCGCGGAAAGCTGCGCAGGCTTTTCTGCAAAGAAACTGCGCTCGTCGTCGTCACCTGACATCTCGTCTGCCCCCCAGCTCCCCGACCGCGAGCGCCGGGAGAACGAAACATTAGGCTGGCAGGCCGGGGCGGTCGAGCTTTTTGGGGGAGAGCGTGAAGATCTCGCAGCCGGTGTCAGTCACGCCGATCGTGTGTTCGTATTGCGCCGACAGCGAGCGGTCGCGTGTCACCGCCGTCCAGCCGTCCGACAGGACTTTCACATGCGGCCGGCCGAGGTTGATCATCGGCTCGACGGTGAAGATCATGCCGGGCCGCATCTCGACGCCCTCATTGGCGCTGCCATAATGCAGGATATTGGGCGCGTCGTGGAACAACTGGCCGACGCCGTGGCCGCAGAAGTCGCGCACCACCGAGCAGCGCTCGCCCTCGGCATAGCTCTGGATCGCCGCGCCAATGGCGCCGGTGCGGGCGCCAGGCCTGATCGCGGCAATGCCGCGCATCAGGCATTCGTGGGTGACTTCGAGCAGGCGTTCCGCCGCGCGTTTTATGGTGCCGACGGGGTACATGCGCGAGGAATCGCCGTGCCAGCCGTCGAGGATGTAGGTGACGTCGATGTTGACGATGTCGCCATCCTTCAGCGGCTTGTTGTCGGGGATGCCATGGCAGACGACATGATTGATCGAGGTGCAGGAAGACTTGGTGTAGCCGCGGTAGTTGAGCGTCGCCGGCAGCGCGCCATGATCCATGCCGAACTCGAAAACGAAACGATCTATGGTGTCGGTGGTGACGCCGGGCGCAACCATCGGCACCAGTTCGTCGAGGCAGCGCGCCGTGAGGTCGCATGCCTTGCGCATGCCGGCAAAACCTTCCTCGCCATAGAGGCGGATCTGGCCGGTGTTTCTGAGCGGTGCCGTGGCGGCGTCGAGATAAGTGACCATTGGTGTCCGTCTTGCCGGTGTGGCTCTGCAAGGGAGCCGGCGTGAAAATCTCCCCAGATTTGGCACTTGAGGGCAAAAGGTTCAAGGAAGAACTGCCCGGACACGACCAAGCGGCAGGGATATTCGGCGCGCCCCGGTGTCCTTGACGCCCTTGTTCCTTCCCTTTCAGTCGACCGTGCGGTAGGGCGAGGGAGGTTTTTGGAGATTTCATGAGCGTCGAGCACGCCAGATTGCCTGAAGCGCCGTTGAAGGCGGCCTGCTCATTGCTGATGAGCCTTGTGCTGCTGGCGATGCTGTCGCTTGGCCGGGCGGAGGTGCCCGTCTTTGCCGGAGCAGCCTCCGGTGTCGCCAGCGCCGGCGTGGAGCGGTCCGGCGAAGCGGCGGCGCTGCTGCGCATCACCGGCAAGGCGCAGGCGCTGGAAGTTCGTTCCGGCCGGCCGGCCCTGGTTAAGTTCGCCGGCGGCCATCCGGCCCTGTCGGCTCGGGACACCGTCTTTTCCTGGTTTGTTTCGGTTCCGCCGGCAGAGGTCGTCGCCGCCGACGGGGACGCCCGCACACCGTGGGCGACTGCCAATCAGCCGCGCGCGCCGCCATCGGTTCCGGCCTGAGCGGTTTCAACCGCTCCTTCACTCAAACCACTTCCTGTTCGCGCCTCGATCCGCGCGGCGGCTTCGGTCGCGCAGCGGTGCGTAGCGCGTCATTTCCGGATTGTTTCCATGCAACGTATCAAGACACTCAAGAGCCTTTCGCGCGCGGCCTGCGCCGCCATTTTCCTTTCCGTCCAGGCGCTCATCTGTATCGGAACCGTCTACTGGGCGCTGACGGAGACGCTCGGCCTTTCGGCGACAGGGGCACTTGTCCTTGGCGGGATTTTCGCTGTGCCGTCTGCTCTCGTGCTGCTTACGGCGGTGCGCATGGCCTTCGGTGCGGAGACCGATCCCGCCAACCAGTAGCCGGACCGCCAAGGCGCCCGCGTTCGACAAGGCCGGGCGCCTTGGCGCTTGCTTGCGGCGGCTGCGGCAAAACGTCCATGACCGCGGAGACGCCACATTCCTGCGGTAGCGACAGGCCAGAGCAACTTTTTACGACGGATGGCGTTGCCGCTGGTGACGACAGTTCGGGAGATGGCGGATGGACAGACTGCAATTCGAGGTGCCGGTGCGTATCGCGCCCGGACCCGGCCTGCCTGTCGAGGAGATCTACAGCGTCGAACAGGCCCTTGATTTTCTCCAGGCCTGGCCGCTGCGCCGGCAAGGCCCGATTTACCAGAAGGCCTTCAACGCCTGCTTCGGCGCCACCGTGGACGTGGTCAAGACCGAGGATGCCTGCCGGGCGTTCATGGCGTTCTGCCGGGTGACCGGGCTGATGGCCCGGGACATGATGGCGCCGCGCAAGCGCGGTGGCCAGGCGAGAGGGCTGCAAGCCTGAGGTGCGCTGCGCTCTTCGTTCTCCTGGCCGAACGGCGCATCGATGCCGATGCCATTAAGCTTCCGTTTCCACTTTCGCGGCTACGCCATGCTTGTTCGGCAATGGTTGATTCGTTGCGTCAGTCTCGTGGTTCGGAAGATGTCCCCAGAAAAAATCCGTGCATTCCCGATCGACCGTCAGGCATTCCTGGTTCGGGAGGTGGCTGCCAGGCTCGACAGTTTGCATGGCGACAGCGCCACCTCGTTCTGGAGGGCCAAGGCGACGGAGTTGTTCGATCTCGTCGTCAGGTCAGGCACGGACAGGGCGGCGGCCAGCGACGAGGTGCGCAGGTTCTTCTTCGCCGTGCAAAAAGAGATATCGGCCGGCGCGGCCGCTGAGCCGATGCCAATTCTTTCCGCCTGAAGTGCTCCGCAAGGCGTCCCACAGCCGGTCCATGCCACCGCTAGCGTAACAGATATTTTGAAACTTCGGGGTTGCCGCGTCGCCACATGACGTTGTCAAGGAAGTAGTGGTGCACGTTGATGAAGATCAGCACTATGAAGAAGAACAGCGACGAACCCAGGACTTCCTTGTCGTAAGGGATCAAGGCAGTCAATGCCGCCGGGATCAGCCAGAAACCGAGACCGCCGAGGATCCCGCCGGCGACGACGAACCCCAGGACTCGCGTCCTGTAGATCGGACCAAGAACGGACAGGATTCTGGAGTCCGGAACCTTTTGTGCATCGGGACCGTCACGCTCGACATTGCTTTGATAGCGCCAGACCACGGCCAGGTACTGTAGCGAATGGAGAGCCGGCACCACGAGCAGCCAGAGCGGGTTTATTCTCACGACCAGGATCCAAAGATATAGGGACGCGATATAAGCGACGACGCCGTTATACGGCAGGCTGCCGCCATTTTTACTCCAGCGATTGATCAGCATCACGACGGTGGCGGCCGTGGAAGCGGCCGCGGCCGACAGCGCAATCGTGTTGAGCCACGCAGGCGTGGCAAACGTATAATATTCCAAGCCGTAATATTTTGCTTGGCTGACCGCCGTGTTCGTCTGAAGCCATGCGAACAGCCATACGGCATAGCTGTTGACCAGCAAGATTTTCTTGTCCGGATTGGTGAAGAACCTGCGCTTCAACACGGCGTCCACCATCAACATGCCGTAGCCTTGCTTGACGTAGTGCCAGCCCACGAAAAAGAACATCGCGTTGGCTGCGTTTCCGAGCAGCCGGGCGTTCGCCGTTATCGAGCCGTAAGCAAAAAACCCGACCATGAGCAGGGGAACGACAATGCCGGCGAAAATGTAGCGGATCTGGAGGCCCCTGTCGTATCCCTCGCCGCGCACCTTGCTTCCAAAATTGCGATAGAAGAGTTGGTAAGAGTGGGCGAAATGCGGATAGTTTATCAAGTAGGCCAGGAAAAACATCGCCGCCGCAACAAGGCTGTCGTATTTGGTAGGCACGAAGAACAGGGCCGGCAAAATCAGGAATGCGCTGCCGCCAAGCATGAGGAAGTCGGCCAGCGGGCCAAAGAGATATCTTTGTGGCGGCGTCGCCGCAGGAGCTCGAGCATCCGCCGAAAGGTGAACTGCCATATTAGCATCCCCTGGGAAAGCCGATTTAACCATCGAGCCTTGCCCTCGACAAGGTCGAGGCGGCGGAATGGTCAACACGTAAAATGACGTTTCGGAAGGGGGTGTTACCCTGTCCGGCGCAATAGCTCTTGACGCCGAAAGGAGCGGAGGGGACATCGAGTGAAGCTGGTACGCCCAAGGGGAATCGAACCCCTGTTACCGCCGTGAAAGGGCGGTGTCCTGACCGCTAGACGATGGGCGCGCTCAGATGAAAGCGGCTTATACTGACGTTGTGCGCAACCGGCAACCCGTCAGGTGCCGGCTTGGACAACTTTTTTCCTGCCTGCCGAAGCGAGTGATTCACGCAGCGCCAGCGGCAATTTTTCTGGCGGCCGTCACCAGCCGCTGCGTGGATTTCCGGGCACTTTTCAGACGATTGCGGAAGCGGCCCGATGCAAATGCATGTCGCTCAACAGTGACATCGGTTTGTTCACCAGACATCGTGTTTCGTAAAGCGCTTGTATTTGCCGCCATTCACCGGGGATCCGTTTCTGGTTATGTATACCGTCTCCGCGCGATCATAGACGAAGAGCTTCTTGCCCTTCGGGGAATAGGCAACCGTCTGTTTGACCAAAGGTCCATCTCGTTCAACAACGAACTTGATAACGAAACGTCCGTTCGCATTCAGGTGCGACACCGCCAGTCGGCCCTCGGCATCGTACGCGTTCTCCCAGACAAGCTGGTCTCCGCTTTTGAGTTTCGCCTCTTCGTGTGCCAGATGGCCGTGGTCGTATTTTCCGAAATTTGTCACCGTGTCGCACGTGTCGACAATGCATGTAGACCTGCGGGACAGGGTATTCCCGAACTCGTCATATTCGTACTTCGTTGTCTCGAATTTCAGGTCACCGTCATACTTGTCGTGCACCGGATAAAGGCTCGTTTTCGGATCGTAGTGATAGTCATACCAAAACCTCGGATAGTACCAGTATGCTCGGGTAAGGGCTCCGCTGTCATCGAACCATTCACGTGCATGCCATAGTGATGCGCCGCTTTTCACCTCCGTAATGTTCAGATCGACGAAGTCATCGCGATAGCTGAAGAGGCCGACCTTTTCGGCTACGCCATCTGCATTCAGGACCTCGATTCTAGCGGGCTGCATCTTTGCATTGCGCGCAATCACGCTGGTATCGAGCACATTTCCGTCCGGACCTTTCGCGACTTGCCGCGCCACATGGTTCGACTGACCGTCGTATTCCACGGCTGTCAGACCGGTCTTCTTGCCAAACTCGTAGCGGGTAAAGATCGAGGGCCTCCCAGCCGCATCGCATTCCACGTCGTACCAGGAGGCAGCGTCACCCTTTGCCTCGAGCATTTGTCGATCCACCTTCGGGCCGAGCAGAGGATCGTACAGGAACGTGACCAATTGCACGAAGACATATGAGCCGCCGCAATTCTCTGTGGTCGAAGGTGCGGTGTCCGTCCCTATCTGGCCGCCGGTGACGCGCGACGTCGCCGCATGTTGGGCCTTTCGCCAAATCCAGCCCTGGTTTTCATAGTGGATCACGACATCGCAGCTGTCGCTGGACATGAATTTGGCGTTCGGAGGGGGACCACAATGCGGGTCGCCCGCATAGATTGTCGCTGAAATCGAACTCAGCTTTTTGTCCTCGCCGATGTCGAAGGTGTCGTCGTACAGATGCTCGTGGAAGATTTCCTTCCAACCGCCGTTCCCTTCGACCATGACCACCACATCGCACCCGCGATTGCTGCAATTCGCGCCCGGGTAATGGCCGGAGCATAAGGTTTCATTCTCGATGAGAAGGGCTGGCGTGCCGTCGACAAGCGAAATCGGTCGGACGCCCGACATCTTGTTGGCAGGGATGCCGCTCGCGTCATGGTCCTTGCAGCTGTTGCGGATATCCTCGACGTAGGTTTTGACCGCGGCGGGCAGGTGGTCATATTGCGGACCACTGTCTGTTGTGGTCGGTGATGCAGCGGCCGCAACCTTCACTTCTGCCAGTTTTTCGGGCGCAGCAGCTCGCGCGGTCTTGTCCCAGCTCTTATCGTCGAGCGACAAGGCCACACGGAAACCCATGACGTTGAAGCGTTCATCGGATCCTTCATCCCGGTTCCACATGCCGTCATCGGTATCGTCGGTGTATCCGAACAGCAACCGCTCTGAGCCACGCATGGAGAACTGCGTCAACTCATAGTCGCCGCTGCGCGCCGCGAAGAGAACGCAGTCCGGCTCCGTCCAAGGCGAACCGTCAGCGGGCGCCCCTTGGTAGCTCTTGTGAAAGCAGTCCTCGACGGCTTCCTGGGCGTTACCGCCCATGTCGTAAAGACTCCATGAGTTGGGCTTGTAGGAACCGACCTCGGCGGTCCAGTCAGGATGTATTTTCTCCGAACAGGAGGCAGCCATGCCTGCCTGATAGCCGGACTTGCGGTCTGCGAAGTTCGCGTAATCGCATGTCTGCTTGAAGTCATCGCCCCAATAATTGAACGAATCCGTTCCCGCCCGACAAGCGTATTCCCACTCCGCTTCTGTCGGCAGCCGGTAGTGTTTGTTCGCCATCATGGAGAGCCAGTCGAGATAGTCTTTCATGTCGTTGCGGGAAACGCATACGGCCGGTTGCCGTCCTGTCACAGGTAATCCCGGCTGCGCGTAGGAGCCGTCGCTGATATAGATGGCGTATGGCGCGGATTCAGTCTTGTCGCCGCCGGGGACGGGTGTGCCGCTATATTTGAATTTGTTCGGGCCGCTTTCGATCGTACGTATACCGCACTTGCCGCCGACCCCAGCACCGGTTTCCTTCACATAGGCGTCAAACTCATCAACGGTGATCTCGAAGCGACCGATGGCGAACGGATAGCCGATCGTTACCTCATGTTGAGGCGTCGCCCATTGCCCATATCTGAGCCGCTTCATCTCCTTCTGGCTTGCGCCCATCATGAAGCTGCCCGGAGGCAGCGGGACCATTTCAGGGCAATGTTCGCAATCGCGAAATGGCGTTCCGGCCCGGGCGTCCGATGAAGCGGCAGCAGCCTGGGCGTCGAGCTCATAGCAGTTATCGACAGGCGCGAGGCCGCTCTGACCGGCCGTGTCTTTGTCTGGAAATCCGATTTCCGTGCAGCGTTGCTGAGCGAAGGATGGCGATATCGAACCCATGTCCGCCACCAACGCAAGCACAAGCACAGCAATCGCCGCGACGACCTTGTGCATTCCAATCCCCGAGCATGATTAACAAATCCTGAGTGGAAAGCTCCCCCTCAAGGATATCACTGTCAACCTGAAGAAAAGAGGTAAGCGGGAAGGTGGGAAACCCGGCTTCTTGCTGCTGGGATCAAAAACTACCGCGCCATAATTAAGCTAAGTCTCAAGAAGGAGATGACTAAGCCTTAAGAACAGATTGCATGTGCCCGTGCCAAACCCAGAACTCACCTCGCTCTTTGCGAAGGAGAGCAATCGCGGAGGTTTGGACCACGGTGTTAGCGCGTCCAGCCGAACCGGCCCTGGTCAGCCTTCGCCACCGCTGCGCCGGCGGCAGCGCCAGTTCCAGTCGCGCTCGGGGCCGACGTCGACGTGGACCGATTCGGTGTGGCAGTAGGTGCCGACGCCGCCGCGGCCGGGCATCGTCCTGACGTAGCTCGCCAGCTCCCATTTCGAGACGCCCGGCACCTGGATGTCGGCGGCGGCGCAATACATGTGCAGCGAATTCTTGGCGCCGTTGGCACGGCGGTTGCGGGCGGGGTCGCGATAGCCGGAGGTGACGACCATCTTGCGGCCGTAGTGGCCTTCGATCGTCTTGAGCACGCGCACCAGCGAGGGCTTGAGGCACGCCACGTCGACACTCTCGTTCTGCTTCAAGAGCCCGTTGGGCGCCAGGCGCGCCATGCCGGCGGCGGAAGCTACCTGGTAGAGGCCGCCCGAACCTTCATCCTCGTTGAGGTCGACGTCGCTTTCGTCGTCGAGGCCGGATTTGCGCTTGATCTCGAACAGCGCCGTCTGGCGGACGCCCGGCAGGGCATCGCTGCCGGTGATGTGACCTGAGTCGTCGCCGAGCGAAGCCAGCTGCACCGGTTTCGCCGTGGAATCGGCCGAGGCCAGTGTAATGATCGGCTTTGCCGCCGCCGGGGCGGGCTTGGCCTGCACAGCCGGCTGTTCGCCTGCGCGCGTGTTGACCAGTGGAGCGGGCTTCGCCGAAGCCGGCGTGGCGCCAAACATCGAGGCCAGGAAACCCCTTTTCTTCGGCGCCTCCGCTTGCTGCGCCTCGCCAGCGGTCACATAGACCGGATTGTTCATCGCCGGTGTGGCGGCCTGCTTCGGCGCCGTCACGGCCGCGTCGGCGGCGGCGATCTTCTGCGCCGCCGCATCGGTCTGCTGCGCCGTCTGCGGCTGCTGCTCCAGCGATTGCGGCGTGTTTCCGGCAATCGTTTCAGCTTCAGCCGGCGCGGTGAGCGGGAAGGCCGCCTGCGGCTTGGTAATCGGCACGTAGGCGACCGTCTCGGGCAGCGCTGTGTCGCCTTCCGCCATCACGGTGGTCTGCGTGGTCGCCGTCTGCGACGACGAATCGCCGGCCACGATCGGCTTGTTTGTCGAGGCTGCATTGATGTCCGACGCGGAGGCATTGTAGCCGGGCATGCCAACCGACATTGTGGGGTCGCCGGCCGAGGTGCAGGAGGCCAGGAGCACGGAGCAGAGCGCCGCCGCAATGGTGCGGCGTTCTCCCTTCGCGAGGCTCCACCCTGCTGATTTCAAAGTCAAATTCCCCCTCGATATCCGATCGGTATATCCTTGGCGCGGCGTCCGAACGGCTGCGTCGAGGTGCCCCTTGTCTCCGATCCGGAAACGAGACCTGTGTCAAATCAGCAAGCCTGGAAGTATTTTTGCGGCAATTGCCGAATTTAGGCGGCAAGATGGTTGACGACACCATTTCGCCCGCTTTTACGGGTCCGTCAACTCACCAGACATTACAGTCGGTTACACACGCACCTTGACATAGGTGCCGGGGGCATCACCAAAAGTTTTCATATGCTTGCCTGCTTTGCGGGCGGGCACGCGATTGTTGTCCTTGGCCTCTATCCAGCTCTGCCAGTGCGGCCACCAGGAGCCAGGATGGTCGGTGGCCCTTGCGATCCACTCGCCGAAGTCGCCCTCCGGCTTGCCGCCGGTCCAGTACTGGTACTTGCCCGATGCGGGCGGGTTGACGACGCCGGCGATATGACCGGAGCCCGCCATCACGTATTCGACCTCGCCACCGAAATATTTCGAGCCGAGGAAGACGGACAGCGCGGGAGCGATGTGGTCTTCCCTGGAGGCGAGGTTGTAGATGGGGATCTTGATATCGGCGAGCGAAACGGTGCGTCCGGCAAGTTCCATCCTGCCGCGCGAGAGGTTGTTCTCGAGATAGCAGTTGCGCAAATAGAAGGAGTGGTTGGCCGCCGCCATGCGTGTCGAATCGGCATTCCAGTAAAGCAGGTCGAAGGGCAGGGGATCCTTGCCGCGCATGTAGTTGTTGACGACATAGGGCCAGATCAGGTCGCCCGAGCGCAGCATGTTGAAGGCGGTCGCCATCTTGGTGCCGTCGAGATAGCCCTTTTCGTTCATCGCCTTTTCCACCGCCGCGACCTGTTCCTCGTCGACGAACACCTTGAGGTCGCCGGCATAGGTGAAATCGACCTGGGTGGTGAAGAAGGTCGCCGATTTGATGCGATCGTCACCCTCCTGCGCCAGCAGGGCAAGTGCCGCCGCCAGCAACGTGCCGCCGACGCAGTAGCCGATAGCGTTGACCTCTTTCTCGCCTGTGGCCTTCTCGATAGTGTCGAGGCCGTATTGCAGCCCCTCTCTTGTATAAGCCTCCCAGTTCTTCATGCCGTGGCGTTCATCAGGGTTGATCCAGGAGATGACGAACACGGTGTGGCCCTGTTCGATCGCCCAGCGGATGAAGGATTTCTGCGGGTTAAGGTCGAGTATGTAGAACTTGTTGATCCAGGGCGGGCAGATCAGCAGCGGCCGTTTCAGCACCGTCTCGGTGGCGGGATCGTATTGAATGATCTCGGCGACGTCGCTGCGGCCGACCACCTTGCCGGGGGTGGTGGCGATGTTGCGGCCGATCTCGAAGGGCGAGTAGTCGGCCTGACGCAGCTTCAGGTCGCCCTTGCCGGCGGCGATGTCCTCGGCCAGCATCTTCATGCCGCGTACAAGGTTTTCGCCGTTCGAGGCGATCGTTTCGCGAAACAGTTCCGGATTGGTCAGGATGAAATTTGACGGCGAGATGGCGTTGGACACCTGCTTGACGTAGAAGCTCGCCTTGTGGCGGGTGTGGTCATCCAGGCCTTCGGCGTGCTCGACAAGATCAGCCGCCCAGCGCGAGGTGACGAGATAGGCCTGTTTCAAGAAATCGAAGAAGGCGTTGCGGCCCCATTCCGGATCCTGGAAACGCTTGTCGCCGCGCTCCGGCTTGACCGCGTCCTCGGTTCGCTCGGCATCGGGGCTGACGCGCTGGATGGCGTTCGCCCAAACCGTCATGTAGCCGGCGAACAACCGCGTCTGTGCTTCGAGCGCGCGTTGCGGGTCGGCAAGCCAGTATTCGCTGAGCTTGGAAAAGGTCTTCACCATGTCGACGACCGGTTCGGCGACGTGGTCGCGCACTTCGCCCTTCTCGCGCGGCTCGGCCCAGGCGGAAGCCGCCTTGCCGGCCTGCTCGATCATGCGCGCCATGTTCAGGGCGAAGCGTTCCGGATCCTTCACCAGATATTGCTCGACCGTCGAAGGTCCGCCATCTTCCGCTTTGCCCGAATCGGGTGTTTTGGACATGGTGCGCGGGGTTCCTCCCGAAGCGTTTTCTTGACATATTACCATGGGACATCCGACCGGGTCCAACCTCGCTCTACCCCGGCTGCCAAGGAAACAATATGACGATTAACATTGGCGAGACTGTTTTTTTCGGCGCCTGTCGTTTTTGCCGCATCGGTGCGGCAATTGCCCTGATGTGCCTTGGGGCCTGCTCGAGCACCAATACCAGCGGCCCGGTGCCCATCGCCACATCAGCGGGACCGAAGGATACCGGCACCTTTCCGAACCTGAACATCCCGCCGAAAGTGGCAGCCAAACAGTTTACCGATGCCGAGAGGAATGCCAGGCTCGCGGAATTGAAGGGGGACGAAAGCGCGCAGGCAGCCAATGGCGGCGTCCCCAACGTCACCAATCAAGCGGCGCTGACGGACCTGGCCAGCAAGCATGGCACCCAGACGCTGAAGCAGATCGAAGGCAAATGCGACCCCACCCTCGACCCTACCTGCAAATAAGTATATAGCGCGCGCCCAAGGCACTTGCCGACACGGCGCGCCTTGCCAAACGCCAAGTGATGTCTGGAACTGCCATGGAAGAGTTTCACAAGGTCCGCCGGCTTCCGCCCTATGTCTTCGAGCAGGTCAACCGGCTCAAGGCCAGCGCCCGCTCGCGCGGCGCCGACATCATCGATCTCGGCATGGGCAATCCGGACCTGCCGACGCCCAAGGCAATCGTCGACAAATTGTGCGAAGTGGTGCGCGATCCGCGCACCCATCGCTATTCCTCCTCGCGCGGCATTCCGGGCCTGCGCCGCGCCCAGGCCGCTTACTATCAGCGCCGCTTCGGCGTGAAGCTCAATCCCGATACGCAAGTGGTGGCAACGCTGGGTTCGAAAGAGGGCTTCGCCAACATGGCGCAGGCGATCACCGCGCCTGGCGACGTGATCCTGTGTCCGAATCCAACCTACCCGATCCATGCTTTCGGCTTCATTATGTCGGGCGGCGTCATCCGGTCGCTGCAGGTGGAACCCGATGACGGTTTCATCCCGGCGGTCGAGCGCGGCATCCGCCATTCGATTCCGAAGCCGCTGGCGCTGATCCTCAACTACCCGTCGAACCCGACGGCGCTGGTCGCCTCGCTCGATTTTTACAAGGACGTGGTGGCGTTCGCGAAGAAGAACGACATCATCATCCTGTCGGACCTTGCCTATTCGGAGATCTATTTTGACGGCAATCCGCCGCCTTCGGTGCTGCAGGTGCCGGGCGCGATCGACGTTTGCGTCGAGTTCACCTCCATGTCGAAGACCTTCTCAATGCCCGGCTGGCGCATGGGCTTCGCCGTCGGCAACGAGCGGCTGATCTCGGCGCTGACCCGGGTGAAATCCTATCTTGATTACGGTGCGTTCACCCCGATCCAGGTGGCGGCCGCGCACGCGCTCAACGGCGACGGCGCCGACATCGCCGAAGTGCGCGACATCTACCACAAGCGGCGCGACGTGATGGTCGATGCTTTCGGCCGCGCGGGCTGGACCATTCCGGCTCCGGCTGCGTCCATGTTCGCCTGGGCTCCGATTCCGGAGCCGTTCCGCCATCTCGGCTCGCTCGAATTCTCCAAGCTGCTCATCGAACATGCCGACGTTGCGGTGGCGCCAGGCGTCGGCTTCGGCGAACATGGCGATGATTTCGTGCGTGTCGCGCTGGTCGAGAACGAGCACCGGATCCGGCAGGCGGCGCGCAACATCAAGCGCTTCCTGGCGACCAGCGCCAAGCAACCCAACAATGTCGTGCCGCTTTCCGCCCATCGGTAAGCTTTCCGCACACAATTTCGTTTGATCTTTCGGGGGACATCGCCGGCCATGGCTGAAGCTCTGCGTGTTGGAATTGCCGGCCTCGGCACGGTCGGCGCGTCAGTGGCGCGCGTGCTGCGCGACAAGGCGGCGGAACTGACACGGCAGTGTGGGCGCGACATCGTCGTGTCGGCGGTTTCGGCGCGTGATCCCAAGCGCGACCGCGGGGTCGATCTCAATGCCGCGAAATGGTTCGACGATCCTGTCAAGATGGCGCAGGCCGCCGAGATCGACGTTTTCGTCGAGCTGATCGGCGGCGACGAGGGGACAGCGTTTGCGGCTGTGAAGACGGCGCTCGAGGCCGGCCGTCATGTCGTTACGGCGAACAAGGCGCTGCTGGCCAAACATGGTGTCGCACTGGCCGAGATCGCCGAGAAGAAGGGCGTGCTGCTCAACTACGAGGCCGCGGTGGCGGGCGGCATTCCCGTTATCAAGACCATGCGAGAGGCGATGGCCGGCAACTCGGTCACCCGCGTCTTCGGTATTCTCAACGGCACCTGCAACTATATCCTGACCCGTATGGAGGCCGAAGGGATCTCGTTCGATGCCTGCCTCAAGGACGCGCAGCGGCTGGGCTATGCCGAGGCCGACCCGACCTTCGACATCGAGGGCCATGACACCGCGCACAAGCTGTCGATCCTGACCAGCCTGGCCTTCGGCACCAAGATCGCCGCCAACGACATCTACATGGAAGGCATCTCCAACATCACCCAGGCCGATATCCGTGCGGCCGGCGATCTCGGCTACCGGATCAAGCTGCTTGGCGTTGCCCAGCGCACCGACAGCGGCATCGAGCAGCGCGTGCATCCAACCATGGTGCCGACAGCCTCGGTGATCGCGCAGGTCCACGGCGTCATCAATGCGGTGGCGATCGAGACCGACATCCTCGGCGAACTGCTGCTCTCCGGCCCCGGCGCCGGCGGCAATGCCACCGCCTCGGCCGTCATCGGCGACATCGCCGATATCGCAAAGAGCCGTCCCGGCTTCCAGCACGGCCCGGTCTTCGGCAGGCCGGCGAGGGAATTGAAGCCTTACAAGAAGGCGCAGATGCGCAGCCATGCCGGCGGCTATTTCATCCGGCTGACCGTGCATGACCGCATTGGCGTGTTCGCGGCCATCGCCAAGCGCATGGCCGATAACGATATCTCGCTGGAATCGATCGTCCAGCACGCGATCAGCGGCGAAGTGGCGGCGCAAAAGACGGTGATCCTCGTCACCCACGAGACCACCGAAGCCGCGGTGCGCAAGGCCGTGGACGGTATCACCAAGGATGGTCACCTGACCGACAAGCCGCAGGTCATCCGGATCGAACGGGCAGGATAGATATTTCCTTCCGTCGCGCACCACTGGATTGCTGCGACGATACTGTTGCGGCCGATGCCGCTGCTTGGCTCGCCGGAACCAATCCCGGCCAGCGCCGTTCTCCCGAGGTGCAAACCGAGGGAATGCCAATGGCCGAAACATCGAAATCCGACACCCCCCAGATCGACGACATCCAAAAGACGCTCGAAAAGCAGATCGCCGATCTGCGCAAGGAGATCACCAGGATCAACAAGAGCCTTTCGGAGCGAGGTGCGGAACTGGTTGACGAGGCCTCGGCTCAGGCATCCGATGTCTACGACAGCGCGGCGAGCCGTGCGTCGCGAACGGCTCAGCAGTTGCGCAGCCAGGCGCAGGCGGTCTCGGAGGTCGCGCGGGAAAATCCGGGCACGACGACGGCTGTGGTCGGCGTCATCGGGCTGCTGGGTTTTCTGGCCGGCCTCGCCGTTGGCCAATCGATGAATGACACCCAGCGCCGCTGGTATTGATCCGGTAACGACCGAACCGGGTTTGCCGGCTTACCTGTCCATCGAGCAATTTCCAGGGGAGCACCATGGCTTCTTCCGTCCTGATCGGTATTCTGATCACGTTCCTCGTGATCATTCTGGTGCTTTATCTCATTCAGCGATTGCCGCTGGATGCCAGGATGCGGCAGATCGCGCAGATCATCGTCATCATCATCGGCATCGTTTCGCTATTGAAATATCTGGCCGTGTTTTAGATCTCGATACCTACTTTGAAAGCGGCCCAAGTTCGCCGGAATCGTGCTATCCATAGTTTAATCGAATGATATTGCAGGCTTTTCGAGAAAACCTTCGAGAGGTCTTGCCGTTGTCATGCTCGTTTGACACAAGAGGCGCGCCTCCGGCGGGAGGTGGCATGCGAACGAGGATCGACCTGATGAACGTGGCCCACAACATTATCGCCGGACTTGACCGGATACTCACCATGGAACTGGTGCGCGTCACCGAGCGCGCCGCCGTCGCGGCCGCCAGGCTGCGCGGACGCGGTGACGAAAAGGCCGCCGACCAGGTCGCGGTGGACGCCATGCGCCAGGAGCTCAATCGCCTCGCCATCAAGGGCACGGTGGTGATCGGCGAAGGCGAGCGGGACGAGGCGCCGATGCTCTATATCGGAGAGGAGGTCGGCACCGGCAAAGGCCCGGCGGTCGACATTGCGCTCGACCCGCTGGAAGGCACCACGATCTGCGCGAAGAACCTGCCCAACGCGCTGGCCGTGATCGCCATCGCCGAGAAGGGCAGCCTGCTGTTCGCGCCCGACGTCTACATGGACAAGATCGCCATCGGCCCGGGCTATGCCGAGGGCGTCATCGACATCGATGCCTCGCCGGCCGAAAACATAGCCAGCCTGGCAAAGGCCAAGGGCGTCGCGGTGTCCGACGTTACCGCTTGCATCCTCGACCGTCCGCGCCATGGCAAGCTGATCGACGCCGTGCGCGCCACCGGGGCGGCAATCCGGCTGATCGGCGATGGCGACGTCGCCGGTGTCATCCACACCACCGATCCCGAGGAAACCGGCATCGACATCTATCTCGGCATTGGCGGCGCGCCGGAGGGCGTGCTGGCCGCGGCGGCGCTGCGCTGCACGGGTGGCCAGATGCAGGGCCGCTTGATCCTCGATACGCCCGAAAAGGTCGCCCGCGCCGGCAAGATGGGTATTGCCGACCCGAAGCGGGTCTACCGGGCCGAGGACATGGCGCGCGGCGATGTGTTGTTCGCGGCCACCGGCGTCACCGACGGCAACATGCTGGCAGGGGTCAAGTTCGGCCGCAACTACATCACAACGCACACGATCGTGCTGCGCTCGTCGTCGCGCACCGTGCGCGAGATCAAGGCCCGGCATCAGGACCTGGAAAAGTTTTGATGCATTCCTGACTGGCCGTCGCATATTGTGGGCAATGATCATCCGCAAACGTCGCCTCGCATGACGGGCGAGAGACGCCTTTTTCTCGATGTCCGACAGTCGGCCACCGGTGTTTCCTGGGAACATCGGCTGACCGAGCGGCAGGACATGGTCGCGCTTGCCATCGCACAGGGGCACGGCGTGCCCGATATCGTCGCGCGCGTGCTTGCCGGACGTGGCGTGACGGCGGAACAGGCGGAGCGCTTTCTCGACCCGACGATCCGCGACCTGCTGCCGGACCCGGCTTCGCTGACTGACATGGACAAGGCGGCCATTCGAATAGCCGCCGCGGTGATGGCCCGGGAGAAGGTGGCGATCTTCGGCGACTACGATGTCGATGGCGCCGCCTCGTCGGCCTTGCTCAAACGCTTCCTCGCGCATTTCTCGATATCGTCGGAAATCTACATTCCCGATCGTATCTTCGAGGGTTACGGTCCCAATCCCGAAGGCATGCGCGAGCTCGTCTCGCGCGGCGCGACGCTGATCGTCACCGTCGATTGCGGCACCAACAGCGCGGCTTCCATCGACGCGGCCAATGCCGCCGGTGCCGATGTCGTGGTGCTCGACCATCACCAGGTCGGCGGCGCCTTGCCGGCGGCACACGCGGTGGTCAACCCCAACCGCGACGACGACCTTTCCGGGCAGGGCCATCTCTGCGCCGCCGGAGTGGTTTTTCTCGCGCTGGTGCAGACGGCCAAGGTCCTGCGCGGCCGGCTGGCCGACGCCACGCCGCCGGACCTGCTCTCGCTGCTCGATCTCGTGGCGCTGGCCACGGTCTGCGATGTAGTGCCGCTCACCGGCGTCAACCGTGCCTTCGTCGTCAAGGGCTTGCAAGTGGCGCGCCAGCAGAAGAACGAGGGAATGTCTGCGCTGGCGCGGGTCTCGCGCGTCGGCGAGCCGCTCAGCACCTTCCATCTGGCCTACCTGATCGGACCGCGCATAAACGCCGGCGGGCGCATCGGCGACGCCGCCCTCGGCAGCCGGCTGCTTGCGACCGACGATCCGGTCGAGGCCCGCACCATCGCCGAGACGCTCGATCGGCTCAACCAGGAGCGGCAGCTGATGGAACACGAGATGCTGGCCGCGGCGCGTGCCGAGGCCGATGCCGAGCTTGCCGGCGGCAGCGGGCCGGCCATCGTCGTTACCGCTAGCACCAACTGGCATCCCGGCATCGTCGGCCTGCTTGCCTCCAGGCTCAAGGACCATGCCCGACGGCCGGCCTTCGCCATCGCCTTCAACGCCACCGGCACCGGCACCGGTTCAGGTCGCTCGGTGTCGGGCTTCGATCTCGGCCGGCTGGTGCGCGAAGCCGCAGATGCCGGGCTGATCGTCAAGGGCGGCGGCCATGGCATGGCAGCCGGCATTACCGTCGAGCGCACGCGGCTCGGCGAGCTCAGGGCATTTTTCGAGGAGCGCGCAGCAGCCGACGTGTTCCGATTGCAAGACGAGGAAAGCCTGGCGATCGACGGCGCGCTTGCCGCCGAGGGTGCGACGCTGGCCTTGCTGGATGCGCTGGAAAAGGCCGGCCCGTTCGGTGCAGGGCATGTCGCGCCTGTTTTCGCGCTGCCTCGCCATCGGCTGGCCGACGCCCGGCTGGTTGGCACCAACCACATCCGCGCCGACCTCCAGTCGGGCAGTGGCGGTCGCATCCAGGCGATCGCCTTTCGTGCCGTCGACACGGTGCTCGGCGACTTCCTGTTCAAGAACCGCGGTAAGACGATCCACGTCGCCGGCTCATTGTCGGGCAATTACTGGAACGGCAATCGCAGCGTGCAGTTCCGCATCGTCGACGCGGCACGCGCCTGATGCGTCTTTGATCAGGCGAGAACCGTCTGAAGCCGGGTCAGTTCGCCGATCTGTGCCATCGTTGCCCTATAGCCGATCTGGATCGCCTCATCGGCGCGGTGGAATTCGGTCAGACCGATGTGGCTGAGCTTGGGCTGCAGCGACATGTCCGGCGGATCGCCGGCAAGCCTGGCGCGCGAGATTCGGTCTTGGATGATGTTGAAGGCCTCGACCATGACGCCGGTGATGCCAAGCCGCGTCTGATGCGCCCGGTGCTCCGGGTCGAATTGGCCACTGCGCGGTGCATCGTTCTCGACGACCAGTTCGCCGGCGCTATGCTTGATGACGGCGGCACGGCCGAACAGGTCGTAATGAAGGTTGACCGCGACAACCAGCGGCTGCTCATAGGCACGGCAGACCGACACCGGCACCGGATTGACCAAAGCTCCGTCGACCAACACGCGGCCATTGCAAGTCACCGGCTCGAACACGCCAGGCAAGGCATAGGAAGCGCGCATGGCTGTTATCAGCGAGCCGTTCGACAGCCAGATCTCATGGCCGGTGCGGATTTCGGAAGCGACCGCGACGAACGGCTTGGACAAATCGTCAAAGCGAATGCCGGCCACATGCTCACGCAGGCGAGCATCCAGCTTCATGCCGCCGAACAGACCGCTGCCGCGCAGGTTTAGATCGAGCAGGCCGAAGATGCGCCGCCTGGTCAGGCTGCGGGCGAACTCTTCCAACTCGTCCAGTTTTCCGGCGAGGTAACAGCCGCCGACCAGCGCGCCGATCGAGGTGCCGGCAATCATCGAAACCTCGATGCCGGCTTCATCGAGCGCGCGCAGCACGCCGATATGCGCCCAGCCTCTTGCGCAACCGCCGCCCAGTGCAAGCGAGATGCCAGTTTTCTTTGGTGATGTTGTTTCGGACGCGCCTCCGGACGAAGCGGGACCATTCGCCTCTCGTACGTCCGCTCTGTTACGCAATGACGCCCACTCGAGCATCATGATCTCCCTTGTCCCACAGCTAATATATAGGCGGGCCGTATCGAAATGGTGAATCTATGTGGTTGGCTGCGGGCAAAAGGTTCAAGCTGGTCATTCACGGGAGCTTCCGATACGTTTTTTCCGCATCGAACAAGGGCTCGCTGCCATCGTCGGCAAGCATCGCCTTGCCGTCGATCAGCCCCACCGTCCGATAGAAGCAGGAACGCCGGCCTGTGTGACAAGTTGCGTCGTGGCCTAGCACTTTGACGCGCAACCATATGGCGTCCTGGTCACAATCCGTGAGCACCTCGATGACATGCTGGAGATTGCCTGACGTTTCGCCCTTCTTCCACAGCGCATTCCGTGAACGCGACCAGTAGTGGGCGATACCTGTTTCAAGCGTCAACGCCAGAGCCTGCGCATTCATGTGCGCGACCATCAAAAGCATGCCGTCCGCCGCATCGGTGACGACGACGGTGACCAGGCCGGCGGCATCGAAGCGCGGTGAAAACACCCCGCCTTCTTCCAGCGCTTTCTTGTCTGAGGGAGCCTTCGGAAATTCCAGTGCCGACATCGCCGGGCTATCTTCCTGTTTGACCATGACTATCCGAAAACCGGTATCCACTTTCGGAATCATGGTCCGGCGATGCTGGGCGAGGCGGCTTACACCCCACCGCCACGCACCATGGTGACGAAACGAACCTGTTCTTCGGGAGTATCCTTGAACACGCCGGTGAAGGTCGAGGTCAGCGTGGTGGAGCCCTGCTTGCGGATGCCGCGCATGGCCATGCACATGTGCTCGGCCTCGATCATCACTGCAACGCCGCGCGGATTGAGCACATCCTGAATGACGCCGGCGATCTGCGCGGTCATGGCTTCCTGGGTCTGCAGGCGATGGGCGAAGATATCGACCACGCGCGCGATCTTGGACAGGCCGACGACCTTGCCGTCCGGCAGATAGCCGACATGGGCCTTGCCGATGATCGGCACCATGTGATGTTCGCAATGCGAATGGAACTGGATGTCCTTGACGATGACAAGATCGTCGTAACCAGCCACTTCCTCGAAGGTGCGGCCAAGCTCTTCGGCCGGGCACATGTCATAGCCGCCGAACATTTCCCGATAGGCCTTGGCCACCCGCTTGGGCGTGTCGACCAGCCCTTCGCGATCGGGGTTGTCGCCGGTCCAGCGCAAAAGCGTGCGGACCGCAGCCTCGACCTCGGCCTCGCTCGGCCGGTCGGTGACGGGCTTTTCCATGTAGGCCGACTGGGGCATGAACTTCTTGATAACGGCATCCATAAAGGCGTCTCCCGTAGTCCCTCTCTCAGGAGGAACGAGTTGAACGGACCACGACCTTTCGGCGTCGGAAACTCGCCCGGTTTCCAGCCCCGTAAGCGGCGTGAGCAAACTGCGGCAAAGACGTGGGCTTTTCGTCGCCTTGTCGATACCGGACTGCCACCATTATATATGGTCATGACGAGCGAAAGAAAGACGCGTCAGCGGCAAACGCTGTTCGCTTGGCGGCGACGGACTGGAAAATAATGATCAACGACGTCTACAATGCGAAAATTCTCGGTTTTGCCGGAAATATCACACGGATCGGCCGGCTCGATCATCCCGACGCCAGCGCGAGGGCACATTCCAAATTGTGCGGCTCTACCGTTACCGTCGATCTCAATATGGCAGACGGCGTGGTTACCGATTTCGCACATGACGTGAAGGCCTGCGCGCTCGGCCAGGCCTCGTCCTCCATCATGGCGCAGCATGTGGTTGGCGCTACGGCCGACGAATTGCGCGCGGTGCGCGAGACCATGCTGAAAATGCTGAAAGAGAACGGAGCGCCGCCGGAAGGCCGCTTCGCCGATCTCAAATATCTGGAACCGGTGCGCGACTACAAGGCGCGCCATGCCTCGACCATGTTGACCTTCGACGCGGTGGTCGACGCGATTGGTCAGATCGAGAAGAAGCGCGCCGAAGAAGCCGCCTGATAGCCCATTTGGCGGCCTATTGGAGCCGTCTGCTTTCGGCGAATTCGCTTCTCACCCAGTCGGCGAACGCGGCGGCTGGCTCGGGGAGATCGCGCAGGCTTCTGGCCACCAGCCAATAGGCGCCGGACGCGACGTCGATGTCGAACGGCTTGACCAACGTGCCGGAGGCGAGCTCTTCGCCGATCTGCAGGAGATCGCCCAGCGCCACGCCGTGTCCGAGCAGGGCGGCCTGCTTCGAAAGCGATGCATCCGCCAGCATGGGACCGCGCGCGGGCACGGCGTCGGCAGGCACACCAGCCGCCTCAAACCAGCGCGCCCAACCCTGTCGGTTTTCCTCATGCAACAGCGTATAGCGGCCAAGGTCGGCCGGCTTGTCGAGGGGAGGCCCCGCGGCAAGCAGCGCCGGCGACAGAACCGGTGAATCGACCGTCGAGGCAAGCTGCTCGGCCTCGCTGCGCGGCCACGACACAGCATGCGCACTGAAGCGTAACGCAAGCTCAGGCTGGTCGCCGCGAAACTCAATCAGCCTTGGATCGACTTCGAGCGCGACGTCGATGTCGGGCCGCAATTGGCGAAAACGGTTGAGCCGCGGCACCAGCCATACCGATGCCAGAGACGGCTCGACGCTGACACGAACCACTGTCTGCGCGGGAGCCGCCACCAACTCTGAAAGCAGGGCGTCGATGGCGTCGAAACTCCTGACCAGCTGACTGAGCAGCCGGCGGCCCGCATCGGTCAGTTCGACGCGGCGATGGTGACGTTCGAACAGGGGCCGGCGCAGAAAGATCTCGAGCTCGCGGATCTGCCGGCTGATCGCTGCCTGCGAGACGAAAAGCTCCTCGGCCGCCCTGCTGAAACTCAGGTGCCGCCCGGCTGCTTCAAAGCTCCTCAAGGCCGTCAGCGGCAGTCGCCCACGCTTCATTCGCATAACCCAGGATTATCCGAAGTGGAAATTATACTCGTTTGAAGGCGAAGGCCAGCGGCGGTCTACTCGTCGCCAAGGAGATACGGCCATGATCCAGTTGCTGGAGATTTTTGGCGATGTGATGCGGATTGCAACGTTTCAGTGGCGTGACGAAAAAACCTGTCGAAAGCACCACGAAGAGCAGCCTAGCCCCTGCCGGTGGGCACCGCCGGCTGATCGGCAGCCACTTCGCCGCTTCCGCCCGTGAAAGCTCAGCAAGCAGGGGCGGGATTGCGTTCTCCCGATGAAGCCCACATCTATCGTGTGGAAAGACGGAGATCGCAGTGGGCGACCAGCATGGGCATGCACATACAGCCGGGCCGCCGCGGCAAGGCCGCAACTGGTCCGGCCCGTGGCGCAAGACCCCCGGCCGGGTGTTGGGCACGTCGCTGGTGCGCCTCTATCAACTGACGCTGTCCAGCTTCATCGGCAATTCCTGCCGTCATCTGCCGACCTGCTCGGAATATGCGCATGAGGCGATCGCCCGCCATGGTCTTTGGGCCGGCGGCTGGATGGGATTTTTCAGGGTTCTGCGCTGCGGACCATTCGGCACCCATGGCGTCGACCTTGTTCCGGAGGTTCTGGCGGATCGGTATGTCTGGTTCACGCCGTGGCGATATTGGCGGATCGGCAGCAACCGCGACGAGGCGCGAAGCTGACTGCCGGTCAGTGCTTCAAGGCAACCGTTTACGATCTGGTAGGGTTAACGGCAGCCTGCACAACAACTGCGAATTTGAGACAAAATCGAGACAAGAGACCTCGCTAAGCCGCTCGCCGAACCCCCTCTGGAGCGAGCATCCAATGCGCAATGTCGACCGTCTTCCCTTCATCCTTGCCGGAGTCCTGTTCCTGCTTGCTTGGCTTCTGGGATTTCCGATGCGCGCGCAATCGGCGTCGCTCGGGGATGTGCAGTGCACGTTGATCGCCGATGCACAGAGCGGCAAGACGCTTTACCAGAACGGCGTCTGCGATCAGCGGTTCAGCCCGGCCTCGAGTTTAAGGTGCCGCTGTCGCTGATCGGTTACGATGCCGGCATACTCAGCGACGAACACACGCCGAGCTGGGGCTACAAGCCTGAATTCAAGGCGGTCAAGCGGGACCACAAGACCGTCGATCCGACGATCTGGGAGCGGGACTCGGTGCTGTGGTATTCGCGCGAGATCACCCGCCGGCTTGGACCGGAGAGCTTTGCCGGCTACGTCTCGAAGTTCGGCTATGGCAATGCGGACGTTTCCGGCGATCCCGGCAAGAATGACGGCCTGACCCACTCGTGGGTGAACTCCTCGCTCAAGATCACGCCGGTCGAACAGATAGACTTCCTGCGTAAGCTCCTCGCCGGCAAGATGCCGGTCTCGGCCAAGGCTCACGACATGACGAAAGCCGTCATACCCAGCTTCAAGGCCGGCGATTGGACCGTCCAGGGCAAGACAGGCAGCACCAGGGTCGGGGAGGGCGGTAAGGACAGGCGTTCGCTAGGCTGGTTCGTCGGCTGGGCGCAGAAAGACGGCCGCCAGATCGTGTTTGCCCGACTTGTCGTAGACACCAAGCGGAGCGACATGCCGAAGGGGCTCGCGACGCGCGCGGCCTTCCTGAAGGACCTGCCAATGCTGATTAAATAGCCGAGGCTTTACGGCGGCGGCATCTGCCCATAAAAGACTGCCGCCGCCGGACGCCTCCGGCTACCTGGCAGGTCGCAGCCTCGAACGGCTGACGACCTGCATTTCACCACCCGCGCTCGTTTGCGGGACTGGATAGGAGAATACCTGATGCTGAATGCCGTTTCCCTGACATTTCCCGATGGCTCCGTGCGCGACTACGACGCGGCGATGACCGGTGCAGGCCTTGCCGAATCGATCTCCAAGTCGCTGGCCAAGAAGGCCGTGGCCTATGCCATCGACGGTACCGTGCGCGATCTCTCCGATCCGCTCGGCAAGTCCGGCAAGATCGAGATCATCACCCGCGACGATCCGCGCGCGCTGGAACTCATCCGCCATGACGCGGCACATGTGCTGGCGGAGGCCGTGCAGGAGATATGGCCGGGAACGCAGGTGACCATCGGGCCCGTGATCGAGAACGGATTCTACTACGACTTCGCCCGCAACGAGCCGTTCACTCCGGACGACTTCCCGGTGATCGAGAAGAAGATGCGCGAGATCATTGCGCGCAACAAGCCGTTCACGAAGGAAGTCTGGTCGCGCGATAAGGCCAAAAAGGTCTTTGCCGACAGGGGCGAGCGCTACAAGCTGGAACTGATCGACGCCATTCCTGACGATCAGGATCTCAAGATCTACGCGCAAGGCGACTGGTTCGACCTTTGCCGCGGTCCACATATGGCCTCGACCGGGCAGATCGGCAATGCCTTCAAGCTGATGAAGGTGGCGGGCGCCTATTGGCGCGGAGATTCGAACAACCCGATGCTGACGCGCATCTACGGCACGGCGTGGGCTGATCAGGCGCAGCTCGACGCCTACCAGACAATGCTGGAGGAAGCCGAAAAGCGCGACCACAGGAAGCTCGGCCGCGAGATGGATTTGTTCCATTTCCAGGAAGAGGGGCCGGGCGTCGTCTTCTGGCATGCCAAGGGCTGGAAGATGTTCCAGAACCTGGTCAACTACATGCGCCGCCGCCTCGACGAGCAGGGCTACCAGGAGGTCAACGCACCGCAGGTGCTCGACAAGAGCCTGTGGGAGACGTCGGGCCATTGGGGCTGGTACCGCGACGCCATGTTCAAGGTCACGGTTGCCGGCGACGACACCGATGACGACCGCGTGTTCGCGCTGAAGCCGATGAACTGTCCTGGCCATGTGCAGATATTCAAGCACGGGTTGAAATCCTATCGCGACCTGCCGGTAAAGCTTGCGGAATTCGGCAATGTGCATCGCTATGAGCCGTCGGGCGCGCTACACGGGCTGATGCGCGTGCGCGGTTTCACGCAGGATGACGCGCATATTTTCTGCACCGAGGAGCAACTGGCGTCGGAGTGCCTGCGTATCAACGATCTGATTCTGTCGACCTATGCCGATTTCGGCTTCGACGAAATCAGCGTGAAGCTGTCGACCCGGCCGGACAAGCGCGTCGGCACCGACGAAGCCTGGGATCACGCCGAAGCGATCATGGGCGGCGTGCTGGAGACGATCAGGACGCGATCGGGCAACCGCATCAAGACCTCGATCAATCCTGGCGAGGGCGCCTTCTACGGGCCGAAGTTCGAATATGTGCTGAAGGATGCCATCGGCCGCGAATGGCAATGCGGCACCACGCAGGTCGACTTCAACCTGCCGGAGCGTTTCGGTGCCTTCTACATCGGCTCGGATTCCGAGAAGAAACAGCCTGTCATGGTGCACCGTGCCATCTGCGGCTCGATGGAGCGCTTCCTCGGCATCCTGATCGAGAACTATTCCGGCCATTTCCCGCTGTGGTTCGCGCCGCTGCAGGTGGTGGTGGCGACGATCACTTCGGACGCCGACGGCTATGCGAACGAAGTGGTGGCGAAGCTGAAAGCCGCGGGCTTGTCCGCCGAGGCGGATCTGCGCAACGAGAAGATCAACTATAAGGTCCGTGAGCACAGCCTAGCCAAGGTTCCGGTCATCCTCGTCTGCGGCAAGCGCGAGGCGGAAGAGCAGACGGTCAACATGCGCCGCCTCGGATCGCGCGATCAGGAGTCGCTGGGTCTCGCCCAAGCGGTCGCGCAGCTGACCGAAGAAGCGATCACGCCCGATCGCCGACGCAAACCTGCGGCCTGATCCGGTAGTATTTCAAGCGGAATGGCGGTGGAGCAGTCCACCGCCATTTCCATATCGCACCGTCTTCACATCCCTCCGTTTTCACATCCCTGTCACGGCAGTCTTGTAACAAGCCCTCATGCTCAAGCTGAAATTGCGTGAAAAACCGTTTCCCGAGCTTTCCTATGCTAATCCCCGACAGCCAGCGCTGACGCGGTGGGTCATCCATTCCATCGAAGGCCTGTCCGGACGCGACCGTTTTGCAGCGCTTTATGATTTTTGGCGCCGCCAGGTGGTCCCGTCCGGCGAGCGCGTGTTCAGCCGCATGCTCGAATTGATCGATGTGCGGGTGCGAACCCCCGACCAATGGCCCCCGCAGACCCTGCCTGACACGCCGCTGGTGATCGTCGCCAATCATCCCTTTGGCATCGGCGACGGGATTGCCGTGCTGTCGCTGGCCGAGCAGCTCGGGCGGCCGTTCCGGGTCATGATCCACAAGGATCTGCTCAAGATCAGCGAGATGGAGCCCTATTCGCTGCCGATCGACTTTTCCGAAACCAAGGACGCGTTGAAGAACAACATGGCGGTGCGTCACGAGGCGGTGCGGCTCTTGAAGGAAGGCGTCACCATCGTGGTGTTTCCGGCCGGCGGCGTCGCCACCGCGCCGAAAGGTTTTGGCCAGGCACGCGATCTGCCATGGAAGATGTTTCCGGCCCGTCTCGTGCAGGATGCCAAGGCTTCCGTAGTGCCGATGCATTTCTCCGGCCAGAACGGCAGGCTGTTCCATCTGGTCAGCGGCCCCATGAACATGGCCGAGCGCGACGGGCGCATGGCGAAGTTCGTCGGCAAGGCATCGCTGACGCTGCGCATTTCGTTGCTTATCCACGAGTTCGCCCGGCTTTCCGGCAAGTCGATCGACGTGCGTGTCGGCGATGTGCTGAACTGGAATGAACTGGAGCCCGTGCGCGACCGCAAGGCGCTGCTCGAGCGCCTCTATAAAGGCGTCTTCGATCTGGCGCCGCCGGTGCCTTGCCGGCGGATTCCATTCCTGCCGGCACGGGCCAAGCTGGCGGCGTAGGTCCATTTCGTGGAGATCCGAAGGAAAGCGGCCCGAGGCTTTCCGGAATTGACTAATCCGCGCCTTCTTCCGGATCCATCGCGGCGGCTTCCGTCGCGAGAACCTCGATTTCCTGGTTCTGTCCGGCCACGACAGTGAAATCCTTCTGGTAGATCCGGTCGCGGTTCTTGGCGATGATGGTGTAATCGCCTTCGGCCAGAACCATGGAGGCGAAGGCGCCGACGGTTTCCTTGATCGGATCGCCGGATTCGTTGAGCAGCGACCATGATGTGTCGGCGATCGCTTCACCGCCCGCTTCACGCACCAGCTTCAAGGTAATCTCGGCGGCGTGATGCTCGACGGTGGCTTCGGTCAGCTTGCCGGCCTCGACGCGAATGTCGGAGCGGATGACGGCATTGACCGCGCCATAGGTCGAGACCACGTGGTAGATGCCGGCATTGAGACGCACGACGCTGTTGGGCTCGACGTCGGGAATGATCAGCGCGCGATCGCCATTGGGTTCGGCATTGCCCTCATAGATCGAGAAGCGCAGCTTCTTTGGCGGGATGCGCGCCCCTCCCGAAAGGACGGCATCGAGCTTCAGGCCGCCGGCATCGAGCACGAGGCTCTCGCGCTTGGCGTCCTTGCCGACGGTGATGCGCTTGGTGGCGCCGGCCCGGCCGTAGGAAGCGTGAACCAGATAGCTGCCGGGTTCGAGTTGGAAGACCGCCGTGCCGCCATGGGCGGAAGCCACCATCGGCAATTTGCCGTTGACGGCCTCCGGCTTGAAGACGCGCCAGACGATGCCGCGAGTGATATCGCCTCCCTTGTCGGTCAACTGCGCGGACAAGGTGATGGCGCCGCCGCCGCCCAGCGCCAGCGATGTCTCGCCTTTCGGCGTCGCATAGCTCGAAATTCCGGGAAGCTTCAGGTCGCTGACGCCATCCACATTCTGCGCCACGGCAAAGGAAACCGGCGCCATGAGCAGCAGGGTGCAGACCCAGATCAGGAAAAGACGCAAAGTCCCCTCAAACATGCCTTGCGTTGAAGCCCATGGCGGTGGCAATTTCAAGGCTTAAGAGTCCGACCGATACGACTCTCCAGCCTGGCGCGCCCGCGTCGATGCCCGAGCCGCCCCGCATTCCCATGGCGCGCTTCAGCTCAAAATCGAACTTAGGAGACTTGCGCCCATGGCGTCCCCGATCATCGACTTCCTGCTGACCCGCAATTCAGCGCCGATACCGGACTTGAAGGAGCCCGCGCCCGGCGACGCCGAGATCGCCACGATGATCGCCGCGGCCACGCGCGTGCCCGATCATGGCCGGCTCGAGCCCTGGCGCTTCATTCTTTATCGCGGTGATGCCCGCATCGAAATCGGCAGGAAGCTGGCGGCCCTTGCCGAACAGCGGGAGGGACCTTTACCGGATGGCCGCCGCAACCAGGAGCTGGCGCGCTTCTCGCGCGCGCCGCTGGTCATCGGCGTGGTGTCGGTGCCGAAGGAAAATCCAAAAATCCCGCAATGGGAGATGTTCCTGTCCGGCGGCATGGCGGCGATGAACCTGATGATTGCTGCCAACGCACTGGGCTATGGCACCAACATGATCAGCAACTGGTATTCAGACGTGCCGGAAGGCAGGGCGATCCTGGGGCTGGCGCCGCAAGAGCGCGTCATCGGCTTCGTCCATGTCGGCTCCTATGGCGGCCCGGCGCCGGAGCGGCCGCGCCCCGATCCGGCAAAGCTTTATGCGGACTATGCCGGGCCCTGGGCGGGGTAAGTGTTCTACGAGCCGTCAAAGGGGCACGGACTGCCGCATGATCCGTCGAAGGCGATCGTGGCGCCGCGCCCGATCGGCTGGATCTCGACCCTTAACGGGGCCGGCGAGATCAACCTCGCGACCTATTCCTTCTTCAATGCCGTTTCGACAAGGCCCTTCATCGTCTGGTTTTCCTCCGAGGGCGAGAAGGACAGTGCCTCCTTCGCTGAGGAGACCGGCGAGTTCGTCGCCAATCTGGTCGGCCGCGATCTCGCCGAGAAGATGAACCGGACGTCGGTCGACGCGCCGCGCGGCGTCAACGAGTTCGTTTATGCCGATCTCGCCATGGCGCCGTCGCGTCTTGTCGCGCCGCCGCGCGTGGCGGCCGCACCCGCCGCACTCGAATGCAAGATGACCGAAGTGTTCCGGCCAAAGGCCCTGGACGGAACGCCGACCAGCGCCGTCGTCGTGGCCGGCGAAGTGATCGGCGTGCATATTGACGATGCCTACCTGAAAGACGGCCTGTTCGATATCAGCAAGGCCGGCAATGTCGCTCGCCTCGGCTACATGGATTATGCCAGCGTCAACGAAGTGTTTTCGATGCGCCGGCCGCGTTGGGGCAAGGATTAGCCCGCAAGGGGGCCCAGTCACTGTGCTTTCCTGACGGCGAGCCGTCATCACGACGCGCCCTGAGCTTGATGACGCGGCATGACGAAACCTTCTGCACACCAGGACCGTTTCGTCCAGGCGCGGGATGGGCGATAGTCCGCTGAGGGTCGGCGGTAGTCTGTTGCTGGTAAATGCCGACGGCAAATATCATGGAAGGTTGATCATGGTCTCGAGATTGATCCTCCAGACGTTCGTGTGGTTCGGCGCCATGGGCGCGCTGCTTTTCCTGACAGCGGGTACGCTGACCTGGCCGGGAGCCTGGGTATATCTGGCGGTGATGACCGGGCTGAGCCTGACCCTTGGCGTGACGCTGGCCCGGCGCGATCCCGGGCTGATGAACGAACGGCTGAGCTCTCCCATCCAGAAGGACCAGACCGCGGCCGACAAGGTTCTGTTGAGCATACTCCTGCTCGGCATATTTGCCTGGCTGGCCTTCATGGGTTTCGACTACCGCTTCGGCTGGTCCGTCGTTCCGGTCTGGGTACAGGCGATCGGTGCGCTGGTTCTGCTGGTCGGACTATGGATCAGCTATCTGACGATGCTGGAGAATAGCTTCGCGGCGCCCGTCGTGAAGATCCAGGCGGAGCGCGGACAGCAAGTGATCACAACGGGTCCCTATAGCTATGTGCGCCATCCCATGTATGCCGGCGCCATCCTCTTCTTTGCCGGCACGGCTCTCCTGCTCGGCTCCTGGTGGGGGCTGGCACTGGTCGTCGTGTTCATCGTTCTCTTGGCCATCCGCACATTCATCGAGGAAAAAACGCTTCGCACCGGCCTGCGCGGCTATGACGACTATGCGGCCCATGTCCGCTACCGCCTGATCCCGTTGGTCTGGTAGCGGTCAGGCGGAGATTCCGGCTGCCCGGGCGCGTGCCAGAAGCCGCTCGGCCAGCCGCAGATGCGGCCGGTCATACATCTTGCCGTCGATGCCGACGACGCCGGGATTTCCCGCCGCCTGGAATGCCGCGACAATTGCCGCCGACTGTTGCACCGCTTCCACCGAGGGCGTGAAGGCGGCGTTTATGACCGGCACCTGATCAGGGTGGATCGCCATCTTGCCGGTGAAGCCGTCACGTTCGGCCTCCCTGCATTCGGCCTCGAAGGCCGCCATATCGCGGAAATTCGGGAAGACGGTGTCGATCGCCGCGACTTCCGCCGCGCCGGCGGCGAGAATGGTCATGGCGCGAGCGAAGCGGAATATTTCGGTGTAACGGCCATGCTGGTCGCGGGTGGTTCGCGCGCCGATCGCCGCCGACAGGTCTTCCGCGCCCCAGGTCAGCCCGGCAAGCCGCGCGCTTGCCCCGGCGTAGCTCGCCGCCGCCAGCACGGCCGCCGGTGTTTCGGTAATGATCGGCAGGATTTTTGTCGCGCCGTCGGCCAGGCCGTTCTCCGCTTCGCGCAGCCTGAGCTTTGCCGAGAGGTGCTGGACATCCTGGCCGCCAGCCGATTTGGGCAGTATGACGCCGTCGGGCGTTGCCGGAATGAGCGCCGCAAGGTCGTCGTCCGTCAGTCCGGTCGACAGGTCGTTGACCCTGACGTAGATCGCCGATCGTGTTTGCGCCCGGTGGTTGACGATGAATCGCGCCGCGATCTTTCGCGCCGATGCCTTGTTGTGGGGCGCCACCGAATCCTCGAGATCGACAATGACCACGTCGGCGCCGGCGCCAAAGCCCTTCTCCAGCTTTCTCTCGGAATCGCCGGGAACGAACAGCAGCGAACGCATCAGGCTATCTTCTTCAGCATCATGGCGTGTCTCGTGCATTTGGCGACGAGGTCGCCGTTCTGGTTATAGGCCCGATGTTCGAACTCGACGATGCCGCGATCGGGCTTCGACCTGGATTCGCGCACCGAGACGACAGTGGTCTCGACGCGGATGGTGTCGCCATGGAAGACCGGATGCGGAAACACCGTTTCCTTCATGCCGAGATTGGCGACAGTCGTACCGACGGTGATGTCGTTGACCGAAATGCCGATCATCAGGCCGAGCGTGAACAGCGAGTTGACCAGCGGCTTGCCCCATTCGCTCCTGGCGGCGAAATCGAAGTCGATATGCAGCGGCTGCGGGTTCAGCGTCATCACCGAGAACATCATGTTGTCGCTCTCGGTGACGGTCTTGCGCAGCGTGTGCTGGAAGACATGGCCGACGACGAACTCCTCGAGATAAAGCCCAGCCATTTTCGGTCTCCTCCGCTGCTGGACGGTTGATAGGCGCTGCATCCAGCGCTCGCAAGCCAGTTAACGAACATGGTGAACGCTTCATAAACCAATTCGTCCTAACGTCCGGCACGGGGTCGGAAACCTTCCGGCAAGGGGCGTAAGCAGGCGGTATGGTTGTTGTCTCGCATTTCCTGAAATGGATCTACACGGCCAGGGTATCGGAGCGCGCCGCGGCGGCAAGCGCGCTCGCCCGCGCCTATGTCGACGCGGAATTGCCGTTCGAGGATCGCTGCGCCGCCGAGGCGGCGCTGACCTTGCTGCTCGACGACGCATCGTCGAAGGTACGGCTGGCGGTGGCCGAGGCGCTGTCCATGAGCCATCACGCACCGCCCCAGATCATCAGCGCGCTTGCTTCCGACCAGCCGGAAGTCGCCGGCGTCGTGCTGACGCGATCGCCACTGCTTACCGACGCAGACCTGATCGATCGCGTGGCTTCAGGTCCGAAGGCGACGCAAAAACTGATCGCCGATCGGCCATTGGTCTCGATGGCGCTGTCGGCGGCTATCGCAGAGATCGGCGAGGCGGAGGCCTGCGCCGTGCTTTTGGCCAACAGCGGGGCCGATATCGCTTCGTTGAGTTTTCGCCGCATGGCCGAGCGCCACGGCCATCTGCCGCTGGTGCGCGAGGCGCTTATATCGGATTCACGCCTGCCTGCCGACTGCCGGCACATGCTGCTCGTCAAGCTCGGTGAGATGCTCAAGACCTCGCCGCTGGTCATGGCCTTGATGGGAGCCGCCCGGGCCGACCGCGTCATGCGCGACGCCTGCGTTAAGGCCTGCGTGACGCTGATCGAGAGCACGCGCCAGGAAGAGCATGCAGCACTGATCGAGCATCTCAGGCTGCGCGGCGATCTCACCGCGAGCTTCCTCATCCGCACCATCGCGCATGGTAAGGTCGACTTCTTCGGCTCGGCGCTGGTCGCGCTCAGCCAGCAGTCCGCCCAAAGAGTGAGGGCGCTGCTGGCCGGCGGACACGACGTGGCCTTGCAGGCGCTGTTCCGCAGTGCCGGCCTGGCTGCCGCCACGCACGCGGTCATCTTGCGCGCGCTGAAAATCTGGCGAGAGGTCGCCAACGGCAAGCGCGTCGCCGGCGTGCAGGAAGTCAGCTGGCTGATGCTGAAGGAATTGGGCGGACAGTCCGCGGAAGGCGATCTCGCCGCGCTGATCAAGTCGATCCATCTCGCTGCGTTGCGTGAAAATGCGCGCGGCCATGCGCTGGCGATCGCAGCCGCTTAACTTAGCCTTTATCCCTGGCAAAAAAATCCGGGAAATCCTCCATCGCCGCCGCGATAATCCGTAGTGACGCCGCAATCTGGAGCATTTCACCAGTGGCGTTTCGCTGAGCGATGCCGGCGGCATACTGCCGGGCGACGGCAATGGTGGCTGTCTGCGGGTCGCCCGGGGCGCGGAAGAGCAGTTCGCGTGCCAGTCCACGCAGGAAGTTGGCGATCGAAAGCGTCGTCTCGGCCGGAACCGCGTGCGCCTGCTGCGCGGCACGCAGCCGCAGGATCTCCAGACCGACGGTGACGGCGGCGACACTGCCGCCCAGAACCGCTTCACCCTTCCTGCCGCTGGTCTGCACCAGCGGCATCAATTGGTTGATGCGGTCATAGGCGAGGCTCTCGAAGGCCGAACGCCTCGGCACGCGCTCGTGCAGGCAAAGCCGCGCCAGATCCTCGCGCATGGCCCGCACGATGCGGTGCGCCGCGAGCCATGGGTCGGCGGGCAGCACGATGATGAAGACGCCGATTGCCAAAAGGATGCCGACCAGGATCGAGGCCGAGCCGGCGAAGAACGGGCCCGGGTCGTAGGTCATCGCCTGGTGCGGGCTGAGGAAAGCAAGAAAATTGATGGCGAAGGCCGTCGCCACGCCGACATAGCGGGGATTGGCCATGGCGAGCGCCGCCGGCACCAGGATCGGTACGACGAACAGCATGAACCAGCCGAAACCAGGAAAAACGGGAAGCGCGATCTGGCCGACGAGAAAGGCAAAGGGCAGAGCCAACAGCGTTCCCTGGAAGAACCCCCAGGCTACCCGCACCGGATCGGGGCGGGCGGCAAACAAGCTCGACACGACGGCAACCAGAATGACCGTGCCGGCGGCTTCCGACCATCTCGTCGTCAGCCAGAAAGCGGCGACCAGCAGCGTTGCAAGTGCCGCGCGGACCGCGTTGCGGCTCGCCCCGTGATAATCGCGATGTACCACCAGCGCCGGGGGCCTGCGTTCGCGTGAAGGCCGCGTGACGGGCGCACGCAAGGCATCGAGACCGCGCAGGGCCTGCTTCAGCGCTTCGGCGAAATCGGCAGCGATGGTGAGCCGGGTGACGGTGCCGACCCTGTCGCCGTCCTGGTCGGCCAAGGCGTCGGGCATCTGCGTTGCTTTGGCGCCGATCGCGTCGAGCCGTGCCAGCCAGGGCGCCGTGTCGTCGAGCGCGCCTGGCGTCGCCGCCATTTCAGTGACGAGGGCTTGCAGCTCCGAGCGCACCGGAATGAGCGCCGCGTTCTTCGGTGCGGCGTGTGAATGCAGCGCGCGGGCCGCGGACAGGGCTGAAAGCAGTTGTCCGATGGTGCGCCGGACCGGATGGGCGCGCGGCGCGAAGCTCGGGGCCTCCAGCCTGGCATAGGCGCGCATCTCGGCGAGCGTCTGGGTGTCGGCGACCAGCTTCCGGTGCAGGCCGGAAAGCATTGCCGTGTCGCCACCGGAAAAGGCGCCGCCGGCATAGGTGGCAAGGTCGAGAATGCTGCGCTTCAGCCGCGAGATGATGGCCTCGCTGGCCAATTTGGGCAGGATCAGCCGACTGGTCAGGCCGGCGCAGACAATGCCGAGTACGATCTCGGCACAGCGCGCGACCGCGAGGTCGACGACGAGATGCGGCTGGCCAAACGCCGGCAAGCCGATGATCATCGCGGTGTAGCCGGCCAGCGCCGCTCCGTAAGCTTCCGGGTTGCGCAGCAGCGACGACACGAAGGTGCAAATGCCGATCCATAGGGCAAGCACCGTCACCAGCACCCAGGGATTCGTGCCGAAGACAGTGGTGATGGCAATTGCGGCAGCACCGCCCGCCAGCGTGCCGAGCAACCGATAAAAGCCTTTCCCCAACACCATGCCGGCGACCGGCTGGGCAACGATGAACACCGTCATCATCGCCCATTGCGGGTGATCGAGCTTGAGGGCGTAGGCGGCCATAAGCGCGATCAGGCCGGCCGAGACCGTGCGCAAGGCGAAGATCCAGTCCGACCGGGTCGGCTGTGTCAGCCCGGCAAGAGCCGCTTCGAAATAGTCTTTCAGCCGTTGCCAGCTCACACGCGCGTCTCCGCAAGCCTTGATCGACCGGCCTGCGCTCAGATATCCAGCACTTCCGTTTCCGCGAATTCGGCGCGTTCCTGGATGAACCGGAAACGAGCCTCCGGCTTGGTGCCCATCAGCGCATCGACCGCGTCCTTGGTGGCGGCCTCGGCATCGATCACATCGACGCGGAGCAGCGTACGCTTCCTCGGATCCATGGTTGTCTCCTTGAGCTGCGCGGCCATCATTTCGCCCAGGCCCTTGAAGCGACCGATCTCGACCTTGCCGCGCCCGGTGAACTCGGTGCGCAGCAATTCGTCCTTGTGCGCGTCGTCACGCGCATAGGCGACCTTGCCGCCCTGCCGGATCGAATAGAGCGGCGGCACCGCCAGGTAGAGATGTCCGCCGCGAACCAGGTTCGGCATCTCCTGGTAGAAGAAGGTGATCAGCAGCGAGGCGATGTGAGCGCCGTCGACGTCGGCGTCGGTCATGATGATGACGCGGTCGTAGCGAAGATCCTCGTCGCGGTATTTCGACCGCGTGCCGCAACCAAGCGCCTGGATCAGATCGGAAATCTGCTGGTTGGCGGCCAGCTTGTCGTTGCCGGCGCTGGCGACGTTGAGAATCTTGCCGCGCAGCGGCAGCACCGCCTGGCTGGCGCGGTCACGAGCCTGCTTGGCCGAGCCGCCGGCCGAATCGCCTTCGACGATGAAGAGTTCGGCGCCGGCGGCCGCATTCTGCGTGCAATCGGCAAGCTTGCCCGGCAGGCGCAGCTTGCGCACCGCACTCTTGCGCGACACTTCCTTTTCCTGGCGGCGTCGTACCCGCTCGTCGGCGCGTGCGATAACCCATTCGAGCAGCTTCGACGCTTCCTGCGGATTGTCGGCCAGCCAATGGTCGAACGGGTCGCGGATCGCGGTCTCGACGATGCGGATCGCCTCGATCGTCGCCAGCCTGTCCTTGGTCTGGCCGACGAATTCAGGCTCGCGGATGAACACCGACAGCATGCCCGCCGCCGAGATCATGACGTCTTCCGAAGTGACGATCGAGGCGCGCTTGTTGCCGACGAGGTCGGCATAGGCGCGCAGGCCGCGCGTCAAGACGTTGCGGAAGCCGGCCTCGTGGGTGCCGCCTTCGCCGGTCGGGATGGTGTTGCAGTAGGAGTTGATGAAGCCGTCGCCGCCGAACCAGGTCACCGCCCATTCCAGCGAGCCATGGCCGCCTTGCCTGTCGCTCTTGCCGGCGAAGATTTCGCGCGTTACCTGGAATTCGTCGCCGAGCGACGCTTTCAGATAGTCCTTGAGGCCGCCGGGAAAATGGAATTCGGCCTTGGCCGGAGTGGTGTCCTTTTCCTTGATCAGCGAAGGATCGCAGGTCCATCGGATTTCGACGCCGCCGAACAGATAGGCCTTCGAGCGTGTCATGCGGTAGAGCCGCGCCGGCTCGAACGCGGCACCCTTGCCGAAAATCTGCTCGTCGGGATGGAAGCGGGTCCTGGTGCCGCGCCGGTTGTGAACTTCGCCAAGGTGCTCGAGGCCGCTGACCGGGATGCCGCGCGAGAAGCGCTGCCGGTAAAGTTGCCGTCCGCGCGCGACTTCGACTTCGAGATGATCCGACAGCGCGTTGACCACGGAGACGCCGACGCCGTGCAGGCCGCCCGAGGTTTCATAGACCTTGCTATCGAACTTGCCGCCCGAATGCAGCGTCGTCATGATCACTTCGAGCGCCGGCTTCTTGAACTTCGGATGCGGATCGACGGGAATGCCGCGGCCATTGTCGGTGACGGTGAGAAAGCCGTCAGCCGAAAGCTCGACATCGATGAATGTGGCATGGCCGGCAACCGCCTCGTCCATCGAGTTGTCGATGACCTCGGCGAACAGATGGTGCATGGCCTTGTCGTCGGTGCCGCCAATATACATGCCCGGACGGCGCCGCACCGGCTCCAGGCCTTCGAGTACCTCGATATCGGCGGCGCTGTAGCCCTCTGAGCCGTCACGAGACGCCGCCGCCGGACGCTTGGCTGCCGCCTGCACCAGCGGATCGGCCGGACGCGCCGGTGTGCGAACCGGTTGCGGCTGCTTCTCCAGATTGCCGAAAAGATCGTTGTTGTCGTCCATGCCTGCCATAGAGCCCAAGCTGCGAATCACCCGCCGATACTGCCACGCTTTTCAGCGCCAAGCGACGGAGGTTCCTGTTACGTTCGGGGATTAACCCCCTCTTATCCTAAAACCATTCGATAACCAAGCCGGCGGAAATCAGGCGGATAGCCAGCGAGAAGATTCCTGATTCTTTAACAATGCCGCCTAGCGTGAGCCAACATAACAAGAAACTACGGGCATCAGGGGTTTGGGCGTGAGGGGCAAGGCCATAACGATGATCGGCATCGCCGCCGTTTTCGGCGCGATCTCGATCTTTGCCGCGGATTTCTGGGTCAAGCGCCAGGCCAGGGCCGACGCCGAGGAGAAAACCGCGTCGATCGCGGCGCCCGCCGCGCCGACGGTCGAATTCAAGACCATCGTGGTGGCGAATGCACCGTTGCGATACGGCATGGATCTCGACCGCGCGAAACTCAGCGAAATTCCGTGGCCGCAGGATTCGCTGCCGCAGGGCGCCTTCGCCACCATCGATGGACTGCTCGGGGACGGCAACCGCGTGGTGCTGTCGCCGATCGAGGTCAACGAACCGGTGCTGCTTACAAAGCTGTCCGGCCCGAATGGCCGCGCCACGCTCTCCAACATGCTGACGCCCGGCATGCGGGCCGTCACCATCCGCACCGACGAGATCGCGGGCGTCGGCGGCTTCGTCACGCCGGGCGATCGGGTCGATGTCGTGCTGACGCGCGATGCCGGCGAAATCCAGGAAGTGGCCAAGAATGCGCAAGGCGCCGCCGGTTCGACCATCACCTCAGAGATCGTCGTTGCCGACGCGAAGGTGCTGAGCGTCGGGCAGGGCGCCGACGAGCGCCAAACGACGCCGCAGGTGGCCAATTCCATAACCATCGAGGTGACCACCGAAGGCGCGCAGAAAGTGGCGCTGGCCCGCACTGTCGGCACGCTGTCGCTGTCGCTTCGCTCCGCCAGCGAGGGCGGCGAGGGCAAGGACGGTGTGACCACCATCTCCTCCTTTGGCGGATCGGTGGCGGGCAAGGCGCAGGCCGCAGCCGGCTCGCTGTTCGACGCCGTGGCAAAGGAGCCGGAGAAGCCGAAATTCAAGACGGTCATCGTGACGCGTGGAACCACGGCCGAGGAATATCAGGTTCCTGCGCGGGACCAGAAATAGGAATATCCGGTTCCTGAGTGGGACCAGAGCAGGACCGGTGGGGACCGGACGGGACGGGAACAATGTTCAGGCAACTTCAATATCGAATGGCATGCCGGTTGCACTTCGCGCGGGCCGTGGCGATGGCGGTGACGATGGCGGCGGCCGGCATCTTCGCCGGCCCGGCCAGGGCGGACAACGACATCGTCTATGTCTCGGCGACCAAGAACGCCTCGATCAAGGTCGCCAAGGGCAAGCCAAAGACGATCATGACGAGCGCGGCCTTCTACCAGATCGTCATCGGCGATCCGGAGATCGCCAACGTCAACCCGCTGACCGACAAATCCTTCTATGTGCTGGGCAACAATCTCGGCACCACTGGCATTGCCCTGTTCGACGAGAACAAGCAGCTCGTCGGCACCGTCGACATCGAAGTGACGCTCGATACCGACCAGTTGGCCGACACGATCCGCGCCAGCGTGCCGGACGCCAAGATCAAGGTCGGCTCCGCCAATGGCCGCGTCGTGCTGTCGGGCGAGGCGGATGACGCGGTCGCCGCCGAAAAGGCAAACAAGATCGCCACCCGCTTCTCCGGCAATGAGGAGGTGATCAATTCGGTCAACATCTCGTCCTCGCAGCAGGTCCAGCTCAATGTTCGCTTCGTCGAGATCAACCGCCAGGCGGGGCAGGATCTCGGCGCCAAATACAGTGCCAATTTCGCTTATGGCATGGGCGGACGCGACGTTACGATTGCTCCCGGCACCATTGAGCCGGCGGGGACCGGCGAGATCATCGGCAAGCTGCTGTCGAACGGCGTTTCCATCGACATCGCCATCAAGGCACTGGAAGAGCGCGGCCTGGCTCGTCGGCTGGCCGAGCCGAACCTGATCGCCCGGTCCGGCGAGACGGCGAGCTTCCTGGCCGGCGGCGAGTTTCCGATCCCGGTTTCCGAAGACAACGGCAAGATTTCCGTCAGCTACAAGAAGTACGGCGTCAGCCTGGATTTCACGCCCACCGTTCTGAAGGACGGGCTGGTCAGCCTCGACATCGCGCCGGAAGTCTCCTCGATCGACGCGTCGGCTTCCTACAATATCGGCAGCATCTCGGTGCCCGGCTTCATCGTGCGCCGCGCCAGGACGTCGGTCGACCTGAAGAACGGCCAGAGCTTCATGATCGCGGGGCTGCTGCAGTCGCAGAACGACATCACCACCTCGCGCATACCGGGCCTCGGCAAGATGCCGGTGCTCGGGGCCCTGTTCTCGTCGAAATCCTACCAGCGGCGCGAGACGGACCTGGTGATCATCGTCACGCCTTACCTTGTCAAGCCGGTGGATCCGTCGAAGAAAATGGCCGAGCCGACCGATGGCACGCAGCCTGCCAGCAATGTCGACTATTTCCTCAACAACACCGAGGAGGTGAGGGCGTCGGACACCAATCGCGCGCTGGCGCTGGCTGACGGCAGCGCCGCGCGTGCCGCTCCCGCCACCAAAGTCGGGCATTTCCTCGACCTGCCGAAGGACTGAAGCCATGCGGATGGTCTTGAGCTCGAGCGTCGCCTTGCTGCTTGCCGGCTTCACCGCCGGCTGCACGAGCGACGACTATGTGCGCAGCGAAGGCGTGACCAGCGGCGCCGGGGAGGCCCAGGCCGCCAACACCGTCATGCAGATGGTCGATCCCTGGAAATACGGCGTCCAGAACACCAGGCTTCTCGTGCCTGCCCAGCGCGGCAGCACGGAACCCGCCACCGCCGAGCAGGCGGCCAGCGCCAAGGCATCGCAAGCCAGCGCCGACAATTGATCCGAGATCACAGGCTGACAATAAATGGCAAACGGCATCAAGATCAGGAAAATCCTGCTCATATCGACGGACAGAACCTTCGCGCAGGACACCCGGACGGCGTTTGCCGCCTCGGAGATCATCCAGCTCTCGACGGTGGACAAGAATATCACCGAACTTCGCGGCGAGGTCCAGGAGGCCGATCTCGGGGCGATCATCGTCGATATGGACGCAGCGAAGCTTCAGGAGATCGATGCGCTGCAACGCGTCATGCGCCGGCTGGAAGGCAAGGCGCCGGTCGTGGTCGTCACCCAGGAGTTCAACGCCGCCGCCGCGCGCATCCTCGTGCAGCTCAAGGTCGCGGATTTCCTGGTCAAGCCGATCACCACGGCCGATCTCGTGCGTTCGGTGGTGCGTGCGCTGCAAGGGCCGGGGCGCGAGGAAAACACCGAGTCGCAGATCTATACCTTCATGCCCGCGGCAGGCGGCGTCGGCACCACGACGCTGGCTTTGCAGACCGCGTTCCAGCTGCATCATTCAGTGACGCGCGGCGCCTCGACCTGCGTGGTGGACCTCAATTTCCAGCAGGGCGCCTGCGCCGAATATCTCGACCTGGAGCCGCGTTTCGACATCACCGAAATCGAGAACCAGCCGGAGCGTCTCGACAGGCAATTGCTCGACGTGATGCTGTCGAAGCATGCCAGCGGACTTTGTGTTCTGGCCGCACCGACGCAGCCGGCGGAGATGCGATCGTTCAAGACCGATGTCGTGGTGCGGATGCTGGACCTCGTCTCGGCCTATTTCGACAATGTCGTCATCGACATGCCGCGCACCTGGTTTCCGTGGACGGAGACGGTGCTGCTCGGCTCCAACAAGCTCTACATCGTCGCCGAAATGACGGTACCGTGCCTGCGCCACACGCAACGCCTGATCCAGGCGGTCTACGAGACCGCCGGCAAGGAAGTGAAGCCGAACGTCATCGTCAACCGTTTCGAGCAGAAGATGTTTGACAGCGGCATCAAGCAGGCGGACGTCCAGGAAATCCTCGGCGAGCATTTCGTCGGCGGCATCGCCAACAATTACCGGCTGGTGCGCGAGGCCGTCGATCGCGGCGTGCCGCTGCACGAGATCGATGCCAATGCCAACGTCGTCAACGACCTGAAGAGGATCATCCTTCCGGAGGAAGTGGCGGCGGCGCCGGGCAAATCGAAATCGCTGTTCGGCTTCGGCAAGAGCCTTTTGAAGAGGAAGGCCGGATGAGCAGCCGCTTTTCCACCTTGCAGAACCGCGATGCGCGTCCGCAGCGCTCCGCCGAGCCGACGGCGGTTGCGCACCACGCGGTCGTCATCCCGACGAGCCGGAAGGTCTTGCCGGCGAAAATCGAAGCCGTGCCGGGCAAGAGCGCCAACAAGGTGCTCGATGCGCGCGTGCGTATCCACCGGTTGCTGCTCGAGGAGATCAATCTTGTCGCGCTGGAGCGGCTGCCCAGGGACGAGATGCGCCGGCAGGTGCATGATTTCGTGTCGGAAAAGACGCGCGAAGAGCGGATGGCGATCAACACCGTCGAACTCGATGCCCTGGTCGACGACATCGTCGACGAGATGGTCGGGCTCGGCCCGCTCGAGCCGCTGCTCAAGGACCCCGACATCAATGATATCCTGATCAACGGCCATCAGAACTGCTTCGTCGAAAAGAAGGGCAAGCTGCAGCAGGTCCACATTCCGTTCAAGGATGAGGCGCATCTGCTTAGAATCATAAACAAAATCGTTGCCGCGGTCGGCCGCCGCGTCGACGAATCACAGCCGATGGTCGACGCCCGCATGCTGGACGGCTCGCGTTTCAACGCCGCCATCCGTCCGGTGGCGGTCGACGGGCCGCTGGTGTCGATCCGCAAATTTTCCAAGAACAAGCTCGGCCTGCACCGGCTGGTCGAATTCGGCGCCATCACCCAGAACATGGCCGAAGTGCTTGCTGCGGCAGTACATGCCCGCAAGACGACGATCATTTCGGGCGGCACCGGCACCGGCAAGACGACCATGCTCAACGCGCTGTCGGCCTTCATTCCCGAGGACGAGCGGCTGATCACCATCGAGGACGCGGCGGAGCTTCGGTTGCAGCAGCCGCATGTCGCGCGCATGGAAACCCGGCCGGCCAACATCGAAGGCCATGGCGAGCTCAAGCAGCGCGACCTCGTCAAGAACGCGCTGCGCATGCGGCCTGATCGCGTCATCCTCGGCGAGTGCCGCGGCGAGGAGGCCTTCGACATGCTGCAGGCCATGAACACCGGCCATGAAGGGTCGATGGCCACCATTCACGCCAATACGCCGCGCGATGCCATTTCGCGGCTCGAGCAGATGCTGGGCATGACCGGCATGCCGATGACGGTGCAGTCGATCCGCAGCCAGATCGCCAGCGCCATCGACATCATCGTCCAGTTGACCCGGCTCTCCGACGGCAAGCGCAAGGTGACGAGCGTCGCCGAGGTGACGGGCATGGAAGGCGACGTCATCCAGATGCAGGAGATCTTCCGCTTCGTGCGCACCGGCATGGACGCCGATGGCACGATCCTCGGCCATTTCGAAGCGACCGGGATCCGGCCGCGCTTCCTGGAGGACCTGCGCGCCATGGGCATCGAGTTTCCCGGGCGCTATTTCGAACCCGGCCGGCCGCAGGAGTAACCAGGTGTTGGACGGATTCAGCGCGATCTATGTCGTCTATGCCGGGGCTGCATTGACCGGCATCATGATCGCCGAGGCCGTTTACCTGCTCTATGCCGGCCGCAGCGACAGGCGCACCGCCATCAACCGGCGCATGAAGCTGCAGGAAAACAGGATCAGTCAGGAACAGGTGCTGATCCAATTGCGTAAGGAGCGTGGTCTCGATGCGGGCACGTCGCTGTTCTCGCCTGACCGTTTTCGCGCCCTGCGCGCCCAGTCGGGCATGATCATGCCGCTGTCGAAGTTCCTGATAATCACTTCGGGGATGGCGCTGGCTGCGGCCCTTGCCGCCATCTGGTATGGCTTGCCGCTGCTGATGGGCGCCATTCTGTTTGTCGTCGTGTTGCCGGTGCTGCCGGTGATGGCGATGCGCTCCATGCGCAAGCGCAGGCTGAAGCGGTTCGGCATGCAGTTGCCGGAAGCGCTGGAACTGATTACGCGCGGCCTCAAGGCCGGCCATCCGGTACCGGTGGCCATCGCCATGGTGTCGCGCGAAATGCCCGACCCGATCGGCACCGAGTTCGGCGTGATTGCCGATGAGGTGACCTTTGGTTCGGATCTGGTTTCGGCGCTGAATTCGCTGTTCGACAGGGTCGGCCATGAGGATCTGCCGCTGTTCGTCACCGCCGTGTCGATCCAGACGAGTTCTGGCGGCAATCTGCGCGAAATCCTCGACGGACTGTCGACGACGATCCGCGAACGCGGCAAGCTGCGCCGCAAGGTGCGCGCCATTTCAACCGAAGGCCGTCTGTCGGCCTATATCCTGACGGCCGTGCCGGCGCTGCTGTTCACGACCATCATGGCATTCATGCCTGGATATTACAGCGACGTCTGGGGCGTGCCGAAGACGTGGTACATGGTTGGTGGCTCGGTCACCTGGCTGATGCTGGGCAATCTGATCATGTTCAAAATGTCGAACTTCAAATTCTGACATGCAGAAGGTCGTTGAATTCCTCGCCTCGCTCGCGCCGACCTCGCTGATGCCGGTGGCTGTCCTGCTGCTGGCCGTGGGCGCTGCCGCTTTTGCCTGGCCGATGGTGGTGGCAAAGGGCGATCGCAACGAAGTCAGGCGCAGACTCAAGGTCGACGACGGTCCGGTGGCCGCCAGGCCGGAACCGGTCCAGAAGAAGAATACCGGCGTCGTTCGCGAGAAGGCGGTGAAGAAGGCGCAGGAATTCTACGCCAAGAGCGATCCCGAAAACGTCGCCCGCCTGCGTTTGAAACTCATCCAGGCGGGCTACATGGAGCCGCGCGCCGTCGGCATGTTCTTTCTCATCCGTTTCACGGCGATGGTGGGCATCGCGCTCGCCGTCTTCGTGCTCAACCGCTGGATGGCCAGCCCCGACGCCACGATGACCAGCCGCTGGGCCTTCGTCGTGCTGTCGGGCGTGGCCGGCTATTTCCTGCCAGGGCTGGTGCTGACCCAGAAGATACGGGAAAAGATGCGCGAATACCGCAACGGCTTCCCCGATTTCATGGACCTGATGATCGTCTGTTCGGATGCCGGCATGAGCATGGAAGCGGGCGTCGAGCGCGTCTCGAAGGAACTCGCAAAGACCTACCCGTCGCTCAGCCAGAACCTGCAGCTCGTGTCGCTGGAGCTGCGGGCCGGGCGCAGCCTCGACGATGCACTGAAGGCGCTCGCCGATCGCCTGAGCCTGGACGAGGTGCGCTCCTTCGCCACGCTGCTGCAACAGTCCAAGGAGCTTGGCACCAGCCTGTCGGGGGCGCTGCGCGTCTTTTCCGACGAGATGCGCCACAAGCGCATGTCGCTGGCCGAGGAAAAGGCGCATGCCTTGCCGGCCAAGATGTCGGTGCCGGTCGTGGTTTGCATCCTGCCGGTGGTGCTGATGATCGCGGTCATTCCGATCATCGTCAAAATGACCGGCCACTAGGATTTGCTGATATTCAGTGAAGCCGGCGATCTGCAAAGTCCGCAAATGAATGAGAAGTCCATGCGAATGCTGTTGCGCGCTTTTGTCCTCGGCCTTGCCGCGGCCAGTCTGTCGCCCGTCTGGGCTGCAGCCGATTGCGGCGATGCCGCTGCCCTGGTGCAGCAGGCTTATCCCAAGGCCCGCAAGAGCGCTGACTGTGCCTCGTTCACGCTCGAACCCCACACCAGCATCGCCCTGACGTCCGCATTTGGCGACCCGCCGGGGCTGATCTGCAAGATCTGGCCCGCCCATGAGGCCCTGCTGTTGGTCGCGGTGCCGCTGATGGACAGTTCGCAACCCAGCGACTACGCGCATGCCGGCGATATCGAGCTTCTGGTCATCGACAGGAAAAGCCGGCAGGTGCGCCAGCGTCTGCTGCAGCCCGGGCTGATGAATGATGATGCCATCGCCATCCGCAAGTTCGAACTCGATACCGGCCGGTATGCGCTGGCGCCCGATGTCTCCGCCTTCGGCCTGCGCATCGAAATGGCGAACAATTCGCTGCCTAACCCTTTCAGTGAAACCGACCTGCGGCTCTATGCCGAGGACGGCGATGCCCTGCGGATGGTGCTCGATGGCCTGGTCGTGGCCGGCAATGGCGGCGAGGGCGATACCAATTGCGCCGGATCCTTCCATATCAGTCAGGTGAGCCTGGCGATGAGCCCGGCCAAACATCATGGCTACCACGACATCGCGATGGTCGAACGGATGGATACCGACAATCCGTTGCCCGACAGCAATGGCGAGTGCCAGTCCCACCCCGGCAAGTCCGTGAGCCAAACCTACCGGCTGCGCTATGACGGCAGCCGGTATACGGTTCCGGCGGGACTCAAGGCCCTGGAACCGTGAGAACGCCGCTGGCCGTGATCGAGGCGTTGCGGCCTGGTGGTTAATAGCTGGTGTACCCAGGGCCTAATTTTGGCGGCGTTTCGGCACCTAAGTTTAATTGCTCTGGAATAGTGTGTTTCCTGAAGAACGACCCGGCAAAAAACCGGGCGATGGGGCAGGGGCATGCGTCACAGTAATTTCACGGCAATGGCCGCGATGGCGGCCGTCTTGATGATGTCTGGTTGTACGACGAGTGGCGTCGACACCACCAAAACCACCGCCATTCAACCGGCCGCGAAGGACGTCAGCACATCCGATCTGGCGGAAGGCAAGGCGCAATTTCGCGACGCGAATTACGGTCTTGCCGAACAGCATTTCCGCAAGGCCGTCGAGTTGAAGGCCGACAATCCGGAAGCCTGGATGGGCCTCGCCGCTTCCTATGACGAACTCGGCCGCTTCGACTTCGCCGATCGTGCCTACGATCAGTTGCTCAAGGTCGCCGGGCGCAAGCCGCAGATCGTCAACAATATGGGCTATTCGCAATTGCTGCGCGGCAACAGGAAAAAGGCAAGGGCGCTGCTGCTCGAAGCCAAGGCCGGCATGGCCGACCCCACGGTCGTCGATGCCAATCTTGCCCTCCTGAACAAGGGCTGACGGCTGTCTGGTGGCCACGATCGTCGCGAGGACGATTTTGGGACACTCGGCGTCGACGCTTTGTAAACTCTATCCGAAGGTCTCAGCCGGAAGATCAGTTGAAAATCATGTCTGATGGCTGTCGTTGACCTAGAATGCAGCGGTAAGGCCGACGCTCAGGGAACCCCCGCCCAATATGCTGGATTTCAGTTCGCTCCTGCTCGCAGCCGCGCTGTCGGGCATCTGCCTCAGCATCACCATGTTCGCGATCTGGTTCGCCGCGCCCCGGGCCAGCTTCGTGCTGACGGTGGGGTGCGGCATTCTCGTGCTCGTTGTGCATGTCATCCTGTTCTGGCGATACACGAAGGAGCCTGATCCGCTGCTTTGCCAGGTCGCGCTTGCATTGCTCAGCCTCGGTTTCCTGGTCATCTGCCTCTCGGCCATGCAGTATCTCGGCGTGCCGGATTACCGGCGTGCCATTTTGCCGACATTGGCCGCCATGACGATCTGCGCGGCGGTGACTTCCCTCGGTCTCGACGGGGTAGGCTTCATCGTTACCTATGTAACGGTGACTGTGCTGCTCTCGGCGATCGGAACCATGTTCTGGCTCAACGGCAGTCATGATCGCAAAATCCTGCTGGTGGTTTCGTTCCTGGGCGGCACCTGTGCGGTGTCGTTTGCACTTTGCGCGGTCGTCCTGGTGGCCAAGGGGCAATGGACGCTCGGGGCAGCCCCCGATAACTGGGCCGAACGCCTGAATTCGGTCGTGGCCGTGGCCTGCATGACCGGTCTCGGCGCATTGACGCTTTCCCTGCATCACCTGCAGGCGCAGATCGAGCTGAAGGCCGAGACGATGACCGATCCGTTGACCGGGCTGATGAACCGCCGGGGATTGATGTCGCTCCATGGCGAACGGGCCTTCGGTCCGTTCATGGCTGTCGTCATGTTCGACCTCGATCATTTCAAGAAGACGAACGACATCTATGGTCACCCGGTGGGGGATCAGGTTCTGTGCCGCTTCGCCGCAGTCATCAGAAAATATGCCAGAACGGGCGTCGACGCCTTTCGTCTCGGCGGCGAGGAATTCGCGATCGTCATGTCCCGGGTGACCGAAGAGAGGGCTTACGAGCTCGCAAGCAAGATCGGCGTCGCCTTCGGCACCGAGATCGTTGCGACCTCCCACGGTCCCTTGCGCAGCACTGTCAGCGGAGGCATCGGCTTTGGCGGCGCCAACGGCAACAGCCTCGGCGAGGTGCTGGCCGAGGCGGACGCAGCGCTCTATGCCGCCAAGCGCGCGGGCCGCAATTGCGTCGTCAGCCACAAAAGGATGGGCAAGGCCGAGCCGATCAAGCCGGCCTTGCGCTCAGCATAGTTTGCGAGACTATTCGGCCGCGCCCAAATAGTCCGACAGCGGCGGGCATGAACAGACCAGGTTGCGGTCGCCGGCGACATTGTCGATGCGCGATACCGGCGGCCAGTATTTCGCCGCCATGTCGGGGTCTCCGGCGGGGTAGGCCGCTTCCAGGCGCGAATAGGGATGGCTCCACTGGCCGGCCAGCGCCTCCGCGGCGGTGTGCGGCGCATTGACCAGCGGATTGTCAGCCAGGGGCCACTCGCCCCTCGCAACCTTGGCCGCTTCGCCCGCGATGGCGATCATCGCCTCGCAGAAGCGGTCGAGCTCGCGCTTGGGCTCGGATTCGGTCGGCTCCACCATCAGCGTGCCGGCGACCGGGAACGACATGGTCGGCGCATGGAAACCGTAGTCGATCAACCGTTTGGCGATGTCCTCGACACCGATGCCGGCGCTCTCCTTGAGCACGCGGGTGTCGAGGATGCACTCATGGGCAACGCGGTCGCTCCTGCCCTTGTAAAGGAGCGGGAAGTGTGGGGCGAGCCGTGTCGCGACGTAGTTGGCCGAAACGATCGCCGTCTCGGTCGCCTGCTTCAGGCCGGAAGCGCCCATCATGCGGATGTACATCCAGGTGATGGGCAGGATAGAGGCACTCCCGAAAGGTGCGGCGGCCACGGCATGCGCGGAGCCTTCGGTGACATGGCCCGGCAGATAGGGCTTCAGATGCGCCCTGACGCCGATCGGGCCGACACCCGGGCCGCCGCCGCCATGGGGGATGCAGAAGGTCTTGTGCAGGTTCATGTGGCAGACGTCGGCGCCGATGTCGCCCGGGCGGGCGAGGCCGACCAGAGCGTTGAGGTTGGCGCCGTCGAAATAGACCTGGCCGCCATGCTCATGGATGAGGGCGCAGAGATGTCGCGCGCCCTCTTCATAGACGCCATGCGTCGAGGGATAGGTGAACATCAGCGCCGCGAGATTCCTGGAATGCTCGTTGGCCTTGGCCCTCATGTCGTCCATGTCGATATTGCCGTCCTCCAGGCAGCGAACGACGACCACGCTCATGCCGGCCATCGCCGCGCTCGCCGGATTGGTGCCGTGCGCGGAGGACGGGATCAGGCAGACCGTGCGATGGCCCTCGCCGCGCGAGCGGTGATAGGCGCGGATGGCCAGCAATCCGGCATATTCGCCCTGGCTGCCGGCGTTGGGCTGGAGGCTTACCGCATCGAATCCGGTAATCTCCGAAAGCCAGCCTTCCAGATCGTCGATCATGGCGCGGTAGCCTGCCGAGTGCGCGGCCGGCGCGAAGGGATGCATGTTGGCGATTTCAGGCCAACTCACAGGCATCATCTCGGCCGCGGCATTGAGCTTCATGGTGCAGGACCCCAGCGGGATCATCGCGCGGTCGAGGGCCAGGTCCTTGTCGGCCAGCCGGCGCAGGAAGCGCATCATCTCGGTTTCCGACTTGTTCTCGTGGAAGACGGGTTGGGTAAGAAACTCCTTGCCGCGTGGCTTGCCGGGCATGGCGGCGGCGGCCTCCGCGCTCGGCTTGGCCCCAAACAAGGCGGCAATGGCTTCCAGGTCGGCTTCGTCAGAGGTCTCGTCGAAGGCGATGCCGACACGGTCGGCGTCGATGACGCGCAGAAGCCGGCCGCCCTTTTCGGCGGCGGCGGCGATCTGCGCGGTCTTCCCCTTCGTCTCCACCGTCACCGTGTCGAAGCGGCTCGTGCCGATCACCGGCAAGCCTGCCGCCTTGAGCCCGGCTGCCAGGCGGCTGGCCAGCGCGTGGATGCGCCCGGCGATTGCCTGAAGGCCGGCGGGGCCGTGCCAGATCGCGTAGGCTGTCGCCATGTTGGCAAGCAGCGCCTGCGCGGTGCAGATGTTGGACGTCGCCTTGTCGCGGCGGATGTGCTGCTCGCGCGTCTGTAGGGCAAGCCTGTAGCCTGGACGGCCCTTGCTGTCGGTCGACTGGCCGACCAGGCGGCCGGGCATCAGCCGAGTCAATTTGTCGGCAACGGCGCAGTAGGCGGCATGCGGGCCTCCAAAGCCCATCGGCACGCCAAAGCGCTGCATTGGACCGACGGCAATGTCGGCGCCGAGCCTTGCCGGCGTGTCGGTCAGTGTCAGGCCGAGCGGGTCGGCGATGAAGACGACCAGAGCGCCGGCCGCGCGCGCCTTGTCGATGGCCGCCTTGTGATCACCATAGACGCCGAAAGTGTCCGGCCAGGAGACGAGCAGGGCGGCTGTGTTGTCGTCGATCGTCTCGCCGTCGATCTCGATGCCGAGCGGCTCGGCGCGGGTGCGCGCCACATTCAGCGTCTGCGGGTGCGGTGTGCCGGCGAGAGCCACCTTGGTGCGCTTGTCGCGGTGATGGCGCAATGCGATGCCGATCGCTTCGGCGACCGCTGTCGCTTCGTCGAGCAACGAAGCCGATGCCACAGGCAGGCCGGTCAGTTCCGCAACCAAAGTCTGGAAATTGAACAGCATTTCCAGGCGGCCCTGGCTGATCTCCGCCTGGTAGGGCGTATAGGCCGTGTACCAGGCCGGGTTCTCGAACAGGTTGCGCTGGATGACCGGCGGCACGTGCACGCCGTGATATCCGGCGCCGATGAAGCTCTTCAGAACCGTATTCCGGGCCATGGTCGCCGACAATTCGGCCAGCGCTTCGGCTTCGCTGGCCGGCGCGGGCAGGGACAGCGGCCGGTCGAGGCGGATCGATCTCGGCACGGCCTGGCTGATTAACGTCTCCACTGAGGGCACGCCGATGACGGCCAGCATGGCTCTCACATCGGCAATGCCGGGTCCGATATGGCGGGCCGAGAAGGGGTAGGGTGCTGCGGTCATGTCAATGCGTCCTGATTTCAGCCGATATGGGCTTTGTAGGCGGCCTCATCCATGAGGCTGGCGAGCTGGCTTTCGTCGGCAAGCTTCATTTTCCACAGCCATCCGGCGCCGGTCGCCGCCGAATTGACCAGCGACGGGTCGGACGACAGCGTCGCGTTGGCCTCGGTGATCTCGCCGTCGACCGGCGCGTACACGTCGGAGGCCGCCTTGACGGATTCGACCACGACGGCGGTGTCGCCCTTGGCGAGCTTCTTGCCTGTTTCCGGCAGTTCGACGAAGACGAGGTCGCCCAGCTGCTCCTGCGCGTAGTCGGTGATGCCGACGGTGGCGATGCCGCCCTCGACGCTGAGCCACTCGTGATCGGCGGTGAAATAGGTCTTTGCCATCTGAAAATTATCCTTTGCGGTAGCGATGCGGGAGGAAGGGCAGGGAAGAAACGTCGACAGGTATCTTCGTTCCGCGCACGTCGGCGAAAACCCGAGTTCCGGGTTTTGCCAGCGGTGTCGGGACATAACCCATGGCGACGGGATGGCCGGCAGACGGACCGAAGCCGCCCGAGGTGACGTGGCCGGCGGGATTGCCGTCGGCATCGAAGAGCGTGGCGCCGGCGCGCACCGGCTGGCGGGAATCCGGCCTCAGGCCGACGCGCTTCTGGGCGGAGCCGCGCTCGACGGCGGCGCGCAGCGTGTCGGCACCGATGAAAGTGCCGTTGGCGCGGATGTCCTTCGGGATGGCCCACATCAGCGCCGCGCTTGCGGGATCGGTTTGCGTGGTGATGTCCTGGCCGTGTAGGCACAGGCCGGCTTCCAGCCGCAGACTGTCACGGGCGGCAAGGCCGATCCATAGCACGCGCTCGTCTTCGAGCAGTTTCGCGACGAGACCGCGCGCGTCTGCCTCCGGCAGGCCGATCTCGAAGCCGTCCTCGCCGGTATAGCCGGACCGGCTCATGAACCAGTTCTCTCGCGGTTCAATGCCATGCATGAACAGCAGCGACCCGGTCTCGATACCGGCGCGGGAAAGCGCCGCCCAGGCCTCGGGACCCTGGATGGCGAGGAAGACCCGATCGAGCGGTTCGACCTTGACGTCGAAGTCGGTCGCAAGCTCGCGCAAATGCTTCTCGTCGGCGATCGCGTTGCCGGCATTGGCGACGACCATGAAGTTGGTATCGCCCAGCCGGGTGACGATCAGATCGTCCAGGATGCCCGCGGCCTCGTTCAGGAAAAACGTCAGCTTCGACTGTGAAATTTCGAGCGCGCCCGCATCGAGCGGACAGGCACGGTTGAGCAGGGGAATCGCGCCCGGCCCGCTGACCCTGAACAGTTTCATGTGGGAGATGTCGAACAGGCCCGCATGTTCGCGGGTGTGAAGATGCTCCTTCATGACGCCGGCCGGGTAGGTCAGCGGCATCGACCAGCCGGCAAAGGCGCCAAAGCGCGCACCGGCAGCTGCGTGGACGTCTTCGAGAGGAAGGTGTTTGGTGTCGCCCGTCATGTGTTCTCCAGAGTCGCACGCAATCGGTCGCGAATGGCGACCAGTCCGTGCCCCTCTGTCTGAAGCCTGAGAGACTCGCGCCCCGTAACTCTGTCGGCAGCGCTTACACCTTCGGCGCGGGGGCAGGCCCCGACTTTCCAGAGTGTCTTTCCCGTCTACGGTTCTTTTGCCTGAGAGATTTCGGGCGATTTCCCCTTCGGCGGCAGCTCTCGCTGCTCTCTCCCGCAAACAGGTAGGGCTCGCAAAAGCCCTCGACTCGTCATCCATAGCCCGTCAACGACGGATTGTCACCTGCATGCGACGTGCAAAATAAAATGGCGGCATCGTGCCGATTGCGATCAGATCCCGCCATACCAGTCGTAGCCATTGTCTTCCCAATAACCGCCCCGTCCGCCTCCTAAGGCGGCGAAGCCGTCGACCAGCTCGATCTTGTAGAGATATTTCGGCATCTTGTAGCCGAGCTGGCGCTCGACCCGGACACGCAGCGGCGCGCCGTTCTCGACCGGCAGCGGCTTGCCGTTGACGCCGTAGGCCAGGATCGTCTGCGGGTGGCGGGCGTCGATGAGGTCGATGCTGCCGTAATATTTGATGTCGCCCGACAGGCTGCGGTCGATCGTGTCCAGGCAATGGAACATGACGTAGCGCGCCTCGGGTTTGACCACCGCCTGGTCGAGGACCAGCGACAGCGGCGTGCCGGTCCATTTGGCGATGCAGCTCCAGCCTTCGACACAATCATGGCGGGTGATCTGCGTTCGGCTCGGCATGTTCATGAGCTGCTCGCGGGTCAGCGACAGCGGCTTTTCGACCAGGCCCGAGACCTCCAGCCGCCAGTCGGCGAAGTTGTTGGCGAGCAGGGTCTTGTAGGTATCGTCGTCGGGTGACGTCACCCCGTTGGGGCGCATCGGCTGACGGATATCGGCTTCAGTAAATTCCGGCGCCAGCGAATCACGGCCCGCGAGCAGACGTTGCGCGCGGTGTGTGAGATCGTTGGCATTTTCGAGGAAGCTGCGCAGCCCGCCGCCCACGCCGAGTTGGCTGTCGAAGGCGTCGCAGCCTGAAAGCGCGATACCGGAAAGGCCAAGGCTGGCCGCGGTCAGGAATTTCCTGCGGTTGATCTCGAATTTTGCCATATCAGGCGCTCCTTTCGGAGGATTTTGCGTCATGCGGCGGATCGGTCCGATACCATCCGGTGACGATCGAGCGCAGTTCGTTGATCGGGCCGGCGGCCACGATCATCAGAATATGGATGATGAAGAAACCGACGAGCAGCACCATGACGGTGAAATGGATGGTGCGCGCAGTCTGCCGGCCGCCGAGCAGGTCGTTGAGGAACGGCAGCACCGAATTCATGCTTGGCGACATTGCGAGCCCCGTGAGGATCATCAGCGGCAACAGCACGAACAGCACGCCGCCATAGGCCATTTTCTGCAGCGTGTTGTATTCGCGCGTGTGGTGGAATTTCAGCCTGGCGTGATTGGCGATATCTTGCGGTAGGCGCCTGAGATCGTCCAGGCGAGGGGCGAGGTCACGTCTGATGTGGCCGTTGACCAGGCTGGCGACCAGCCACACAAGCAGCGTCGTCGTCAGTACCCAGGCGAAGAAGAAATGCACGACGCGTGCCGTGCCGAGGTCGTAGTATGACGGGATCGTCGCCCAGGACGGGAAAGCGCGGGGCGTCTCTTGTCCTGCCGGCCCAGACCAGCCGAGCACGCCGGTCGTGTCGAAGCGGTGTCCGAGGATTTCGGTATAGCCGCGCGGCCCGGCATTCGTATTCTCGGCGCCGATAGCGAAGACGGTGTTGTTGTAGTCGAAGCCGGACTGCTTGCCGAGATAGAGCTGCGGGCGGGCGTTGAAGATCTGGAGGCCGGAAAGCAGCATGAAGAAGAGCGAGATGGCCCACAGCCAGTGCGTCAGCCGCGTCCAGGCCGATTGCCGGTAGATCAATGTCGTGGCCTTCGTAGCGTCACTGTCCGCGCTGGCGGCGGGTTGGTTCATGGCAACCGATTCCATCTGGTCTCGCTTCCTGGCCGTTCCATCCGGCGCGGCCGGTGTCTGCATCATTCTCCTCCTGATACGTCGCCAGCCAAGCCGATGTTTCATCGATCACGAAAATATCAGATCGAAGCTCAAGGGCCGCCCAGGCTGACGGCGAGATTGACGGCGGCGGCGACGATGACCGTGTTGAAGAAGAACGACAGGATCGAATGAACAAGCACGACGCGGCGCATATGGGTTGTCGAGATGTTGGTGTCGGCGGTCTGCGCCGTCATGCCGATGACCGTCGAGAAGTACAGAAAATCCCAGCCTTCCGGCCGTTTGTCGCCGGGGAACAGCAAGCCGCCGACCGGGATTTTCTTCTTGGTTCCGGCATCGACCAGGTCGCCGTCCATCCAGTACACATGCGCATAGTGCAATGCCGCCATGGCGTGGATGGTGAACCAGCCGAGGGGAATCGACAGCAGCGCGAAGCCGAGCTCCATCGCGTTCGAACTGCCTTTCTGGTTGATCAACTGGAACAATGCTGTGATGGCAACGCCGACGACGACCAGCGTGACGGCGAAGATGACCAGCACAGGCTGGTCGGTGTCACGCGCATTCTTGCTGAGATAGATGCCGGTGAATTTGGGCATCTGGGCGACAACCAGCGTGACATAGGCGGCAAAAAAGGCGTTGGCGCCGATCGAATAAGCGAGCGGCGCGTGAAGCAGCAACGCCAGCAGAAGCGCAAAGACGCCGACACAAGCCGACACCGCGAACAGCATGTGCCGGTGCATGGGCGTGCTGGAGGGGATTTCGGCGGCCATGATGGTTCCGAATGGCGCTGGGCTTCTACTGCGGTGTGGCGGATTTTAGAGCGCGCCGCAAGATGCGGTCGAGTTCGCCGAGAAACCGCGAGCGGTCTTGCGGTGCGAAGCTGGCATTGTAGCCCTTGCTTTCACCGGTCTCGCGCAAATGCTGCTTCAAGTCGCGCATCGCCACCGCCATGCCGATCGTTTCCGGCGTGAAGGGACGTCCGGTCGGCCCCAATACATGGGCCCCGAGCGCCACCGTGCGTGCGGCCAGTGGAATGTCTGCGGTCACCACGATGTCGTTGGGTTTTGCGTTTTCGACGATCCAGTCGTCGGCGGCGTCGGCACCCTTGGACACGACGACATTGCGGATCATGGGGTCGCGGGAGGGGCGCAGGCCGCCATTGGAAACATAGGTGACGACGACGCCGTGGCGCTCGGCAACTTTTTCGACTTCGGCTTTGACCGGGCAAGCGTCTGCGTCGACGAGGATGGCGGGTGCGGGCATTGTCTCTCCAAATGAGCATGGGGCCGGCAACCCGTCCGGCCCCATGCCTCAAATCTCATGGTCGTCAGGCCGGAAGCGCTCCCGACCTCTTGGCGGTCCAGGTGGCGATATAGTCCATCAGGCCGGGGTTGAGGCAGTCATAAGGTTCGAGGCCGATCGATTTCAGTTGGCCGCGAATGCTGTCCATGCGGCTCGGGTCGACACCGGATTCGATGATCGAGGAGACAAAGGCGGTAAAGCCCGGCGGCGACCAGCCATCCTCCTCGAAGCGCTCGGGATGGATGAAGGACAGGCCCTTGAACGGATGGTCGCGCTCGACGGGTCCATGCATGTGGACGCCGCAGCCGGTGCAGGCATGGCGCTGGATCAACGCGCTCGGGTCCACCACCTTCAGCTTGTCGCCGTTCTCGGTGACGGTGACGTCGCCGGTGCCGGCTACGGCCACCACCGAGAACACCGCCCCTTCGGGCTTCCAGCATTTGGTGCAGCCGCAGGCGTGGTTGTGGGCGATCTGGCCCTTGACCTTCACCTTGACCGGATTGCTGGTACAGGCGCAGACCAGCGTGCCGCCGATAAAGCTCGCACTCTCCCTGGGCAGACCATTGTCGATTTTCGGATGCAGTTTTTCCGCCATGCTTTTCTCCTCCCATTTTTGACCACAGAGGTCGCGGGCCCGTTGCCCGCGGCGTGGGGCCGCCCTCAGTAAACCACGACACTCCTGATCGACTTGCCCTCATGCATGAGGTCGAAACCCTTGTTGATGTCCTCGAGCTTCAGCGTGTGGGTGATCATCGGGTCGATCTCGATCTTGCCGTCCATGTACCAGTCGACGATCCTGGGCACGTCGGTGCGGCCGCGCGCGCCGCCGAAGGCGGTGCCCATCCAGGTCCGCCCGGTGACCAGCTGGAAGGGCCGCGTCGAGATCTCCTGGCCGGCGCCCGCCACACCGATGACCACCGACTTGCCCCAGCCGCGATGCGAAGCCTCCAGCGCCTGGCGCATCACCTTGGTGTTGCCGGTGCAGTCGAACGTATAGTCGGCGCCGCCGATCTGGTCGGCGCCGCGCTTGGTCATGTTGACGAGATGGGGAACGATGTCGCCGTCGATCTCCTTCGGATTGACGAAATGCGTCATGCCGAAGCGCTCGCCCCAGGCTCGTCTGTCGTTGTTGAGATCGACGCCGATGATCATGTCGGCGCCGGCAAGTTTCAGGCCCTGGATGACGTTGAGCCCGATGCCGCCGAGGCCGAAGACCACCGCGGTCGCGCCTTGCTCGACCTTGGCGGTGTTGATCACCGCGCCCACGCCGGTGGTCACCCCGCAGCCGATGTAGCAGATCTTGTCGAAGGGCGCGTCGGGATTGACCTTGGCAACGGCGATCTCCGGCAGCACGGTGAAGTTGGAGAAGGTCGAGCAGCCCATATAGTGAAACAATTTTTCGCCCCCGATCGAGAAGCGCGAGGTGCCGTCCGGCATCAGGCCTTGCCCCTGCGTGGCGCGGATGGCGGTGCACAGATTGGTCTTCCGCGACAAACACGACGGGCACTGCCGGCATTCGGGCGTATAGAGCGGGATCACATGGTCGCCCTTTTTGACCGAGGTGACGCCCTTGCCGACATCGACCACCACGCCGGCGCCCTCGTGGCCGAGAATGGCCGGGAACAGGCCCTCGGGATCGGCGCCCGACAGCGTGAACTCGTCGGTGTGGCAGATGCCGGTCGCCTTGATCTCGACCAGCACCTCGCCCTCGCGCGGACCGTCAAGGTCGACCTCCATGATCTCAAGCGGCTTTCCGGCAGCAACGGCAACGGCGGCGCGGGTTTTCATCTGGCAATCCTCCAACGCAATTTTGCGCTCAGGCTTTCAGGTTTTGGCCTGCTCATCAACCGCCAGATGAGACGAAATATCGGCTTTCTTGACGCAGGTAGCACACCCTTGACCGCAGGCGTTCGCGCCACGCACACGGTACTTGAGACATGGCGACATAATCCATAGAACTGGACCGTCCGCCGGAGGGGAATTTGCCCGCATGTTCACCAAAATCCTGATCGCCAACCGTGGCGAGATAGCCTGCCGCGTCATCAAGACCGCGCGCAAGATGGGCATCGCCACGGTCGCTGTCTATTCCGACGCCGATCGCGATGCCGTGCATGTCGAGATGGCCGACGAGGCGGTGCATATCGGACCGTCGCCAGCCGCGCAGAGCTATCTCGTGCCCGAGAAAATCATCGCGGCGTGCAAGGCGACCGGCGCTCAGGCCGTGCATCCCGGCTATGGCTTCCTGTCCGAGCGCGCATCATTCTGCGAGGCGCTGGAGAAGGAGGGCATCGTCTTCATCGGGCCGAAGCCGAAGGCCATCAAGGCGATGGGCGACAAAATCGAATCGAAGAAATTCGCCAACGCCGCCAATGTTTCGACGGTTCCCGGCTGGCTCGGCGTCATCGAGAACGCCGACCACGCGGAGAAGATCGCCGGAGAGATCGGCTATCCCGTGATGATCAAGGCCTCGGCCGGCGGCGGCGGCAAGGGCATGCGCATCGCTTGGAACCAGGCCGAGGTGCGCGACGGCTTCGACCGCGCGCGCTCGGAGGCCAAGAGCTCGTTCGGCGACGACCGCGTCTTCATCGAGAAGTTCATCGTCGATCCACGCCACATCGAGATCCAGGTGCTGGCCGACGCGCATGGCAACGCGCTCTATCTCGGCGAGCGCGAATGCTCGATCCAGCGCCGCAACCAGAAGGTGGCCGAGGAGGCGCCATCGCCTTTCCTCGATGCCAGGACGCGCAAGGCCATGGGCGAGCAGTCGGTGGCGCTGGCCAGGGCCGTCGACTACCAGAGCGCCGGCACGGTGGAATTCATCGTCGACGCTGAGAAAAACTTCTATTTCCTTGAAATGAATACACGATTGCAGGTCGAGCATCCGGTGACCGAGCTTGTCACCGGTATCGATCTGGTCGAGCAGATGATCCGTGTGGCCGCCGGCGAGAAGCTCGCCTTGAAGCAAAGCGACGTGAAACTGAATGGCTGGGCGGTGGAGAGCCGGCTCTATGCCGAGGATCCGTATCGCAACTTCCTGCCGTCGATCGGCCGCCTGACGCGCTATCGACCGCCGCAGGAAGGGCAAGTCGGCGACGTCATCATCCGCAACGACACCGGCGTCACCGAGGGATCGGAGATTTCGATGTTCTACGACCCGATGATTGCCAAGCTGTGCACCTGGGCGCCGACCCGGCTGGAGGCAATCGACGCGATGTCCGAAGCGTTGGACAGTTTTGTCGTCGACGGTATCGAGCACAACATCCCGTTCCTGGCGGCGCTCATGCAGCATCCGCGCTGGCGGGAAGGGCGGATTTCGACCGGATTCATCGCGGAGGAATATCCCGACGGCTTTGCGCCGATCCTGCCCGATCATGACGACAAGGCCGTGTTGGCGGCGGTCGCCACCGTGGTCGAATTGCTGCGCCGCGACCGACTCGACCGGCTGGGCGGGCGCTTGGCGCCGCATTCGGGAGCACTCAAGCGCGACTGGGTGGTGAAGATTGGCAGGGACTATCTGTCCGCGTCCATCCTGGAGGGCATAATCTCCATTCCGATGGAAGTCGACTTGTCCATCGAGGGCGGCAAGCCGCTGACGGTTTCGTCGGCCTGGCGGCCGGGCGAACTGGTCTGGCGCGGCAGCGTCGGCGGGCACGAAATGGTGGCGCAACTGCGCCCCGCGCCGAACGGCCTTCGCATCGCCTGGAAAGGGCTTTCGGTGACGGCGCGCGCCATGCTGCCGCGCATTGCCGCGCTGGAAAGGCTGATGCCGGAAAAGCTGGCGCCCGACACCTCCAACCTGCTGCTATGTCCCATGCCCGGCCTCGTCGTGTCGATCGCCGTCGCCGAGGGTCAGGAGGTCAAGGCCGGCGAGACGCTGGCCGTCGTCGAGGCGATGAAGATGGAGAACGTGCTGCGCGCCGAGCGCGATCTCGTGGTGGCGAAACTCAACGTCAAGCCGGGCGACAGCCTGGCCGTCGACGCGGTGATCATGGAATTCGCCTGAAGCGGGGGCGGCCGGAAGCCTGTGGCCGATGTTCGTTTGTGCTGGACTGGCACAGCCCGGTGCCGGACAATACATCTTGATCGACTCAAGTCCTTCGGGAAACGCGAAAAACCATGGCGGATGACAGACTTCCACGCGACCCCTTGCTGCGCGAAGCGGCAGTGAAGGCGGCGGCGCCAGAAGCGCCGGCGCGTCCTTTCGTGCATCTTCGCGTCCACTCGGCCTATTCGCTGCTGGAAGGCGCGCTCCAACTCGGCAAGATCGTCGGCCATGCGGTCAAGGACGAGTGTCCGGCAATCGCGGTCACCGACACCAACAATCTGTTCGGCGCGCTCGAATTCGCGCAGAAGGCGGTGAAGGACGGCATCCAGCCGATCATCGGCTGCCAGATCGCGCTCGCCTTTTCCGGCGAGAACGTCGACGGCCAGCGCGACCGCCGGCGGCAGGGGCCCGAGATGCGGCCAGTCGTGCTTATCGCGGCGACCGAAGCCGGCTATTCCAATCTGGTCAGGCTGGTAAGCCGCGTCTATCTGGAGACGCCGCCCGGCGAAGCCGTGCATCTGACCAGCGAGATGCTGGAGGGCCAGACCGACGGGTTGATCTGCCTCAGCGGCGGTCCCCGCGGCCCTATCGGCGCGGCTCTGAAGGAGGATCGACGCGATCTCGCGGAGACCCGGCTGTCGACCCTGAAAGCCCTGTTCGGCGATCGGCTCTATGTCGAACTGGAACGAGTTTCCGGTTACGACCGGCTGATAGAACATTCCACGATCGATCTCGCCTATGCCCACGAATTGCCGCTCGTCGCCACCAACGAGGCGTTCTTCTCCTCGCGCGACGATTATGACGCGCATGATGCGCTGATCGCCATAGCGGAGGGCTCGGTCGTCGCCGTGGACAATCGCCGCCGGCTTTCACCGGATAACTTCCTGCGTAGCCAGGCTGAGATGGCAGCGTTGTTCGCCGATCTGCCGGAAGCGATCGACAACACGGTCGAGATCGCGTTGCGCTGCTCCTACTATCCGAAAACCCGCAGCCCGATCCTGCCGCGCTTTACCGGCGGCGACGCGTCGGACAAGGACGCAGCCGAGAAGGCCGAGGCCGCCGAACTTGCCCGCCAGGCGCGTGAAGGGCTGGAGGCCCGGCTTGCCGCGCACGGACCGACGCCGGGCTATACGGTCGAGCAATACCGCGAGAGGCTCGAGTTCGAGCTCGGCATCATCGAGAAGATGAAATTCCCAGGCTACTTCCTGATCGTTGCCGACTTCATCAAATGGGCCAAGTCGCAAGGCATTCCAGTCGGGCCGGGGCGCGGCTCGGGTGCGGGCTCGCTGGTCGCCTATTCCACCACCATCACCGACATCGATCCGCTGCGTTTCTCGCTGCTGTTCGAGCGCTTCCTCAATCCGGACCGCGTGTCGATGCCCGATTTCGACATCGACTTCTGCCAGGACCGCCGCGAAGAGGTGATCCGCTATGTCCAGCAGAAATATGGACGCGACCAGGTCGGCCAGATCATCACCTTTGGAACGCTGCAAGCCCGCGCGGTGCTGCGCGACGTCGGCCGCGTGCTGCAGATGCCTTACGGCCAGGTCGACAAGCTGTCCAAGATGGTGCCGCAGAACCCGGCCAATCCGGTGAAACTGGCGGACGCTATCGCCAACGAGCCGCGTTTTGCCGAGGAGGCCGAAAAGGAGCCGATCGTCCAGACGCTGCTCGACATGGCACAGAAGCTGGAAGGGCTTTATCGCCACGCGTCGACGCACGCCGCCGGCATCGTCATCGGCGACCGGCCGCTGTCGGAGCTAGTGCCGATGTACCGCGATCCTCGTTCGGACATGCCGGTCACCCAGTTCAACATGAAATATGTCGAACAGGCCGGGCTGGTGAAGTTCGACTTTCTCGGCCTGAAGACGCTGACCGTGCTGGAGACGGCGGTGAAGCTGATACGCCGCCGCGGCATCGATATCGACCTGGCGACGATCCCGCTCGACGATCCCGAAACCTACGCCATGCTGTCGCGCGGCGAAGTGGTCGGCGTGTTCCAGGTGGAAAGTGCCGGCATGCGCAAGGCGCTGATCGGCATGCGGCCCGACTGCATCGAGGACATCATCGCACTGGTCGCGCTCTACCGGCCGGGACCGATGGAGAACATCCCGACCTACAACGCCAGGAAGCACGGCGAGGAGGAGATGGCCTCGATCCATCCCAAGATCGACCATCTGGTGAAGGAGACGCAAGGCGTCATCGTCTACCAGGAACAGGTGATGCAGATCGCGCAGGAGTTGTCCGGCTATTCGCTGGGCGAAGCCGACCTTTTGCGCCGCGCCATGGGCAAGAAGATCCGCGCCGAGATGGACAAGCAGCGTGAGCGCTTCGTCTCGGGCGCGGTCGAGCGCGGCGTGGCCAAACCGCAGGCCGACTTCATTTTCGACCTGCTGGCCAAGTTCGCCGACTACGGTTTCAACAAATCGCACGCGGCCGCCTACGCCGTCGTCTCCTACCAGACAGCCTATCTCAAGGCGCATTATCCGGTCGAGTTCCTGGCGGCGTCGATGACGCTCGACATGGGAAACACCGACAAGCTCGCGGATTTCCGCCAGGATGCGCTGCGCCTCGGCATCGAGGTGGTGGCACCGTCGGTGATATCAAGCTTTCGTCCCTTCGAGGTCGGCGAGAACCGCATCTACTATTCGATGGCCGCGCTCAAGGGCGTCGGCGACGCGGCGGTGGAGCATATCGTCGCCATGCGCGGCGAGAAGCCGTTCAAGAGCCTGGCCGATTTCTGCGAGAGGGTCGATCCGAAAATCGTCGGCAAGCGCGTCTTCGAAAGCCTGATCATGGCCGGAGCGCTAGACTGTTTCGGCCATGACCGCGCCGCGATGATGGCTGGCGTCGAGCGGATGATGGGGCTGGCGTCACTGGCGCAGCAGAACGCCGTCTCAGGCCAGGCCGACATTTTCGGCGCGTCTCTAGGGGCACAGTCGCAGGCGCTCAACTTGCCCGTGACCGAACCGTGGCTCGCCGCCGACCGCCTGCACCGCGAATTCCAGGTGGTCGGTTTCTATCTCTCCGCCCATCCGCTGGACGAGTACAAGGCGGCGCTGCAGAAGATGCGGGTGCAGAACTGGGCGGAGTTTTCGGCCGCGGTCAAGCGCGGTGCCACCGCAGGGCGCCTCGCCGGCACCGTGACCACCAAGCAGGAGCGCAAGACGCGGACCGGCAACAAGATGGGCGTGGTGCAGTTCTCGGACACGTCCGGCCAGTATGAGGCGGTACTGTTTTCCGAAGGATTGGCGCAGTATCGCGACATGCTGGAGCCGGGCCGCTCCGTGGTCATTACCGTGGCGGCGGAGGACAGGCCGGAGGGCGTCAACCTGCGCATCCAGACCGTGCAGTCGCTTGAGGACGAGGCCAGCCGCATCCAGAAGGCGCTGCGCATCTTCGTCAGAAACGATGCGCCTGCCTCGATCATTCAATCGCAGCTTACCCAGCGTGGTGAAAGTCAGGTGAGCATCATCGTTATCAAGGAAGAAGCGCAGGGCGAGGTGGAGATTGCCCTGCAGGGGGGCTACCGCGTCTCGCCGCAAATCGCCTCGGCGATGCGCGCCGTGCCAGGCGTGGTCGAAGTGGAGCTGGTGTGATCGCCCCTTCCGGGGACTGGTGGCAATCCGCCGGGCGGCATCCGCCGCTCAAGTCACCGCAATTGCCATGAAGACGAAAGACAGCGACGGATTGCAGGACCGTTCCACAATGGCGTGGCTGCGCGACACGCTGCGCAAGCTCTACCACGGCCGCACGCCGGCGGCTTTTCGGTTTCAGCTGGTTGCGGTCATCATCGACCTGGCCATCATTGCCTTCTTCATCGCCACGCCCGTCATCCAGCAGTCGGCCTCATTCCTGTGGCTCGACTATGCGGTGGCGGCTCTGGTCGCCGCCGACCTGGTTGCCAGGCTGCTTGCCTCGAACGACATGCTGCGGCTGATGAAGCAGCCGACCTCCTGGGTGGACATTTTCATCCTTTTGACGCTGCTGATGCCGACGGCGCTCGCCAATCTCGGCTTTCTGCGCATCCTGCGGCTGTGGTCGCTGTCGCGCAGCGGTTCGCTCTGGCGGCATTTCGAGATGCAGGGCCTGCGGCCCTGGCGCGAAGCGAGCCACGCGGTGATCAATCTCTTGACGTTCCTCTTCGTGATCACCGGTTTCGTCTACACTTTCTTCTTCCGCAGCGGAGCGGGGCTGGAAAGCTACATCGACGCGCTTTACTTCACCGTCGCGACGGTGACCACGACCGGGTTCGGCGACATCGTGCTGCCGGGAATGGCGGGGAAACTGACGGCGATCGTGACCATGATCATCGGCATATCGCTGTTCGTCAGGCTGGCGCAGGCGATCTTCCGACCGGCCAAGGTGTTCTTTCCCTGTCCGCAATGCGGCCTGCAACGGCACGAGCCGGACGCCGTTCACTGCAAGGCCTGCGGCCACCTCCTCAACATACCCGACAGCGGTGATTGAGGGGCGATTGAGGCGCGCTACGATGCCGCCGCTTGCGCCGGCTTTGGCTGCCGGCGCTGCAGGTTGAGCATATTGCCCATCAGGATCAGCAATGCCCCGCCTGCGGTAAAAGCGTCGATCTGCTCCTTGTAGAGCAGCCAGCCGATCAATGCCGACAGCGGCACGCGCAGGAAATCCATCGGAGAAATGACGGTGGCATCGGCGTAGCTCAGCGCCCAGGCCATGCAGAAATGTGACGACATGCCAGTGAAGGCGATCAGCAGGATCCACGGCCACAGCTCGAGCGAAGGGTTGCGCCATTCGTAGAGCGCCGGGATCAGGCCGAGCACCGACTGGATGATCAGCATCCAGAAGATGATTCGCACAACGCTGTCGGTCCGCGTCAGCGACTTGACCAGGACCAGCGAGATGCCGAAGCACATTGCCGCGCCCAGCACGACCAGATGTCCCGGATCGACCGAGCCGACGCCTGGGCGCACGATGATCACGACACCGATCAGCCCGAGCGCCACGGCGCCGAGCTTCGGCCGGGTGAGCCTTTCGCCGAGAAAGGTGACCGCAAGGATCGCCGTCCAGATCGGCGTCGTGAATTCGATCGAGATCAGCACCGCCAAAGGGATCAGCGTCAGGGCGTAGAGCCACGCCGCCTGGCCGGTATAGTGAACCACGTTGCGCGTGACATGGGCGAGGGGGCGCCCAGTGCGCATGGCGGCAAAGCCGCCATTTTGCATGACCAGCGGCAGCAGGATGAAAAAGCCGATCACCGAGCGCAGCTCCAGCACCTGGAAAACGTTGAGCTCGGCCGTGGTGGCGCGGCCCGCGACCGACATCGCCAGGAACGAGGCGATCGACAGCGCCATCCAGAACGCGGCCTTGGGGATGGAAGGGGTGGGTGCCATTTCCGCTATGTCGCAGGCCGTGGCTTTTGCCGCAACCGCTAGCAGCCGCATTCTTCTGGGCCAGCCGGATGTTGCAAAACAGTCATGTTGAAGGCGGAACCTGGCACGGCAGGGGGCGTTGAGTTCCGAATATCGGAAGTGCTTCGCAGGTGCCTTTCAATGTCGATAGGAGAATTTCGATGAGATCATTTGCGCAATTTGCGCTTGCTGGCTGCCTGTTGGTCACGGCAGGCGCGGCACATGCCGACGAGTCCAGATTTCTCCAGTCGTTCAAGGGCAATTTCACCGGCAAGGGCATCGTCAAGGTGACTACCGACGCGCCGACGGTGAATGTGTCCTGCACGTTCAGGTCAAACGCGACGTCGACCTCATTGTCGCTCGATGGCAATTGCCGAGGGCTTATCGTGGTGACGCGCGCCATCAGCGCGGACCTGAGGACTGCCGGAGCGAAATATAGCGGCACTTATGTCGGGTCTCGTACCGGGCCTGCGCAATTGAACGGCACCCGTTCGGGCAACGCGATCAATCTCGGCATCCGTTGGGCCAAGGAGGTCAATGGTGACCGAAAGGCGCAGATGAAGGTCGAGAAACGAGGCGAGAACGGCATGCGGCTGACGGTGATCGACACTGATCCGAAAACCGGCAAGAGCATGGTGACAAGCAGGATCGATCTGCAGCGCACCTAAATCTCGACAGCTGATATCCATTATCAGTCTTCCAGCGGCTCTGGCGGGTGGGTGTCGCGGCCTTTGCCGAACGTATAGCCGGTTTCCACCGCCTTGCGGCCGAACTTGTCGCGCAGCGCGTCGATGGCGCCTTCGGCCATGGCCCGCTTGCGCGACTGGATATCGACCAGATCGGGCGGATCGGCCTTGTCATCGGCGGAAAGATCGCTGACGCCGATGCCGAGCAGCCGGTATTTGGTGCCGTCGGTTTCCTTGCGCAGCAGCTCGACCCCGGTCGAAAAGATACGGTCGGCGAGCCGGGTCGGGTCGCCGAGCTGGCGGTTGCGGGTGCGGATCTTGAAATCCTGCGTCTTCAGCTTGAGCACCACCGTGCGCCCGGCGATGCCGGATTTCTTCAGCCGCGCCGAGACCTTTTCCGAAAGGCCCCGCAGCACCGAGACCAGCTCGTCCAGCGAAGCGATATCGGTGTCGAAAGTGGTTTCGGCCGATACGCTCTTGGCGTCCTGGTCGGGATCGACGCGGCGGACGTCCTCGCCGCGCGAGAGCCGGTAAAGCCGGTCGCCCATCACGCCATAGCGGCGCATGAGGTCGCCACGGTCCATCTTCTGGAGCTGGCCGATGGTGTGGATGCCGTCCTGTTCGAGCGTGGCGTTGAATGCCTTGCCGACCCCCCAGATCATGCTCACCGGCTGTGCGGCGAGGAAACCCACGGCTTCCGCTTCGCCGATGACCGAGAAGCCGCGCGGTTTGCGGAAATCCGACGCCACCTTAGCCAGGAACTTGCAGTAGGACAGACCTGACGAAACGGTGATGCCGATCTCCTTCTCGACGGCCAGCGCGAAACGGGCCAGCACCACCGCCGGCGGCAGGCCGTGCAGCCGTTCGGTTCCGGCAAGGTCGAGAAACGCCTCGTCGATCGAGAGCGGCTCGACCAGCGGCGTCAGCGCCTGCATCATGGCGCGCACCTCGCGCCCGACGACCACGTACTTTTCCATATTGGGCGGGATAACCACCGCTTCGGGGCAAGCCTCGAGCGCCTTGAACATGGGCATGGCGGAACGCACGCCCCTTATCCGGGCGATGTAGCAGGCGGTGGAGACGACGCCGCGCTTGCCGCCGCCGATGATCAGCGGCTTGTCCTTCAGCGCCGGGTTGTCGCGTTTTTCGATTGCCGCATAGAAAGCGTCGCAGTCGATATGGGCCAGATGCAGCCGGTACAGCTCGGGATGACGGGCAAGCCTGGGGCTGCCGCATCGCTCGCAGCGCCTGGCGTCGCTGCGCTGAAAGGCCAGGCAGTCGCGGCAGAAACCGTGATCAGGATTATTGACAGGAGCCGCCATCGCTGCGAACATAAAGAGAACAAACACAATGGTACGACAGTGCAAGGCTAGCGACAAGCTTGGCCTGGGGAGAACGCATGAGCACGACCATAGTGCCGCTGGCGCCTGAGCTCTGGCCTGAATTCGAAGATCTCTTCGGCAAGCAGGGCGCCTGCTACGGCTGCTGGTGCACGCATTTCCGGCTGGCGCCGGCGGCTCGTCGCGAAAGCAGCCGCGAACGCAACAAAGACCACATCAGGGCGCGCATCGAAGCAGGCCCGCCACCGGGCATGCTGGCGTTCGAGGACGGCAAGGCAGTCGGCTGGATGCAGATCGGGCCGCGCGCCGACGTGCCCGAGTGGAACAACCGGGGCCGGGGCTCGGCTCCGGTCGATCCCGCGGACGCATCGGATCCGAGCGTCTGGGCAATTTCCTGTTTCTTCATCCGCGCCAAGGCACGGGGCCGGGGCATCAGCCATCGCCTGGTCGAAGGCGGCATCGATTTCGCCCGCAGGAACGGCGCGCGAATGGTGGAAGCCTGCCCGATAGACCTGTCGAAGGATTCACGCTCCATCGGGCTGTTCGTGGGCTCGTCGCGCGTGTTCGAGAAGGCCGGGTTCGAGCGGCTCCTGGAACGCAAGGCGGGCCGGCCGTTGATGCGGCTGGTGCTGGAGCCGAGCGCCTGAACTTCGCCGTCTTGCAGTTGTGACGGTCTTTCCCTACCAGAAGTAGGAGACGATTTTGCCTTTTCGACCAAACGGAGAATTCTACGTGAACCGGATGTTGCCAATCGCCTTTACCGCGCTTCTGCTCAGCGCGCCCGCTTTCGGCCAGAGCGTCGACAGCCAGGGTGCGAAGCAGCTATCCGAGAACCTGTCCCGCTATGTCGGCAAACAGGCCCTCGATAAGGGCATCCTGAAGGTCTCGGTCGAAGGCGGCGCCTACAAGATCATGTTCGATTTCAAGGCGCTCGCCGGCACCTTGCCCGACCAGAAGCTGTTGAAATTCGACTTTGCGCCCTACGCCCTGCTGGTCAAGCCGCGTAGCGACGGGACCTGGGATGTCTCGATGGATCTTTCGCACAGCGCCTCCTTCGAGTTCAACGGGCCGCAGGGGCTGCAGAGCACGCAATTTTCTATCAAGGACGGCAAGGGTTCCGGTGTCTACGACCCCAATCTGGCGGCCTTTACCAGCGGCACCAGTTCGATGGCGGGCATGACGATGGTGTCGCAAGATGCCAAGCAGCACATGGAAGTCAGCGCCGACGGCGGCACCGCGACCATGGCCGCCACCAAAGCTGCCAATGGCGGGATCGATTTCGCGTTGTCGCAAAAAGTGTCGAACTTTGTCGAGTCGATCAAATTCGACGATCCCGAAAGCGGACTGAAATTCCCGGTCACCGTCAAATCACCGGAACTGTCGGTGGATGCCAAAGGCAAGGGCGTGCAGACCAAGCCGCTGCTCGATCTCCTGGCATTTGCCGTCGCCAATGAGAATGAAGCCACGCTGAAAGCCAACCAGGCGCAGCTCAAATCGCTTCTGCTCGCCGCGCTTCCTGTGTGGGAACGCATCGACGGGACATACGGGTTCAAGAATTTCGCGGTCGAGAGCCCGGTCGGCACGTTCGGTGCGGCGCAGCTCAGCACCGCCTTCGGAATGGATGGCGTCGCCCAGAGCGGTACGATCGGCTACGGGATCAAGGCATCTGGGTTGACCGTGCCGCAGCAGCTTCTGCCGAACTGGAGCATGGCGCTGCTGCCGACCGATATCGACCTGAACTTCGGCGGCGCCAATATCGATCTCGACAGCATGGCGAAGAAGGCAATCGAAGCCTTTGATCTTAACAAGAACCCGCCGCTGTCGGCCGAATTCGGAGAGCAGCTCAAAACCGACTTCATGGCCAAGACGCCGAAGGTCGTCATTGGCCATAGCACCATCAAGAACAAGGATACCGAAATTGCCTTGGAAGGCGAAATGACTTTTCCTGGCGAGAAGCCGGAAGCCAATGTGACGGTGGACGTGGCCGGCTTCGACAAGATCGTCGAGGGCTTGCAGGAAGCGGCGAAATCGGAACCGGAGGTGGCGCAGTACGTGCCTGTGGCCCTGATGGTGAAAGGGTTCGGCAAGACCTTGACGGACGGCCGCATGGAATGGGTCGTCAACGCCAAGCCGGACGGTTCGGTCATTGTCAATGGCGTCATGCTGAAGCCGGCCGATCCTGCCGAGGACGACAGCATTGACGATGGCGGCGACGAGACGGACCAGGCGGATCCGACACCGTAGCCACTCGGCTCACCAAAGCGCGTCGCCTTCGAACGGATTGGCGCGACGCGCCTCAAGCCTTCGTTTTATACTTGTCGCTCAAAACGGGCGGGCGACAAGAGTCAGACTTCGCTCGACCTGGCGATCGGGGCGCCGCCTTGGGATCGTCACTCATATGGAATGCTCGTGGTTATCGTCGCCCAGCGGCAGCGCGCGCAACGCCTTGCCGACGGAGGCCGGTGGCGTGCCGGTTTCCTCAGCAAAACGCAGCAATGTGGGTTCGTGGGCGAGAACGAACTGCAGCACACCGGCCAGAAATCCCGGCTCGCCGGCAGCTTTGCGGATCGAATGCGCCTCGATGCCGGTGATCGCCAGGAAGCGAGGCAGCAGTTCGGGATCAGAGGCGACGAAGGCCAGAGCCTTCACGGCAATGGTTTCGGCCTCTTCGCGCATTGACGCTGCGTTTGCCATCACTACCTTTCAGGGTATGCGGAATGTGAGTCTCTTCCGCAGTAATGGCAAGCGTCGCTTGCGGCAAGTCGTTACCTCTTCAGTGCGGGACCCGAGGTGGAAACGGAGCAGCTTTTCTCGCCGCAGGTTTCCGTTTCGTCAATCATATTGCCGTAGAGTCGACCAGGGTTTGGTGCGTCCCGGAAGGGCGCATAACGGCCGCGTTCGAGCGAAACAGCGGCCGGGACGGGATATCGATGCCTAAGAAGGTCATGATCGTCGAGGACAATGAGCTCAACATGAAGCTCTTTCGGGACCTCATCGAAGCAAGCGGTTACGAGACAGTTCGCACCCGCAACGGTCTGGAAGCGCTCGATCTGGCGCGTCAGCACCGGCCGGATCTCATTTTGATGGACATCCAGTTGCCTGAAGTGTCTGGGCTGGAGGTGACGAAATGGCTGAAGGAAGACGACGACCTGCACGTCATCCCGGTCATTGCCGTCACCGCCTTCGCGATGAAGGGCGACGAGGAGCGCATCCGCCAGGGCGGCTGCGAGGCTTATATCTCCAAGCCGATCTCGGTGCCGCGCTTCATCGAAACCATCAAGTCCTACCTGGGTGATTCCTGATGCACCTTGCCGCCAAAGCCGGAGCCTTGTGAAATGACCGCTCGGATTCTCGTCGTCGACGACATCCCTGCCAATGTCAGGCTGCTGGAGGTTCGGCTGCTGGCCGAATATTTCGAGGTGTTGACCGCCACCAACGGCCCGGATGCGATCGAGACCTGCGAGAACGGCAAGGTCGATGTCGTGCTGCTCGACGTCATGATGCCGGACATGGACGGCTTCGAGGTCTGCCTCCGCCTGAAGAGCGATCCGGCGACGTCGCATATTCCAGTGGTAATGATCACCGCACTCGACCAGGTTTCCGACAGGGTGCGCGGGCTTGAGGTCGGCGCCGACGATTTCCTGACCAAACCCGTCAACGACCTGCAACTGATGACGCGCGTCAAGAGTCTCGTCAGGCTGAAGTCGCTGACCGACGAGTTGCGGCTGCGCGCTTCGACCACGCGCAACATCGGCATCGAAGAGTTGCTCAGCCGCAATTTCGCCTCCGAGGACACGACGCCGAAAGTGCTTCTGATCGATGAGCGCAAATCGTCGATCGAGCGCGTCCAGAAGATGCTGCGCGACTGTGCTGACCTGGATGTCGCCAGCGATCCGCATGCCGGCTTCTTCCAGGCGGCGGAGACGCCCTATGAATGCGTGATGATCTCGACGAGCTTCGCCGATTTCGATCCGCTTCGGCTCTGCTCGCAACTGCGCTCGCTCGATCGCACACGCTTCCTGCCGATCATCCTGCTGGCGGAGGAGGGCGAGGAGGAGCGCATCATCCGCGGCCTCGAACTCGGCATCAACGACTATCTGATGCGGCCGATCGACCAGCAGGAACTGACGGCGCGGTTGCGCACCCAGGTGCGCCGCAAGCGCTACAACGACCAATTGCGCGCCAGCGTGACGCAGACGATCGAAATGGCGGTGACCGACGGGCTGACCGGGCTGCACAACCGCCGCTATCTCGACAGCCATCTCCAGACGCTGTTCGACCGCGCCGTGGCGCGGCGTCGGCCGCTGTCGGTGATGATCACCGACCTCGATCGCTTCAAGTCGATTAACGACACGCACGGCCATGACGGTGGCGACGAGGTGCTGCGGGAATTCGCGCGGCGGCTGCGCAAGAACGTGCGCGGCATCGATCTGGCCTGCCGGTTCGGCGGTGAGGAGTTCGTAGTGGTCATGCCTGACACCGATGGAGCGATCGCCGAAAAGGTGGCCGAACGCATCCGCGCCGAAATCGCCCAGATGCCGTTCGTCATCGGGCCTGACGGCAAGGCCATCGAGGTCACCGTCAGCGTCGGCGTGTCGTCGGTGCTGAAGGGGGTGGATACGGTGGCGGCGCTGATGAAACGCGCCGATCTGGCGCTCTATGAAGCCAAGAGCGGTGGCCGCAACCGCGTCGTCGCCAAGGCTGCCTGACGGACCGGGTAAGAGTATCCGTCAATCCGGCAAGGTTACCCATTTACCTTAATCCAAGCGATTCACGAGGCTTGGTTAAGAAACTGTTGATTTTCATAAGCTCTTGCGCAAATGTGCGGCCACAGACAGAGCGACGCCGGCACGAGGACAGACAGCCGGGTCGATCAAAAAATACCCCATGATGCTCAGGTCCGCCGCATCTCCTGGGTCCGTGGGGTCGGCCGGCCGGCGCTGGCACATAGTGGCCTCCTCGTACCGCTGCCAAACGCCGACCGGCCCCCTTTCAAAATAGCATCAGGATTCTGCGCCAACCTCCGGATATCAGGAGCTTTTTGCGCACAGGATATCGACAGCATTTGGACTGTAAAAGGCGAGCCACGATGTGGAGAGCTGCGGCGCACGCTCTCTTGCCATCCGGCGGAGGGCGTTGCTCCTCACTTCATACATATGGCGCCCAAGGGGCTTGCTTCAAGCCCGGGTTCCTCCCGTAAAACCGCGGCCCTAGCCAATAGGAGCGGAGTGACGGGAATGCGTGCACCGACAGATGGATCGCGTCGAAATCATGCGGTGATTGTCGCCGGGGGCGGCCCGACAGGATTGATGCTGGCAGGCGAACTCGCATTGGCGGGCATCGACGTCGCCATTGTCGAGCGGCGCCCGACCCAGCAGCTGATTGGCTTGCGCGCGGGTGGCCTGCACGCACGCACAATCGAGGTGCTCGACCAGCGCGGGATCGCCGACCGGTTCCTCTCCCAGGGGCGATGCTTCCCGACCGTCGGCTTCCACATGATCCGTTTGGACATCAGCGACTTTCCCAGCCGGCACAACTATCTGCTGGCGCTGCGGCAAAACCACATCGAGCGGATATTGGCCGACTGGATCAGCGAATTGGGGGTGCCGATCCATCGCGGACAGGAAGTCACGGATTTCATGCAGGACGACAGTGGCGTGGATGTGGGGCTTTCCGATGGCCGACGGATGAAGGCGCAGTACCTCGTCGGATGCGACGGTGGACGCAGCACGATCCGCAAGGCGGCGGGCATCGAATTCGCTGGATGGGATCCGACGATGAGCTGGATGATCGCCGAGGTCGAGATGTCGGAAGAACCGCCATTGGGCTTTCGCAGCGACGCCCACGGAACCCATGCGATAGGCAAGATCGAGGACGGCGACCGGTTGGGCATCGTGCTGACCGAGAAACGACTGATCATCGGTGGTGAACCGACATTGGACGATCTCCGCGAGGCGCTCACCGTTATCTATGGCACCGATTTCGGCGTCCACAGTCCGACCTGGCTCTCTCGTTTCACCGATATGACGCGCCAGGCTGCCGCTTACCGCGACAGACGTGTCCTGCTGGCCGGCGACGCTGCGCATATCCATCCCCCAATGGGCGGACAGGGCCTCAACATCGGCGTGCAGGACGCGGTCAACCTGGGATGGAAGCTGGCCCAGGTCGTCAAACGGGCATCACCGGACAGTCTGCTCGACAGCTACCATGCCGAGCGCCATCCGGTCGCCGCCCGCGTGTTGCGCAACACGATGGCGCAGGTCGCGCTTCGCCGCATGGATGACCGCACCAAAGCCCTGGGCGACACCATCGCCGAACTGCTCGCCATGGATGAACCACGCAAACGAATCGCCGCAGAGATGTCCGGCCTGGGTGTCCACTACGACCTCGGGGAGGGGCACGCGCTGCTTGGGTGGCGAATACCCGACCTCGATCTGCTCACCGCCAGCGGGCCGGTGCGGCTGTTTACCTTGCTGCACCATGCCCGGCCGGTGCTGATCAACCTCGGCACGCCCGGCAGACTTGACATCAAGCCGTGGGCGGATCGGGTCCAGCAGGTCGACGCCGTGTACGACGGCGACTGGGAGCTGCCAGTTCTCGGGGCCGTCGCCGGGCCCGACGCGGTGCTGATCCGCCCCGACGGGTACGTGGCATGGGTTGGTTCCGGAAGCCAACAGGGACTGGCCGATGCGCTGACCACCTGGTTCGGGCCGCGCGTTGATGCGGCGTAGCAGGGTCGAGGCCGGCCTGGCGCATCGCCCGCAAACGCGTGCTTGTCATGCGTTGCGAGCTTTTACGGTTTTAGGTCTCCTGACATCCCGTTGACAGGAGGTATCATCTGTGCAGAAAATGGTTGGACCATTGGACCACTTGGAACGCGCGTGGATCAAAACAGCCTGCCACCTATTCAGACGACGGCGCGTGACGACGCCGTGCTGAAGGCGTTGGTAGGCTTTGTTCGTGCCGAGGCCCTCCAGCCGGGCGAGCGGCTGCCAACGGAACGCATCCTGGCCGAGCGGCTGAAGGTCAGCCGCAACACGGTGCGCGAGGCGCTGACGCGCTGGGAAGGGCTCGGGCTGGTCGAGCGCCGGCAAGGCAGCGGCACCTATCTCAAGGCAGCCGTTTCGCCGGACATGTTGCATCTGCCGCTGACGCTTGCGGGCGGCAACGACTTCACCAGCCTGATGCAGACGCTGGAAATCCGTCGCGCGCTGGAGGCGGAAGCCGCCGCCCTTTGCGCCGAACGCGCGAGCCAGACCGATATCGCCGAAATCGAGCGCAAGCTCGACATCATGGAGCAGGCGTTCCGCACGCGCGAGGGCATGTCTTCGGAAGAGGACTGGGAGTTCCACCAGGCGATCTACAGGGTTTCCGGCAACCCGCTGTTCGAACAGATCATCGCCGCCATGCACGAATTGTTCCACCGCTTCTGGGAGCATCCGCTGGGCGTGCGCGATTTCGGCCACGCCAGTTTTCCCTATCATCGGACCATTTACGAGCGCATCGCCGCGCGCGACCCGCACGGCGCCCGCGCCGAAGCGCTCAAGCTGATCGCCACCGTCGAGGACGATCTCAAGCGCGGCGCCGCCAAACTCAAACTTTCGAGCCAGACATGAACGAGCATCCCTCAGGTTTCGATCACGACTATCTCGCCGAGGCGGCGACGCTTCTGGCGCATGACCAACCTTTCCCGGGTGGGGCGGTGGTGCCGCCGATCTACCAGACATCGCTGTTCACCTTCGCCAACTATGCCGAGATGGCGGATACTTTTGCCGGCAAACGGAAGCAGCCGATCTATTCGCGTGGCGACAATCCGACGGTGATGGAGTTCGAGGCACGCGTCGCCGCGCTCGAGGGCGCCGAGGCCGCGCGCGGCTTTTCCAGCGGCATGGCGGCGATCAGCGCCACGGTGCTCGCCTTCGTCGGCGCCGGCGAGCGCATCGTTGCGGTGCGCAATTGCTATGGTGATGCCTATCGGCTGTTCGAGCGGCTTTTGCCGCGGCTCAACATCAGGGTCGACTATGTCGACGGCTCCGATCCGGATGCGGTGGCGGCGGCCCTTCCGGGCGCCAGGCTGCTTTATCTGGAGAGCCCGACCTCGATGATGTTCGAGTTGCAGGACCTGGCTCACCTGACCCGGCTGGCGAAGGAGCAGGGCATCGTCACCACGATCGACAATTCCTGGGCGACACCGGTGTTCCAGAAGCCGATCACGCATGGCGTCGATCTGGTGCTGCATTCGGCTTCGAAATATCTCGGCGGCCATAGCGATACGGTCGCCGGCGTGGTGGCAGGCTCGGCCGCCCACATCAAGCACATCAACGAGCAGACCTATTCCTATCTCGGCGGCAAGCTTTCGCCCTTCGAGGCCTGGCTCTTGCTGCGCGGGCTGCGCACGCTGCCGCTGCGCCTGCCGCATCACATGAAGAGCGGGCTTGCCATCGCCGAGCGGCTGAAGGCGCATGGCAATGTCGAGCGCGTCAACCACCCCGCCTATTCGAACCATCCGGGCAAGGCGACGCTTGCTGGTTACGCGGGGTTGTTCTCCTTCGAGGTCACCGAGGATATCGACATCCCCGTCTTCGTCGATGCGTTGAAATATTTCCGCATCGGCGTGAGCTGGGGCGGCCATGAGAGCCTGGTCGTGCCCGCCAAGGCGTCGCTGGAGCAGACGCCGGGACTGAATTCGATGGCGCGCTTCGGCGTCAGCCCCCGAACCATCCGCTTCAATGTCGGATTGGAGAATGTCGAGGACCTGTGGGCCGACGTGGCGCAGGCCTTCGAAAAAGCCAGAAAATAACAAGCCGCTTCAAAATGGGAGTCTTGAAGATGAAAAAACTGACCGTCATGCTTGCCACAGCCGCGGGATTGGCGATTTCCGCCGGAAACGCGCTGGCCGATTCGACCCTGAAAATGGTCGAAGTCATCACCAGCCCGCCGCGCACGGAGTTCCTGAAGAAGCAGATCGCCGAATTCGAAAAGGCCAATCCCGGCATCAAGGTCGAGCTGGTCTCGCTGCCCTGGGGCCAAGCTTTCGAAAAGTTCCTGACCATGGTGCAGGCAGGCGATACGCCCGACGTGGTCGAGATGCCGGAACGTTGGATGGGCCTCTACGCCAACAACGCCCAGCTCGAGGATCTCGGCCCGTACATGGCCAAGTGGGACGACGCCAAGACGCTCGGCGAGCGCGCCAAGCAGTTCGGCTCGACCGTCAACAACACCCAGTTCATGATCCCTTACGGCTACTATGTGAACGCGCTGTTCTGGAACAAGAAGCTGTTCAAGGAAGCCGGCCTCGACGGCCCGCCGGCCACGCTCGACGAGTTCGTCGCCGATTCCAAAAAGATCTCGGCGTTGCCCGGCAAATACGGCTACTGCCTGCGCGGCGGGCCCGGCGCCTTCAACGGCATGCACATGTTCATGAACATCGCCGCCGGCAAGGGCGGCTACTTCAACGAAGACGGCACCTCGACCATCAACGAGGAGGGCTCGGTCAAGGGCCTGCAGATGCTGGCCGACATGTACAAGCAGGGTCTGGCGCCCAAGGACGCGGTGAGCTGGGGCTTCAACGAAACCGTCACCGGCTTCTATTCCGGCACCTGCGCCATGCTCAACCAGGATCCGGACGCGCTGCTCGGCATCGCCGACAAGATGAGCGCCGACGACTTCGCCGTGGCGCCGCTGCCGGTCGGGCCGAGCGGCAAGTCCTATCCGACGCTCGGCTATGCCGGCTGGGCAATGTTCGCCAATTCGCAGCACAAGGACGACGCCTGGAAGCTGATGGCGACGCTGCTCTCGCCCAAGGACAATCTGGAATGGGCCAAGGAAGTCGGCGTCGTCCCGATCCACAACGGCGCCGACCAGGATCCGCATTTCAAGACCGAGCAGTTCAAGGGTTGGTTCACGGAGCTCAGCGACAGCGCCAAATATGAAATGGTAACGCCCCCGACGCATCTGGAGAACCTCGGCAATTTCGTCGACCAGGTGGCGATCAAGAACTTCCAGGAAGTATTGCTTGGCCAAAAGGCGGCCAAGGAGGTTGCCGACCAATGGGCCGCCTTCCTGACCAAGGAACAGCAGGACTGGATGGCGAAGAACAAGAAGTAGTTTTTTCTTCCTTCTCCCCGTTCACGGGGAGAAGGTGGCCCGATAGGGCCGGATGAGGGGCGGCGCTACGTTCTGTCAGCCTGGCGCTGCCCCTCATCTGCCTGCCGGCATCTTCTCCCCGTATACGGGAGAAGGGTGCTGTCGCCTTCGCCGGCACCCACTCACCACTGTTGAGCCCAAATGACCTATGCCGTTTCCGAAATACGACCCGCCGGGAGGCCGCGCCGCAAGCGGCTGACGCACGCTGCCAGCGAACCCTGGCTTTATCTTAGCCCGGCGATCATCCTGCTGGTCGTGGTGCTTTTGGTGCCGCTGGTCATCGGCATCAGCTATTCGTTCCGTAAGTTTTCGGCCTTCAAGTCGGAATATGTCGGGCTCGGCCAGTACCAGGCGATGCTGTCGGATGCCGTGCTCGGCCAGGCGCTGGTCAATACGTTGTGGTGGACGCTCTCCAGCCTGTTCTTCCAGTTCTTCCTCGGCCTTGGCCTGGCGCTGCTGCTCGACAAGCCGTTTCGGGGCCGCAAGGTGGTGCAGGCGCTGGTGTTCCTGCCCTGGGCGGTGCCGTCCTTCCTGTCGGGCCTGACATGGGCATGGCTGTTCAATCCGATCATCGGGCCGCTGCCGCACTGGCTGTTCGCGCTGGGGCTGAAGGCCGAGCCGACAAACGTTCTCTCTGATCCCTCGACCGCCATGTGGGGGCCGATCGTCGCCAATGTCTGGTTCGGCATCCCGTTCTTTGCCATCACGTTGCTGGCGGCACTGAAATCCATTCCCTCGGAACTGCATGAGGCGGCAGCGATCGACGGCGCCTCGCCCTGGCAACGCTTCACCAAGGTGACGCTGCCGTTCCTGGCGCCGACCATCGCCATCACGGTGATGCTGCGTACCATCTGGATCGCCACTTTCGCCGACCTGATCTTCGTCATGACCGAGGGCGGGCCGGCCGGGTCGACCAACACGGTGCCGGTCTACATCTATGTCAGTGCCTTCAAGTCGCTGGACAAGGGCTACGCATCGGCGGTTGCCGTGCTGCTGCTCGTCCTGCTCATTGCCTATGCGATCGCGCTGATCGCCATCCGCCGCTCCCTGGTGAGGCACGTCTGATGATTGCGGGACGCTCATCTTCGCAGCGCTTCTTCGGCGGCGTCGGGCTCTATGCGGCCATCGCGGCGTATGTGATCTTCGCCCTGTTCCCGATCTTCTGGACGCTGAAGATATCGGTTACACCGGAACGGCTTCTCTATTCCGAAGGCATCACCTTCTGGCCGTCGCAGATGACGTTGCAGAACTTCGTCACCGTGCTCGAGGCGACCGACTTTCCGCGCTATTTCCTCAACAGCGTCATCGTCTCGGTTTCGACGGCTGCACTGGTGACTGTCATCGCGACGCTTGCCGGCTATGCCATGTCGCGCTTCACCTTTCGCGGCAAGGCGGCACTGGCGCTGATGCTGCTTTTGACCCAGACTTTCCCGCTAGTCATGGTCATTCCACCGATCTATCGCGTGATGGGCCAGATCGGCCTGATCAACAGCCTGACCGGGCTGATCATCATCTACACCGCCTTCAACACCGCGTTTGCAACCTTCCTGATGCAGTCCTTCTTCGACGGCATACCGAAGGACCTGGAGGAGGCGGCGATGATCGACGGCTGCACACGCGCGCAGGCGATGCGCCGGGTGATCGTGCCGCTGACGCTACCCGGCATGGGCGCCACGCTCGGCTTTGTCTTCACCGCTGCCTGGAGCGAACTCCTGTTCGCGCTGATGCTGATCTCCAGCGATGACAAGAAGACCTTCGCCGTCGGCCTGCTCACCTTCATCGGCAAGTTCGCCGTCGACTGGGGGCAGATGATGGCGGCGTCGATCCTGGCGCTGATCCCGGTCTGCATCTTCTTCGGCTTCCTGCAACGCTATCTCGTCACCGGCCTCACCGCCGGCGCCGTGAAGGGATAATCGATGGCTTCCGTTACGCTGGAAAAAGTCCGCAAAGACTATGGCGCCGTGCGTGTGCTGCACGCGGTCGACCTCGACATCGCCGACGGCGAGTTCGTCGTCCTCGTCGGTCCGTCCGGCTGCGGGAAATCGACGCTTCTGCGCATGATCGCCGGTCTGGAGGAGGTTTCCGATGGCGAGATCCGTATCGGCGAGCGGCTGGTCAACGACGTCGCGCCGAAGGACCGCGACATCGCCATGGTGTTCCAGTCCTACGCGCTCTATCCGCATATGGACGTGTCGAAGAACATGGGCTTCAGCCTGATGCTGAGGAAGGCGGAAAAGCAGGCGATCGACGCGCGGGTCGACGGCGCCGCCAGGCGGCTTGGGCTGGACAATTTTCTGCAACGCCTGCCGCGCCAGCTTTCCGGCGGCCAGCGCCAGCGCGTCGCCATGGGCCGGGCCATCGTGCGCGATCCCAAGGTCTTTCTTTTCGACGAGCCGCTTTCGAACCTCGACGCCAAGCTGCGCGTGCACATGCGCGCCGAGATCAAGGCGCTTCACCAGCAACTGAAGACCACATCGGTGTATGTCACGCATGACCAGATCGAAGCCATGACCATGGCCGATCGCATCGTCGTGATGCATGACGGCGTCGTCCAGCAGGTCGGCGCGCCGCTCGACCTCTATGACCGGCCGGCCAACATGTTCGTCGCCGGATTCATTGGCTCGCCCGGCATGAATTTCCTGCCGGCGAGTGTTGAGAAGGGCGGCAAGGCGGATGCCGTGCTGTCCGATGGCCAGAAACTGCGATTGCCGGATGGCCTGCCGCTCAGGGAAGGCGATGCGGTTACCGTCGGTTTGCGGCCGGAGCATATAAGGCTGGCGGATGACGGCCCGCTGCAAGGCGAAGTGGTGGTGGTCGAGCCGCTCGGCCTCTCGACGCAGTTCTACGTCAAGCTGGCCGGCCAGCAGCTTTGCGTGTTCGCCATGGGCCGCGCCGGCGTGAAGCCTGGCGAGACGGTGCGGCTATCGGCCGATCCGGCGGCGCTGCATGTTTTCGACCCGAAAAGCGCCGACCGGATAGGGTAGGGGCGCGGCCGCCGAGCGGCCACTCTGTTGCCCGCTGGGCACATTCTAACCATACGGCCTTTTGACGAGTCGAAACTTGCTTGACCCGGGCCAACCGCTTTGCGGAGCCACATTAATAGAAACCTCCTCCTGCCGCCATCATGTGGCGTCCTTTCATCAATCAGTTTGGTTCTTGAATCGCCGCAACGCGGCGGGGGGGAGATTTATAATGCCTGCGAATAACAATTCCGCCGACGCTCGTATCACTGAACCATGCCGCGAGAATGACCAGCCTAGGCCGGTGAACCGGTATGTCAGAAGACGGCTTCCGTCTGCCATCACGCTCGGAGACCGGAGAATTGCTTTCATACGCAGCGAAATCACGGAACAGATTCAGTCGCGAATTGACGCCTAGCGGACAGCGAGGGCAGCAGTATCAAGCCACGCTCTATCCCAGGGCGGCCGGCAAAGCAGCCTAAATCTCTTTGAACTCCACCGTCCGCGGCGGGATATGAGCTAGGCTCAGCCGTTTGGTATTCTTGATTTCTGGTCAACTGCCGCCCTACTTTGGGCCATCATCAGGGACCTAGACGAATGATCTCGGTTTGCGGATACATCGGGGCGGTGATCGGTTGGAAGGCGCTCGAAAATGCCGGCGACATCCTAGATAAGATCGGCGAGACGCTGTTTGGCGGACGTTATAAAGCGATCTACGAGGACGTCGCATCCAAGCTGCGCGCTCATACAGGCGCGGTTCCAGCAAACCACGATTTGGAGCACGCCATTCGACTCAGTGAACTCACCTCTTCACTCGTGATGGTGCGCATGTATGTCGATACGCAAGAGGCCGACCAGTTGCGGCTTGGCGGACGGCCGCCGGAGCGTCGCGCGAGGATTCAGTTCGCTAGTGCCGCGCGCCGCTATCTGCATAAGCAGATCGGATTGGGCGGGCCATTCAAGCTAGAATCCAACAAGGACGTTGTCGATGAAATAGAGACAAACTTGGACGGCGCGCTATCGGCTCGCGACTTTGCAGCGGTCCAGGCGAGTCTGGATGCAGCGTGCAAGCGCGTTCTGCGCGATCTCATCGCCGGAACGGAGCAGGGAAAGGACCAACTGGCCGTTCCTGCCGATTTCGCGTCATTTTTTCGTGGAAAGGCGACAGATGATGAGCCGGGCTGGGCTCTTATTTTCCTTGCCTTCATGCGGGAGGCATTGAAGCAAAATCACAAAGCGGAGGTCGCCTTCATCGCGTCTCGCCTTGGGTATTTGCGCAATTCGCTACCGAAACTCGAAGCCAAATTTGACCAATTTTTGCAGATAGCGAATTCGATAAAGAACGACACATCTGATATTAAAGATGATATATCTAAAATCCTAGCAATAGTTCAGAGACGTGAGTCTTACGTAATTGGTGGAATCCAATTTGAATTTCCTATTAAAATTGAAATAGCCATAAATGATCGTGGAGAGCTTATCATTTTCCACAGTCGGCCGTTTAACGATGATTTGTCTAAACTCGAATTCAATATGGACGAAGATCGACTCTCTCTAATCATGATTAAAGGATTCTCTTGTAATATACCAATACGATCTGAGTTATCTGTGTTTATGAGAAAGTCTACTCAGGCTCTAATGGTGCTTGTGAACGAGGAAGGTGGAAATCTAGTCGAGGGTGACTACGTGCCATTGCATGTCATGAAAAGGTACTTGGAACCACTTTCTTGTGGCTAGGGCAAAGCTGCGTAGAGACAAATTCTCTGGATCCTTGCTGAGGCGCCGTGGCTTTTGTCGTGGAGATTTATGCGGTGACGACGCGCACGCCTTTCGCGGTTTATGAGAGCCGCTCGACAAGGCCCCTGCCTCACGCGGGCTTTGTGACTATAGCAGCCCCATCGTTGGCCGTTATGCTGGGTTTGACTACCATCCAATGAAATCAATGCTTTAGGAACAAAAAACGCCGCCCGATGGGCGGCGTTTCGGCATTCTCTTGGAAAAACCAGATTACTTGATCTTGGTTTCCTTGAACTCGACGTGCTTCTTGGCGACCGGGTCGTATTTGCGGAACGACAGCTTGTCCGTCTTGGTGCGACTGTTTTTGCTGGTCACGTAGAAGAAACCGGTGTCGGCGGTCGACAGAAGCTTAATCTTGATGTTTGCGGCTTTGGCCATGGTATCAGTCCGTTTGTTCGTGGGGTTTTGGCCGCTGGAGCACGGGAAAACACCCGGACGCGGGAAACTTGCCGCGACACATAAAGAACGCGCCCGGAAAGTCAAGCCCGACGCGCCTTGCGGCCGTCATGGAAGCCAATGCCTGTCGGCATTCACACGTGTTCCGCCTCCAGAACGATGGTTTTCTTCCAATCTCCCGTGGTGTTCCACCAGCGATTCGGATTGGCGCGGTCGTCCAGTCCCTTGGAACGGCTGGCAAGGACCGGCTGAATGCGGATCACCGGTTCCTGGTAGCTGTGCGCTTGGAAGATCGCTTCTACGACGCGCGCCGCCAATTCCTGCTCATCGGGCAATTCGAACGAAACCTCGACCGTGCCGGGGCGCCGCCGCAATTCGGTCTCGGCGCCGGCGGCTGCGCCGTCAAGTGGCCGGTAGCGCTCGATGCCATGCGCCGACTGGTAGGCGTTGCGGTCATATTTACCCATGGCCAGCGGCGCCAGCGCCACCACGGCGTCCATGATGCGGTCGACATCCGCGGCCGGCGCCTGGAAAGTGACAAGCAGGAGCAGCGTCATCCGCAATGATGTGGTTTCAAAGCCGCTGTCGATCATCGGAGTCTCCTCAACTTCAGGTGTTTTGAGGTCTCCGTATAAACCGTGGCTGCTGACACGGTTCTGTCAGCAGCCAGTCATCCGGGGGTAGCCAGTTATGGGCCAGCCGGTAGTGGGCGATCGTGAATCCGGTTTGCGCCGGTGGCGGCTCACAAGATCTTGCGGACCAACCTGACGCTGGCAAGAACCATGTAGGCGGCGAAGAACAGGCCGAGCGACCAGCCGAAGCCAGAGGGACCGAACGCATCCATGCCGATGCCTATCGCCTGCGGGCCGAGCACCATGCCGACGCCGTAGCACAGCACGAAGGCGGCATTGGCGGAAGCCAGTTCATGGCCGGAAAGCTGCGAGCCGAGATGGGCGAGGCCGATCGTGTACATGGCCGCGACCACGCCGCCCCAGACGAACAGAAGGCCCGCCATCAGGTGCCAGTTGCCGGCCAGATGCGGCATGAAGATCGTACCGGCGAGTCCGACAGTGGCGCAGGCCAGAAGCAGATAGCGGCGGTCCGAGACGCGATCGCTGATCATGCCGATCGGGATCTGCAAGAGCACGTTGCCGAGGCCGATCATGGTGAGCAGCAAGGCGGCGTCGGCTTCGGAATAGCCGATGCGGTTGCCATAGACCGGAAACAGGGCGAAACCGCCCGTTTCGACGGCTCCAAACACCAGTACGGCGGCGGTGGCGGTCGGCACCAGCCAGATATAACGCAGGAAATTGCTGGTCTCGCCGTCAGATACGATCGTCGGGCTCTCGTTACGCGCCGCCAGCACCGGGATCGCGGCCAGCGCCACCAATGCGATGATGACTCCGAAAGGCCTGAAGCCGGAACTGCCGAGATGGGCGAACAGCCACGGCCCCGCGGCAAAGCCGAGCGACAGCACGGTGGCGTAGATGCCGAGCACAAGACCTCGCCGGTGCGGCGGCGCCGAGGTGCTGATCCAGAATTCCGACAGGATGAACAGCACCGTCAGCGCGATGTGCAGCACGACGCGCAGCGGAAACCACATCCAGAAATCGGGTGCGAAGTGGAAGCCGACGAAGGCCAGCGCACCGGCGGCAATCATGGCGATCATCGTCCAGGCAACGCCGAAGCGCATGGCGAGCGGCGTGGCCAGAGGGGCGCCGGCGATCGAGGCCAGGCCGGCGACGGCCGTGTTGAGGCCGATCATCGAGGCCGAATGGCCGCGCGTTTCCAGGATGACGCTGAGCAGGGGCATGCCCAGGCCGATGGCGATGCCGACGACGCTGATCGACGAGATCGCCGCCACCATCGGCAGCCAGTGTACGCGCTCGTCGCCCTTTGGTTGGGTATCGACCGTCATGTTATGTCTGAATACTCGATGTTCTACAGAATTTCGCGGGTGAAGCGGTTGCGGACAAGCCGGTAGAAGGGCACGGGACCGCCCGGACGCAATAGCGGATCATGGGCGAGGCGGCTTTCCAGCTCGTCCAGGATCATCCGGGTGATGTCGGGAATGTCGGCTTCCCTGGCCTTGGCAAGCGGCAGCCAGACCAGTTCCTCTAGTTCGTTGGTCGGACCGCCGCCCGGCAGTTCGACGGCGACGTCGCTTCGCCACGCGCAGAAGAAGCGGGTGTCGAAGCGGCGCACCCGGTTGGGCGGCGTGATGGCGCGCGCAATGAAGCGCAGCATGTCCAGGGCAGGTTGCACCCCATGTTCGGCAAAGCCTTGCCAATCAGACCTTGTCGTGGCGAAGGCGCCTTTGCGACCAATCAGCAGCCCGGCTTCCTCATAGGTCTCGCGGATGGCCGACAAGGCGATGGCGCGGGCACGCGCCTCGCTCGTGCGGCCGGGACCGGCGATGAGCTTTGCTTCCTGCTCGGGATGCAGCGCGGTGGCGGTGGGGATGCGGCTGTCCGCCGGGTCGGTACGGCCGCCGGGAAAAACGAACTTGCCTGGCATGAAGGCGTGACCGGCATGACGGCGACCCATCAGGACCCGCAAGTCGTTGGCCTTGCCGTCGAGCAGGATCAGGGTCGCGGCATCACGTAGACGAATCGCCCGGCCGCCATGCGTGGCCAGACCCTTGTCGATCCTGTCGACGTCCGCCTTGGTCATTCCTTCCATGCGCAGGACCTAGCGGAAACGTCTTGCATGCGAAAGTAGCCTTGACGGTTGGCATGTTGCGCCAGCCAGCACCTCAGGCACCGGGATGGGGTTCGGCCACGTCGTGTTCGCCAGCAAAACCGTGCATATAGAATGCCCATTGCAATCCGATGACGGCACCTTTCACCGGCTGCAGTAGGGCAACCGACAGCAGGATCGTCAAGGGTACCCAGATGGCGATGTGCTGCCAGGTGGAAAGGGTCGACGTCGCCTCCACGCCCATGAAGGCGCCGAGCACGATGTGGCCGACGATGACGATGACCAGATAGGCGGGCAGATCGTCGGCGCGGTGATGGTGTATCTCCTCGCCGCAGGCGCTGCATGTCTCGACGGTCTTGGTGAAGCCGCGAAACAGCTTGCCTTCGCCGCAATGCGGGCAGCGGCCGAGCATGCCGCGCTTCATCGCCGTCCACAGCGGACGCGCGACCCGGCCCGAGTGATGTTCACCGCCGAAAACCTGTTCTTCCGTGACTCTTGCCATCATCGTCTCCTGCCACGCGAGCCTGGGCGCGATTGTGACGCACGGGCGCGGCCTTTTGCCTTGTGAAACGACCTGACGGAGCCAGGCAGGGGCTTCGGGTCGGTCAACATCTCAAAGCGCATCGCGCCGGCCATCGGCGCCACTTCGACGAGACGGACCTCGACACGGTCCGCCAGCTGATAACCCTTGCCCGAGCGTTCTCCGTAGAGCGAGCGGGCCGTTTCGTCGTATATATAGTAATCGCCGCCCAGAGTTGACACAGGGATGAAACCATCCGCGCCATACTGCGGCAATTGGACAAATAGTCCCGATTTGGTGACGCCCGAAATGCGGGCGTCGAAACGGTCGTCGATGCGCTCGGCGAGATAAGCGGCGATCAGCCGGTCGACCGTGTCGCGTTCGGCCGCCATTGCACGGCGTTCTGTGCCGGAAATCAGCACCGAAACATCCTCCAGCCGCGCTTCCTCCTCCTGCGTCAGGCCCCCTGGGCCGAGGCCGAGTGCGGCGATAAGCCCGCGGTGCACGATGAGGTCGGCGTAACGGCGGATCGGCGAGGTGAAATGCGCGTAACGGTTCAGGTTGAGGCCGAAATGGCCGATGTTCTTGGGTGAATATTCGGCCTGGCTCTGCGAGCGCAGCACCACCTCGTTGACCAGACCTTCATTGTCGGCGCCGCGCACGCGCTCGAGAATGCCGTTGAACTGGGCGGGCCGCATCTGCGCACCGCGCGCCAGCGACAGGCCCAGGGTTTGCAGAAATTCGCGCAGCGATTCCTGCTTGGCCAGCGAGGGCGCGTCGTGGGTGCGGTACACCAGCGCCTGCTTCTTCGCCTCGAGTGTCTCGGCGGCGGCGACATTGGCCTGGATCATGAATTCTTCGATGAGTTTATGGGCATCGAGCCGTTCCGGCACGACGACGCGATCGACCGTGCCGTCGGGCTTCAGCAGGATCTTGCGCTCGGGCAGGTCGAGTTCGAGCGGCTGGCGGCCATCGCGTCCGCGCTTGAGGATCGCATAGGCATCCCATAGCGGCTTCAGCACCGCGTCGAGGATCGGCCCGGTCTTGTCGTCCGGCACGCCGTCGATCGCCGCCTGCGCCTGTGGGTAGGCGAGCTTGGCCGCCGACTTCATCATGACGCGATGGAAGGAATGCCTGACCTTGCGCCCGTCCGCCGAGAAGGTCATGCGCACGGCCAGTGCCGGGCGATCCTGGCCTTCGCGAAGCGAGCAGAGATCGTTGGAGATGCGCTCGGGCAGCATCGGCACGACGCGATCCGGGAAATAGACCGAGTTGCCGTGCTTCAGCGCTTCACGGTCGAGTGGAGTGCCGTAGCGGACGTAAGCAGCCACGTCGGCGATGGCGACCGTGATGACCACGCCGCCGGGGTTCTTCTCATCGAGATCGGGCGTAGCGAACACCGCGTCGTCGTGGTCCTTGGCGTCGGCCGGGTCGATGGTGACCAGCGGCAGTTCGCGCCAGTCCTCGCGGTTGGCCATCGTCGCAGGCTTGACGGCTTCGGCTTCGGCGATGACGTCGGCCGGGAAGACATGCGGAATGTCATGTGCGTGGATGGCGATCATCGAGACCGCCTTTTCGCTGGTCAGCGAGCCCAGCACGTTGAGCACTTTTGCTCTCGGCAAGCCATAGCGCGAGGCCCGGGCGGGCTCGACCTCGACGAGATCGCCGTTCCTGGCTCCGTTCTGGAATTCCTTGTCGACGATGAGTTCGGGTTGCCGGCGCTCCACCGGCTCGATGCGGAAGCTGCCGTCCTGAAGCACCCGAAAGACGCCGAGAACGGCATCCGTGCGCTTCTCGAATATCTTCATCACCCGCCCTGTGTAGGCCGGGCCGCCCAAGGCGACGTTCGTGTCGTCCGCGGGAAAGGTCTTGGCCAGCACGCGGTCGCCAATGCCAGGCGCCGGTCCGCCGCCACTGCGCGACAGGCGGATGGAAACGATGGGGGGCGGTCCATTGGCGGTGTGTTCGGTGGGACGCGCCAGCAGCACGCCGTCGGCGTCGCGGTCGAAAATATCGAGCACCGTGACATGGGGCAGGGCGCCAACGCGGGCCAGGCGCTTACGCTCCTTGGTCAGGACGCCTTCGTCCTGCAGGTCGCGCAGGAGATCCTTCAGCCAAATGCGGTCCGGGCCGCGCAGCGCGAACGCCTTGGCGATGTCGCGTTTTCCAGCGCGATCCGGATTTTCGGCGATGTAGCGCAGGATTTCGTCACGCGAGGGCCTGTAATCGCCCTTGACCTTGGCCGTTGTGTCGGCGGTGCGCGGGTCGCCGTGGGTTGTTGCGGAGATCCTGCGCGCCACGCCGTTCTATCCCTTTTTCCTGGCGGCAGGCTTCTTGGCCGCCGTCTTCTTGGCAGCGGGCGCCTTGGCCGCCGCCGCCTTGCGGAAAGGCTTCTTGCCGCCGCCGCCCTTGGCTTCCTTCTCGGCGATCAGCGCCAGCGCATCCTCCATCGTCACCGATTGCGGATCCTTGCCCTTGGGCAGCGTGGCATTGACCTTGCCGAAATTGACATAAGGCCCGTATTTGCCGTCGCGCACGACGATCTTGCCGCCGCCGTCGGGATGATCGCCAAGCTCCTTGAGGGCTGCCGCAGTGCCGCCATTGCGGCCGCCCTTGCCCTTCAACTGCTTCTCGGCGATCACCGAAACAGCGCGGTTGAGCCCGATCGAGAATACATCCTCGATGCTGTCGAGATTGGCGTAGGTGCCGTCATGCAGCACGAAAGGCCCGTAGCGGCCAAGCCCGGCCGAGATCATCTTGCCGCTTTCCGGATGCTTGCCGACATCGCGCGGCAGGGAAAGCAGGGCAAGCGCCTTCTCATGGTCGATCGAATCGGGCGTCCAGCCCTTGGGCAAGCTGGAACGCTTGGCTTCCTTGCCGTCGCCACGCTGGATATAGGGGCCAAAGCGGCCGCTGCGCAGCGTGATCTCCTCAGCCGTGTAGGGATCCTTGCCGAGCACCTTGGTGCCGTCCTCGCCGCCGCCATTCTCGCCATTGGGATTGGCCGCGTCGCCGAGCTGGCGGGTGAAGGAGCATTCGGGATAGTTCGAGCAGCCGACGAAGGCGCCGAACTTGCCGAGCTTGAGCGACAAATTGCCGGTGCCGCATTTCGGGCAGATGCGCGGATTGGAGCCGTCCTCCCGGGCAGGGAAAACCAGCGGCGCCAGTTCCTCGTTCAGCGCATCGAGCACATCGGTGACGCGTAGTTCCTTGATGTCGGCTACGGCGCCGGAAAAATCCTTCCAGAAATCGCGCAGAACGTCCTTCCAGGCGAGCTTGCCATCGGAGATCTCGTCGAGCTTTTCCTCGAGCGATGCGGTAAAGTCATATTCGACATAACGCTCGAAGAAGCTTTCCAGGAAGGCCGACAGCAGCCGGCCCTTTGCCTGCGGCACAAGCCGGCGCTTGTCGATGGTGACATAGTCGCGGTCCTCGAGCGTCTTCAGGATCGCCGTGTAGGTCGACGGCCGGCCGATGCCGAGCTCCTCCAGCTTCTTGATCAGCGAAGCTTCGGAATAACGCGGCGGCGGTTCGGTCGTGTGCTGGGTGGCGTTGATCGCCTGGCGGGCAAGCTGCTCGCCGGCGCGGATTTCGGGCAGGCGGCGGTTTTCCTCGTCCTCGGAATCATCATCCTTCTGGTCGGTATAGGCGGCGATGAAACCGTCGAAGCGCACGACTGAACCGACGGCGCGCAACTCGGCCGTGCGCGCGCCGTTGACCGCCTCGATCTCGACCGTGGTGCGTTCGATCTCCGCCGGCTGCATCTGGCTGGCGATGGCGCGCTTCCAGATCAATTCATAGAGCCGCATCTGGTCGGCATCGAGATATTGCCTAACCGATGCCGGCGTGCGCATGAAGTCGGTCGGGCGGATCGCTTCGTGCGCTTCCTGGGCGTTCTTGGCCTTGGTCGTGTACAGGCGCGGCTTTTCCGGCAGGTATTTCGGGCCGAACTCCTTGGCGATGGCATCGCGTGCGGCGTCGATCGCCTCGGGCGCCATCTGCACGCCGTCGGTTCGCATATAGGTGATCAGGCCGGTGGTCTCGCCGCCGATCTCCATTCCCTCATAGAGGCGCTGCGCCACCTGCATCGTGCGGTTGGCCGAAAAGCCGAGGCCCGACGAGGCGGCCTGCTGCAATGTCGAGGTGGTGAAGGGCGGGCCCGGATTGCGCTTGGTGGGTTTTGCCTCGACGGACAGCGCCTTGAAGGCCGCGCCCTCGAGCATGGCCTTGATGTCGTCGGCCTGCGCCTTGTTGGCGATGTCGAGCTTTTGCAATTTCTTGCGCTCGAAAGCGGTCAGGCGCGCCTCGAAATTTTCGTTGCGCGGCGTGCCGAGGATGGCAGCGATCTGCCAGTATTCCTCGCGGATGAAGCGTTCGATCTCGGATTCGCGGTCGCAGACCAGCCGCAAGGCGACCGACTGCACGCGGCCGGCGGAACGGGCTCCGGGGAGCTTGCGCCACAGTACCGGCGAGAGAGTGAAGCCGACGAGATAGTCGAGCGCCCGGCGGGCGAGATAGGCGTCGACCAGCGGCGCATCGATCTGGCGCGGATTGGCCATCGCCTCGAGCACCGAGCTCTTGGTGATGGCGTTGAAGACGACGCGGCTGACCGGCTTGTCCTTCAGCGCGCGCTTCTGCCGCAAGACTTCCAGAACGTGCCAGGAAATGGCCTCGCCCTCGCGGTCCGGGTCGGTGGCGAGGATCAGGCCGTCGGCGTCCTTGACCGCCTTGGCGATGTCGGCGAGGCGCTTGCCGGATGCCGTGTCGACCGCCCAGGACATGGCGAAATCCTCGTCCGGTCGCACCGAGCCATCCTTGGCCGGCAAATCACGGACATGGCCGAACGAGGCCAGGACCTTGTAGTTCTTGCCGAGGTATTTGTTGATTGTCTTCGCCTTGGCCGGCGATTCGACGACGACGACGTCCATGAGGGCTCATATCAGCTGTGATGCGGCAGAAGAATTCCGCTGCGCGCGACGAAATCTCGGTTCTGTTCGTCGCTCACATGGCCGCGCTTTTGCATCCGGTCAAGGGGAAGCGGCCAAATTGCAAGAGTGCCGGCAGCAATACACTCTAAGAGTGTATGGAGAAGATCACATTGTTGAGGGGTAACTAAGACAAATGGCTGGAGCGGTGAGGAGCGGCTCAAATTGGCGCCGATGAGTCGCCGGCGACCCTGTGTATTGAGCCAAATGCCGCGCCAGCGCGTCTGGTGCGGGCTGCCAGGCGTTGGAGGCACGCCCGGCAGCAACGTCGAAGTTAAGGTGGCAGCCTTAGTCGGCCTTGACGATATGCCAGACGCCGCCGACGCCATCACCCGACACATCGCCGGCCTTCTTGTCCTTGATGAATGTGTAGACGGGCCTGCCGTCATAGGCCCACATCTTGGTGCCGTCGGTACGGTCGACTACGGTCCATTCATCGTCCGCCTTGGCGCCGGCCTCGGCCTTCAGCGGCGGCCAGTTTGTGGCGCATTTGTCATAGCAGTTGGTCTTGCCCTTCTCGTCCTTGTCATAGGTATAGAGCGTCATGCCGTTGGCATCAGTGTAGATCTTGGTGCCGCC
>NZ_VFWB01000016.1:0-123063 GCF_006442375.1 Mesorhizobium sp. B2-2-4 | reverse complement strand
CCAGCCTCCATCCGCTGGCGATAAAACCGGACAACTCACGTGCTACCTAATCCGGACAACTCATCTGCTTACGACACCTCTGTCGACTTCCTCTTGGCAATGAGCCGGCCGGCTTGTATAGAGCCCGCCACTCCCAATCCAACCAGACAAGGACGACCCAATGGCGCTCGAACGCACCTTTTCCATGATCAAGCCGGACGCAACGCGGCGCAATCTCACCGGCGCTATCACCAAGATGCTGGAAGATGCCGGTCTGCGCGTCATCGCTTCGCGCCGCGTTTGGATGAGCCGCCGTGAGGCGGAAGGTTTTTACGCCGTCCACAAGGATCGTCCGTTCTTCGGCGAGCTGGTGGAATTCATGTCGTCGGCGCCGACGATCGTGCAGGTGCTGGAAGGCGAGAACGCCATTGCCAGGAACCGTGAGGTGATGGGCGCCACCAACCCGGCCAACGCCGCCGAAGGCACCATCCGTAAGGTGCATGCGCTGTCGATCGGCGAGAATTCGGTGCACGGTTCGGACGCGCCGGAAACCGCTGCGCAGGAGATCAAGTACTGGTTCTCCGACACCGAGATCGTCGGCTGAGCCGACCCTGGCATTGTGACCGAAAAAGGCCGGCGGATTGCCGGCCTTTTTCATTGAAACGGATCGATCCGGCACTGCCGTTGAACCCTTGCCCGCGCTAAAGTCGGTCAGGCACAGGGAGCCGGCGAAGCATGACCAGCACCATTCCCGGCTTCTTCCAGGGCACCGAGATGCCATCGAGCGGCTGGTGGGAGGTGCTGTGGCCCGACCCCGGTGCCGTGCTTTCGTCAACGGGACTGAAGCCGGGCATGGAGGTGGCCGACCTCTGCTGTGGCGACGGCTGGTTTACGTTGCCCATCGCCAGGGTCGCCCGCCATGTCGTCGGCATCGATATCGATACCGACCTGCTCGACGTCACCCGTCGCCGGCTCAATGAAAACGGCACGAGGAATTTCGATCTCGTAGCGGGCGATGCCTATGAACTCGCGAGCCTGATATCCCGCCCCGTCGATTTCATCTTCATGGCAAACGCCTTCCACGGCGTGCCGGACCGGCCACGGCTGGCGCGAGCCGTTAGCGAAGCGCTCGTCCCTGCCGGACGCTTTGTTGTCGTCAACTGGCATCAGCAGCCGCGTGAACAAACCACGGTGCTCGGCGAGCCCCGCGGACCGAAGACCGAATTGAGGATATCGCCGGAACAGACCATCACGGCCGTCGAGGCGGCCGGCCTCAAATTCATCGAGCTGGTCGAGGTGCCGCCCTACCACTATGGCGCCGTGTTCGAAAAAATGAGCGGCTGACCTCCGCCGACACCCGTTTCATGGCATCAGCTCGCGGCGCTGAAACGCAGGATCTCGCGGCCGTTCCCGTCGGCGATGGTCAACTTGCCGGCATCGACTTTATACGAAGCCGCCTTTGCCAGAGCCTCGAACAGCGCCTTTTCCTCCGCCATCACCTCGGGCGCGCAGGCCTTGTAGGTCGAGCCGATGTCGCTGATCGCGATCTTCAGGCCATCGAGGTTGGCGGTGGCAAAATAGCTGTTGCAGGGACCGTTGCCGCCGGCCTTGCCTGCTTCACTCACTCGGAATGTCGCTTGCGGCGCGGCGATGGCTACGCCGTCGACATAATCGAGAAGCCAAAGCTGATCGAGAACGGAAGCAGTGGGCTCGGGGCTTGGCGTCACCATCTTGAGCATGATGGTTTGCGGCGCATCGGTCAGCGGATCGACTTGATGGCGCTCATCCGAGATGAACAGGAGCCTGTCGCCGACGGTGATGCGGGCCTGCAACGCATAGGTCATCCGCCGCTGGATCTGGGACGGATCGAATTTGACCGCAAAGCTGATCGGCACCTGGCCTGCCGGCGTCAGCTTCTGTTCGCCGACGATTTTGGCGGGCGCGTCGGCCAACGAGACATCGGCAAGCTGGACCGAGAGCACGGCATTGGCGGCAAGGCGATGCGCTCGCGGTAGGTCACCTCGCCCTTCAGGGCTTTTTCGGCGGCCACGGAGAGTTCCGGCACGGCTAGTATACCGACGACCAGAGGCACGAAACCGAAGACGAAGAACTCCGCTATCCTGTCCAGCATGACCATCTCCCTTCCCCGGGCTGGCCACAGCCCAGGCTGACCAACAGCGAATTGGCCAAAGGATTGCGGTCAATGCGTGGCTGGGGCCGAATTTATTCGGACGCTGGCCTCCAGCGTCCTGCCGCCTGTTCGTCTTTCTCCTTGGCCTCGACCCAGCCGCCTTCGGAGCCGTCAGCGCGATGCTCCTTCTTCCAGAAGGGAGCGCGCGACTTCAGATAATCCATGAGGAAATTCGCCGCCTCGAACGCGGCCTGCCGATGCGCGGAGGCCGCCACCACCAGCACGATGTTCTCGCCTGGCCGGATCTTGCCATGACGGTGGATGGCGGTGATGCCCTGCAGCGGCCAGCGCTGAACCGCTTCGGCCGCGATGCGGGCGATTTCGACCTCTGCCATACCCGGATAATGCTCGAGCTCAAGGGCCGAGAGCGTCCCCTGCTCGTCACGGCACAGGCCCGAGAAGGTGACCACAGCGCCGATGTCGGCGCGGCCTTGCGTCAGTCTGGCGATTTCGGCGGCGACGTCAAAATCTCGGCGCTGAACGCGCACGACAGGTACGACCGCGCCGGCCATCTCAGCCTCCGGTCATCGGCGGAAACAGCGCGATCTCGCGCGCGCCAGATATCTTTTCGCCGTGCTCGACATGTTCCTGGTTGATGGCGACGCGGATCACGTCGGGATATTGCAGCGCATGCTCGTATTCCTCGCCGCGCGACTTCAGCCAGCGCAACAGGTCCGCGACCGTGTCGACGCCATGCGGCAATTCCACGTCTTCGTCCGGCTTGCCGATTCGCTCCCGCACCCAGGCGAAGTAGATGAGCTTCGTCATCCTATTCGTCCATGATGTGCTTGAGGCCGGCGCGGAAATAGTCATAGCCGGTGTAAAGCGTGACCAGGGCGGCGATCCACAACAGCACCAGGCCGGTCTGTGTGGTCAGCGGAAAAATCTTGTCGCCGGCCGGACCGGCGAGCAGGAAGGCGATGGCGACCATCTGGATAGTGGTCTTCCATTTGGCAAGCTGCGTCACCGGCACGGAGACCTTGAGCGCCGCCAAATATTCGCGCAGGCCCGAAACCAGGATTTCGCGGCACAGGATGATGATCGCCGCCCACAGCGACCAGCCGGCAATGCCGGCATGGCGGTCGGTGTCGGCGGCAAGCAGCAGCAGGCATGTCGCGACCAGCAGCTTGTCGGCAATGGGGTCGAGCATCTTGCCGATGTTCGAGGTCTGCTTCCAGGCGCGGGCGAAATAGCCGTCGAAATAGTCGGTGATGGACGCCAGCAGGAAAATGATCAGCGCCGACCAGCGGGCGAAGTCGCTCGACTTCAGATGCCCCTCGAGGAAAAAGCACAGCACCACCAGCGGCACCGCGATAATGCGGGCGTAGGTGAGGATGTTCGGAAGGTTGAACGCGCGCTGAGCCATATCCGGGGGAACTCTTTCTGCCTGCGTACTCAAATCAGAAGCTGATGTAGGGGGTCAACAGGCCAAAATCGATTGGCCAGCAAAAATAGGCCAATCTTGTCATCTCGCGGGCTACGCCGCGCCGCTCCTTGCTTCGCCCGGGAGCCGACGGTCGCTTTCGGGCGACATGCATCAGTTCTCGTGAAAATGGTTGTAAACCAGTCTGGCCACCTGCTCGGAAATGCCGTCGACCTTTACCAGGTCCTCGATTGCCGCGCGACCGACCGCCTTGGCGGTGCCGAAATGCATCAGCAGCGCCCGTTTGCGGCTGGGGCCGATGCCGCCGATCTCGTCGAGCGGGCTCTTGACCATCTCCTTCTTGCGGCGGGCCCGGTGCGAGCCGATGGCGAAACGGTGAACCTCGTCGCGTAGGCGCTGGACAAAATAGAGCACCGGGTCGCGTACCGGCAGCGAAAAAGAGTCCCTGCCCTTGACGAAGAAGCGCTCGCGGCCCGCGTCGCGGTCCTGGCCCTTGGCGATGCCGATGGCCACGACCCGGTCCTCGATGCCGAGATCGGCGAGGATCTTGCGCACGGCGCTCATCTGGCCTTGGCCGCCATCGATCAGGATGACGTCGGGCCAGGCAGGAAAGCCGCCTGACATGTCGCCCTCATCGCTGTCCGCCTCGCCTGCCGAGGCATCGTCGGGCGTCACATCACCATGCTCCTTGAGCAATCGTGAAAAGCGCCGCTCCATCACTTCGCGCATCATGCCGAAATCGTCGCCGGGCGTGATCTCGGTCGAGCGGATATTGAATTTCCGGTACTGGTTCTTCACAAAACCTTCCGGCCCGGCGACGACCATGGCGCCGACGGCGTTGGTGCCCATGATGTGCGAATTGTCGTAGACCTCGATGCGCACCGGCGGCTTTTCGAGCCCGAAGGTCTCGGCGAAGCCGGCGAGCAACCTGGCCTGCGTCGAGGTTTCGGCCAGCCGACGGCCGAGCGCCTCGCGGGCATTTTGCAACGCGTTGTCGGTCAGGTCCTTCTTCTCGCCGCGCTGCGGCACCGAGATCGATACTTTGCGGCCGGCGCGGGTCGAGAGCGCCTCGGCCAACAGTTCCTGGTCCTCCACGGCGTGCGACAGCAGAATGGCCCGCGGCGTCGGCTTGTCGTCATAGAACTGCGCCAGGAACGAGCCCAGCACCTCTGCGCCTTCCAGCGCCGGATCGGCCTTCGGGAAATAGGCGCGGTTGCCCCAGTTCTGGCCGGTGCGGAAGAAGAACACCTGGATGCAGACCTGGCCGCCCTCCTGATGGATTGCGAAGACATCGGCCTCGTCGACGGTCTGCGGATTGATGCCCTGGTGGCTCTGCACGTGCGAGAGTGCCGCCAGCCGGTCTCGATAGATGGCGGCGCGCTCGAAATCGAGGTCTTGCGAGGCCTGCTGCATGGCGGCCGAAATCTCGGTCTTCACCTTCTGGCTGCGGCCGGAAAGAAAATCCTTCGCCTCGGCGACCAGCTCGGCATAGTCGCTATGCGAAATCTCGCCGGTGCACGGACCGGCGCAGCGCTTGATCTGATAGAGCAGGCAAGGCCGCGTGCGGTTCTCGTAGAAGGAGTTGGTGCAACTCCTCAGGAGGAAGGCGCGCTGCAAGGAATTGATGGTGCGGCCGACCGCGCCCGCGGAAGCGAAGGGGCCGAAATAATCACCTTTGCGCGAACGCGCGCCGCGATGCTTGTAGATGCCGGGCGAGACATGGTCGCCGGTCAAGAGGATGTAGGGAAACGACTTGTCGTCGCGCATCAGCACGTTGAAACGTGGCCGCAGCCGCTTGATGAGGTTGGCCTCCAACAGCAGCGCCTCGATCTCGGTGCGGGTGACGACGAACTCCATCGTCGCGGTCTCGCGCACCATGCGGCCGATGCGGTTGGTGTGGAAGCGGCCTTGCGCGTAATTGGTGACGCGCTTCTTCAGGCTGCGAGCCTTGCCGACATAGAGCACGTCGCCATTGGCATTCATCATGCGGTAGACGCCCGGCGCATTGGGCAGCCGCTTGACCAGCGTCTGGATCACTTCGGCGCCGACCATACCGTCGGCATCGCCGGCATGCGGCGTCCAGTCGATGGCGGTGAAGGCGACGTCCGGGCCGGCCGGTTCGACGATCTCCTCCGCCGCCTCGTCCTCGACGTCGATTTCGGGAGGCAGATCGTCGGCGCCGCCACGCATCTTGTGTTTCTGCTCTGCGGGACTCATTCCGTCATGCCTGTCACATCAGGTGTGCGCCATGCAAGATGCTGGCCGCCATCAAGCGCGATCATCTGCCCGGTAACCGAGCGGGCTTCCCAGAGATAGCGGATTGTGGCGCCGAATTCCGGCAATTGCGGGCCGCGTTTCAAAATGAGACCGGCGAGTTGCGCGGCAAAGTCACTGTCGTCCTGGTGCGCGTTCTTCAAGGTCGGGCCGGGACCGATGGCATTGACGCGGATGCGCGGGCCGAGCGCCTGCGCCATCATCTGGGTTGCCGTCCACAAGGCGGACTTCGACAGCGCATAGGAGAAGTAGCGCGGCGTCGGCCGCCAGACACGTTGGTCGATCATGTTGACGATCAGCCCCTCCCGCCCGTCCGGCAGGGCCCGGGCAAAGTTCTGCGCCAACAGCGCCGGGGTCTTCACATGAATGGCGAAGTGGCGGTCCCAGCCCTGCCAGTCGAAATCAAGAACCGAATCGTCCTCGAACAGCGAAGCGTTGTTGACCAGCAGCGAGATCGGCCCGAGCGCGGCTTCGGCGCGGCCGACCAGGTCGCCGACCTCGGCCATGTCGGTCAGATCGGCGGCGACCACGGCGGCGTGGCCGCCGGCGCGGTTGATCCGCTGGGCAAGCGCATCCGCGTCATCGCGCGAGCGGTTGCAGTGAATGGCGACGGCAAAACCGTGGGCGGCGAGATCCTCGACAATCGCGCTACCGATCCGTTTTGCCCCGCCCGTCACCAGCGCCGCGGTGGCTTTGCTCATCTGTTGTCAATCCTCGGTTTCGGCGCAAAGGAGGGCGCCGGCAAATTATGGCCCGCCACCCGTTAAATGGCGTTCGCACCTGCGGCAGCATTGTGGCGAAACGGCCGGTTCGGCATCTCGAGCCGGCCCCGCAATGAGCCAGCCTCGAAACAATATAGGGGGCCGGACTCCTTGCACCAAGCCGCGTGCGGCGCGGCACGGCCCATCTGCTGACATTTCGCTGTTGCGAAGATGCAACGTCAAGTTTCTGCCTCATTCGCGCCGGGGAATGACCCAAGTTCAGGTTCGCTTCAGCCGCATTTCGACACGACATTTGGAACCGACGAACGCCAGATCCGTTTCACCCCCCGGACGGGTTGATGGGCGATCGTAAGAACAAGCCTGTGTCCTGTGGCTTAAGGAGTAACAACAATGCAAGCCAATCTCAAATTCGCACGGCCGCTGGCCGTAGCGCTCGGGCTCTTCGCCCTCGGTGGAACTGCCTATGCCGCCGATGTGGTCCAGGAAGAGCCGCCGGCACCTGCCCCGGTCGCCGAACTGCCCGTCGCGTCCTGGGCCGGCCCCTATGCCGGTCTTAATCTTGGCTATGGCTTCAGCGGCCGTACCAAGGAAAAGGATTTCGACGTTGAAACCGATACCAAGGGCTTCATCGGCAGCGTCTTCGGCGGCTATCAGTGGCAGCAGGAGAACTTCGTCTACGGCGGTGAAGCCGAACTCGGCTACAACGGCGTCAAGGGCGACGATAATGGCATCGATTCCAAGGCCGGCTTCGAAGGCTCGCTGCGTGCCCGTCTCGGCTACGCTGTGACCCCGGAAATCCTGCTCTACGGCACCGGTGGTCTCGCCGGCAGGAGCCTGAAGGTGGAGGACAGCGTCCTCGGCGCCAGCGACCGCGCCACCATGATCGGCTGGACCGCCGGTCTTGGTACCGACATCAAGCTGACCGACAATGTGTTCGGCCGCGTCGAATACCGCTACACCGACTTCGGCAGCAAGGACTTCGATGGCATTGGCAAGGTCAAGGCCACCGACAACCGCGTCACCTTCGGCGTCGGTATGAAGTTCTAAGTCGTTCAAGCCACGACACGAAGAAGCCGGGCCTCGCGCCCGGCTTTTTTATTGTCGGCCGCTCACGCGGGAACGCAGGGTTTCAGGTCCGGGAATTTCTCATCGAAGCGCGCGGCCCAGCGGACCAGCCGGTTGCGGCCTTTTTCCCATTTCCCGGCGAAACGCAGCGCCAGGTAGCCAAGGCAGGCGCGCAGCGCCATCTGGCCGGCGGTGATCTTCTTCGGCAGTTTCGGCGGATTGGCGTTGAGTAGATCGAGCGCGGCGGTGATCTTCGCCCACTGGCGATCGAGCCAGGGCTGGTAGACCATCTCCTCGGGCCGCGTGCGGCGCTCATAAACCATCGACAGCGCACAGTCGCAGATGCCGTCCGCCAACGCTTCCAGCACTTCCGCTTCCAGCCGCTTGTCGGGATTGCGCGGAAACAGCGCGCTCTTCGACATCCGGTTGAGCTGCTGGGTGATGGCTCGGCTGTCGTGGATCGAGCGGCCGTCGTCGAGCACCAGCACGGGGATCTTGCCTAGCGGATTGGCGCCGATCAGTTCGGCCGGCTTGTCTTCGGTCTTGACAGGCGCCAGGTCGACCGCGATGCCGGCATAAAGGGCCGCCATTCGTACCTTGGAACTATAGGGGGACGTGGAGGCGTAAAGCAGCTTCGGCATGATCGGGTTCCTGTTGGCAGCCCGTCACTGTTGACCGGGCGCCCTTCCCCGCGCAACAGCCAGAAGCGGAAAAACCAGCCGCCAGCAGCCGGCGACCACTCCTGCATGCCTTGGTCTCTTGTACGCCTTGATCAGGATGCGCCGCATGATGACGGCGGCAAACTCCGACAGGCCGACAAGACCAACGATCGTCCCGTCGCCGCGTGATGGCGCGGGCAACAAAAGCCCACCGGACTTCGCCCTGCGGCGAAGTCCTGGGAACTGCGAAAGATATCTGGCGTCCGCCCCTCTCGTTGCGCCCCAATGCCAGAGCAGAGGGCGCGAGGCCTCAACGGCACCTGCCCTCATTTCTGCCGACACGGTCCCCGGCGCGAAGAAACGTGACTATTTCTTCGCGGCCTTCGCCGGCGCTGCTTTCTTGGCGGCTGGCGCCGCCTTCTTCACCGGTGCCGAAGACTTCGCCGCGGCAGCCTTGGCCGGAGCCTTGGCAGGGGCTGCCTTCTTTGCAGCGGGCTTGGCCGCGGCCTTGGCAGCCGGCTTCCTGGCCGGAGCGGCTTTCTTTGCCGGAGCGGCCTTCTTGGCCGGTGCAGCCTTCTTTGCGGATGCGGCGCTGGCCTTGGCGGGCGCTGCCTTCTTCGCCGCCGGTTTCGCGGCGGCCTTGGCTGCCGGCTTCTTGGCCGGTGCCGCCTTTGCCTTCGGCGCTGCCGCCTTCGGCTTGGCAGCGGGTGCTGCTTTCTTGACTGCGGTCGTGGCTTTCGCCGCCGCCGCTTTTACAGGTGCTTTCTTTGCCGGTGCCTTGGATGCCGGCGCTTTTGATGACTGCTTAGCCATGCGATGCCCCTTGCGTTATGCCGACGACCGTTAATGGCCCGGCGTGTCATGCTTATCTGACTCGCGCCTCGCTAGCCAGCGAAGCAATGATATGATTTTCTCAGCTTAAATTTTCGTTGCGATCGACACATGATCACACTCATCATCGCAAAAATATGGCGTTATCTTCCGATATCGCCAGCAATTTGGCATCGACATTCTCGATGCGCTGCGTGGGCGCGCCTGCCATGAAGCTGCAAAGATCAGCAAGTAGCTTCACGCATTGATCTTCGGCCGCGAATATCATGAGCTTCGGCTTATAGAGAATGATCATCTTTTGCAGGCGACCGGTCCCTTCGGATTACAAGTGCAATGCGATGCGCCGATCTGGAGATCACCTTGTCAAGCCTGGCTTCATCACTGAATTGACAGATTACTCTGCATGCCAGAGTATTCTGGCAAGTGTGTTCGATGTCGTTCACAAAGGCGAATGGTTAGTACTGCCCGAGGCTGCAGAGCCATAGGGTGACAGCTCAAGGTCCGCAGCATTGGAGCCAATTGATGAGTGCCGACGACATCATCCATCAGAGTACACGGCTCAGGATCATGGCCGCCCTGAACACGCTGGAAAGACGCGAGGCGCTGGAGTTCACGCAGCTGAAGGCTATGATCGAAACCACCGACGGAAATCTCGGCGCGCATCTCGACACGCTGGCCAAAGCGGGCTACGTCGATGTTGAAAAGCTTTTCGTCGGGCGGCGGCCGCGGACACGGATCAGAGCAACGACGATCGGGCGGCGCGCTTTTCGCGGTCACGTTGCCTTTCTTCGAAAGATCATCGGTGAAGCCGAGGCGACGCGAGGCAGGAAATAGCACTGCGATTGGCAAACATTGTCGGCGCGTGCCGCGCGGCACATATTTTCGTCAGGGCCGATACCCCGAGTCGCAGAAAAGGCCCGCGGCTTAGGCCGCAGGCACCAACGAAATCGACTGGAAACCGCCCGCTAGCGCAGGATGCGGCAGCGGCCGTTGTAGACCATCCAGCGGTCGAAGCCCGAGACGCAGAATTCGACATTGTCGCCGATCGAGGCAAAGCCCTGGCCTTCCTCGATCAGGTACCAGATGGCGCGGTCGCGGCCATCTGACAGGGCGACCGTGGCGCCGCAATAGCGACGGCCGATCGGCCATTCCTCGCTGGCCGGCAAGTAGCGGTGCTGGTGGATGCGGTGGAAATCGGTGATCGCGACATCCGGCAGGTGCGGGACGTGCCGCACCTGATAGGAGAAGCGGCTGGTGATCTTGTTCAGCACCCAGGCTTCGCCGCAAATGCCGCTGTCCTCGTCAGAATAGACGGCAAGATCGGCGGCTTGCGCCGCCTGGGTGAAGCCAAGCGATGTGCCAAACGGCGTGCAGAGCGAGATCAGGGCGGCAAGGGCGGAGCGGGCGAAGCGAGTCATGGCAGCCTCTCAAGGTCGATTGCGCGCACTGTGCGGGATTCGCCGGGCGGCGGTCAAGCGATTGCATTGACAATGGTTTCCAGGGCGTGGCCGCCGGCCATCAGCCGGGGCGCGCCGCCAGCAGCAGCCCGCCGATAACGGCGATGTTGACCAGGAAGGCGGACCTCAGCGCCTGCCTTTCCGGCCCGTGATGGCGCCAGAAGGGCAGGACGAGCAGATTCGCCGCCACCGTGAACAGGATGAGCGCGCCGGCGGCATAGGGCACCGCGGCGCCGATGGCGAGGCAGAAGCCGGCCACCAAATCCAGCGGAGCGGAGCCGGGCCGGCCGCAGACCCGCTTTAACTGTTTGTCTTGGCGCATCTGTAAGGACGCCGCTCGCAGCCTGCATCCCGCTGCTACTCCCCTGTCAGCCAGTTCAGCGTCCAGTGCGCCGGCTTTTCCAAGACCAGCAATTTGTGCAGGGCCGGCAGGAGAATGCGCAATTCACCTTCCAGCGTGAAAGGCGGGTTGGCCACGACCAGGCCGCTGCCGTCGAGGCTGGGCTCTTGCGACGCGGGCCGGATTTCGAATTCGATGTCGAGCAATTTCGGAACGCCGGTTTCCTTCAGTGCCTTGCGGAAGCCAATCACCGCCTTGCGGTCCTTGATCGGATACCACAGCGCATAGATGCCGCCCGGCCAGCGCTTGTGCGCCTTCGCCAGCCCGTCGACGAGGCGGCCGAACTCGCCCTCTTCCTCGAATGGCGGATCGATCAGCACCAGTCCGCGCTTTTCCTTCGGCGGCAGGTGTGCGCCGAGCGCCAGCCAGCCGTCGAGCTCGATCACCCTTGTCTGGAAATCGCCGGCGAATTCCGTCTTCAGCTTCGCGACATCCTTCGGGTGCAGCTCGATCGCCGATAGCCGGTCCTGCTTACGCAGAAGGTGCCGCGCGACCAGCGGCGAGCCCGGATATTTTTTCAATGGACCGTCTGCGTTGCACGCACGCACCGCGTCGAGATAGGGCGCGAGCAGCATTGCGGCCTGGGCTTCGGGCGCGGCATCGACCAGCCGGCCGATGCCGCCTTGCCATTCGCCGGTCTTCTGCGCCTCGGGCGAGGACAGATCGTAGCGGCCGATGCCTGCATGAGTGTCGATGACGCGGAACGCCTTGTCCTTCTGCTTCAGATATTCAAGCAGCCGCGTCAGCACGACGTGCTTGAGGACGTCGGCAAAATTTCCGGCGTGATAGGCGTGGCGATAGTTCATGTGGAACCCCTGCCCCAACGTGGCGGCGGTGGCTGTGAATTCGGATTTTGCGGCCGGCCGCCGGCAGAACGCAAGGACAGCAGGAAGCCGATCAAGCCGATCGCCATCAGCGCGAAGCCAACCGGTCGCGCACGGCTGTCGGTCTCGCCCACACCGGAGCGCAAGACAAGATCGACCGCGCGTATCGGGATGTCGTCGGCGTCGCCGGGACCGACGGTGAAGACATAGGGGCCGGGGCCGACGGTCCGGATCACGCCAGCCTCATCGCGGAAGATCTTGTCGGGCAGTTGCGGGCTCGCCTGACGCGGATTGTCGGAATGATTGAACTGAAGCGTCGAGGCAAGCACCGTGCGGCCGCCGGAGGCGGCTGTCAGCGTCAGCACTGTGCGCTGCTGCGAAACGATGCGCTCGGCCCTCGCGGTCAAGTCGACCAGCACCCTGACCGGCGCATCGCGCGCGGCAAGCGGCACTGTGACCTGCCTGAAGCGGCCGCCCTCATAGACCCGCCAGCTGCCGATCTGGTGACCGGAGAAATTAGTCATCGCCCATGGATAGATGGCGCCGACGCCGATGCCGGCGAGCAGGATCAACAGGAACAGAAAGCGCATTCAGGGAATCACCTTGTAATCGGACGTTGCCGGACAATTAGGCTGCATTGGCGCTGTCGCGCAGGCGCTCCATTTCGTCCAATAGCATGTCGAGGCCGAGTTCGAATGTCTTGTCGAAACCGCCGGTGTCGAAATAGGTCCCGGCCGCCATGACACTGGGGAAATCCTTCGCCAGTTGCTCGTCGTCGACGGTGGTCACCGCCGACGGGCCCTTGGCGTAGCCCGCGGTCTCGTCGAGGATCGCGCCCATGAGATAATAGCTGGCGGTGCGAAACAGCCTGGCGCTGAGTTCCGGGCCGAAACCGCCAGCCTCGAACAGGCCGATGACGCCGTTCAGCATCGCAAGGCAAGGCGGCGAATTCATCCGGTAGACGACAAGGAATGGCGCAAAGGCCGGGTGCTCCCTCGCAACACGGCGAAACTCATGCATGACCATCCGAATCCTGTCGCGCCACGGCATGCTGTCGTCGGGGATAACCATCCCGCTGACCTGGCGATCGACCAACGCCTCATAGAGGTGCGCTTGCGAGGGGAAGTGATGATAAATGCTCATCGCCTCGCAGCCGAGCACGGCGGCGAGCTTGCGCATCGAAAAACCGGAAAGGCCCTCCTTCTCGATCACCTCGAAAGCGGCATCCTCGATCATCTCGCGGGACAGCCGTCCGCGTGCTCGCTTTTTTTTGATCGATGAGTCCATGGCCGCGCTTGACAACTTACAGCGTAAGGTTCATTTTTCACTTCACCTTACACAGTAAGGCTAACAAAGACCAGAGGAGGAAAACATGTCACACCATCGCATTGCCAAATCCGTGCATTCGTCCCTCCATCGTGCGTTGGCTCTAACCGCCGTGGCCTGCGTCCTCGCCGCGGCCCCTGCCTATGCCGACGACTACGATGCAACCATAAAGGACATCCAGTCGACCATGGGCGGCGTGCCGAGCTTTGTGAAGCAACTTCCCAAAGCCGGTCTGCCCGGCGCCTGGGCCGAGGTCAAGGCCATCGAACTCAGCGACAAGACGGCGCTGCCGCCAAAGGTAAAGTCATTGATCTCGCTGGCAGTGGCGGCGCAGATCCCGTGCAACTACTGCATCTGGTCGGACACGCAAAACGCCAAGCGCGCCGGCGCTACCGATGAGGAAATCCAGGAGGCGGTGGCGATGGCGGCGCTGACCCGCCATTGGAGCACCATCTTCAATGGCATGCAGGTCGATTTCGACACGTTCAAGAAGGAAATGGGCGGGCAGTGAAACGACACCCGCGGTGGTCCGCGCCTGCGGGCCACCGCAGAACTGCCCTCATCCGACAGCCATCATCTTCGCCTTCGATTGTCATCCAGCGGGAAATGCCGCATTGAAAGTGCAATCGCAAAGCATGGACGAGGCCGCAAATGGCGCCGGTCAAGGTCGACCCCGACAAGGTGCACGAATTCGAGGACGCCGAGAGCTTTTATACCTGGCTCGGCGAACATCATGACAGGGAAACCGAGGTCTGGATCAAAATCCACAAGACTGGCTCGGGACTGAAGTCGATCTCGGCAAAGGAAGCGATCGAGGTCGTGCTGTGCTGGGGCTGGATCGACGCGGTGCGCAAGGGGCTCGACGACAAGAGCTTCCTGCAGCGTTACACGCCGAGGACGAAGAAAAGCATCTGGAGCCAGATCAACATCGACAATGTCGCCCGGCTGATCGACGACGGCCGGATGACGCGGCATGGGCTCGCCGAGGTCGAAGCCGCCAAGGCCGATGGCCGCTGGGCGCGTGCCTATGCCAGCGGCAAGGACATGAAAATTCCCGATGACCTGCAGGCCGCGATCGATGCCGAGCCAGAGGCTCGGCAAATGCTCGAAAAACTCAGCGCGCAGAACCGCTTCGCGCTCGCCTTCCGTATCCACAACATGAAGACCGAAGCCGGGCGCAGGAAGAAGATCGAGAGTTTTGTCGAGATGCTCAAGCGCGGGGAGACGATCCATCCGCAAGTGAAGAAGTAAGGCTGCTCATGTGACGAGCGACAGGTTTCTTCCGGCTCGATGATCGCGATCCACATTATCAACAAGGCAGTGATCAGCCGCCGCTGACGTCCCTCAGGCCTTGCGTTCCCAGCGGCGGTCGGGCGTCTGCTGCCAATACGTCACCGCGTGGCCGGCGTCTTTCATCGTCTTCCAGTGCCCGCGGGCGGCCTCGACCTGGGCCGCATCGTGGCCGTCGAACAGGAACACGGCGCGCTCGTAGCCGCCAAGGTCCGGCGGCGCAGCGCCGTCCACCAGGAAGCGTATCTGCGCCGCGTTCGGGTTGCCTTCGCCGGTGGTCAAAAGGATCGGCTGTTCAGCGGGATGGGCTTCGCGATCAGTGGCGTGCGCGAGGAAGGAATCGTCACGGAACGTCCACAGATGCTGGTCGAGCGCGTCGCGCCGCTCCTCGGTGCCTGTCTGCACCACGGCGCGCCAGCCGCGATCGACGCTGCGCTCAAGTAGGCCGGGCAGCGCATCCTCCAGCGTCGATTCGGTCAGGTGATAAAACAGCACGTCGGCCATGGGTCCCGATCAGCTCTCGTAGTGATCGCGCACGAGCCGGTCGAGCAGCCGCACGCCAAAGCCGGAACCCCAGGACTGGTTGATTTCGTTCGACAGCGCCCCCATGGCAGTGCCTGCGATGTCGAGATGCGCCCAGGGCGTGTCCTTGACGAAGCGCTGCAAGAACTGCGCGGCGATGATGGCGCCGCCATAGCGGCCGCCGATGTTCTTCATGTCTGCATTCTTGGAATCGATCAGCTTGTCATATTCGGGACCGAGCGGCATGCGCCACAGCCGCTCCTGCGTCGACTGCCCGGCTGTCGCCAGGCGTTCCGCCAGTTCGTCATTGTTGGAGAACAGGCCGGCATAGTGCTGGCCGAGCGCGACCATGATCGCGCCGGTCAACGTCGCCAGGTTGACCATGAACTTCGGCTGGAAGCGGTCATTGCAGTACCAGAGCGCGTCGGCCAGCACCAGGCGCCCCTCCGCATCGGTGTTGAGCACCTCGATGGTCTGGCCCGACATCGAGGTAACGATGTCGCCGGGACGCTGCGCATGGCCGTCGACGGCGTTTTCCACCAGCCCGATGATGCCGACGACATTGGCCTTCGCCTTGCGGGCGGCGAGCGCATGCATCAGTCCGGTCACCGCCGCGGCGCCGCCCATGTCGCCCTTCATGTCCTCCATGCCGGATGCCGGTTTCATCGAATTGCCGCCGGTGTCGAAGGTGACGCCCTTGCCGATGAACGCGACGGGGCTGTCCTTGGCCTTGCCGCCGTTCCACTGCATGACGGCCATGCGGGCGCCGCGCGGCGAGCCCTGCGCGACTCCGAGCAGCGACCCCATGCCGAGTTTCTTCATTTCCTTCTCGGCCAGGATCTCGACCTTGACGCCGAGGGCCTCCAGTTCCTTGGCGCGGGCGGCAAACTCGACAGGTCCCAGGACGTTCGCCGGCTCGTTGACGAGGTCACGCGCCAAAAGCACGCCGTCGATCACCGCCTCGGTCTCGGCGAAGGCCTTCTTCGCGCCCGCCGGATCGGCGGTGTGGATGGTTATCTTGGCCGGCTTTTTCGGCTCGGCCTTGTCGCCTTGGCCATCGTCCTTGTCTTTCCTGGTCTTGTACTTGTCGAAGGAATAGCTGCGCAGAAGAATACCCGCGGCAAGGCTGGCCGCCTGCGCACCGCTTGACGAGGCGCCGACCACGTCGAGCACCACCGCCACGTCCGTCGCCTTGCGTAGCGACCCCGCGATGGTGCCTCCAAGCTTCGTCCAGGCGTATTCGTCGAGCCCCGACACCTTGCCGGCGCCGATCGCGACCAGCCTGTCGAGCGAGCTTGCCTGTGGCGTCAGCACTTCCACCACGCTGGCGAACTTGGCCGTGAATTCGGCCACAGGGAAGGCCCGTTCCAGCGTCTTGCCGGGATCATACGCCGCGGCGGTTTCGCTCAGGCCGCCATCATCCGCCGCCAGCACGAAGACCGTCCCCCTTCTGTTCGCGGCGGTCTGCGGCGCGGCGAATTTTGCGAAGGCGATCGAGGGTCTCTGGTTCATCATGTCCTGCTTTCGGGGAATGCGCGGCTCGCGCGAAGCGGTTGGAAGCGATCCGCGACATTTGGTCGTTTTCCGGCATTTGGCAAGACTTTGCCAAACGGGCTCCCCATATGGCACATGAATCGACGGCGATTCGTCGCGGCACGGCTCCGCTTTTTGGCCGCAACCTGTTGTTAACCATCGATGTTCGCCCTTTCTTATCCAATCCCGCCGACACTCCGGCCCAACGTGGCGCGCGATGTGGGACGGGAACCGGATCGTCTGCCTGACAGAGCCCGACGCAGCCAGTTGTGCGGGCGTCGCCGGACGGCTACCCTTATCCGGTGGCATGATGCCGTTCGAGAAAATTGAGAAAAGCCTTCATGAAGGTCGTTGAACGCTACATCATGCGCCGCGCTTTCGTGGTCTTTATTGCAGCGCTGGCCTGGACGCTGGCCATTGTCTGGACGACGCAGGTGCTGGCCAAGATCGACCTCGTCACCGACAGCGGCCAGTCGGCGCTGACCTTCTTCGAGGTTGCGGCCCTCATTCTTCCCTCGATCATTCCGATCGTGGTGCCCTTCGCGCTCGTGGTGGCGGTTGCCCAGACGCTCAGCGTCATGAATTCGGATTCGGAGCTTGCCGTCGTCAACGCAGCGGGCGCCTCGCGCTGGACCATTGTGCGGCCGATCATGATTCTCGCGGCCGCGGCCAGCGTCTTTTCCTTCGCCGTCGACAACGGCATCGACCCCTATGCGCGCCAGAAGAACCGGATGCTGGTGGCGGAGTCACGCGCGGATCTTCTGTCGCTGATCATCCAGGAGGGCACATTCCGCAAGATCGATGACGGGCTGTTCCTGCAGATAGGCGAGCGGCTTCCCGACAACCGGCTGGGCGGCATCTTCGTCGCGGATTCGCGCGAGGAAGGCGTCAACCTCGTCTACTATGCCAAGACCGGCAGCATCATCGAACGCGGCGGCGAAAAGGTGCTGATGATGAATGACGGCGTCATCCATCGAAAGACACTGACCGGCGACCTCTCGGTCATCCGCTTCACCTCCTATGCCTTCGACATGTCGGCCTTCATGGCGGCAGCGTCGGAGGTGACGCTGATGCCAAAAGACCAGACGACCCAGTACCTGCTCAACCCGAGTGCCAATGACAAGGTCTACCAGCAGCGCCCGAACGAATACCGGGCGGAGGTCGACCAGCGGTTCTCGGAATGGCTCTATTCCATGGTTTTCGCCCTGATCGCACTCGCGGTCGCCGGAGACGCACGCTCGCATCGCGAGGCGCGCGTCAATCCGCTGATCACGGCCATCGCGATATCGCTGTTCGTGCGCTGGCTGGGCTTTTTCGCCGCCAGCAAGGCCGATGAGGTTCCGCAATATGCGTATATGGTCTACGGCGTGCCCATCGTGTCGTCGGCGGTGGCAATCTGGTTCATCGCATCCAACCGGACGATGGAACTGCCAGTGGTCTGGGCAGATTGGCTGACGAATCTCGCCAGCCGGATGGCTGAAGCCTGGAATGCCGTCAAGCTGCGCCTGTCCAGGCGCAGCGCCTCGGGCCAGGGGGTCAGCTGATGGGCTGGACGCTGGGACGCTACTTCTTCTTCCGCTATGTCACGATCACCGTGTGGTTCTTCATCGGCCTGCTTGCGCTGGTGTTCCTGATCGATTTCACCGAGCTTTCCGGCCGCACGACCGGCCTGCCCGGCTTCACCTATGGAACGGCGCTGGCCATTTCCGGACTCAGGATGCCGATGATCATGCTGCAGACCGTGCCGTTTGTCGGTCTCTTCTCGGCGATGGCGACGCTGGTCTCGCTCAACCGCAGGTATGAACTGGTCATAGCGCGCTCAGCCGGCGTTTCGGCCTGGCAGTTCCTTCTGCCGTGCTGCATCGGAGCGCTGTTGTTCGGCGTCCTGTCGGTCGGTCTCATCAACCCGCTCGCAGCGCACGCCTTTTCCTGGTCCGAACAGATCGAAACCCAGTTGCGCTCGGGCAAGTCGAATACGGTGTCGGCCGACGCCGCGCCCTGGATCCGGCAGAAAACCAGCTCCGGAGACACCATCATCGGAGCGCGCGCCATCCTCAATCAGGGCCTGGAGATGGCTGACGCTGTCTTTTTCATCCTCGACCCGCAAGGCGATATCGTCGAGCGCAAGGATGCCGCGCGCGCCTACCTGCGGGACGGCTACTGGGAATTGCAGGACGTCAAGACCTTCAGGAACGGCACCATCCAGCCTGCGGCAAACGATCGCGTGCCGACCAATCTGAAGCCCGAATTCGTGCAGGAGCGGCTGGCGCGCCCGGAGACCATTCCATTCTACGATCTGCCGGGAAAAATCGAGGTTGCCCGTTCTTTCGGTCTCAAGGCAAATGCCTTTGCCATGCAGTTCGATTCGCTGGTGGCGTTGCCGTTCCTGCTCGTCGCCATGACGCTGATTGCGGCAACAGTTTCAATGCGATTTGCGAGGATGGGGCAATCGGCAACGATGATTCTGGGTGGCGTCGTTGCCGGGTTTCTGCTTTATGTCGTTTCGGTGCTGGTGAAGGCATTCGGCGTGGCGGGGTTCGTGCCGACTGTCGTAGCTGCCTGGGTGCCGGTCGTGGTAGCTATGTTCTTCGGGGTGACTTTCCTGCTATACAAGGAAGACGGCTAGTGAGGGAGGCCTTTTTGCCCAGTAACAGGCAGGCCGGTTTGGCGCGCCTTTATGCGGCGACCGCCTTGGCATGCCTGTTTGCATGCGCGGTTCCGCTGCCTGCGATCGCGCAGGATGTCGGCGACATGGCGACCAAGGTGCCGTCCGGCTCGCAGATGCTGCTGGCGGCCGATACGCTGGTCTATAACAACGACAATCAGACCGTGACCGCCGTCGGCGGCGTGCAGATCGACTATGGCGGCAACCGACTTGTCGCGCAGAAGGTCGAGTACAACCGCAACACCAAGCGCATGGTCGCAAGCGGCAATGTCGAGGTGATCAATAGCGACGGCACCAAGATCAATTCGGATCATATCGACATCACCGACGACTTCGCCGACGGTTTCGTCAACGCGCTCCGCGTCGAAACCATCGACAAGGCCTATTTCGCCGCCGAAAGCGCCGAACGCATGGGCGGCGTGCTGACCACCTTCCACAATGGCGTCTACACTGCCTGCGAACCGTGCGAGGACAAGCCCGACAAGGCGCCGACCTGGCGTGTGAAGGCCAGGAAGATCATCTGGAACGGCGAGAAGAAGACGGTCCGCTTCGAGAACGCGAATTTCGAATTCTTCGGCTTCCCGCTCGCCTACCTGCCGGCGTTCGAGATCGCCGACCCGACGGTGAAGCGCAAGAGCGGCTTCCTGATCCCCGGCATCATCTTCAAAAGCGATCTGGGCGTGGGAGTGAAGGTCCCCTATTATTTCGCGCTCTCGCCGACCTACGACCTGACCGTCACCGGCACCGGCTTTACCAAGCAGGGCTTTCTCGGTGAGGCCGAGTGGCGCCAGCGCTTCAACAATGGCGAATACAGCCTGAAGATCGCGGGGATTCAGCAACGAGACCCCGACGCCTTCATCGACGCCGCCGGCCGCAATATCGATTCGGGCAAGGCCGGCGATCCCAACAAATTCCGCGGCATGATGGGCACACAAGGCCAGTTCGCCATCAATTCGCGCTGGAATTTCGGCTGGGACGTGCTGCTGCAGACCGACAAGAACTTCTCGAATACCTACGCCATCGACAAATACAACGGGTACGTTCACCAGTCGTCGGTTTACCTGACGGGGCTCGACGGCCGTAATTATTTCGACCTGCGCGCCATGCATTTCGAGGTCCAGGAAAACACGCTCGACAGCAGCATCGCTGCGCGAAGCGGCCAGCAGCCCTGGGTGCTGCCCTCGCTCGACTATGCCTACATTCCGGATACATCGGTCGCAGGCGGCCAGCTGTCGTTCAACGTCAATTCGCGCGTCATCCGCCGCGATGACCTCGACGAGACCTATTTCACCCCCTACTTCCCCCCTTCAGGCACCCAACGTGTGCGCGGCATCGAGGGCGAATCCGGCCGGCTCACCGCCCAAGCCGAGTGGAAGCGGTCATTTGTCACCGATGACGGGTTGGTGCTGACACCCTTGCTGGCGCTGCAGGGCGACGTGGACTATGTCAACGCGTCATCAGCTTCACTCGCAGCCGTCAACCAGATGGCGACGAATTTGGGCGAGCAGGACGATATGCGCTCGTCTTTCGCCCGCTATATGGCAACCGCCGGACTCGAGATGAGCTGGCCGCTGCTGTTTTCGATGGCCAGCGGCTCCAGTCATGTGTTCGAGCCGATGGCGCAGGTCTTCCTGCGCCCGAACGAACAATATGTCGGCGGCCTTGCCGTCCCGAACGAAGATGCGCAGAGCATGGTTTTCGACGCGAGCACCTTGTTCGAGCGCGACAAGTTCTCCGGCTATGACCGCATCGAAGGCGGCTCGCGCGCCAATGTGGGCCTGCGCTATTCCGGTTCCTACATCAACGGCTGGGGCACCAACGCCATCTTCGGCCAGTCCTACCAGATCGGCGGCGAGAACTCCTTCGACGCGCCGGACCTGGTCAATGTCGGCGCCTATTCGGGCCTCGAAAACACCAAGTCGGACTATGTCGGCCTGTTTGGCGTCAGCAGCCCGAACGGGTTCGCCGCCTCGGTCAGCGGCCGTTTCGACGAGCAGAGCTTCGAGGTTCGCCGCGCCGAGGTAAAGGCCGCCTATTCCGGCCTGCCGGTGTCGCTGAGCGCCAAATACGCCTTCATCCAGGCTCAGCCGCTCTATGGTTTCACCACCGACCGCCACGAGGTCACGCTCGGCGCGTCCACGCATCTTGCCGAGAACTGGCGCGTGTTCGGGACGGGAACCTATGACCTCGAGGAAAGCCTGCTGGTCAAGGACGGGGTCGGTTTCGCCTACAATGATTCCTGCTTCACCTATCTGATGACGTACTCGCAGTCGCGCGACCTGAACACCAGGGAGGTGACGCAGAGCATCGGCTTCAACCTGTCGTTCCGCACCCTCGGCGATTTCGGATCGTCGAGCAGCGCCTTCGATACCACCCAGTAGCCCGCGACATCGTTTCGCCGCATAGGGCTGGCAGGGACTTCACAAACCCCGAAGAAGGATGAAGTTGGGCGGGACCGGGATAGAATTGGGATGTTTGCGATGAGGAAATACCTCTTTTCAGCAGGGTTGGCGCTTCTTGTGGTGGCGACATCCGTGTCGATGACCGTCATCACGCCGCCGGCTTTCGCCAGCGAGATCAAGTACGTCGTCAACGACATACCGATCACCAGCGGCGACATCGCGCATCGCGCCGCCTTCCTCAAGCTGCAGCGCAAGAAGGGCGACGCCGGCCAGGAAATGATCGATCAGACCTTGCGCATGGCCGAAGCCAGACGGCTTGGGATTCACATCAGCGACGCGCAGGTCGAGGCCGCGTACCAGCGCTTTGCCTCGAGCAACAAGATGCAGCTCAGCCAGCTCGACGGCGTCATGGAAAAGTCCGGCGTCAGCAAGGGCCATTTCAAGGAGTTCATCCGCGCCCAGATGGCCTGGAATCAGGCCTTGAGCGCGCGGTACCGTTCCGGCGAGGGCGGCAGCGTGACCGAGCAGGACGCGGTCAGGCGCATGCTCGACAAGGGCGGCTCCAAGCCGAGCGCCACTGAATACATGCTCCAGCAGGTCATCTTCGTCGTGCCGGCGGCCGAACGCAGCGCGACGCTGGGCAAGCGCAAGCGCGAAGCCGACGCCATGCGTGCCCGCTTCAATGGCTGCAACACGACGCGGCAGTTCGCCAAGGGCTTGATCGACGTCACGGTTCGCGATCTCGGCCGGGTGCTGGCGCCGCAACTGCCGCCGGACTGGGCCGAGCAGATCAAGGCCACCAAGGTTGGCGGCGCCACGCCTACCCGCCAAACGGAGCGCGGTGTCGAGTTCATCGGCATCTGTTCGTCGCGCGAGGTGTCCGACGACAAGGTCGCCCAGATGGTGTTCCAGAGCGAAGGCTCCAACGACAAGGCAGCCGACGATCTCAGCAAGAAATATGTCGACGAGCTGAAGGCAAAAGCCCGCATCGTCAAGCGCTGAGGTGGACAGGGCGATGCGCGCGCTGGCGTTGAGCGTCGGCGATCCATCCGGCATCGGGCCGGAAATCGCGATTGCCGCGTTTCTGGCGCGTACAGCCGCAGCCCTTCCGCCCTTCTATCTCCTCGCCGATCCCGCGCTGATCGCCTCGCGGGCGCGCCGCCTCGGCGTTTCGCTGCCTATCGAGGAAACGACGCCAGCGCAGGCAACCGAGGTCTTTGGCCACGCACTGCCGGTCGTTACGCTGGCTGCCCGCTTCATCGACAGCCCCGGCCAGCCGGACCCGACCAATGCGGCGGGCATCATCGAAGCGATCGATCGGGCGGTGGCCGCCAGCCTCGCCGGCGACGCCGCGGCCGTCGTCACCTGCCCGATCGCCAAGAAGCCGCTCTACGACGCCGGCTTCCGCTTTCCCGGCCACACCGAATATCTGGCGTATCTGGCGGCGCGCCACAGCGGCGTGGAAGCGATGCCGGTGATGATGCTGGCAGGCCCCGACCTGCGCACCGTTCCCGTCACCATTCACATCGCGCTGGCCGAAGTGCCGAAGGCGCTGACCACAGACCTGATCCTCGCTACGACGCGGGTCACCGCCGCCGACCTCAGGGACCGCTTTGGCATCGCCAACCCACGGCTCGCCATCGCCGGCCTCAACCCGCATGCGGGCGAGGATGGCTCCATGGGCCTGGAGGACCAGCGCATCATCCGACCGGCAATCGAGATCCTGCGAGCCGAAGGCATCGACGCGTTCGGGCCGTTGCCCGCGGATACCTTGTTCCATGCCCGGGCCCGGGCCGGCTACGACGTGGCGCTGTGCATGTATCACGACCAGGCGCTGATACCGGCCAAGGCGCTGGCCTTCGACGAAGCGGTCAACGTCACGCTCGGCCTGCCCTTCATCCGCACGTCGCCCGACCACGGCACCGCCTTCGATATCGCCGGCAAGGGCATCGCCCGGCCCGACAGCCTGATGGCGGCGCTGCGGCTTGCACGGCAGCTGGCCGACACCGACGCCAAATTTGTCACGCAATGAGGCTCAACTCATGAGCATGGATGGGCTGCCGCCGCTGCGCGAGGTCATCGAGCGCCACGGTTTGCAGGCAAAGAAGGCACTGGGCCAGAATTTTCTGTTCGACCTCAACCTGACCGGCAAGATAGCGCGCGCCGCCGGCAGCCTGGCGGAGACGACCGTAATCGAGGTCGGCCCCGGCCCTGGCGGGTTGACAAGGGCCCTGCTTTTCAACGGCGCGCGCAAGGTCGTCGCCATCGAGCGCGACGAACGCTGCCTGGCGGCCCTCGCCGAGATATCGGCCCATTATCCCGGTCGGCTGGAGGTCGTTTCCGGCGACGCTCTGAAGATCGACTTCCCGACGCTTGCCGCGACCGCCGGTGACGGCGGGCCGATCAGGATCGTGGCCAACCTGCCCTACAATATCGGCACGGAACTGCTGGTCCGCTGGCTGACCGTCGCGGAGTGGCCTCCCTTCTATGCCTCGATGACCCTGATGTTCCAGCGCGAGGTGGCCCAGCGTATCGTCGCCGCGCCTGGCAGCGAAGCCTATGGCAGGCTCGGCGTGCTGGCGGGGTGGCGCACGCAGGCCAGGATAGCGTTCGACGTGCCGTCCCAGGCGTTCACACCGCCCCCCAAGGTGACCTCTTCCGTCGTGCATCTCGAGCCGCGTGTGACACCGCTACATGCCGACGTGAAAAAACTCGGCCGCGTCACGGAAGCCGCCTTCGGCCAGCGCCGAAAGATGCTGCGGCAGAGCGTTAAGAGCCTCGGCGGCGAAGCCCTGCTCGAACGCGCCGGGATCGACCCGACCCGGCGCGCCGAGACGCTCGATGTCGAGGAGTTCGTGCGGCTGACCAATGCGGTGTAGCGCCGCCGGCCGTGGAAGCGCCGCGCAATCCGATCCTTGTCGAGCGCACGCTTCGAACTAGACGCCCAACACCGCTTTCACGCGCTCGCGCGTGTAGGGCAGGTCATAGATGCGTTTTCCCGCCGCATGGCGGAAGGCGTTGGCGATCGCGCCGGCTGTCGGGCCCTGCGCTGCTTCCGCGACGCCGAGATAGGGCGTGCCGGGATTGTCGACGACATGCACTTCCACGCTGTCCGGAACGGCGCTGAAGCGCAGGATCGGATAGGCCGACCAATCCGCGCTCAGGATGCGGGTGTCGTCGAAATGGACGGCCTCGTAAAGCGTCCAGCTCAGCGACTGCAAGATACCGCCTTCGGTCTGGTTGATGATCGAATCCGGCGCCACCGCTTCGCCGCAGTCGACCGCCGAGACCACATGCGAGATAGCGATCGCGCCGCTGTCGCGATCGACCTCCGCTTCAAGCGCGACTGCGAGATAGGCGGCGTGGTTCTTGTACTTGGCGAAGGCGAACCCCCGACCGCGGCCCTCCGGCATAGGATCATTGCTCCAGCCGAATTTTTGAGCCGCAACCTCGATCACCTTCCTGGCGCGCGGGTCCTTCATGTGCCTCAGCCGGTATTCCACGGGGTCGGCGCCGGCCGCGAGGGCCAGCTCGTCCATGAAGCTTTCGATCGAGAAGACGTTGCAGTAGGCGCCGAGACCGCGCAGGGACGAGACGCGCACCGGCATGTCGGCGACGAAATGCCAGTTCACCCGCTGGTTCGGCACATCGTATAGCGGGATGGCGTTGCGGTCGCCATTGCCGAGCGGCGAGATCTGCAGCTTGGCCGGATCGGGCGGGAAATGCTTCGCCACCAGCCGGCCGGCGATCAGCGAACCTGCCGTTCCCGGCCGCGTGCCGTGACTGTTGCTCCACAGATCATAGTGCCAGTTGACGATCTTGCCGCCGGCGTCGAGCGTTGCGCTGGCGCGCGTCAGCATGCCAGGGCCATAGGGCTCCCACAAATGCTCCTGATCGCGCATCCACTGCACGCGCACCGGCGTGCCGGGCAGCGCCTGCGCGATCAGCGCGGCGTCGGCCGCCGCGTCGTCGGCGCCATTGTGGCCGTAGCAGCCTGATCCCTCGGTGTGGATGCAGCGCACCTTTTCCGGTCCGACGCCGAGCATCTCGGCGATCGCCTTGCGGTCTGGATAAACGCCTTGAGTGTGCGTCCACACCGTGATGAGACCCTTGTCCGACAGGGCAACGGCAGCCGAGGGGCCGATCGACCCATGCATCTGGTAGGCGCGGGTGAACTGCGCCTGCAGCGTCTTTGCGCCGGCTGCCGTGTCCGCGCCGACCGAGGTCACGGTGCCGACCTCGGCGACCGAGCGTTCGAGGAAGGCGGGGATATTGTCCTGGTCCGGCAAGGCCGGCTGCTCCTGCCACTTCGCCTTGGCGGCCATGGCGCGCATGGCCTGGACCGCCTGGAATTCCTGCCTGGCCACCACGGCCAGGAAGTCGCCGTCGCGGATCACCGCCAGCACGCCCGGCATCGTCTTGATGGCGGCCTCGTCGACGCTGACGAGCTTGGCCGAATAGCTTGGTGGGCGAACGACGCGGGCATGCACCATGCCGGGAAGCCGCATGTCCTGAACATAGGCCTCGCCGCCCGTTACCTTTGCCGGAATATCGACGCGGGCAAACGGCTTGCCGATCGCGTGATAGCTGTCCGGCGATTTCAGCGCTGTGTCGGCCGATGCGTCCACATGCAGCAAATCCGCCACCACCAGTTCGCCATAGCCCACGGACTTCCCATCCGGCCCGGTGATCCTGCCGCTTGCCGCCTTGAGCTGGTCGGCCAGAACGCCGAGCTTCTCGCTGGCCTTGGCGACCAGGATCTGGCGCACCTGCGCCGAGGCGTAGCGTATGGCGGTGCCGCTGTTCTGGATCGTCTGGCTGCCGGCGGTATAGCCCTCGTTCGGCGTCAGCGCGGTGTCGGCGGTGATGAGCTTGATGGAAGCCGGCTCGACCTCCAGTTCTTCGGCGGCGATCTGGCGTAGCGACGTCCTGGTGCCTTGACCGAGTTCGGCCTTGCCAGTGAAGACGGTGATCGAACCGTCGGCATCCAACCTGATCCAGGCGTCGAGCGAGGGCGTATCGGCAAGGCTGCCCGGCAGTTTCTTGGCCGGCGCCGGCGTCGCGGGCGTCTGCGCCGTGGGCGCGGCCTCCTGAGCCTGCACGGGAATGGTGAAGGACACGACCAGCGCGCCGGTCCCGGCGAGAAAGCCGCGTCGTGTCAGGTCGGGAAAGGTTGGCGCGTTCATCATGCCCTCCCCGCGGCCGCGGCCGGCGCCAAGCCGGCCGATTTCGATTTCATCAGGTCGCGCGCGCGGCTCACTGCCCGCAGGATGCGCATATGCGTGCCACAGCGGCAGAGGTTAGGTTCCAGCGCCTGCCTGATATCGGCGTCACCGGCATCGGGTTTGGCCTCGAGCAGCGCCTGCGCCCGCATCATCATGCCGGCGATGCAATAGCCGCATTGCGCCGCCTGCTCCTCGATGAACGCTTTCTGCATCGGACCCGGGTTCTCGATCGTGCCCAAGCCCTCGACGGTCTTGACCTCGCGGCCCTCCACCAGCATCGCTGGCGTCAGGCAGGAGAAGACGGGCTTGCCGTCCACCATCACCGTGCAGGCGCCGCATTGGCCAAGGCCGCAGCCGAACTTGGCGCCGTTCAGCTTCAAATCGTTGCGCAGCACGTAAAGCAGCGGCGTCGCGGGATCGACGTCGACGTGGTGGGAGATGCCGTTGACGTTGAGATTGATCATCTGTCCTTCGCTCCTACATTGTCCGGGCCGCGCTCGATGCCGTCCGAGGGCCGGACGCTGACTTGGTATTTTCCGCTCCTGGTGTCGGCGATCCTGGCGGCCGCATCCTGCCAGGCCGGCTTGCCGGCAAAGGCATCGCGCAGATAGGCCAGCAGGTTATTCACCTGGTCGTCCTTCAGCGTCGCTGCGAATCCCGGCATGATGGCGCTCGGGCGCCCACTCGCCGCTGGCAGGCCAAACAGCACCGTGTTGATAACGTTCTGCGGATCTGGCGCGTTGACCGCGCTCGACAGATGGAAATTGATACCGCCGAAAGGCGGCGGACGGCTGCCGTCGTGGCAGGTGGCGCATGCCGCCTGGTAGATGACGGCTCCACGCGCCGCCGGCGTATCGGCGGATGTCGGCGCCACGCCGGCGGTCGACGCCGGGTCGGCCGCGGCGCGGCCGCGGATGGCCTGCGCGGCGGCCGTCCGTTCGGCGGATGGTTCGCCCATGAGCGACATGACGTAAGTGGCCATGGCGTCGATGTCGGCATCGGGAAGCCGGCCGAGATTGCCCGTCACTTCGCCCATCGGGCCATTGGCGACGCCGTGGTCGGCATGCCAGCCTTGCCTGAGATAGGCAAACAGGCTGTCATGCGTCCACGGTATCGGCGCCGGTGAAGTGCCGTCGAGCGCAAAGGCCGTCCAGCCTTCGGCCTCGCCGCCGGCCATGTGCGACCCCTTCTCTTCCGCGCCGAACCGATTGCGCGGCGTGTGGCAGGCGCCGCAATGACCGAGCCCATCGACCAGATAGGCGCCGCGGTTCCACTGCGTGCTTTGCGACGCATCGTTTTGATAGGCGCCCCTGTCGAAGAACAGCAGCTTCCAGCCGGCCAGCACGAGGCGCACATCGAGCGGGAAAGGCAGCTCGTTCGGAGGCGGCCGGTTGTTCACCGGCTGGCGCGTCATCAGATAGGCGTAGAGCGCGCGGTTGTCCTCATCGGAGACACGCGTGAAATGATCGAACGGGAAGGCCGTGTAGAGATGCCTGCCCTCGCGGTCGACGCCTTCGCGCATGGCGCGGTCGAAGGCTGCCTGCGGCCAGCGGCCGATACCGGTCTGCGGATCTGGCGTGATGTTGGTCGAATAGATGGTGCCGAACGGCGTCGGCACGGCGAGCCCGCCGGCATAGGACTTTTCACCGGGCCTGGTGTGGCAGGAGGTGCAATTGCCGACGGAGGCCAGTACAGCGCCTTTCTCGATCAACGCCGGGTCGAACGACGATCGTTGCGGCGGCTCGACAGGATCGATCGCCGGCTTCCAGGCATAGGCGAAAAATCCGGCGCCGCAGACAATGACGATGGCAAGAACGCCCAGCCAGAAGCGTTTCAAGATCTGCTCTCCCTCATGGCGGTACGCTGAAACGCTGCCGCCCCGGCCGTTACCGGCGCCGCGGACGCGTTCGTGCGGGAGAAACTAGGGGCGCTGCCCTCTTCGTCAATTGTCTGATTTATGGCGCCGAAAAGCGCATCTTGCAGGCGCGACCTGCCCGGGCACATCGTTTGGTGCTGCCGGCCTTCGGCTTGTCCGCCGGCCCATCTTCGTGGGCAAAGGAAAGGCTAGCTCGTCTTCTCGTCCAAAAGTCCCGAGACGAAGTCGAACAAGCCGGGCCGACGATCGCGCCGCAACCGCTCGGCGACAACGATGCCACGCACTTCGGCGAAGGCGCGATCGAGATCATCGTTGACGATGACGAAATCATACTCCTTCCAGTGCTCGATCTCGTTGCGCGCGTTCTTCAGCCGCGTCTCGATCACCGCTTCCTGATCCTCGGCGCGGCGCTTCAGCCTTGCCTTCAACTCCTTCATCGACGGCGGCAGGATGAAGATCGAGACGATGTCGGCGCGCATCTTCTCCTTGAGCTGCTGGGCGCCTTGCCAATCGATGTCGAACAGCATGTCGCGCCCTTGAGCGAGCGCAAGTTCCGCCGGTTCGCGCGGTGTCGCGTAGCAATTGCCATGCACCTGCGCCCATTCGAGCAGGGCGTCCGAATCGCGCAGCCGCTCGAACTCGCGCATGGTGCGGAAATGATAGTGAACGCCTTCGATCTCCGAGCCGCGGCGCGGCCTGGTGGTGACGGAGACCGACAGTTCGAGGCTGGAATCGCTCTCCAGAAGGTTGCGCGCAATCGTCGACTTGCCGGCGCCCGACGGCGACGACAGCACGAGCATCAGGCCCCGGCGGCGAATGCGGGACCCTAAATCCCTGGCGACCATCGGCTACTCCAGATTCTGGACCTGTTCACGGAACTGATCGACCACGGCCTTCAGTTCCAGTCCAATGGCGGTGACCGCGGCAGCGTTCGACTTTGAGCACAGCGTATTCGATTCGCGGTTAAATTCCTGTGCTAGAAAATCGAGCTTGCGTCCCATGGCGCCGCCGCCGGAAAGCAATGCACGACCGGACGTCACATGCGTCTTCAAGCGGTCGATCTCCTCGCGAATATCGGCCTTGGTGGCGAGGAAGGCGGCTTCCTGGTGCAAGCGGCCGACATCGAGGTTGGCCGAAGCATCCATCAAGAGCCGCACCTGTTCGGCGAGGCGCTCGCGGATGGCCGCCGGTTCGCGCGACGGATCCGCTTCAGCGCCCAGCGTCAGCGCCTCGATGGCGTCGATGTGGCCCAGCAGAAGCGTGCGAAGTGCCGCGCCCTCACCCTCGCGGGACCGCTCCAGCCCCTCCAGCGCCACCTCGAGTGCCGCCATGACGGCGTTGTCGAGCGCCGTGCGCACATCCTCGGTTTCGGTGGTCTCGGGAATATCGAGCACGCCGCGCAGCGACAACAATCCGTCGGCGCTCGCAGGAGCAACACCAAATTGTTCCTCGATCCGCTTGGCGAGCCCGGCCAGGTCCTTGAGGAAGGCCTCGTTGACAACGGGCTGGGACTGCATTCCGGCGGCGCGCGTGATGGTCAGCGTCGCCTGAAAATTGCCGCGCGCGAAACGTTTCTGAAGCGTCTGCCTGATGGCCGGCTCCAGCCGCTCGAAGCCCTGCGGCAGCCGCAGCCGCACCTCGACGCTCTTGCCGTTGACGGATTTGACCTCCCAGGCAATCGAGGTGCCGTCATGCTCGGCGACAGCACGCGCAAACCCGGTCATGCTCTGCAAATTCATGGTGCCTGCATACCCCCTGGCGCGTATTACGGATACTGCGTGATCCGGCCTCGCGCACCTTCAGAAAGCCGAAATGCCCGCCTGCCAATCGGCTTACGAGGCCCCGATAAATCCAAACGCTCCTGCTTTCAATCGACAGCGTGGACGAGTTGGAAAACCGTGCGCCGCTACTGGGCCGCCCCCGCGTCGCCGTCAATGGGCGCGTCGGTCTGCCCCTCCACCTTGGCATCAGCCTTGGCCGCGTCGTCGACTTGCTTCTTCTGCTGGGCTCGATAGCGCGCGACGTTCTCATTGTGCTCGTTAAGCGTGGCGGCGAAGACGTGTCCGCCAGTGCCGTCGGCAACGAAATAGAGGTCGTCGGTCTTTGATGGATTGGCTACCGCCTCCAGCGCCGCGCGGCCGGGATTGGCGATAGGCGTCGGCGGCAGGCCGTTGATCACATAGGTGTTGTAGGGCGTCGGCTTCTGGATGTCCGACTGATAGATCGGCCGGTCGGCGGGTTTGCCCTTGCCGCCGAACAGACCGTAGATGATGGTCGGATCGGATTGCAGGCGCATGCCCTTGGCCAGCCGGTTCAGGAAGACCGCGGCGACGCGCGAGCGCTCATCGCCCTTGCCTGTTTCCTTCTCGACTATCGAGGCCAGCGTGACGAACTCGTCAATGCTGGCGAGCGGCAGGTCGGCGGCGCGCCGCTGCCAGACCTCCTCGACCAGCTTCTTCTGGTCGGCCAGCAGCTTGTCGATCATCTGCTGGCGCGTGGCGCCGCGCGTGAAGCGCAGCGTATCGGTGGCGAGACTGCCCTCTGGAGGCACGGTGGCCGGCATGTCGCCGCTCAAGGCGGGCTCGCCTGCGATGCGCGCCAGCGCCTGCTCGACTGTCAGCCCTTCGGGAATGGTCAGCGAGTACATGACCGACTTGCCGCTCTTCAGCAATTCCATGATGTCGCGCATGGACGCCCGGGGCTTGATCTCGTATTCGCCGGCCTTCAGCGCCGAATCATTGCCGAAGGCCCTAACGCCAAGACGGAATATGCGGGCGTCGCTGATCAGGCCGCGCCGCTCGAGCTGGTCGGCGATATCCTGGACGCCGGTGTTCGGCTTGACCAGGAAGGTGTCGCCATTGGCCGATGGGCCGGGCTCGGTGAATTCCTGCTTGCCGAAGTAAAGCGCGATACCCGCCGCCAGAACCATCAGCATCACCAAGGAGATGACGAAGTTCATGAACACGACGACCTGACTGCGCGAAGCACGCGAGCGCTTCGGCGGCGGCGTGCCGGCCTCCGGCCGCAAGGCTTCGGCGGCTGTCTTCGGTACGATCGGCCCCGATGTCGCCTGCCCTTGCCCGAACTCTCCGTTGCCGGCCGGATTTGTGTTCATTTCGCCCTACCGTTTGATCTCTCAACGAATCCCCTGCGGCAGAGTAGGGGCGAATATGGCAAAATTGACGACACGCCGAAGCGCCGTCCGGCAGGCGGACGGTCAGCCATTGTAGCGCTGGAAGACCAGTGAAGCGTTGGTGCCGCCGAAGCCGAAGGAATTGGACAACGCCACGTCGATCTGGCGGGCACGCGGCTTGTTCGGCACCAGGTCGATCGCGGTCTCACGCTCCGGATTGTCAAGGTTGATGGTCGCCGGCGCGATGTTGTCGCGGATGGCGAGGATCGAAAAGATCGCTTCGGCAGCCCCTGCCGCGCCGAGGAGATGGCCGATCGACGACTTGGTCGACGACATCGAAATCTTCGATGCGGCATTGCCGACCAGCCGCTCGACAGCGCCGAGCTCGATCGTGTCGGCCATGGTCGAAGTGCCGTGCGCGTTGATGTAATCGACATCGGCGGGCGTCAGCTTTGCCCGGTTCAACGCCGCCGTCATGCAACGGAATGCGCCGTCGCCATCTTCAGCCGGTGCGGTGATGTGATAGGCGTCGCCGGTCAGGCCGTAGCCGGTCACTTCCGCATAGATCTTCGCGCCGCGCGCCTTGGCATGCTCGAGTTCCTCAAGCACGACGACGCCGGCGCCCTCGCCCATGACGAAGCCGTCGCGATCGCGGTCATAGGGCCGCGAAGCCGTTTGCGGCGCGTCGTTGCGCTCGGTCGAGAGCGCACGGCAGGCAGCGAAGCCAGCGATCGACAGTCGCGTCACCGGCGCTTCGGCGCCGCCGGCGACCATGACGTCGGCATCGCCCCAGATGATCAGCCGGGCTGCGTCGCCGATCGCATGCGCGCCGGTCGAGCAAGCGGTGACGACGGCATGGTTGGGGCCTTTCAGCCCATGCCGGATCGAAACCTGGCCGGAGACGAGATTGATGATCTGGCCGGGGATGAAGAAGGGGCTGATGCGGCGCGGGCCGCGCTCCTTCAGGATCATCGCGTTCTCGGCGATGCCTTCGATGCCGCCAATGCCCGAACCGATCAGAACGCCGGTGGCGCACTGCTCGGCATGGGTCTTCGGCTGCCAGCCGGAATCCTTCAGCGCCTCGTCGGCGGCTGCGATCCCGTACAGGATGAAGTCGCCGATCTTGCGCAGTTCCTTCGGCTCGAGCACCGCCTCGGGATTGAAGGTGGCGTTGCTGCCGTCACCACGCGGAACGACATGGGCGATCTTGCAGGCAAGATCCTCCACCTCGAACTCGGTGATGCGCTTGGCGGCGCTGCGGCCGGTCAGAAGTTCCTTCCAGCTGTGCTCGAAGCCCATGCCGAACGGCGACAGCAACCCAAGGCCCGTGACGACGACACGCCTCATCGCAGGTCCTCCCCGGTGATGACTGCGGAAAGCGTCAGGCCGAAGCCTTGTCGATGTACTTCACGGCATCGCCCACCGTCAGGATGGTTTCAGCCGCGTCATCGGGGATCTCGACGCCGAATTCTTCTTCGAACGCCATGACGAGTTCGACCGTGTCGAGACTGTCGGCGCCCAGATCGTCGATGAAGCTCGCCTGCTCCGTCACCTTGTCGGCATCGACGCCCAGGTGCTCGATGACAATCTTCTTGACGCGCTCTGCGGTGTCACTCATTTGGGGCATCCTCGTCTTTTGGTTGTCTGTCTTCGTTAGCGGGCGGAATGCCGCTAATCAAGCTGAAAGATGGTCCCGCCGGAAACGCAATGGCCGCAGACCGGTTTTTGCCCGAACCGCCGGGTTGCGGGCCGCATTACACGAAAAATCGTGGGCGTCCAAGCCGAAATGGTCGCTTTTCACAGCCCGCCCAGGCGTTGCCTGTCGCCGTCTCAAAGCCACCGCGAATGCCCGGGCCCGGCCCGAAATGCATGCTTTGGCCGACCCGATCAGATCATCGCCATGCCGCCGTTCACATGGATGGTTTGGCCGGTGACGTAGCCGGCCTCGTTGGAGGCAAGATAAGCGACGGCGGACGCCACTTCGGCGCTGGTGCCCATGCGGCGCGTCGGGATAGCGGCCATGATCGCCTCCTTCTGCTTGTCGTTGAGCTTGTCGGTCATCGCCGATTCGATGAAGCCCGGGGCGACACAGTTGACGGTTATGCTGCGGGTGGCGATCTCCTGCGCCAGCGATTTGGAAAAGCCGATCATGCCGGCCTTGGAGGCGCAGTAGTTGGTCTGGCCGGGATTGCCGGTGACGCCGACCACCGAGGTAATGTTGATGATGCGGCCGTGGCGACGGCGCATCATCGGATGGGTCAGCTCACGCGTCAGCCTGAACACGGCCGTCAGATTGACTTCGAGCACGCTGTCCCAGTCGGCGTCCGACATCCGCACGAACAGCCCATCCTTGGTGATGCCGGCATTGTTGACCAGGATGTCGACGCCCTCGAGATCGGCCTCCGCTTTCTGGCCGAGCGCCTTGACCTCGTCGCGGTTCGATAGGTCGGCCGGAAACAGCTTCACCCGGTCGCCGAGTTCGGCGGCCAACGCCTCCAGTTTCTCGACGCGCGTGCCGTGCAGGCCGACGATGGCGCCTTGCGCATGCAGCACCCTGGCGATCGCCTCGCCGATGCCTCCTGACGCGCCGGTGACAAGTGCCTTGCGGCCGGTCAGTTCGAACATGTGTTTTCCTCTTTGGTTTCGGAAGCTCAGCGAGCAACCTTATCTGTATACGTCTCGCGGGTATCCGATTGCCATCACCAACGGAATATCTTCAGCGATACAAGCCGCGCCAGAAATCATCAGCTTTCATAATATCCTCTTCCCCTCGCCCAATGCGTCCTGCAGCTTCGGCCGCCAAGTCATAATCTTCCACATCGTCCAGGCCGCGCTGGATGAGTTCGCACAAACAATCAACTTTGCTGCGGCCTGTCCTAGCGACAAAGGAGTCCAGGCGCTGTTCGATTTCGGCAGAAAGACGGATTGAGACAGGCATGCCAAACCTCGTGAGTTCGTCAAATTCAGTCGCGGCGCCTCACCCGAGCGCCGCCAGTGCGGTTTCGACCTCGGCCGCGGAACCGACCGATGCCGTGGCGATTTCGCGGTTGATGCGCCGGGCCAGCCCTGAAAGCACTTTTCCCGCGCCGACTTCATAGAGCGTGGTGACGCCGTTCGCGCCGAACCACTCCACTGTCTCGCGCCAGCGCACGCGGCCGATCACCTGTTCGAACAGACGGCGCGCAATGATTTCGGGATCGCTGGTCGGAGTGACCGTGACATTGGAGACGAGCGGCACGACAGGCGCGTTCTTGGTTACCCCGGCCAGCGCCTCGCGCATGATCTCGGCGGCGGGCGCCATCAGCGCCGAATGGAAGGGCGCGGAGACCTGCAGCATCAGCGCTCGCTTGGCGCCTTTTTCCGTGCACAGTTTGGCAGCCAGTTCGACCGCTGCCCTGGCGCCGGAAATCACCAGCTGGCCACCGCCATTGTCGTTGGCGATCTGGCAGACCGATCCTTTGGCAGCCTCGGCGCAGGCGGCTTCGACATCGGCCTGCTCCAGTCCGATGATCGCCGCCATGGCGCCTTCGCCGGCGGGCACCGCCGCTTGCATGGCATTGCCGCGGATGCGCAGCAGCCTGGCGGCATCGGCAACCGAGACGAAGCCGGCGGCGGCAAGCGCCGAATATTCGCCCAGCGAATGGCCAGCGACGTAGGTAATCTTGTCCTTCAGCGAGAAGCCGCCCGCTTCCAAGGCCCTGATCGCGGCCAGCGATACGGCCATCAGCGCCGGCTGCGCGTTGGCGGTGAGCGTCAGCGTCTCTTCCGGCCCTTCCCAGATCAGCTTCGACAGGTTTTCGCCGAGCGCGTCGTCGACTTCGCTAAAAACCCTACGCGCCTCGGGGAAGGCATCGGCGAGGTCCTTGCCCATGCCGACAGCCTGGCTGCCTTGTCCCGGAAAGGTGAATGCAACGGCCATGTGTGGGCTCCCAAAGCTCGGTTCTGCTTGCCTGATACACGAATTTTCCTGCCTGTGACGCAACGCGGCCTGCCAAGTCAAGCCCGGTTCGACCCGGCCCCTTGGCAGCTTTGCCGGCCGAGTGCCTGTTCCAAAAGGCTTTTTGGCGATCACTCCTGATGAAAACCGCTCACGAATCGTTTGCTGGCTCTTCTTATTTCCGCCACAGGCGCTAGCTTTGCGTGACAATTCCATGACAATCGAGTGACGGGTCTGTCGCTGGGTGGGGAAGTTAAAGTGGCTAGGATTTCGAAAGGCGCAGGCAAAGCCGCGCCACAGTTTCTGGAAGACGATCCTTCCACCGGCTACCTGCCGGGACGGAAGTGGCCGACCATACGCTATGGGCTGACCAGCCTGCTGATCGCGGCCGTCCTGGTGTTCGCCATCGAATTGATCGTGCGCGGCGACTTCGCCGGCACGGTTTCCTTCTTCCTGCAGCCGCTCAAGCCGGGCTGGACCACGATCGTGGTGTTCGCACTGGTTCTGGTCGGCCTCGATGCCGTTTTCGGCCGCAGCTATCAAAGCCTGATGATCGTCGCGCCGCTGACGCTCTCGCTGGCTTTCATCGGTCACCAGAAATCGCATTATCTCGGCGATCCCCTCTACCCGACCGATTTCCTCTACTCCCGCCAGATCGTGGCGCTGCTGCCGCTTCTGGTGCGTGACCGTCCGATGACTGCCCTTGCCATGATTGTCGGCATCGTCGCCGGCCTGTCGCTGCTCATCTATGGCTGGCGGGTCTGGCGTCGAAAAGTGCCCATACTCAGCCGCAAGGGCCGTCTCGCCCGGCTGACGCTGGCCGTGCCGCTGCTCGCCTTCTTCGTCTCGATCATGGACTATGCCACCTTCTCCTGGACCCGGGACCGGCTGCAGATCATCCCGATCATGTGGGACCAGAAGGAAAATTACGCCTCCAACGGCTTTGCGCTCGCCTTCGCGCTGAACGTGCCGATGGCGCATGTCTCGGCGCCGCCAGGCTATTCGGAAAAGGCGATCGCGGCCATCGACAGGCCGCAGGTGACCGCCTCGGTGCCCCAGGAAAAGCCCGACATCATCGTCGTCATGAGCGAATCCTTCTGGGATCCGACCAAGCTGCCCGGGGTCACCATCACGCCCGATCCGATCCCCAACGTGCGGGCGCTGCGTTCGGGCTCCATGTTCTCACCCGAATTCGGCGGCATGACCGCCAATATCGAGTTCGAGGCACTGACCGGCTTCTCCAACGCCTTCCTGCCGGCCGGCAGCATCCCCTACCAGCAATATGTGCGCACGCCGACGCCGTCGCTGGCGACCTTCCTGAAGAGGGAGGGCTACAGGGCGCGCGCCATCCATCCGGGCACCAACTGGTTCTGGAACCGCGGCGCGGTCTATGCCGATTTCGGCTTCGACGACTTCAGATCGGAAGAGACGCTGCCGCCGATGCAAAAGCGCGGGCCGCTGGCATCCGACGCGGCGATGACGGACGAGATCATCAGCGAGGCCGATGCCAGCGATGCCCCGGTGTTCTTCTTTGCCGTCAGCCTGCAGAACCACGGCCCTTACGAGCCGAACCGCTACTATAATCCGACCCACACCGTGCAGGCCCCGATCAGCCAATGGGCGCGTGAATCGCTGCTGAGTTACACCGAGGGCTCGGCCGACGCGGACCGCGGTCTCGAACGCCTGGTCGAATGGGCAAAGAAACGCTCTCGCCCCACCGTCATCGCCTTCTTCGGCGACCATCTGCCGCCGCTTGGGCCGGTCTATGTAGAGACCGGGTTCATGAAGGACAATGTCGCGCCGCGCAAGGAGGCTTCCGCCGAGGCGGCGCTGGAGCATCATCAGACGCCACTGGTCATCTGGTCGAACCGCACAGGCCCTGCCAAGGACATGGGCGCCGTCAGTCCCGCCTTCCTGCCCTATCACATCCTGAAAACGGCCGGCATCACCCACCCCTACTATACCGGCTTCCTGGGCGAGATGCGCGAACGCTACCGCGTGGTCGACCGCAATCTGCTGCTGACGCCGGCGGGAGAAGCCACGCCCGATTGGGCGCGGCAAAAGCAGATCGACCCGGCGATCCGCGACTTCCGGCTGCTGCAATACGACATGATGTTCGGCAAACGCCACGCGGCGCCCGACTTCTTCCCCGAAACGGTGGACAAGGTCGTCGCCCATATGAGCTGAAATTCGCGGCATCCTTCCAGGATGCCGCCCAGCGGGGTCGAGCGTTCAATTCGTCAGTTGCAATTTCGAGAATTTGTTGGCGATCTGCTGGAACACGTTCGGCAATTTGTTTGGATCGTTGACGGCATAGTAGTCGCTGGGATCCGAGGCGCACGCGCTGTAGAGCGTGCGGTTGGCGGCGGTGTCGGATTGCAGCACCATCGTGTAGATTTCGGCGCCCTGCTTCTTCAGCTGCGTGCAGACGCTTTTGGTCCATCCGTCGACATTGCGCGCGGCGGTGGTCTGATTGTCCGATCCAAGCCGACCGGCAGCGCCATAGGTTGAGCCCGCGAGAAAACCATAGGACGTATAGTCTGACTTGGTCGTCTCGTTGCTGGCGCCGTAGACGACATTCTCGCCGTCGGTGAGCAACATGACGATCTTGCTCACCCCAGGCGTCTTCCAAGGCGTACCCTCGGCGTATGGCGCACCCGGCGACAACACCCGCTGGCCCCAGGCCAGGCCCTCGGAAACATTGGTGCCGGACCCCGCCCATGCAAGCATCTTGGCGGCCTCGTTGCGAAGTTTTGTAAAGTCTTCGGTCAAGGGGACGATTGGCGAGGGACAGGACCGGTTTGGCCCCACCGTCAATTGCAAGGCGTTTGGATCGTTTGTGACCGCGGTGGCAATGGCGGTGTTCTGCGGCGCCACATATTTGGCGACTGTTTCAAGATCACCCCGCAAAAGCCCGGCAGCACTTCCAAGCAAGCCGCTCAGGTCTATTCCGAGAATATTCAGTCCGCCATTCCGAGCAAGTTTGGCCTCATCAGGGGCGTCGTCGATAAAGGAATTGTTGTAGTGATAGGCATCGTTTGAATAGCCGCTGGAAGGTCTCGTCCCCTTTCCCGGACTGTCCGGCGCGAAATAAGGCACGAACAGAGTGTCAGGGTAACGTGGATCAGGCGGCGTATCGGCGATATTAAGGACACCAGGCCGCGCCTCGACGCAGCCTTTCCAACCCGTATCCTCCCCCTTGCCGTCCTTCCACCCCGTCAATTTGGCGGCAGAGGCCGGATCTTTCATCAACTGCCTGAACAGCGCCATATGATTGGGACGCTTGTCGTTGATGACGGGGAAATTGATTCCATTGGTGGATGACTTGCCGTCCATGTCGATCCAGGACGGGTCGAACCCGTCGCCGTTGACATTGACAGCCGTGACGAAGGGTACCAGCGCCACGCGGACCTTGCGCGTCGGTGATTGCGCCGCTTCCAGATATTTGAGCAGATTGTCCGTCGCTGTCTTGAGGGCAGCAATTTTGGCGCCGGCCATCGAGCCGGTGTTGTCCAGAACCAGCACGACTTCGAGCTGGTTGTTCGATTCGACCGCCGAGGCATCGACCACGATGTGCCTGCTCTCACCGAGCAGGAAGGCGAAGTTCAAATCGACGTCAGCCGAGGCGACGGCCTTCGTCTTGACGAAGTTGACGCCCCTGTCGACCGTCAACGTGGCCCGCGCATTTGTGAGTTCGCCATGTCCGGCTACGTTGGCCTGGAAATAGCGGTTGAAGGCGTCGGTGCGGGTGATGTCCAGATCGCCGAGATGCGAGGAGGCGAGATTTGCCGCGTCGAGCGCATTCTGCAGGTTGCTCTTGGCCCGCATGATGGTGGAGACATCGGCTGCGAAGGCCACCGCCGACAGGATGGCCGGCAAGCCGATCCCGAGCAAAAGCGCGAAGTTGCCGCTTTTCGAGCGCCAGAATTTCTTGAGAAGCATCCTTACCCCCGGAAATGCCTAGCCCGTTGCTGACAGCGGGATGCCGCTTTTTGCGCCAGACATGATGAATCGGCGGTTGATGCCGGGGCCGCAACCCCATACAACCTGTCATGGTGGTTAAGGCCTGGTTTCCGGGAACCACGGAGTCCTATCGCCGCACATGCCGGTTTTCCGGCCCTGCGACATCCGGGATTGCCGCCTGCTCTTGCCTTCCACGTGGATTGCTATATAGACGCCGCCAATCTGCCGGTCCCAGCTGGGGGCTGAACGGAGGGCCGGAGGTTTTCGAAAACCTTCGCGTGAAGCCAGAAGCGCTTCCGCCTCCCGTGTCTCCGCTCTCGACCGTCTCGTCATGCTCCTTTCTTCCCCGCTCCTGGCGGGTCAGAGAAGTTGCAGAGGCTTTTGCCGCCGGGAACCGGGAGAGAAACGAAGAAAGGCGAAAAGACATAATGGCTCTTTACGAACATGTGTTTCTTGCCCGGCAGGACCTCTCGCAGCAGCAGGTCGATGCGCTTGTCGAACAGTACAAGGGCGTCATCTCCGCCAATGGCGGGTCCGTCGGCCGGGTCGAGAACTGGGGACTGAAGTCCCTCACCTACCGGGTCAACAAGAACCGGAAGGCATACTACACGCTGATGGATCTTGACTGCCCGCCGGCAGCGCTCAACGAAATGGAGCGCCAGATGGGCCTGTCCGAGGACGTGCTGCGTTTCCTGACCATCAAGGTCGATGCGCACGAGGAAGGTCCTTCCGCCATGATGCAGAAGCGCGAAGAGCGCTCGGAACGCGGCGGCTTCGGCGACCGTGACCGCGGCGACCGCGGTCCGCGCTCGTTCGGCGACCGTGATCGCGGCGATCGTCCGCCACGCAGCTTCGGCGGCGACGCCGGTGGCGATCGTGGTCCGCGCCGTCCGCGCGAAGGCTTTGAAGGGGGTGCAGAATAATGGTCGACATCAACCAGATCCCGACCCGGCGCCCGTTCCATCGCCGCCGCAAGACCTGCCCGTTCTCGGGCGCCAACGCGCCCAAGATCGATTACAAGGACGTGCGCCTCCTGCAGCGCTACATTTCCGAGCGCGGCAAGATCGTGCCGTCGCGCATCACCGCCGTCAGCCAGAAGAAGCAGCGCGAGCTCGCCAAGGCGATCAAGCGCGCCCGCTTCCTCGGCCTGCTGCCCTACGTGGTTCGCTAATCCTTGACGCGGGCGGCTCCGCCGCCCGCTTCTCTTCCACGGCGACGGGCGCCGCTGGGTTGCGCATCAAATCCCGAGTTGAGGCCAAAAGCCTCTAACTGCCGCGACAGGCAGGACAGCGACACCGGCGGCAACGCCCTTTTGCTTCCTGACCTGTTCCAAAGAATTTCGCACCGATCCCGTGATTGGCGCCCTAACCAAAAGGAACAAAACCATGGAAGTCATTCTTCTCGAACGCGTTTCCCGCCTCGGCCAAATGGGCGACACCGTCAAGGTCAAGGACGGCTTTGCCCGCAATTTCCTGTTGCCGCAGGGCAAGGCGCTGCGCGCCAACGAAGCCAACAAGAAGAAGTTCGAAGGCCAGCGCGCGCAGCTCGAAGCCCGCAACCTCGAGCGGAAGTCCGAAGCCTCGCAGGTCGCCGAACAGCTCGACGGCAAGAGCTTCATCGCCGTTCGCTCGGCCGGCGAGACCGGCCAGCTCTACGGCTCGGTGTCGACGCGCGATATCGCCGACCTGCTGACGGCAGAGGGCTTTTCGGTCAACCGCAACCAGATCCAGCTCAACCAGCCGATCAAGACCATCGGCGTGACCAATGTGGCGATCGCGCTGCATCCGGAAGTCGAGGTCACGATCACGCTCAACATCGCCCGCACGGCCGACGAAGCCGAGCGGCAGGCCAAGGGCGAGACGCTGACCACCGCCGAGGCCATCTATGGCGAGGACATCAACGACAATGCCCGGCCGGAGAACTTCTTCGACCCGAACGCCGAGTTCGAGGGCGGCGAAGAGAACGCCTGACATCGGCGCGGCGCGCCTGCCGGCGCGCCGCATTCGGCTTCGGCCAATCAGCTCCGATCAGACTGGCAGCTCCGATCAGACTGGCAGTTCAAGCCAGACTGGACCAATGCCCGGGTTCACCACCTGGGCATTTTTGTGCCAAAAGGAACTTTTCGAAACCCTATATATTGATGCAGAGTAGGACAGCCTGTCTGACCGAGAGGGGACATTTGGGTCATGAATATTCTGTTGAAACGCGTTCTCGACCGCCTGGTGCGCACAGGCAATCTCAAGGTGACCGGCCCACAGGGCACGACATTCGTGTTCGGTGACGGCAGCGGCGAGCCGGTGCACCTGCACATCAAGACCAGGCACGCCGAGCGCGCCATTACCTTCGATCCGATGCTGGCCGTGCCGGAAGCCTACATGGATGGCGAACTCGACATCCTCGAGGGCGGCGTTCTTGGCCTGATGCGCATCGCTTTCCAGAACATGGGCAGCGGCGGCATCGACGCGACGTGGTCGAAAGCCATCGAAGGCCTGCGCCACGCTTTCCGCCGCCTGCAGCAGATCAACACCGCGTCGCGTTCGCGCCGCAACGTGCAGCGCCACTATGATCTGTCGGGCGACCTTTACCGGCTCTTCCTCGATGAGGACATGCAGTATTCCTGCGCCTATTTCGAGCAGCCCGACATGACGCTGGACGAGGCGCAGGCAGCCAAGAAGCGCCACATTGCCGCCAAGCTCAGGCTGAAGGCCGGGCAGACGGTGCTCGACATCGGCTCCGGCTGGGGCGGGCTAGGCCTCTACCTCGCCAAGGCCTTCGACGTCGACGTACAGGGCGTGACACTGTCGACCGAGCAGCACGGTGTCGCCACCGACCGGGCGCATGCCCAGGGCCTGGAAAACCACGTTCATTTCGAGCTGAAGGATTACCGCGAACTCAACGAACGCTTCGACCGCATCGTTTCGGTCGGCATGTTCGAACATGTCGGGGTCAACCATTACCGCACCTTCTTCGACAAGAGCGCGACGTTGCTGAAGCCTGATGGCGTCATGCTCCTGCACACGATCGGCCGCTCCGGCGTGCCGTGGGCGACCAGCGCCTTCATCCGCAAGTACATTTTCCCGGGCGGCTACATTCCCGCGCTTTCCGAAGTCATGCCGGCGATCGAGAAGTCAGGCCTCGTCGTCACGGACATCGAAATCCTGCGGCTCCATTATGCCGACACGTTGAAGCATTGGGGCCAGCGCTTCGCCGTCAACCGCGACAAGGCCAAGGCGATCTATGACGAACGCTTCTGCCGCATGTGGGAATTCTATCTGGCAGCCTCGGAAGCCGCCTTCCGCTGGCAGGATCTGGTCATCTTCCAGATCCAGCTTGCCAGGAAGAACGACACCCTGCCGATGGCGCGCGACTATATGGTCAAATGTGAAAAGGCGCTCGAAATGCGCGACATGGGCCATCGCGAAGCGGCTCTGGTCGAAGAGCCCGCCAAGCCCGCCCGGCGCCGCAAGGTAGCGGAGTAGGAACAGACCGCTTTGCCGCATTGGCGCTTGCCATTCCCGGCTCGTGCCCTGAAAAAGGCCTCGTGATCGTCGCGAGGCCTTTTTCATGACCTACCTCCTCTATGCAGCCGCGGCGCTCGCCGAGATCGCTGGCTGTTTTTCGGTGTGGGCGTGGTGGCGGCTGGAGAAATCGCCGCTGTGGCTGCTACCAGGGTTCGTTTCGTTGCTTGTGTTCGCCTGGCTTCTGGCCCTGGTGGACACCGGCGCGGCCGGCCGCGCCTATGCCGCCTATGGCGGCATCTACATCGCGGCGTCACTGGCCTGGCTTTGGCTGGTGGAAAGCGTGCGTCCCGACCGGTGGGACCTTGCGGGGGCGGCGCTCTGCATAGTGGGCGCCTCTGTCATCCTGCTCGCACCACGAGGGGCATGAGCCGTGGAACTGCCCGCCCCGCTTCGACAGGCCGTCGACCGTGCCCTCGAAAACGTGCCGCTGCCGGTGCTCAGGCAGGCGGCGAAAACCCTATCGGACCGTTACCGCGCCGAGATGCGCGACGGCCGCCTGCATATGGCGCAGGATATGGCGGTCAAGGCTTATCTGGCGACGCGGCTGCCGGCGACCTATGCCGCCGTCCGCGCCAGCCTTGACGCGGTGAACGAAGCCCAGCCGGAATTCGCGCCGAAAACCCTGCTCGATGTCGGCGCCGGCCCGGGCACCGTGCTTTGGGCCACGGCGGACCTGTGGCCCGATCTTCAGCATGCCGTTTTGCTGGAGGCCAGTGCTGCGGTGCGCAAGGTCGGCGAGGCGCTTGCCGCCGATGCAATCGCTGCCCGGATCGCCTGGCAGGCCGGCGACGTGACCATCGACCTTGACGGTTTGCAGCCGGCGGACCTGGTCACCTGCGCCTATGTGCTGGACGAGATCGCACCGGCATCCCTGCCCAAAATGGTCGATCGGCTGTGGCAGCTCACGACAGACACGCTGCTGATCGTGGAGCCGGGCACGCCGGCGGGCTGGCAGCGTGTTCTCGCGGTTCGCCGGCAACTGATAGAAGCGGGCGCGCATGTGCTGGCACCTTGCCCGCACGAAGCCCCCTGCCCGCTCATCGCGCCCGACTGGTGCCACTTTTCGCGGCGCGTCGCCCGCTCGCGCCTGCACCGGCTGGCCAAGGACGCCGAAGTGCCATGGGAGGACGAGAAGTTCATCTATGTCGCGGCTTCGAGGCAGCCGGCGCCAGTCCGCGCGGCGCGGGTGATCGCGCCACCGAAAACCGGCTCGGGCAAGGCGGCGCTCAAGCTTTGCCGGCCGGACGGCAGTGCCGGAGAGACGCTTTTCAGCAAGCGTGACGGTGAACTGTTCAAGGCGGCACGGCGGTCGGACTGGGGCGATGTGCTCGATACAGCGTAGGGATTCGGGTGACGATTGTTCTTGCTTTGTTCCAAACCGTCGCGTAGAATCAGCACCTTGTCGAGTCAATCGGAATCAGGGCACGGGAATACTGTCCTGTGGACGGTTTTTTGTTTCTGTGAACAGTGGGCATCAAATCTGCTTGGGTGATAACTGTTGCAGATAAGTCAGCACTCAATTTTCCGATTCTGATATCGAGAGACCGGGATCGAAATCGGGGACATCATGGCAGAGGCAGCGCGGAAATTCGGCGTGGCGGAGCAACCGCTCTATCGCGAGGCGCCGAACAACATCGAGGCGGAACAGGCGCTGCTCGGCGCGATCCTGGTCAACAACGATGCCTTCTATCGCGTCTCCGACTTCCTGAAGGCCAGCCACTTTTACGAACCCCTGCATCGCAAGATCTTCGAGATCGCGGCAGAGCTCATTCGCATGGGCAAGGTGGCAACGCCGATCACGCTGAAGACCTTCCTGCCGGCCGACGAGAAGGTCGGCGACATGACGGTAGCACAATATGTCGTGCGCCTGGCGGTCGAAGCCGTCACGGTCGTCAACGCCGCAGATTACGGTCGCGCCATCTATGACCTTGCGACGCGTCGCGCCCTGATCACCGTCGGCGAGGACATGGTCAACATCGCCTATGACGCGCCGGTCGACATGTCGCCGTCCGAGCAGATCGAGGATGCCGAACGGCGCCTGTTCGAGCTGGCCGAAACCGGACGCTATGACGGCGGCTTCGAGAGCTTCACCGACGCGGTCAAGACCGCGGTCGACATGGCCAACGCCGCCTACATGCGCGACGGCCACCTGTCGGGGCTGGCCACCGGCATGCGCGACCTCGACCGCCGCATGGGCGGCCTGCAATCGTCCGATCTGATCGTCCTTGCCGGCCGTCCGGGCATGGGCAAGACGTCGCTCGCCACCAACATCGCTTTCAACGTCGCCGAGGCCTATGTGCCGGCGCAGCAGGCCGACGGGTCGTTCAAGGCGGCGAATGGCGGTGTCGTCGGCTTCTTCTCGCTCGAAATGTCGTCGGAACAGCTCGCGACCCGTATCATCTCCGAACAGACGGAAATCTCCTCCTCGAAGATCCGCCGCGGCGAGATTACCGAAATGGACTTCGAAAAGCTGGTCGCCTGTTCGCAGACCATGCAGAAGATTCCGCTGTTCATCGACCAGACCGGCGGCATCTCGATCGCCCAGCTCTCGGCCCGCGCCCGGCGCCTGAAGCGCCAGCGCGGCCTCGACCTCATCGTCATCGACTATATCCAGCTGATGCAGGGCTCCAGCGCCAGGGCCTCGCAGAACCGCGTGCAGGAAATCACCGAGATCACCACCGGCCTCAAGGCACTGGCCAAGGAGCTCGCGGTGCCGATCATCGCGCTGTCGCAGCTCTCGCGACAGGTTGAAAGCCGCGACGACAAGCGCCCGCAGCTCTCGGACTTGCGCGAATCCGGCTCGATCGAGCAGGACGCCGACGTCGTGATCTTCGTCTACCGCGAGGAATACTACCTCAAGAACCGCGAGCCGAAGCTCGGCACCGACGAGTACATCAAGTGGGAAAACGAGATGAACGAGATGCGCGGCAAGGCCGAGGTGATCGTGGCCAAGCAGCGTCACGGACCGACGGGCACGGTCACGCTAGCCTTCCACGGCGAATTTACCCGCTTCTCGGATCTGGCGGAGGAACATCATATCGCGGAAAGGTTTGAGTAGCTTTTTTGACTCACCGTCACGCTCCGTCAAACCCCCTCTGTCCCGCCCACCTATCCAGCATCGGCGATCCCGAAGCAGGCCTCGCTAATGGCTAAATCCCGCGTCCAGTTCATCTGCCAGAACTGCGGATCGGTGCATCAGCGCTGGGCCGGAAAATGCGACGCCTGCGGCGAATGGAACACGCTGGTCGAGGAAGGTACGTCCGGCGGCATCGGTTCCGGGCCGGCCAATACGCGCAACGCACGCAAGGGCCGCGCGGTGGTGCTGACCACGCTTTCCGGCGATATCGAGGACGCGCCGCGCATCGTGTCGGGCATCGGTGAGCTCGACCGCGCCACGGGCGGCGGCTTCGTGCGCGGCTCGGCGCTGCTGGTCGGCGGCGATCCCGGTATCGGCAAGTCGACGCTGCTCACCCAGGCTGCTGCTGCCCTTGCCTCGAGGGGCCACCGCATCGTCTATGTCTCCGGTGAGGAGGCGGTCGCCCAGATCAGGCTGCGCGCGCAGCGCCTCGGCGTCGCTTCCACACCGGTCGAGCTTGCGGCCGAGACCAATGTCGAGGATATCCTTGCCACGATCGCCGACGGCAAGCGGCCGGACCTGGTGATCCTCGATTCGATCCAGACGCTGTGGACCGACCTCGCCGATTCGGCGCCCGGCACCGTCACCCAGGTGCGTGCGGCCGCCCAGGCGATGATCCGCTATGCGAAATCCACGGGTGCTGCGATCGTGCTCGTCGGCCATGTCACCAAGGAAGGCCAGATCGCCGGCCCGCGCGTCGTCGAGCACATGGTCGACGCCGTGCTCTATTTCGAGGGCGAAGGCGGCCATCACTACCGTATCCTGCGCACCGTCAAGAACCGTTTCGGCCCGACCGACGAGATCGGCGTCTTCGAAATGTCGGACAAGGGCCTGCGCGAGGTTGCCAATCCTTCCGAGCTGTTCCTCGGCGAGCGCCATGCGAAATCGCCGGGAGCGGCGGTTTTCGCCGGCATGGAAGGCACAAGGCCGGTGCTGGTCGAAATCCAGGCGCTGGTCGCGCCCTCCTCGCTCGGCACGCCGCGCCGCGCCGTCGTTGGCTGGGACGGCGCCCGGCTGTCGATGATCCTGGCGGTGCTCGAGGCGCATTGCGGCGTGCGCTTCGGCCAACAGGACGTCTATCTGAACGTAGCCGGCGGCTACCGCATTTCCGAGCCCGCGGCCGACGTGGCGGTGGCGGCCGCACTGGTTTCCTCGCTCACCGGTCTTGCCCTTCCCGCCGATTGCGTCTATTTCGGCGAAATCAGCCTTTCTGGCGCCGTGAGGCCGGTTGCGCATGCGCAGCAGCGTCTCAAGGAGGCCGAAAAGCTGGGTTTCGCAAGCGCGGTTCTGCCCTTGGGCAGCGAGGAACTTGCCGGAGGAATCGGGGCCGGCGCTTTCCAGCCCACCGAGCTCGCCGACCTCGTGGCGCGCATAGCCGGCTCACGGCGCAGCCGCGCCAACGACGAAGAATGACGGGCTCACCTGGTGGTGAGCGACAGGGAGTGGGGCGACAAAGATGCCGATAACGCTGCTTGACGGAATTCTCGTCGGCTTCACCCTGGTCTCGGCGATGCTCGCCATGGTTCGCGGCTTTTCACGCGAGGTCCTGTCCATCGTGTCCTGGGCGGCGGCAGCCGCGGCGGCGTTCTTTTTCTACAAGCCCGTGCTGCCCTACCTGAAACCCTACATCGACAATGAAAAGATCGCCATGGCGGCCTCCGCCGGCGTCGTCTTCATCATCGCTTTGATCGTCGTCAGCGTCATCACCATGAAGCTCGCCGACTGGATCATCGATTCCCGCATCGGCGCGCTCGACCGCACGCTCGGCTTCCTCTATGGCGCCGCCCGCGGCATTCTGGTGGTTGCCGTGGCCCTGCTGTTCTTCAATTGGCTGGCCGGCGCCAAGGCACCGGCCTGGGTCACGGAGGCCAAGTCGCGGCCGCTGCTGGAACAGATCGGCGCCAAGCTTGAAAGCCTGCTGCCCGAGGATCCGGAAAACGCCATCCTCAAGAAGCTCAATCCGAATCAGCCGGCCGCCGAAACGCCCGCCGCACCGGACGCACCGGCCACGGATGCCCCGGCGGGAGGGGACGATGCCAATGCGCCGGCTCCTGACGACAGCGATGCCGGAACGCCTCCCGCGGACAACGCACCGGCCAATCCGGCCCCGGCGGCGCCGGCGAATTGATGAGTGATCGGGCGCCGCAGAACAGGCGCCCGAGACTGGCGGTGATCGTGAACCATCGCCGGGCGCGTTGCTTTTACGACGCTGTCGCCTTATATGGCGATTTTAGCGGAGCTTGAGCCCCATGGCAGACGCAGACCACGTGCTTTCCGCGGAAGCTGACGATCACTTCCACGACGAATGCGGCGTGTTCGGCATTTTCGGCCGGCAGGACGCGGCGGCCATCGTCACGCTCGGCCTGCACGCGCTGCAGCATCGCGGCCAGGAAGCGGCCGGCATCGTCTCCTACGACGGCACCCAGTTTCATGTCGAACGCCATGTCGGCCTGATCGGCGACACCTTCACCAAGCAACGCGTCATCGACAGCCTGCAAGGCAATCGCGCCATCGGCCACACGCGCTACGCCACGACCGGCGGCGCCGGCATGCGCAACATCCAGCCCTTCTTCGCCGAACTGGCCGATGGCGGTTTTGCCGTGGCCCATAACGGCAATCTGACCAACGCCATGACCGTGCAGCGCGCGCTGCAGAAGCAAGGCGCGATCTTCTCCTCGACCTCCGACACCGAGACGCTTCTGCACCTCGTCGCCACCAGCAAGGAGCGCGATCTCAACTCGCGCTTCATCGATGCGGTGCGCCAGGTCGAGGGCGCCTTTTCGCTGGTGGCGATGACGGCCAAGAAGATGATCGGTTGCCGTGACCCGCTCGGCATCCGCCCGCTGGTACTGGGTGACCTCGACGGTGCCTGGATCCTGGCCTCCGAAACCTGCGCGCTGGACATCATCGGCGCGCGTTTCGTGCGCGATTTGAAGCCCGGCGAGATGGTCGTCGTTACCTCCAAGGGCATCGAGAGCCTGTTCCCGTTCGAGCCGCAGAAGACCCGCTTCTGCATTTTCGAATATGTCTATTTCGCACGCCCGGACTCTTCGGTCGAAGGCCGCAACGTCTACGAGGTGCGCAAGCGCATCGGCGCGGAACTCGCGCAGGAAAATCCCGTCGAGGCCGACATCGTCGTGCCGGTGCCGGATTCCGGCACGCCGGCGGCAATCGGCTTTTCGCAAGCCGCGGGCATCCCCTTCGAGCTCGGCATCATCCGCAACCACTATGTCGGCCGCACCTTCATCCAGCCCGGCGATTCGATCCGCCACATGGGCGTCAAGCTGAAGCACAACGCCAACCGCCGCATGATCGAGGGCAAGCGCGTCGTGCTGGTCGACGATTCCATCGTGCGCGGCACCACCAGCCAGAAGATCGTGCAGATGGTGCGAGACGCCGGCGCCAAGGAAGTGCATATGCGCATCGCCTCGCCGCCGACCAGCGCCTCCTGCTTCTACGGCGTCGATACGCCGGAAAAATCGAAGCTTTTGGCATCACGTATGTCGATCGAGGAGATGGCCGAATTCATCCGCGTCGATTCGCTCGGCTTCCTGTCGATCGACGGACTCTATCGCGCCGTCGGCGAGGCCAACCGCGACAACGAGCAGCCGCAATTCTGCGACGCCTGCTTCACCGGCCAGTATCCGACCCGCCTGCTCGACTTCGAAGGCCACGACAATGTGCGCACGCTGTCGCTGCTGGCGACGAGCGGCGCATAGGATTGCCGCACTGCCAGTTGCCATAGCCATATTTCCGGAATCTATCGCATGACCTTCGACCTTTCCGGCCGCGTTGCGGTCGTCACCGGCGCCTCGCGCGGCATCGGTTACTTCATCGCCAGGGAACTGGCTGCCGCCGGCGCCCACGTCATTGCCGTGGCGCGCACCGTGGGCGGGCTGGAAGAACTCGACGACCAGATCAAGGCCGAGCGCGACAAAACCGGCAAGGGCGAAGCGACGCTGGTGCCGCTCGACCTTGCCGACATGGCCGGCATCGACCGCCTGGGCGGCGCCATCCATGAGCGGTGGGGCAAGCTCGACATTCTCGTCGCCAATGCGGGCGTGCTCGGCGTGATCTCGCCGATCGGCCATGTCGAGGCGAAAACCTTCGAGAAGGTGATGACCATCAACGTCACCTCGACCTGGCGGCTGATCCGCTCGGTCGACCCACTGCTGCGGCTCTCCGACGCCGGCCGGGCCATCATCCTGTCGTCCAACGCTGCTCACTCGGCGCGCGCCTTCTGGGCGCCCTACGCGGCTTCCAAGGCGGCGGTCGAGACGATGATGCGCTCCTGGGCACATGAGACGCAGAGCCTGCCCTTGCGCGTCAATGCCGCCGATCCGGGGGCCACCCGCACCGCGATGCGCGCGCAGGCCGTGCCCGGCGAGGACCCGGAAACGCTGCCGCATCCCTCCGAGATCGCCAAACGCATCGTGCCGCTGGCAAGCCCCGATCTGAAAGAGACAGGATTGATCTTCCAGGCCAAGCACAACCGTTTCGTCGCCTACCGACAGCCGGAATAGCCGCATCTTTTTTATCGGAAGAATTCGGCTCCGGGCGGCGTTCCTCGAATGTACATTCGAAGCTCAAACCCGGAGGACCGACATGCGCAGACTTATTCTCATCGCCGCCACCGCCATTGCCTCAGCCTTGGCCGCCGGCACAGCCTTGTCACAAGATGCCAAGATGAGCTTCTTCGTCACCAGCGTCGGCTCGGGCAAAGGGGCAGACCTCGGCGGCCTGAAGGGCGCCGACGCGCATTGCGCCTCGCTGGCGGAAGCAGCCGGCGTCACCGGCAAGACCTGGGCCGCATATCTGTCGACCAGCACCGAGGATGCGCGCGACCGCATCGGCAAGGGACCGTGGGTGAATGCCAAGGGCGTCAAGATAGCCGACGACGTCGCCTCGCTGCACGGCGATGCCAACGGCATCACCAAGCAGACGGCGCTCACCGAGAAAGGCGAGATGGTGAACGGCCGCGGCGACACGCCGAACCGCCACGATATGCTGACCGGCTCGAAACCCGACGGCACCAGGATCGCCGACCAGACCTGCGGTGACTGGACGATGAGCGGCACGGAAGGGGCAGCCATGATGGGCCATCACGACCGCACCGGGCTCGACGATTCAGCTGCCGCCAAATCCTGGAACTCTTCGCATGCTTCGCGCGGCGGCTGCGGCCAAGAGGCGCTGAAAGGCACCGGCGGCGACGGCCTGTTCTATTGTTTCGCAACGAATTGACCAGACCTCGCCCGCCCCGCCACATCACGCGGCTGTGATGTGGCGGCGGAAAGCTGAGTCGCGGTCATGCTTTCGTCATTTCCGCAGAGTTGATAGGATCGCATAGATTCCCACAACAAGCCCGGCTGGGCAGAGCAAGGAAATTCCCATGGCTTCGAGCGTAGCGTTGGTCTGGTACCTGGTAATCGCCGGCCCGCAAGGCGGCATGGTCGTGTTGCCCAGCACGTTCGACAAGCGCGAACAATGCACCGCCGCCATCACCGAATACCAGAAGCAGCCGACCCCGACCGGCTGGTCGCTGCAATGCGTGCCGAGCGCGTCACCCTTCACCGATGAGGGCGACGCGGAGGAACCGGCAGCGCAGTAAGGCGCGATGCGGCGTCAGCGCCGTGCGCTGACCGTCAGCTCCGGCTTCTGGTTGATGGTCTGGAACACCACGCAGTAGCGTTCGGTCAGCTTCAGCAAGGAATCGATGCGCTCCTGCGGCTCATCGGTGTCGAGACTGAAATTCAGTCTGATGGCGCGAAAACCGACCGGCGCATCCTTGGCAACGCCAAGCGTGCCGCGAAAATCAAGGTCGCCTTCGGCCTCGACCGTGGCGGCGCCGAGCTTGAATTCGAGCGCCGTCGCCACCGCCTTGAGCGTCACGCCGGCGCAGGCCACAAGTGCCTCCAGCAGCATGTCGCCCGAGCAAAGCTCGAGCCCCGAGCCGCCGGTTGCGGGATGCAGACCGGCAATCGCGAGAGCCCTGCCCGTCTCGACCTTGCAGGCGATCGACTGGTCATCGAGACTGCCTCTGGCCCTGAGCGTGATGAGCGCGCGCGAAGCATCATCGCGATAGGTCTCTTTCAGCGGCGCCTGCATGGCCTTCAGTGCGGTGGCGTTCATTTCGCTGCCCCTTTCGACGATCGTTTCTGGCGCTGGCATGCGTCAACCCACCGAGATTTGACCCGATCACACCGGAAAGCAAACATAATCATCGCGTTGGGACACAGGCGCGCAATCACTATCCCAAATGGACATTGACGGACGAGGTCTCAAAGACCGTCTGAGCCGTGCGAGTGCCGTCGTCCCATTTTTTGGTGACCGACTCGGGTCAACAAGGGCTGGCGATGGGCAGTCGGGTGTGCCAACGGTTTCTCCTGATAGGAATTTTTTCTTGCCAGGGTGAAGGCAGCTATGGTACATTTCTGGTTATGGTGCTGAGTTGCGCCACGGACCCGCCGTACAGGCGGTTTTTTTCATTCAATGCTCTCTCAATAGCGCGTCGAGAAGGCTTGCACGGAACCCGCTGACCCGGATTCGTTGCTTGATGGCGGGCGATCCGTCTTCAGCCGGACAAGCCTTTCCTTTGACTTCGATCGCATCGGCTATAGCTATGCGACAAGCGTTCTCGCGGAGGCGTCATGCCGTTCAAGTTGAAACTGATCTCTCTCATCCTGCTGATGCTTGCTGCCTTCGCACAGCCTGTCCTGGCTGAAACGCCGGAGAGGCCGGCGCCGACCGGCGGTGTGCTGTCGCTGCTGCCGCCGCCGCAGGTCACCAGCCATTCGATCACGGTTGCCGGACGCAAGCTGGACTATCAGGCCAAGACCGGCACGCTGTCGCTGCTTTCAGGCAAGGCCGACGTCACGGCGGAGATTTTTTATGTCGCCTATACGCTGCGGCCACCGGCCGACGCGGCAAAAACGGCACCACGCCCCATTACCTTCGTCTTCAATGGCGGCCCCGGGGCGGCTTCCGCCTATCTGCATCTCGGTGCGCTCGGTCCGCGCATCATCACGACCGGAGCCGATGGCGAATTCCTGCCGCCGCCGCAAAAGATCATCGACAATCCGGACAGCTGGCTCGACATGACCGACCTCGTCTTTGTCGATCCGGTCGGCACCGGCTACAGCCGCGAGGCTCCCGGGCAGAACACCCACGACTTCTGGGGCGTCAACCAGGACGCCAGCTCAATCGGCGCCTTCATCCGGCTCTATCTGGCCCAGAACGGCCGCAGCAGCTCGCCGCTTTTCCTGGCCGGAGAAAGCTATGGCGGGTTTCGCGCGGCGCTGCTCGCCAGGACTTTGCAGGAAGATGTCGGCCTTAGCCCGAGCGGCATCGTGCTGATCTCGCCGGCGCTGGAATTCATGCTGGTGCAACCCGACGAATTCGAGCCGCTGCACTGGGCTCTCGAACTCCCCTCGCTGGCGTCGGTGCGGCTCAGTGCCGACGGCGTTACCGGCGAGGCGCTGCGGGCGCAGTTGGCCGCGGTCGAGCGCTATGCGCTTGGCGACTACCTCACGGCGCTGGCCAGCGGGCTGGAGCAAGGCGGGCGGCTGGCGAGCCAGCGGGTGGCCGAGATCACCGGCCTGCCCCTCGACCTCGTGCAGCGGAATTTCGCGCGTATACCGACCAGCCTTTTCGCGAGGGAGTTTGCCCGCTCGAAAAGCAAGGTGCTCAGCCCCTATGACGCCATGATCGGCACGGCCGACATCGCTCCTGAAAGCGCTCGCACCGCCGGACCCGATCCTGTGCTCGACCGCAGCGTTCCAGCATTGACCTCGGCTTTTGTCGGCTATGCCCGCGACGAATTGAACTACCACACCGATGTCAGCTACCGGCTGCTCAATGGCGAGATCAGCCGCAATTGGGAATACGGCACATCGCGGCAGGGCTATGCCGGCGTGATGAACGATCTGCAGCGGGCGCGCTCGCTCAATCCCGCGCTCGGCGTCGTCATCGTCAACGGCTACACCGACCTCGTCACGCCCTATCTGGCATCTCGCTATCTGGTGAACCAGGTACCGACGCTCGCCGGTGCAAAGCCCATCCGCGTCGATGTGCTGGACGGAGGACACATGATGTATTTCAGGCCGGACGGAAGGCGGGCGCTCAAGGCAGCGGCGGCGGAGCTTTACCAAGCGACGCAGTAAGCGTCGCTTGGAAACACCGGAGTGACGGGCAGTCCGCGATACGCTGGCGGGACAGTTCGCTCCTCTGTCCTCCAGGCAAAGGAGCCGCGAAGGACATCGCAGTTCATCTTGGCCGCCGGCTGCCTTCAACCGGCCTGCGGCGCCGAAGCGATCTCACACCCGTGGCTGTGACTTCACATGGGCAATGTAGCCGCGCACGTCGCTAGCCGGGTCTGCATAGGCCTTGCCGAGCTTCTTCTCCATCGCGGCCATGTAGTCGCTGGCCCATTCGGGCAGGGCATAGTCGATGACGGCGAGAAATTCGAGTGTCGCCGCCAGGCGGATATCGGCGATAGACGGGTTCTTGCCTCCAATGAAGGGCTTGCCGTCCCTGAAGAAGGAGTGGAACACCTCCAGCGGTTCGGAGATGGCGGCGATCGCCGCCTTCTGGGCCTCGGCCTTCCTGTCGGGATGAGCGTCGCTGTGGCCGACCTCTCCGGCATATTGCGGGAAACCGAGCGCCGGATAGGTGGCGCGCGCCACATAGGGATAGAGCGTGCCGATCAGGTAGAACATGGCGCTGTCGATCATCGCCCGCTTGGCAGGCGCCTTGGGGTAGAATTTCTCCAGCCCGTGCTTGTTGGCGAGATACTGCATGATGGCGCAGCTTTCCCAAAGCACCCCTCGCGGCAGGCCCTTGTCCTCGATCATCGGAGTCAGATGGGCCGGGTTGCGCGCCATGAATTCGGGCGAACGCGTGCTGCCCCAGGCGTCGGCCTCGGCATGGTCCAGCCCGGCGGCGCGGGCAAACACCCGAACCGTCATGTTGTTGACGCTCGGCTTCAGCATGCTGATCATCAGGGCGGGTTTCTTCGCCGACTTCCCCTTGGTCCTGGACGCGGCTTTGCCGGCAGTTGCTGCTTTTGACGTCGCCTTGGCCGAAGGCTTTGCCGATATTTTTGGCGCCGGCTTGGTTGAAGCTTTTGCTGCTGGTTTTGCCATAGCCTTTGGTGTGCCCTTAGCTGCCGGCTTCCTCGCACCCTTCGTCGCTGTCTTTGCCATGTGTTCCTCCCTTTGCTTATTCAAAAATCAATACGGATTGCGCGGCGCCCTGTCGGCCGACAATGTCGCGCGCGAGCGCTCGACCAGCGCCTGGATGGCGTCGGCCAGATGCGCCTCGGCGATGTTGTAGTCGCCACGCGCGACGCGGAGCTTGTGCGCTTCCATCAGCACGTCGGCATGGCTAAAGCCGGCCGGCGGCTCGAAACGGTAGGAAGCAAGTTCGATCAGCAGGCCAAGCGGATCCTCGAAATAGATCGAATCCATGAAACCGCGGTCCTTGACGCCACTGTGCTTGATGGCGCGCTCGTCAAGCCGGGCGACCGCCTGCAGGAAGGTCACGCGCGACACGGCAAAGGCGATGTGGTGGACGCAGCCCGTGTCGGTCGGCGTGCGGCGCTTTGCCGGCGTGCGGGTCTCGTCGGTAAAGATGGTGATCAGCCGCCCGTCGCCCGGATCGAAATAGAGATGGCTTTCGGCTGCCTTGTCGAGGTTGGGTTGCTCGAAAATGAATGGCATGCCCAGCACGCCTTCCCAGAAATCGATCGACGTCTGGCGACCGGCGCCGACCAGCGTGATGTGATGGACGCCTTGCGATTGCAGTTTCTGCATTGCGTTCTCCCCCTGATGTCGGCGTTTCGATATCCGTAAGTGCCGGCTGTCAGCCCGCCGCCATGATGCGAATGGCGTCTCTTATGCGAGCGCTGGCTTCCTGATCCGCGCCGTTCCCTTGGCTCGCCGAACCTTACGCGCCGGCTTTGTGAGACGATGCTAAACCAATCAGTCGCGCCGCGCCAGAAGCCGCATCCGGGATCGGCCCTGCCCCAACGCAAGCACGGCGCTGGAGCAGCGCCATGCAAGGTTTCGCCCCTATAGCTGGCGGGAGCGGAGCCGACAGGGGCCGGAGCCGTTTTCACACAAGGCCGCTTGTCGCATGGCCGATGTCGCCATTCTCGAAACACGCGAAAGGGTTCTCGCCGGTATCCTCCTGACCGGCGCCGCCTATTTGCTTTTTTCGACGCAGGACGCTTCGATCAAGCTGCTGGTAGCCGGCATGAGCGTCTGGCAGATCCTGTTCTTCCGCAGCATCACCATACTGACCGCCTGCGCGGCGATCGGCGGACGGCATCTCTATGCGGAGACGGCGCGGTCGCCGATCGTGTGGCCGATGCTGTTGCGCAGCGTCTTCACCCTGGCGGCGTGGCTTTGTTATTACAATGCCGCGCGCAGCCTGCAGCTCGCCGAACTGACCACCGTCTATTACGCGGCCCCGATCATCGTCACCGTGCTTTCGGTGGTGATGCTTGGCGAAAAAGTGCCAATGCTGCGCTGGCTGGCGGTGGCAATCGGCTTCGCCGGCGTCTTTGTCGCCTGTGACCCTGCCCATCTCGGGCTGTCCGTGCCGGTGCTGCTGGTGCTGGCCGCCGCTTTCCTGTGGGGCATCGCCATCGTGCTGTTGCGCAAGACAGCACTTGCCGAGCGCTCGATGATCCAGCTCATGCTCAACAATTTCTATTTCCTGATATTCTCGGCGGTGCCCGCGCTGCTCTGGTGGAAGATGCCCGGCTGGAGCGAACTGCTTCTGCTTGCCAGCGTCGGCGCGCTCGGCGGCTTGGCGCAGTATCTTCTCTTCGAAGGCATGAAACGGACGCCGGCCTCGATCATCGCGCCGCTGGAATACACTTCGCTGTTGTGGGCCTTCGCGCTCGGCTTCGCCATCTGGGGCGACGTGCCGCGTCGCGAAGTGTTTTTCGGCGCTGCTCTCATCATCACCGCAGGGCTCCTGATCGTCGGCGGCGAGCATTTCCGCAAACGGCTGTGACGGGCCAGACTGCTGACACTACGATGTCAGGACAGAACCACGTAAATTGGCTTTCATGACCGATGTAGCAGCCGCCACCGACACCGCAGAACGGACACTTGGCATCATCCTGGTGTCGTCGTCGGCGGCGGTGTTCGGATTGACCGGCGTGCTGACCAAATCGATCCATGCCGATCCGCTGACCATCACCTGCTGGCGCGGTTTCGTCGGCTCGATCCTGATCAGCCTCTATGTGCGGTGGCGCCGCCACCGCTCCGGCAACCGCGAAACGCTGCGGCTCGGCTGGCGCGGCTGGCTGCTGGCGGTGGAAGGCGCGCTGGCCAGCATCGCCTTCATCTGCGCCTTCAAATTCACCTTCGTCGCCAATGTCACGGTCATCTACGCGACGTCGCCTTTCATTGCCGCGCTGCTCGCCTTCCTGCTGGTGCGCGAGCCCTTCCGCCCTTCAGACGATGTTAGCCGCCGCCGTCTCGCTTTGCGGCGTTGCGGTCATGGTCTGGTCGAGCTTCGGCACAGGCAATCTGTTCGGAGACGGGCTGGCGCTGCTGATGACGATCGGCAGCGCGCTCTACATGATCATGGTGCGCGCCTTCCGCGACACGCCGGCGGTCTGGGCAGGCGCGGTCTCGGCCCTGCTGTTGTTCATACTCGGCTGGTTCGTCACCGACCCGCTTGCCGTCTCGGCAAGGGATGCCGTGCTGCTCGTCGCCTTCGGCTCGAGCTTCGCACTCTCCTCGATCCTGTGGACGGAAGGCGCGCGGCTCATCCCGGCGGCTGAATCCGGCCTGCTCGGCTCTGCCGAAGTGCCGTTCGCGATCCTGTTTGCGTTCCTTTTCCTGGCCGAGATACCGCCCATGGCCAGCATGATCGGCGGCGCGATCGTGCTTTGCGCGGTCTTTGCCCATGCCGGCCGCGACTGGCTGTCCGCAAAGCAGCAACAAGCGCCAGGGCCGTTGTGAAAGCCGAGCCCAAAAAAATTTGCGCAGTCACGGAACCATCATCCCGTTCGGGCATTGTTGAGCCGACGGACCACCCCCCGAGTCCCCCCAAACCCCTCGGTCCGTCCTACTCCAAGCCGACCGCAAGGTCGGCTTTTTCTTTGGCCCGCGCGGGACGACAGGCGGCTGTCAGCCAAAAAAGTCCTGGCACAGCCAGGCCGGTGCCGAGCAGTGCGGCCAGATCCCGCGCCGGGTTCTCGGCATCGGCGCGCAGCCGGATGGCGAATTCGGCAACGGGCACGGGCGGCAGGTCGAACGTGCGCGGTGCTTCGACGATGCCGGAATGGGCAAAGCGCGCGGTGCGCAGCGTCAGCGCAATGCCGGCCTTGACCGCCGTGCGCAGGCCGGCCAGGCTCGCGCTGCCGGCCGCAACGCGATAGCGCCGGCCGGCCGAATCGAGCGCCGAGATCGCCGCTTCGCGGAAGCCGCAATGCGGATCGAGCAGCGCAAGCGGCAATTCGTCCTGTCGCGCAGCCAGCCCTTTTTGCGAACACAGCCACATCATCGGCTCGCGCAGCAGGCCGATTTCGTCCGGCGTCGCAGCTTGCCGCATAACGATCGCCAGATCCAGGCTACCGCCCTGAAGGGCTTGCGCCAGCTCGGCGGAGCGGCCGACGCGCAGCTCGATCCTGACGCGCGGATGGCTTTCAGCGAAGGCACGCAGCAGATCGGGCAAGCCGCTGTCGGCGAAATCCTGTGTCGTGCCGATCGCGATGCGTCCATCGGCCTTTGCGCCCTTCAGGCCGAGCCAGGCTTCACGATGCGCTGCAAGGATACGCCGGGCATGGCCGACAAGCTCCTCACCGGTCGGCGTCAGGCTGCGGCCCCTGCCCTGCGGTGCCAGCAGCGGTTCGCCGACAGCCTCTTCCAGCCGCTGCATCTGCGCCGTCACAGCCGACGGTGAACGGCCGACGATAGAGGCCGCCTGCGCCAGCGAGCCGCCGTCGGCGAAGGCGAGGAATGTCCTCAAGAGGTCGGGATCGAGCGTTTTCATGATTCGATATTATCGAAGTATTCTCTGAAAACAATTCGATTTTCATGTTTCCTGGTTGGTGACAGGGTTGCGTCATCGGCTGACAGAGGCCGCCAGAACCAAGGAGAAGGACAATGCCCATCATCAACGTCAGCGTCACCGGGAAGCCCGACGCCACGCTGTCCGCCAGGATCGCCGAGGAGGCGACCGAACTCACCGCCACGCACCTTCGCAAGGATCCGACCATAACGGCGGTTGCCGTCTCCTATCTCGATCCGCAGCACTGGTTCGCCGGCGGCACATCGCTGGCCGAGCATGGGACCAATACGTTCTGGCTCGACATCAAGGTGGTCGACGGCACCAACACCAAGCTCGAGCTGGAAGCCTATCTCAAGGCGATCTTCGCCGCCTTCGGGCGCCTGCTCGGGTCCGTGCACGAAGAAAGCTACGCCTTCGTCCACGAAGTGCCGGCCGCGGCCTACGGTTATGGCGGCAAAACGCAGGAATTCCGCTTCATCAGCGGGAGACTGAAGACGGCGTAAAGGATGTCGCTTTGCCCCTCCCTTCGTGAGAGGCGGCAAGAGGCCCTTGCGCATTGACCTTGCCCGCACATCGTCTAGGTTCTTGCCGAAGCGGCCGCAGAGCCGAGGTGCAAGGAACGTTGGGAGAGACGCGGCATGATCCTGACACTGGCGCTGCTTGCGGGTCTGGTCGTGGCCTGGCTGCTGATCGGGGTAGTGGAAAAGTTCCGCCTCGGCCTGCGCTTTGCCCAGGCGCTGCTCTACGTGCCGTTCAAGCTCGCGTACCGGATCAGCGACAGCCGCATGGCAATCGCGCGCGATGCGGCGGCGCCAGTCATCTATGTCATCTCACATCAGTCGCACTTCGAACCGGCGCTGATGCTGTCGCTGCTGCCTGACGACACGCTGCACATCCTCGACGGAGCCTCGGCCAGGGCACCATGGCTAGAGCCGTGGCGCGAGCTTGGCCGCACCATCGCCTTCAACGCCGAACACGTCTTCGTCAGCCGCAGGCTGGTGCGCGTGCTGAAGGGCAAGGGCCGGCTTGCCGTCTACCTGCCGGACGCGGTCGAGCCCGACGTCAAGTCGTTCCGGCTGTTTCGCGCTGTCACGCGCATCGCCATGCAGGCCGATGCCCGCATCGTGCCGATCTTCGTCGGCGGCGCCCGCGACCTTCCGGTCTCGTTGACGCCGGCCAGCATCGTGCCCCGGCGCTGGTTCCCGCGCCTGTCGATCAGCGCATTGGAACCAATGACCATTGCCGAGCTGGTGGCGCGCATTCCCGAGCAGGCCTCGAACACCAACGCGCTGTTCGACCGCTTCGCCGAGGCGCGCTTCGCAGCCGCCGATCTCGATCGCGGCCTGTTCCTGGCCATGCGTGACGCCGCAACCAGGGTCGGCGCATCGCATCCGATCATCGAGGACGTCGTCTCGGGCGCGCTCAGCTATCGAAAACTGTTTATCGGCGCGCGCGTGCTGGGCAGGCGTTTCGAGACGGTGACGGCGCCCGGCGAAGCGGTCGGCCTGCTCCTGCCCAACGCCAATGGCGTGGTGCTGTCCCTGGTCGGGCTGCTCTCGGCCGGGCGGGTGGCCGCGATGATCAACTACACCGCGGGTCCGGCCAGCGTCACCGCCGCCATCCGCACGGCGGTGATCCGCACGGTCGTCTCCTCCCGCGCCTTCATCGAGAAGGCCGACCTCGGCGATATCGTGACGGCGGTCGAAAAGGGCGGCGCGAAATTTCTCTGGCTGGAGGATACACGCGCAAGCGTGACGGCGCTGGAAAAGCTTACCGCCGCCTTGCTGTGGCGCTGGCCGCTGCAGCGCCAGGACGCAGCCAAACCCGCGGTCATCCTGTTCACCTCCGGTTCGGAAGGCACGCCGAAGGCGGTGGTGCTGTCGCACAAGAACCTTTACGCCAACGCCATGCAGGCGGAAGCCCGTATCACCATCTCGCCGGCCGATATCCTGCTCAACGTATTGCCTGTGTTCCACTCCTTCGGGCTGACGGGCGGCACCATCCTGCCGCTGGTTACAGGCGTAAAGCTGTTCCTTTACCCTTCGCCTCTCCATTACAAGATCATCCCCGAGATCGCCCGTAAGGTGAAGCCGACGGTCATGTTCGGCACCGACACTTTCCTCGCCAATTACGCGCGCACCGCCAAGGACGGCGATTTTTCCAGCCTGCGCTTCGTCGTCGCCGGCGCCGAAGCGGTGAAGCCGGAAACCCGCCGCACCTATCGCGAGCGTTTCCAGGCCGAGATCATCGAAGGCTTTGGGCTGACCGAGGCCGCGCCCGTGGTTGCCGTCAACACCGCCATCCATAGCCGCGACGGCACCGTCGGGCGGCTGCTGCCGGCCATCCGCATGAAGCTCGAACCCGTCGACGGCATCGATGGCGCCGGCCGTCTGTGGCTCGACGGCCCGAATATGATGATGGGCTACATGACCGCCGACCGACCGGGCGAATTGCAGCGGCTCGAGGGCTGGCACGACACCGGCGACATCGTCTCGGTCGACCGCGAGGGCTTCATCACCATTCGCGGCCGGGCCAAGCGTTTCGCCAAGATCGCCGGCGAGATGGTGTCGCTGGGTGCGGTCGAGATGCTGGTGCAGTCGCTGTGGCCGGAAGAGCGCCATGCCGCCGTGGCGGTGCCCGACAAACGGCGCGGCGAGCGCATCGTGCTGGTGACCACCGCCGACGATGCGAGTGCCGAGGAACTGCGCCAATTCGGCAAGAAGGCCGGGGCGGCCGAACTGATGGTGCCCAACGACATCGTCAAGGTGGAAGAGATCCCGGCGCTGGGCTCGGGCAAGACCGACTACGTGTCGGCCCGCAGACTGGCCATCGATCGTCTGGGGCTGAGTGCGGCGGCGTAGGCGAACGGCCTGAAGGGTCGTCTCGCCTAAATCGCAGGGCCCGGGCGCAAAGCGCTGGCCTTCAATGCACCCTCTGTCGCCTTCAAAGAGGGATAACAGCGTTATCCTATATCCGAAGGCGGCACCTGCTCGCCTTCCAGCCTGGCGCGCTTCGAATAGGCACGCACGCTGAACGGCAGGAAGAGGAGATAACCGGCGACGGAGGCCGTCAGCGTGTACCAGGGATAGGTCATCAAGAGCAGGATATAGAGCACGACCCCCAGGATGACGGGCAATACCTTGTCACCCGGCACCTTGATGCTCTTACCCGAATAGACCGGCAAACGGCTGACCAGCAGGAAGGCGACCAGTACGGTGAAGCCGGTGGCGATGAAGGCGGCCGGGCGGCCGGGCTCCAGCCCAAGCCGCAGGAAATACAGATAAAGCGGCAGCATCACCAGCACGGCGCCCGCCGGCGCCGGTACCCCAACGAAATATTCGGTCTGCCATGCCGGCCGCTCGGCCTTTTCCTCGTCAAGAACATTGAAGCGGGCGAGCCGCATGCCGCAGGCGATGGTGAACAAAAGGGCGGCAATCCAGCCCGGCGATCCCGCGCGGTCGAGCAGGAAAGCGTAAAGCACCAGCGCGGGCGCGACGCCGAAATTGACGATGTCGGCCAGCGAATCCATCTGCGCGCCGAATTTCGACGTCGCCTTCAGCATTCGCGCCAACCGGCCGTCTATGCCGTCGAGGAACGCGGCGAGCAGCACCATGACCACCGCGGGCTCGAAGCGGTTCTCGAAAGCGAAGCGGATGCCGGACAAGCCGGCACAGATGGCGAGCACCGTAACCAGATTGGGCAGCACCATGCGCATCGGGATTTCGCGGATGCGCGGGCCGCCGCTGGCATGCGCCTCGAATTTCTTGAACGGCGCGCCCACCGGTCAGGAGATCCGCACGAGAGGCGTGGCGGCGATACCGCCGAATTCCGCCAGCACCGTTTCGCCGGCGACCGCCGTCTGGCCGACGGCCACGCGTGGTGTCGCCGCCTCCGGCAGGAAGACGTCGACGCGCGAGCCGAAGCGGATCAGGCCGAAACGCTCGCCGATGGCGATCGAGCCGCCGGTCTCGGCCCAGCAGACGATGCGCCGCGCCACGAGGCCAGCGATCTGCACTGCCGCGACGGTGCCGTTGGGGCTGTCGATGACCAGCCCGTTGCGCTCGTTCTCGGTGCTTGCCTTGTCGAGTTCGGCATTGAGGAATTTCCCCGGCCGATGCTCGATACGGGAAATCTTGCCGCGCACCGGGGCGCGGTTCACGTGGCAGGAAAAGACGTTCATGAACACCGATATGCGGGTCATTTCGGCATTGCCGAGGCCAAGCTCGCGCGGCGGCACGGCCGGGCCGACCGCCGAGATGACGCCATCGGCGGGGCTCACCACCAGACTGTCATCGACCGGCGTCACCCGCTCGGGATCGCGGAAGAAATAGGCGCACCAGGCGGTGAGGATGAGCCCGATCCAAAACAGGATCGAGGAGAAATAGCCGAGGAAAAGCGTGCCCGCGCCGAAGGCGGCGATGAACGGATAGCCCTCGCGATGGATCGGTACGAACGCGTTCTTGACCGTATCGACAAGGCTCATGGGATGGGGCAGTCCCTGTTTCAGGTTCGGCCTCAATAACCGAAACACCCTCTGCCCGCAACGCGACAATGGGGAAGGAGGGTGGACGAGCTAGCCCGCAGCAGCGGAACGATCAAAGTGCTCGGCGAGTTCCGGGATTGTAGCGTCGGCAAGCTTTTCGTTATCTTTGCCACGCAAGAGCACACTACCATTCCACGAAGACAGCAAGAGGAAGGCCCGGTCAGACGCCAACACCACCCAGTTCACGACCACGCCTTCCGCCGTTTGCACGATTGAGTTCGCTGAAACGATGGCGTCCGTCGGGTCGAATCCGGCTTTGCGCAGTAGAAGGTCGACAGCAGCCGGGGCATGATACTGCTCAGCCAATTCGACAACCATTTTGATTTCCGAGCCTTCAGCGTGGCCAAGTCGGTTGCCTACTCGCGGAGCGATGGCTCCCAAAGAATTCTCACCCGGGCGTATGACCGGTGGGTCTTCCGCCGCGATGTATTCGTAGATATCGGCGTGCGTCTCAGTTGCAACGCATAGCCGAGGCTCCTTCGCACTGGTACGCAGTTGGAAAACCATCTGCATCTCACCCCCGACATCCAGCATTCTTGCCATGCCAAAGCCCAATCTGACCTCAGGCGGAGACACCTTGGCGCAGGCGAGACCGGCCCCAACGTCGCGCCAGCCGATCATCTGGCGCACCAGCTTGCTAATCGAACGATGAAGAAGCCTGGCTTCGCGTTGCGGGTTGGCCATCACCAGACCGTGTATAACATCGCTGTAGTCGTCATCTTCGACAATCTGTAGATCAGGCCACGAGACGATCCAGCGCGCCAAGAAACCCTGCATCGGTGCAGCCTCATCTGCGTGGTAGAACTCACCGTCAAGCGCATCCAGAAAATCGTCGCAACCACCCTCGAAGCCCGTTTGTTCGGCCGCCTCATCGGGATGCTCGGCAATCCAGGAGGACATCTTTTCCAAAGTCGCCAATTGGCCGCTCGCACCGCTAGCAGCGAGTCCAACTCGGGCGTTCGTGATCATGGCGTTGGTTTCCTCTGCGCCATTGTAGATGAATTGACTGTGCCCGCCATTCTTCACCTCAGCCGAGTACGAGTTTGCGTGGGAAACCTGCATCGCCCTCGGGCTGATCTCCGGATATCGGTAGAGCCCTTCATAAGTCATGGTATGGATGAAAATCTCAACGGCGAAGACGAGTTCCGAGGGGCTATCGATTGCCTTTTCTACTGTTGAACGGCGCACAAAAACCGGCAGCGGCAGCCTGACCTGTGGCCACCTGGCAGCATTCGGCGCGAGTTTTTCAGACGTTTTTTTAGACTTGCGAAAGAAAAATCCGAACATCGAAAATGCTTTCATAGACCGCAAAGCAACCGCGGCTGGTTGTTCCCGAGGTGACAATATCACCTGCTTTTAGATTTGAAAGAGACCCAGGTATGTGCAGATTTGGCGGGATCACCATCGCGTATTAGCCTTTCAGAATTGTCGGCCGCAATGTCGGCAAGCCATACGCTCGCCCGTCCTTGGCAGGACAGTGCCTCGCGACGCCTTCGGAAGGGTGACGTGGGTCACGCAGCCAAGGAGCCAGCCAATGTCATCCGTTGCCGAGAACGCCAAGATTATCACCATGGGCCTCGCTTTCGGGGAATCGCCGCGTTGGCATGAGGGACGCCTGTGGCTCTGCAACTGGGGTACCGGAGAGATCGTCGCCGTGAGCGAAGACGGCAAGAGCAGGGTGATGCTCACCGTGCCAGCGGTCCTGCCCTACTCCATCGACTGGCTGCCGGATGGCAGGTTGCTCGTGATTTCAGGCCGCGAAGGCCTGCTGCTAAGGCAGGAGGTGGATGGCAGGCTCGTCACCCATGCCGATCTGCGCGACCTCTCGAAAAGCCCCTGGAACGAGATCGTCGTCGATGGGCGCGGCAATATCTATGTCAATGGCGGCGGCCCGGCGCCGGCACCCGGCCAGCATTTCGGCCCGGGCACGATCGTGCTGATCACGCCGGACGGGACGGCCAGGCAAGTGGCTGAGAATATCGCGTTTGCCAATGGCATGGCTGTGACCCCGGACAACAGGACGCTGATCATTGCCGAATCCCACTCCAACCGGCTGACCGCCTTCGACATAGCCGCCGACGGCACTCTGGCTAATCGGCGGGTGTGGGCCGATCTCGACGGCTATCCCGATGGCATCTGCCTAGATGCCGAAGGGACGGTCTGGTACGCGGATGTTCCCAACAAGCGCTGTGCGCAGGTACGCGAAGGCGGTGAGCTGCTGCAGACCGTGACCGCCGATCGCGGCTGCTTCGCCTGCATGCTGGGCGGTGTCGACGGCAGGACGCTGTTCATCACCGCAGCCGAGTGGCGCGGCTTCGACCACATGTCGAGCGACGCCCGCACTGGTCAGGTGCTGGGCGTCGCTGTTTCCTCGCCTGGCGCGGGATGGCCGTCTTACATTTCGGTCACACGCTGATTGGCGAAAGCGACGGAGATAGCCAACGCCGCTACGACAGCTCCGACGTGCGCCTGCGCACCACCACACCCAGTTCGTCGCTTTCGCGGGCGATGCGCAGACGCTCCTCGGCTTCGGTCGCCTCGCGCTGGCGGTCCCACATCGAGGCATAAAGCCCGTGCTTGCGCATCAGATCGGCATGTGTGCCGCGTTCGGCGATCTGGCCGTCCTTGAGCACGATGATTTCGTCGGCCGTGATCACCGTGGACAGCCGGTGGGCGATGACGATGGTGGTGCGGCCCCGGCTGACCAGGTCAAGCGCGGCCTGGATCTCCTGTTCGGTATGGCTGTCCAGCGCCGAGGTCGCCTCGTCGAGCATCAGGATCGGCGGCGCCTTGAGGATGGTGCGGGCAATCGCCACGCGCTGCTTCTCGCCGCCGGAAAGCTTCAGCCCGCGCTCGCCGACCATCGAGCGGTAACCCTCGGGCAGCCGCTCGATGAAGGGGCCGATCTGGGCGAGTTCGGCCGCCTTGCGCACCTCCTCCTCGCTGGCGCCGATGCGGCCGTAGCGGATGTTGTAGGCGATGGTGTCGTTGAACAGCACGGTGTCCTGAGGCACCATGCCGATCGCCGCGCGCAGGCTCTCCTGCGTCACCTCCCTGACATCCTGGCCGTCGATCAGCACCTGGCCCGACTGGATGTCGTAGAAGCGGAACAGCAGCCGCGAGATGGTCGACTTGCCCGCGCCCGAAGGACCGACGATGGCGACGGTCTTGCCGGCCGGCACCTCGAAGCTGATGCCTTTCAGGATCTTGCGGTTCGGGTCGTAGGAGAAATGCACGTCACGGAATTCGACCTTGCCGGCCTCGATCGCGAGCGGCCTGGCATCAGATTTGTCGACGATCTCCTGCGGCACGTCGAGCAGGTCGAACATCTGCTCGATATCGGTGAGGCCCTGGCGAATCTCGCGGTAGATGAAGCCGATGAAATTGAGCGGCACCGAGAGCTGCATCAGCATGGCGTTGATGAAGACGAAATCACCGACGGTCTGCGTGCCACGTTGCACTTCGAGCGCGGACATGCACATCACGATGACCGTGCCCAGCCCATAGATGACGCCCTGGCCGAAATTCAGCCAGCCGAGCGACGTCCAGATTCTCGTCGCCGACATCTCGTAGCGCGCCATGGAGCGGTCGAAGCGCTCGGCCTCCATGGCCTCGTTGTTGAAATATTTGACCGTCTCGAAATTGAGCAGAGAGTCGATCGCCTTGGTGTTGGCGTCGGTGTCGCTGTCGTTCATGTCGCGGCGGATCGAAATGCGCCAGTCGCTGGCGCGGACCGTGAACCAGACATAGAGCCAGACGGTGACCGCCACCACGGCTACGTATTTCCAGCCATAGGTGTAGGCGAAGATGCCCGTGGTCAGCGCGAATTCGAGGATGGTCGGCGCCGTGTTGAGCATGATGAAGCGCACGATCGTCTCGATGCCCTTGGTGCCGCGCTCGATAATGCGCGACAAGCCGCCGGTGCGCCGTTCGAGATGGAAGCGCAGGGACAACTGGTGCATGTGGACGAAGGTGCGGAAGGCAAGCTGGCGCACCGCGTACTGTCCGACGCGGGCAAACAGCGCGTCGCGCAACTGGTTGAAGCCGAGTTGCACGAGCCGCACCACATTGTAGGCGACAACCAACATGACTGGGGCGAGCAGGAAGGCGGGTAGCGGCGGCGTCGATCTGCCGTCACCGGCCAAGGCGTCGGTCGCCCATTTGAAGAAATAGGGTCCCGCGACCAATGTCAGCTTGGCAACCACCAGCAGAATTGTCGCCCAGGTGACGCGCGCCCGCAGATCGGCACGATCCGCCGGCCACATATAGGGCCAGAGGTTAAGCAGCGTCTTGAAGGTCGGGGAATCGGCGGAGACGGTTTTTTCGGCCACTTTTCTTGCCTTTTGGGTGAGAGGGTCAGCGGCTGGTCGAGCAGGAAACGACGAGCGCGCTCAGCGAAGCCGACACGCCGGCAAGCGCGGCTTGGTCCACCTCGTAGCGCGAGCGCTGGCGGTCAGGCGCGAAGCGCACCAGCCCCGCCTCGACCAGGATCTTCAGATGCTGCGAGACGGTCGACTGGGCGAGATCGAGATGGTCGACAACGTCCCGACAGCAGCAGAAACCGCTGGCGGACAGGCGTTTCAGGATCTCGATGCGCGCAGGGTGCGAGAGCGCGGCGAAGCGGGCCGCGATGGAGTGGCTGTCGGTGGTGCAAGAGGTTGGCGCGCTCGTCGCGCGGTCCGGTTCAGGCAGGGATTCGGTCATCGTTCATCGGCGATAGACGATGAACAGTGACGAGGCAAGCTGGCCGGATGGGGAGATTGCAGGCGGAGGGCTGCGAAGGATCGGCTTCGGAACGGCTTGCAGCCGCCCCGCTGACGCTTGCCTACTCCGTCTTCGCCGAATGCGTCGTCATCTGGTCACCCATCGCCTTGAGGTCGGCGGCCTCGCCTTCCTTAGACCGTGGCGGGACCTTGAACACCTGTCCCGGCCAGATGCGGTCGGGATTGCGGATCTGGTCCTGGTTGGCGAGATAGATTGTCGAGTAGCGCATGCCATAACCGTAAACGCGCCGCGAAATCCGCCACAGCGTATCGTGGCGGCGGATGATCACGGCGCCATTGGCATGTTCGAGCTTAGGTGAAACAGTCTCGGCCACATCGGAAGGCGGCGTGGCCACTGCATCGGCCGGAGCCGGTTCCGCCGGGTTGGCGGGCGCTTCAGCGGCAGCCGACGGTTCGGCAGACTTTGCATCGGCCGCCTTGGATCCAGCAGGCGCCACGGCGGCGACCGCCTCGCCCGGTTCGCGCTCGAACGGTACGGCGGCGCGGGCCACCACCTTCACCCCGTCGGCATCGAGGCCATCGACACGGATGGTGTAACTGCCGACCGGTACGTCGCGCCTCGCCTCAACCAGGAAATGGCCATTCGGCGATGTCTGCGCTTCGCCAAGCAGGATGTCGTTGGCATAGGCGCGCACCTTGCGGCCCGGGTCGGCGAGGCCGGCGACAAAGATCTTGCTGCCGTCAATCTCGACCGCTTCGACAACGATCTTGGGTTCGGCCACGGATGGCGCGGGCGGCGTTGTCGGCGCCGCAGTCGCAGGCGTTGCTTCGATGGCGGCGGACGCGCCTGGCGCCGGAGCCGCGGCTGCAGGCGCTTCCGGTGTTGTCTGCGGCTGGGGCACGGTCAGCAGTTCGGCCGGCTTGCCCGGTTCCTCGACCATGGCCAGCACCTGGCCGCTCGCATTGGCGGGAATGGAGACGACGGCCGTCTGGGCGGAAGCGGTCGCGACATCGCCGGCGGTGGAGCGCAAGGCAATCGTATAGTCACCAGGCTTCAGCGGATCATCGAGCACGATGACGAAGGCGCCATCCGGACCGGCGACCGTCGAGCCGATCACGGTCGAACCGTTGAGGATCTCGACCTTTGAATTGGGCGCGGCATTGCCGGCGACGACGATCGAACCATCGCCTTCAACGCGCACCACGTCGAAGGTCGGGGCGATCGGACCCGCGACGGCAGGCGCGGTTGCCTCAGAGGTGGGAGCGGACGGTGCCGCAGCCTGCGGCAGCCGCGCTTCCGTGCCCGGATTGGCCGGCTTCGGCGCCACAGGCGGAGCCTGCGCCGCGACGTCCGCCGGCGGCGTGCGATTGAAATATGGGTCGAGCGCGCCCGACACATAGGCGGTTCCCGCGACCGCAACGGTCCCACCCGCCGCGAACAGAAACGCCTTCAACGGATTGATCGCCATCTACTTCCCTGCCCCTTAGCCACCTAACGCCGGTCTAGCCTGTTTTACCATCACCGACAAGAAAAAGCCCGGACTTCTCGGCCCTTAGGGCTTGACCGCGCTTTCAGACCCAATCACCAATCATCGGCATGAATACGATTCGATCCGTCTGCGTGTATTGCGGCTCGTCTCCGGGCCGTGATGAAACCTATGTCAAGGCTGGTCACCTGCTCGGGCGATCGCTTGCGCGCTCCGGCCTCAGGCTGATCTATGGCGGCGGCACCAAAGGTATCATGGGCGCCGTCGCTGAAGGCGCGCTCAAGGCCGGCGGCAAGGTCACCGGCATCATTCCCCGCTTCCTGATCAACAGGGAAGCAACCGAAACCGCGCTAGACCGGCTCGACGAGCTCGTGATCACCGAAAACATGCACGAGCGCAAACATAAGATGTTCGAGAAATCCGACGCCTTTGTGGCGCTGCCGGGCGGCATCGGCACAGTCGAGGAGATCGTCGAGGTCATGACCTGGGCGCAACTTGGCCATCACCGAAAGCCGATCGTCTTCGGCAATGTCGGCGGATTCTGGGATCCGATGCTGGCGCTTATCGACCATATGGCAACCGAAGGCTTCATTCACACCGCACAGCGGGTCAAGCCGCTGGTCGTCAATGACCCCGAGGCAATCGTCGCCGCCATCATGGTGGCAGGCTCCTCGGTCGATGCGCCGACGGAGGGCGTGCAGTCGGTGATAGACAAGATGTAAGGCAGTAGCTGAAGACAGAACCTACTGCCCTACTGCCCTACTGCCCTACTGCCCTACTGCCCTACTGCCGGCCAGCCGCAGATCATCGATTACCGCCCGCCGATCCTGGCGCCGCCAGGCGAGATGGATCGAGACCTTGCGCTCGAACCATGGCAGGTCCCGAAACAGGATCCCGGCCGGCGATGCGGTGCGCAGGCTCGCCTGCACGGTGGCAAGGCCGAGCCCGGCGCTGACAAGGCCGAGCGAGGTCAACGGGTCCGCCGTCTCATAGGCGATATCGGGCAGGAAACCCGCCTTGGCGCAGGCGGCCAGGAACTGGCCGCGATTGGTGTCGTCGGGCTGGCGCACGACGGTGATCCAGACGCGGCCGTCGAGATAGTGCGGCTGGATATCGGCCACTTCGGCGAGCGGATCGTCTTCGGGCATCGCCAGCACCAGCGGCTCGTGGCGCAGCGGCGTGCTGGCGATATCGGGATCGTCTGCGGCGGGCGGCGAATAGACCAGGCCCAGATCCAACGACCGCTGCCGCAGTTCCTCGATCTGCGCCGCCGAGCGCAGGCTTCTCAACTGGAGATGAAAATCCGGCCGGTCGCGGCGGAATTGGCGCAGCATCGCGGCGACAAGCCCGGAATGCACGGCGCCTTCGACATAACCGATGGCAAGACGCCCGACAGACCCGCTGGCAAGGTTTCGACCAAGTTCCTCCAGCCGGCGCGCGTTCGACAGCAGCGCGCGGGCCTCGGCGAGAAAGGCGCGGCCCTCGGCATTGAGATGGACGCGCTGTTTTACCCGTTCGAACAGGATCACGCCAAGCTGCTGTTCAAGCTGCATGATCTGCCGGCTCAGCGGCGACTGCGAAATATGCAGCAGTTCGGCGGCGCGACCGACATTGCCGGTTTCCGCGACTGCGACGAAATATCTGATCTGGCGCAAGTCGAACATTTTTTGCTTCGCGGCATCCAGTCCCCAAAGGTCTCAACTTTAGCCTAATCGGTTTTTGACAGTCTGACCACTCAGCGCGATACCTGCTGTCATCAACCGCTGACAAACAGGAGACCGACATGCAGTTCTTTGCCCTTCTCACCCGCAACACCGAAAAGTTTACCGATGCCGATTTCGCGCCGCTGCTGCCCGGCGAGGCCGAGCAGCGGCGCACGCTCTATGCCCAGGGCGCGGTTCGCCAGGTCTGGAACCGTGGCGACATTCCCGGGAGCGGCATGATGTTCGAGGCGGCCAGCGATGCCGACGTGCGCAGTCATCTCGGCAGCTTGCCGCTGGTCAAGGCCGGCATGATGGACATTGCCGCAATCGTGCCGCTGAACCCTTATCCCGGTTTCGGTCCGAAGCGCTAAGTGTGGCAGTCGCAATGCGGTGGCGGCGAAAGGCGCCGCCGCACTGACGCGGCCGCTCGAGAGAGTGTGATCGGCTGTCAAGGAACCGTCACACGAAACCCCGCCGCCCATGCTAGATGTTGCAATCACGCGCCGCCAAGCGGTGCGATGCTCGAAATATGCATCCGGCACTACACCATGGATACTGCTCTCGCCCCGGAAGGCGCCGACCTGTCGCCCTACCTGCCAGACGAGCATGGGCTGTTCTTCATCTATCATTTCACCGCCGACGGCCTGCGCACCAAGGATGCCGCCGGCGCGCAATGGACGTGGCGCAGCTACCAGCTTTCCGACATGCGCGCACGCCACGAGATCGCCGCCGAACAGGCCCTGCCGGCGCCAGTGCGCGAGGCCTTCCTGTCCGCCAGCCATGGCTGTCACATCGACCTCGAGGATGACTGGCTCTACGGCGACCTGCCGGACCTGCGTCACGACTATTCGGCGGAAGCCGGCGGGCTCGGCCATTTCCGTTTCGCCCTCAACGACACCATGCTGGTCGGCGCCCGCAAGCAGCCCTTGCAGTCGGTCGACAATATCCGCAAGGCGATCGAGAACGGCTCGCGCAAGTTTCGCTCGCCGGCCGAGCTGATCGAGGCGGTCGTGGGCCAGTCGTTCGACGGCATGGCGGTGGAACTCGCTGCACTTGGCGACAGTCTCGACGGCATCGAGGACCGCATCGTCTGCGACGCATGGCACAATGAGCGGCAGGCGCTCGTCGATGCGCGCCGGCACCTGGTGGTGATTCACCGGCAGATGGCGACCCTGACCAATCTGTTTCGCCATCTCGACCATTCGCACCGCAACGACCTGCCCGATTCGATCAACGACATGGCAGCACGGCTTTCGCACCGCGCGCAGACGCTGCACTATGATGGCGAGCAGTTGCAGGCGCGCGCCAGGCTGTTGCAGGACGAGCTGATGGCCAAGCTGACGACGCAGTCGAACCGGCTGCTCTACGTGCTGTCGGTGATGACCGCGGTGCTGTTGCCAATGACGATCATCTCGGGCCTGTTCGGCATGAATGTCGGCGGCTTGCCGCTGGTCAACACGCCGATAGGCTTCTGGGTGGTGACTGCGGTTTCGATGCTGATCGCCGGAGCGACCTATCTCTTCGTCAGGCGGCTCGGGCAGATGTAGCCCGGCGCGCCGTCGCCAGCATCGACCAGGAATACATGGCCAGCGCCGCCCAGATCAGGGCAAAGGCGACAGCCTGGGTGGTGTCGAACGGCTCTTTGAAGATCAGCACGGCGATCAGGAACACAATGGTCGGCGCAATATATTGCATGATACCTATGGTGGAGAGACGCAAAAGCCTGGCGCCGAATGCGAACAGCAGCAGCGGCACCGCGGTCACCGGCCCGCAACCGGCCAGCAACGCCGCATCGACGCCGTTGCCGGAAACGAAATGGTCCTGTCCGGTGGCGATCAGCCAGGCGATATAACCCAAGGCCGGCACCGACAACAGAAGCACTTCGAGCAGAAAACCCTGGCTGGGGCCGATCGGCAGCGTCTTGCGGAAAAAACCGTAGGCGGCGAAGGAAAAGGCCAGCGCCAGCGATACCCATGGCAACTTGCCAGCCTCGATCGTCAGCACGGCGACCGCGATCGCCGCAAGCACCACGGCCGCGATCTGCAGCCGATCGAGCCGCTCGCCGAGCAGCAGGGCGCCGACCACGACGCTGACCAGGGGATTGATGTAATAGCCAAGGGCGGTTTCTACGGTGCGGTCGACGGCGATCGCCCAGACGTAGACGCCCCAATTGACCGAGATCAGCGCCGCCGTCAGCGCCGCCATGGCGATCGTGCGGGGCGAACGGATTGCCGCCTTGAAATCCGCCGTGCGGCCGGCCCAGACCAGAACCGCGGCGGCGATCGGCACCGACCAGACGATGCGGTGGGCAATCACCTCGGCAAGCGGCAGGTGCGCAACCGCTTTCATGTAGAAAGGCAGCAAACCCCACAAGAAATAGGCACCCAGCGCCAGCAGGAAGCCGCGGCGGGCTTTTGAAACTGCGTCCTGGGTAATTGCTTCAGCGGCCATGGCCCAACGCTATGGCCCAGTAACCTTGGCAAGACCATCGCAAAGTTCTGATGGATCAATGGACTTTCGCTGATGGTTCAAACTTACTCCGCCGCCACCAGACCCGCCATGTCCCGGTTCTTCATCAGCTTGTAGATGATGGAATCCATCAGCGCCTGGAACGAGGCGTCGATGATGTTTTCGGAAACGCCGACCGTCCACCAGCGGGCACCGGTCGCATCATGCGATTCGATCAGAACGCGAGTGATCGCCTCGGTGCCGCCATTGAGGATACGCACCTTGAAGTCGGCGAGTTCCAGATCGGCGATTTCGCCCTGGTATTTGCCGAGATCCTTGCGCAGTGCGATGTCGAGCGCATTGACGGGGCCGTGCCCCTCGGCCACCGACATCTTCTCCTCGCCCTCGACCAGCACCTTGACCACCGCCTCCGACACCGTCTTCAACTGGCCATTGGCATCGAAGCGGCGTTCGATCATGCAGCGGAACGAGGTGACATGGAAGAACTCGGGCAAACCGTGCAGCATCTTGCGTGCCAGAAGCTCGAAGGAGGCGTCGGCGCCCTCATAGGCATAGCCGGAGGCCTCACGCTCCTTGACCACCGATATCAATGCGTCGAGCCGGTGATCGTCCTTCGGCACATCGATGCCGCGCCGCTTCAGCTCGGCCAGGAAATTGGCCTTGCCGCCCTGGTCGGAAACCATGACGCGGCGGCGGTTGCCAACCGCTTCCGGCGGCACATGCTCGTAGGTCGCAGGTTCCTTGGCGAGCGCCGAAGCGTGGATGCCGGCCTTGGTGGCGAAGGCGGAAGCGCCTACATAGGGCGCCTGCGCCTCCGGAGCGCGGTTCAAGAGTTCGTCGAAGGCGCGCGACAAGCGCGAAATGCCGGTAAGCGCCTCGGCGGAAATCCCCGTCTCGAAACGGTCGGCGAAGGCCGGCTTCAACGCCAGCGTCGGCACGATGGAGATCAGATTGGCGTTGCCGCAGCGTTCGCCAATGCCGTTCAGCGTGCCCTGGATCTGGCGCACGCCCGCTTCGACCGCGGCCAGCGAATTCGCCACCGCCTGGCCGGTGTCATCATGGGCATGGATGCCGAGATGGTCGCCGGGAATGCCCGCGGCGACGACCCTTTCGACGGTTGCGCGTAGTTCCGAGGGCTGCGTGCCGCCATTGGTGTCGCACAGCACCACCCAGCGCGCGCCGGCATCATAAGCGGTCTTGGCGCACGCCAGCGCATAATCCGAATTGGCCTTGAACCCGTCGAAGAAATGCTCGCAATCGACCATCGCCTCCTTCCCCGCGGCAATGGCGGCTTCCACCGAGGCCTTGATGGACTCCAGATTCTCCTCATTGGTGCAGCCGAGCGCCACACGGACATGATAGTCCCAGCTCTTGGCGACAAAGCAGATGGCGTCCGACCGCGACTGGACGAGTGCGGCAAGCCCAGGATCGTTGGAAGCCGACACCCCCGCCCGCTTGGTCATGCCGAAGGCGACGAACTTTGCCTGCGCGGTGCGCTTCTCCCTAAAGAAGGCCGTGTCGGTCGGGTTGGCGCCGGGGTAACCGCCCTCGACATAGTCGAGGCCGAATTCGTCGAGCAGCTTGGCGATGGCGATCTTGTCCTCGACCGAGAAGTCGATACCGGGCGTCTGCTGGCCATCGCGAAGTGTTGTGTCGAAGAGGTAGAGGCGTTGCTTTTTCATCGTCCTGTGGGCGCTTGAACGCCCCCCTCTGTCCTACCGGACATCTCCCCCTCAAGGGGGGAGATCGGCAGTTCGAATGTCCCGCCATCACCTGCGGCGCTGAAAATTTGCGAAACCCCAGGTGATGGCCAATCTCCCCCCTTGAGGGGGAGATGGCCGGCAGGCCAGAGGGGGGTGAGCGCCGACATCAGTTTTTCCCCACAAACCCATCCGTCGCCCGGATCAGCCGGTCCAATATCCCTGGCTCGGAATAGGCATGGCCGGCACCCTCGATCAGGTGAAAATCCGCCTTCGGCCAGGCCTTGTGCAGCGCCCAGGCGTAGCGTGCCGGGCACGGCATGTCGTAGCGGCCGTGGACGATGGTGCCGGGAATGTCCTTCAACTTCCAGGCATCGCGCAGCAACTGTCCCTCCTCCAGCCAACCGGCATGGACGAAGTAGTGGTTCTCTATGCGGGCGAAGGCGACGGCGTAGTCGTCCTCACCAAACGGTCCGCTGGTCTCCGGCTCGGGCAAAAGCGTGATCGTCTCGCCTTCCCACAGGCTCCAGGCGCGGGCCGCCTCGATCTGCGCGTTTCTGTCGGACCCCACCAGCCGCTTGCGATAGGCGGCCATCATGTCGCCGCGCTCGGCCTCGGGGATCGGCGCCAGGAAGCGCTCCCACTTGTCGGGAAACATCTCGGAGACGCCGAACTGATAGTACCATTCGAGTTCGGGGCGGGTCAGCGTATATATGCCCCGCACGACGAGCTCACTGACGCGTTGCGGGTGCGTCTCGGCGTAGGCGAGCGCCAGCGTCGAACCCCAGGAACCGCCGAAGACCAGCCATTTGTCGAAGCCGGCTATTTCGCGCAAGCGCTCGATATCGGCGACCAGGTGCCACGTGGTGTTGGCCTCCAGCGAGGCATTCGGCGTCGACTTGCCGCAACCGCGCTGGTCGAACAGGATGACGTCGTAGAGATCGGGATCGAACAGCCGCCGATGCTTTGGCGAGATGGTGCCGCCCGGCCCGCCATGCAGGAACACCGCCGGCTTGGCGCCTTTGGTGCCGGAGCGTTCCCAATAGACCTGGTGGCCGTCGCCGACGTCGAGCATACCGCTCTCGAAAGCTTCGATCTCGGGATAAAGCGTGCGCAGTTCAGAGCTCATAGTTGCAAACCTTTGGACGGCCAGTCCGTCGTTTCATGGTCGGGATGCTGGAAGGAGATGATCTCCTCCTGCCTAGCGTAATAGTCCGGGTCCTGGTGGACGGGCTGGTCGAAGATCGTCTCCACCCAAGGCAGCCGCCCGGCGTAATTGACCTGGATCTGCGGCGCCAGGTCGGAGCGATCGTCGAAGGCGCCGATGGCGATCTCCAGGCCGCCGGGCTGGCGGTAGGTCAGCGGCGTGCCGCAGCGGGCGCAGAAACCGCGATCGATGTTGACCGAGGACTGGAAATAGCTCGGCTCCTCACTGGTCCATTCGACGCCGTCCTTCGGCGCTGTCACCAGGGCGCCGAAAAAGGAACCGAACTGTTTCTGGCACATGCGACAGTGGCAGATGGACGGGCGTCCAAGCTTGCCTTTGATGCGGAAGCGCACGGCGCCGCACTGGCAGCCGCCGGTTCGAATGGTCTCGCTCATGATGTTTTCTCCAGCGGCCATTGCTCGGTGTCGTGGTCGGGATGCTGGTAGGAGACAAGCTCTGCCAGATAGGGGGCTGAACCCATGTCCGCCATCGTATCCTCGCCCGGCAATTCTGGAATGGAATCGACGTAAGGCAGCTTTGCCTCCGTGCCCCACTGGATGGTCGGCGCGATATCAGCCGGATCGTCGAAGGCCGCAATCGCCAGCGCCATGCCGTCCGGCGCCTCGAACGTCAGCGGCGTTCCGCATTCGGCGCAGAAGCCGCGCCAGGCAGCGTTCGACGAGCGGAAGCGCTTGGGCTCGCCGCGCGTCCAGTCCACCTTGGCGCCGCGCACCGAGACCAGCGGAAGGTAGAAATTGCCGCTCGCCTTCTGGCACATGCGGCAATGGCAGACCGAGGCATCGCCGAGTGCGCCCTCGACGCGAAAGCGCACGGCGCCGCACTGGCAGCCGCCGGTGTAGATCGGCCGGTTGTCGAGGCTCATGGCAGGTCACTCCGCATCATGGCAGACGGCCTCGACATTGTTACCGTCGGGATCGAAGACGAAGGCGCCATAGTAGTCCGCATGATAGTGCGGGCGCAGGCCCGGCCCGCCATTGTCCTTGCCGCCGGCGGCGAGAGCGGCAGCATGGAAAGCATCAACCTCGGCGCGGCTGCGCGCGGTGAAGGCAACGTGCTGGCGGGCCTTTTGCCCCTCCTTGCCTTCCTGGAGCCAGAACACCGGCCGATCGCGGCCGTAGCCACCGACCTTGGCGCCGCCGGTGTATTCCAGCGGCACCATATAGAGCAGCGAGGCGCCAAGCGGCGCCATCGCCTTGTCATAGAAAGCCTTCGAAGCGTCAAAGTCGGCAACGTCGATGCCGAGATGGTCGATCATGGAACGAACTCCTCCGTTGCTGGTTCCGGCACTTCCGCGCCAGCCAGGCCGGCCGCAATCACGATGTGCTGACAGACATTGTCGATATCGCGGATCACGTCATCGTTCCAGAAGCGCAGGGTGGTCCAGCCGAGCGCTGTGAGCTTGGCTGTTCGTGCGGCGTCAGACGCCGAGACCTCATGAGAGGCGTGCTGAGAACCATCCAGCTCAACGATCAGCTTCCTGTTAGGGCAAGCAAAATCGACGATGTAGCCCGCTATTGGCATTTGACGTCGAAACGCCAGCCCCATGAGTCGGTGTGCGCGTATCTCATTCCAAAGCTTCAGTTCGGCGTCGGTCATAGCCTTGCGCATCTTGCGCGCATTGCCTCGATTGACAGGAGACACACGATAATGGATCACGGCGAGGCGCCTCCCTCTGTCCTGCCGGACATCTCCCCCTCAAGGGGGGAGATCGGCAGTTTCGCTGACGGTACCCAACCTCCAACGTCAGCGATTGGCGAAAGCCTCGGTGATATCCAATCTCCCCCCTTGAGGGGGAGATGTCCGGCAGGACAGAGGGGGGTGCTTCGCGCCAACCTCTCCATTCCCGCCACAAGAACAGTCGCCCTCACCGCTTCACCTCCCACGTTGTCACACGCGCGCCCGTGACCGGGTCCTTGCCGTCCTTCAACTGCACGCCTTGCGCCAACAACTCGTCGCGGATGCGGTCGGCTTCGACCCAGCTCTTGGCGGCGATCAATTCCAGGCGCCTGGCGATCGCCTTGGCGACCGCGGCCTCGTCGACCTTGGCCGCCCCGACATCGAAACCCAGGAAGGCAAGCGCACCCTTCAGCGAGGCCGCTGCGGCGTTTTCGCCATCGCCGCTGAAGTCGACCGCCTCGCCGGCCAACTGGGTCAAAACCTGGAAGGCGGCGTAGGTGGCGAGATCATCCGACAACGCCTGCACGACCTCGTCCGGCAATTGCCCGACCGCCGGCGCCAGATCGGCCGCGCGTTTCCACTTGCGCAGCGTGTTCTCCGCTTCCTCGAGCTTGCGCACGGAAAAGTCGATCGGTTCGCGATAATGGGTCATCAGCATAGCCAGCCTGAGCACCTCGCCGGGCCATTTGCGGCCGCCGAACGTTTCGGTCTCCAGCAGCTCGTTGATCGAGTAAAAATTGCCGAGGCTCTTCGACATCTTCTGCCCTTCGACCTGCAGGAAGCCGTTGTGCATCCAGATGTTGGCCATCACATCGGTGCCGTGCGCGCAGCGTGACTGGGCGATCTCGTTCTCGTGGTGCGGGAAGATCAGGTCGAGACCGCCGCCATGAATATCGAAGACCTCGCCCAGATAGGCGGCGGACATGGCCGAGCATTCGATGTGCCAGCCCGGCCGGCCCCTGCCCCATGGGCTCTGCCAGCCCGGCTCCTCCGGGGACGACAACTTCCACAACACGAAGTCGCCAGGATTCTTCTTGTGCGCCTCGACTGCAACGCGAGCACCCGCCTGCTGCTCGTCGAGATTTCGCTTCGACAACTGGCCGTAGTCGGGCATCGAAGCGGTGTCGAACAGCACTTCGCCTGCGGCAACATAGGCATGGCCGCGTTTGACCAGGCTTTGAATCAAGGTGATCATGTCTGCCTTGCCGTCGGCGCGGGGCTCGACGAACTCGGTGGCGCGCGGCTCGACTGTTGGCTCCAGGCAGCCGAGCGTCGCGACGTCCTTGTGAAATTGGCCCGCGGTCTTCTCCGTCACCCGCCTTATCGCCTCGTTGAGCGACAGTCCGCCGGCTGATATCTCGCCGCCGAAATCGCGCAGCGCGCGTGCGTTGATCTTATCGTCGACATCCGTGATGTTGCGCACATAGGTGACGTGCGTCTCGCCATAGAGATGGCGCAGCAGCCGGAACAGCACGTCGAAGACGATTACGGGCCTGGCATTGCCGATATGGGCGAAGTCGTAGACGGTCGGACCGCAGACATACATGCGCACGTTCAGCGCGTCGATCGGGACGAAATCCTGCTTCGCGCGCGTCAGCGTGTTGTAGAGGCGCAGGCCCTTCGGTGCGTCAGACATTCCATGCCTTTCCGGTTCAGAACTTTTGCCTGGATGAAGCCAGCTCCGCGCCGAGGCGCAAAACGGACTCCAGCCTGCTGGCCGGGGCGTTTGTCCAATCTAGGGGAAGATGAGGCGAAAACGTCCGGACCAGCGCGAAGCTAGCCAATAATGCAAATGCCACAAATGGCGAAAGACGTTTTCATAGGCGGCTTTATCGCCTTGGCCAGTGTTGCCGTCAAGTCGCTTATCCCGAGAAAAACGACGCCAGAACTGGCAAATGCGTCGCCCGATCACACGGAATCAGCCACTGAAACATTTTATTAAACATGTCGGCACAGTCATGAAACATACGCCGGCTAGATCAACCTGCGTCACGATTTGGTCGGATTCGGCCGCCAAACGCAGACACGGAAACGTTATCTGGGAAGAGACACATGCCTCGAAGCAAGCAGGAAGCCAACCGCGCCAAGCAACCAGCGCTGGCAAACCATTATCGCGCAATCGGCCCGGCCGCGATCGTCGCCGCCCTGCTCCACACCGCGAAGAAGAAAAAGCCGGTGCAGAAAATCGTATCGCCCCGCGCTGCCTGAAGCAGTGCGCGATCGGCCCAAGGGTCGGAACGAGGCGCCAAACCGCACCTCGAACAGAGTTCCTGCTAAAACAGCGTCATCTGACTGTCGTCCGCGCCGGGTTTCCGGCGCTTGACCTTCTCGGGCTCGGGCCCGATCTCCCCCTTCTCCTGAATCTCCGGCCCGGTGTTGGCGACCTTGTTGACGAGGTCGGAGACCGGAATCGCTTCGAAGAAGTCGCGTTGCGCCGGCCGCAACAGGTCGGCGACGTCGCGCGGCTCAAGTCCGCGGCAATCGAGCCAGCGGGTGAAGTCTTCAGGTGCGATCACCACGGGCATGCGGTCATGGATATGCGCGATGTCGGCATTGGCCTCGACCGTCAGAATGGCGCCGGTGTCCAACTCCGAGCCGCCCGGTTCCGCATAGGTTTCAACCAGCCCGGCAAAGGCGACCAACTCGCCATGCCGCGGCCTGATCCAGTAAGGCTGCCCCTTCCTGCCGCCCGCCTCTCCGGGCCGCGCCTGGCGCCATTCGTAAAAACCTGATGCCGGCACCAGCGCCCGGCGATGGCGCATGGCGGCTTTGAACGAGGCCTTTTCGATCACGCCTTCGGAGCGTGCGTTGAACAGCAGCGGAAATTCGCCGACATCCTTTACCCAGGCGGGGATCAGGCCCCAGCGCACCAGCATCGGCCGGCGGTCCGGCAGGTTGGAACCCGGCGCCCGCGGCGGGCCTGAGATCGCCATCAGCACCGGCTGCGTCGGCGCTATATTGTAGCGCGTAGGAAACTGCTCCACCTCCGCCAGCCCGAGGAAAGCGGCTGTCTGGTCCGGTGTCGCGGTCAAGGCAAAACGTCCGCACATGTCTATTGGTCCTGATGTCCGGTTTCGAAAGTGGCGATGGAACAGCTGCACTGCAACCGTTAAAGCTGTCCGGCGTCGGCCGGTCCACAACAGGCTGCCGTAAATCAGGGCGATCGGATATCCATGGACGAAGTGCGAAAAGTCATTCCCGCGGTCTCGGTCGCCGTTGTGCGCGGCGACGCCGTGCTTCTGGTCAAGCGGGCGCGACAACCCTCGCAAGGGTTCTATGCATTCCCGGGCGGCAAGGTCGAAGCCGGTGAGACGCTGGAACAGGCGGCACGGCGCGAATTGCTGGAGGAGACGCAATTGCAGGCCGAAAACTACCGACGGCTGCGCGAAATCCTCATCGACGGCACGCTCGACGGGCATCCGGTCGATTACCTGCTGACGGTATTCGGTGCGGCCCATGCCGGGGGCGAGGCCGTGGCCAGCGACGACGCCGAGACCGCCGCCTTCTACACGCTGGCCGAAATGGCTGATCTGCCGCTTGCCGGTTCGGTGCTCGCGGTCGCCGAGGAACTGCTCGGACGGCCGTCGCAAACCCCTGAGCGACCCTGAAATCCGGAATTCGCCCGGCACAATCGCCTTGCAGGCGGCAAATTGTTTGGCCAGATTGACTTATGCGTTGCCTTCCTCTCCTTCTCGCGACATGCCTTGCCGTCAGCCCTGTGGCGGCACGACCGGCGTTCAGCGCCGAGGCACCCTTCGAACCGGGGCTGATGCGGCTGGCGGAGGTTCTGGGGTCGCTGCATTTCCTGCGCAATCTGTGCGGCGAAAAGGGCGACCAGTGGCGCGGCGAGATGCAGAAGCTGCTCGAATCGGAGAACCCGGATCCGCAACGGCGCGCCCGCTTCATCGCCAGCTTCAATCGCGGCTACCGCTCATTCGGCGGCACCTACACGCAATGCACCGCGTCGGCGACCGAAGCCATCGGCCGCTACATGAAGGAAGGCGAGACCCTGTCGCGCGACATCGCCTCGCGCTACGGAAACTAGCCCATATCGCCCAAAGTGCCCTCGCAAGAGCGCATCCGGCCTTCATCAACAGATATCCGGTCCATTGGCGGCGACTGCGGGCATATCCAGCTTGTGTCGAGAACTGTCATGGTGCAATCCTTTTGTTGCGCTTATGCAACAGCGTTAATGAAACGTTAGCGCGCGGATGTGGAATTAACTCAAACTGAAGGTTTTCACCCCGCAGGCACGCCTAATCGGCTAAGTTTGACCAGGATTGAATGCAGCTTCGCAAGCGCAACCGGCCTCCTGTAAAGAACGATCAAAAAAATGTCGTATTTACAAAGACTTATTTGCGGCTGCGTGTAAACGGAACAGATCAAGCCTGATCCATCGAAGGATCGCTGCTTGCAAGGGTGGACATCGCTTATGGAACATGGTGTCAACGACATCGACGCGCTGGTCAGGGAAGAAAAGCGCCTGACCGCGGTGGAGAGCCACAGCGAGGCCTGGGCCGAAGGTCTTTCGGCAGGCATAGAACCCGAGATCATCGCCGAAGCGGCGCTTGAAACCGCGTTCGGCGAAATGCTGCGCGCCAACGGCGAGACATCGGCCCTTGCCCTGCTCGACCGCATGCGTGAAAAGGTCATTGCTGGCGCCTTCGAACCCGAACGGCTGCGGCACTGAACCGACGTCCGGTTCTTTGACGGCAAATGCCGCTCGGGCATCATGCCCGGAAGCAGGGAGAAACGGGCAGTGGATTTTTCGATGTCAGGCAAGCCGCGCGGCTTGGTCCTTTGCATCTGTTTCGCCGCGTGCAGTGCCGCAATTCCCTTGGTTGGGTGTCTGGCAAGCAGCCCCGCTTATGCGCTGAGCGAGATCAAGCGCGAAGAATTCCCGTCGCCGGTCCAACCGATGGTGGACGACGACGTGTCGTCGCCGGGAAGCACCGTGCCGATACCCGATCCGGTCGGAACGCCATCTTCGACCAGCCAGCCAACCACTCCGGACAAGGCCGAGCCGGTCACCCCGCCGAACGGCGACGGTGCCACCAACAGGCCGCGCGTCGATCCCGACGCGCCCACGCCGGAGGTCGTCTACGACCTCGGCAAGCTGCCTGAACCGGTGCGGCGCATGCATGACCTGATCATCGAAGCCTGCGAGAGCGGCGACGTCGAAAGACTGAGGCCTTTGATCGGCAAGGGCGACGGCATGACCCAATTGTCACTGACCGACATAGATGGCGATGCCATTACCTTCCTCAAGGGGCTCTCCGGCGACCAGGATGGCCAGGAGATTCTTGCCATACTGGAGGAGGTGCTCAATGCCGGCTATGTCCATGTCGATGCCGGGACGCCACAAGAGCTCTATGTCTGGCCGTATTTCTTCGCTCTACCCCTGGACAAGCTCGACGCCAGGCAACGGGTCGAGCTGTTCAAGATCGTCACCGCGAGCGACTTCGACGACATGAAGCAGTTCGGCGCCTACATCTTCTACCGCGTCGGCATCACGCCCGCTGGGCAATGGACGTTTTTCGTCGCAGGGGATTGAAACTCGGACACGCGAGTGCCTATTCGTGCGGATCGTCTCGGCGAATGCCTGCATCGGGCCATAGGCGGATAGCTTCATCCCGAAGAGCCGAGATCGCCTTTGTGGCCATGTCGGGATTCATTTGCAGGACTTCGGCAGCGTTGCGTAGCTCGTCCTGGTCCTGAAGCTTGTTTGCGACCCAGGCAACCTTGTTCTGGATATCAGGGCCGTAGGCGGTCTGCGCCTTGACGCGAGCCTGCGCCGGGATGCGTCCATAGATGCCAATCAAGATCCCAAGATCGATGGCATCGCGATATGCGGTCGCGCGATCCTGACACCGATCGGCATTGGCCAGCAGCTTCTCGGCAAACATGTCCGCTGCAACGAGGACGGGCACCTTTAGATCATTGTCGACATGACCTTGAAGTTGGATGCGCCCTTCGCGGATCACTTCGAATTTGATCGGTTGGCCCTGCAATCTTACGATTGTCCTCAAACCATACTGATCGATCTGGAAATCTCGGACGGCTTCGACGGGTTCGGGGAAAAATGCCCTGATCCCTCGTTGGACCGCATGGGTCCGCAATTCACGATAACCATCGGCATCGGCACACAGGAAATCAACATCCAGGGATCGTCGGTACTCGCCGAATTTCATGACAATCGCCGTCCCACCCCCAAACCAGCATTTGTTCGCGGTCAGGAGATGGTGGTCCATCAAGCCGAGAGCCTCAGCGATGATCCGGTGTTCGGGCTTCTTGAATTCCTTCATGATTTCCGCTCGCGTATGTTCTTGTGAATATTCCAGTTGCGGAGAAATCAGGAAGGAAACGAAACTTCAGCCAGTGGTCAAAAGAATGCCCTGGCCGAATTTTTCCGCCAGGTTCTGGATAAGCAGCCTTTCAGATGTTGTAAGGCGCTCTTGATCGACAAACCGCCAGTTGCGCTCGTAGATGGCGAAAGCTTCCTCGGCAGGAATTGGGCGCGTTGCATCGCGGCTCCAGACGAGTGCCTGGAGCTCCGGAAACTCAGCGGGAACAATCATTGGCGTGATATCTGTGCGCATAACCCACTCAACTTAGTGGATCGTGCCTAAGAAATCCAACGATGTGAAATGGCTATGCGGGCAACGCCTCGGAGAACTCCACTGCCCTGCCCTGGCCCGGCGTCACGATCTCGCCCTCCCACATGATGCGCTGGCCTCGAATGACAGTGCCGACCGGCCAGCCGGTGACTTCCTTGCCGTCATAAGGCGTCCAGCCGGCCTTCGAGCCGGCTTGTGCATTGGTGATGGTCTCGCGCCGCTTCATGTCGACGATTGTGAAATCGGCATCATAGCCGGCGGCGATACGGCCTTTCCTGGCCATGCCGAAGATGCGCTGCGGGCCGTGGCTTGAAAGATCGACGAAGCGCTGCAAGGTCAGCCGACCGGCATTGACATGGTCGAGCATGATAGGCACCAGCGTCTGCACCCCGGTCATGCCCGAGGGCGATGCCGGATATGGTTTTGCTTTTTCGGCCAATGTGTGCGGGGCATGGTCGGAACCGAGTACGTCGACAATGCCTTGCGCGATTCCGTGCCAGACGCCGTCGCGATGGCGCGGGGCACGGACGGGCGGGTTCATCTGGATCAGCGTGCCGAGCCGTTTGTAGTCGTCCGCCGACAGTGTCAAATGGTGCGGTGTCGCCTCGCAGGTGGCGACATCCTTGTGCTGTTCGAGGAACAATATCTCCTCGGCCGTGGAGATGTGCAGGACGTGGATGCGGGCACGGGCGGCCCGCGCGACGCGCACCAGCCGCTCGGTGCAGCGCAAGGCGGCGATCTCGTCGCGCCAGACCGGATGCGATGAAGGATCGCCCCCGATGCGCTCGCCAAGGCGTTCGCGCAGCCGGAACTCGTCTTCCGAATGGAAAGCGGCGCGGCGGCGGGTGTTCCTGAGGATCGAGGCGACGCCTTCATCGTCCTCGACCAGCAGGTCGCCGGTGGACGAGCCCATGAAAACCTTTATCCCGGCCGCGCCCGGCAGGCGCTCGAGCTCGGCGACATCGTTGGCGTTGTCGCGGGTGCCGCCGACCCAGAAGGCGAAGTCGCAGTGCATACGGCCGGTGCCGCGTCGGACCTTGTCGGCAAGCGTTTCTTCGCTGGTGGTCAATGGACTGGTGTTGGGCATTTCGAACACGGCGGTGACGCCACCGAGCACCGCCGCCCGAGATCCAGTCTCCAGATCCTCCTTGTGCTCCAGTCCCGGCTCGCGGAAATGCACCTGGCTGTCGACGACGCCCGGAAGGATATGCAGGCCCCGGCAGTCGATCGTCTCGCCGGCCGAGGCCTGGCGCAGATCGCCGATGGCGGCGATGCGCCCATTCTTCACGCCGACATCGCGTTGCCCCTCGCCGTCATGGTTGACCATCATGCCGCCTGTCAGGATGAGGTCGTAGGTGTTGGCCATGCTGATCGATCTCTTGCAGGGGAAGTGTCAGCGGCTTACGTAATGGCCAACCGTTTTGCAAGATCAGGCTTTTATTCGCCCCATGCCCTTTGCCCTGCTGAAAGACCGCGCGCTCATCTCCATCTCCGGCCCTGATGCCGAACACTTCCTGCAGAACATCCTGACCACCGACCTCGACGCGCTCGGCGCCGGCGAGGCAAAACCGGGCGCGCTTTTGACACCGCAAGGCAAGATCCTGTTTGACTTCCTGATCTCACGGGCCGGCGAAAACGCGTTCCGCCTCGAATGCCGCGCCGACATCGCTGACGATTTCGTACGCCGGCTGATGCTGTACAAGTTGCGCGCCAAGGTCGAGATTGCCAAATCCGAACAGACGCTTGTCTCCATTGCCTGGGGAAATGAGTCAGCTCCCTCACAAAAGGATTCAACCGTGCTGGCCGACCGGCGCTTTCGCGATGAAAGCGTCACCCGCTCCTATGGCAGCGCTCAAGAGACTGACGACGGTGCCGCATGGCAGGCCTTGCGCATCGCGCATGGCATTGCCGAGAGCGGCACCGACTACCAGCTCGGCGACGCCTTCCCGCATGACGTGCTGCTCGACGAGACCGGTGGCGTCGGCTTCAGGAAAGGCTGCTATGTCGGCCAGGAGGTCGTCTCGCGCATGCAGCATCGTGGCACGGCAAGGCGGCGGGTGCTGATCGTCAGGGCCGAACGGGCCTTGCCTGAGGCCGGCGCCGAATTGACCGTCGACGGGCGATCGGTGGGCACTCTCGGCTCGAATGCCGGCACGATCGGCCTCGGCATCGCCCGTATCGACAGGGTCAAGACAGCGCTCGACGCCGGCCAGCCGATCCTGGCCGGAGACGTGCCGGTTACGGTTGCCATTCCACCTTTCGCCAAATTCAGCTTTCCCCAGGAAGCCGCCGGCACGGAGGAGGCCTGATGGCGGCCGACCGCATCGGTGCGCCGCCACGCGCCTGGCAGCGCATGCTGTCCGGCCGCCGGCTCGACTTGCTCGACCCCTCACCCCTCGATATCGAGATTTCGGACATCGCCCACGGGCTCGCCCGCGTCGCGCGCTGGAACGGCCAAACCCGCGGCGAGCACGCCTTCTCGGTCGCCCAGCATTCGTTGCTGGTGGAAGCGCTGTTTTGCGACCTGATGCCCGATGCGCCGGCGGACGCCCGGCTTATGGCATTGCTGCACGATGCGCCCGAATATGTCATCGGCGACATGATCTCGCCGTTCAAATCGGTGATGGGCGGCAGTTATAAGGACTGTGAACTGCGCTTGCAGCGCGCCATCCATCTGCGCTTCTCGCTACCGCCGGAACCAGGCGCCGGCCTGCGCAAGGAGATCAAGCGCGCGGACCAGATCGCCGCCTATTTCGAGGCCACGCTGCTCGCCGGCTTTTCGACCGCGGAGGCGACCGAGTTCTTCGGTCGTCCACGCGGCTTCAGTGCCGAGCGCTTCGATTTCACGCCGCGCTCGGTAACCTGGGCACAGAACGCCTTCCTGAAGCGTTTTTCCGCGATCGAGAAGTCGCGGCGCAAGGTAGCTACGGCGGTAGGATAGAAAACGCTAAATTAACCGGAACGGCTGACACTGCGGTGTTCGATCACGTCCGCAGGCGCGCCCATGCCCGTCGGTGACATCAAGGATGGTCCGGCCGTCCCGAAACGGGAGGCCGGAGGCATGGACCGCTCGCGCCGCATGGAAGACGAGCTGCGTGCGCAGAACGAACGCTTTTCAGCTGCCGTCGAGAACATGTCGCATGGTCTTTGCATGTTCGACGCCGACGAGCGCATGATCATCTGCAACGGCAACTATATCAACATCTTCTGCCTCGACGCCAACGTGGCGCAGCCGGGGATCCGTTTCATCGACATCCTGCGGCACAGCGTCGATGTCGGCATCGCCTCGCAAAGCGCCGAAGAACTTTACGCCATCCGCAAGCCCTATATCGATGGAGCGAAACCCTCGACCTATGAGGAGGCGCTCTCTGATGGACGCATCATCAGCATCTCGCACCGGCCATTGGCATCGGGCGGCTGGGTTTCGATCTACGAAGACATCACCGAACAACGGCGCGCCGAACAGGATCTCAAGGAACAGCATCGCCGCTTCGACGCGGCGCTCGCGAACATGTCGCAGGGCCTGCTGATGTATGACGCCGGCGGCAGGCTGATCGTGCGCAATCAGCGCATCCTGGAGCTTTATGGTGTGACCGAGGCGGATCTGCCGCTCGGCACGACTCACCGCGAACTCCTTGAACGGCTGGTGCGCCTTGGCGTCTATGCGCCCATAGATGTCGAGGACGAGGTTTCGAGGACCGAGGCTCGCGTGCTGGCCGGCCAGACTCGGTCGACCCCCCGCCGGCTCGCCGACGGACGAACGCTGATGGTTGCCCGCCGGCCGATGAGCGGCGGCGGCTGGGTCGCCACTTTCGATGACGTGACCGAGAGCAGGCTTGCCGAGGAGCGCATGACCCATCTTGCGCATCACGACGTGCTGACCGGGTTGCCCAATCGCTCGGTGTTTCGCGACCGGCTCGACCGGGCACTGGAGGATGCGGCCGCGGGACCGCTGGCAATCTTCTCGCTCGACCTCGACCGCTTCAAGGTCGTCAACGATACGCTGGGACATCCGGCTGGCGACCGGCTGCTGAAAGGCGTGGCCGCAAGACTGCTGCGCTGCGTGGACAACGACGCAGATATCGTCGCCCGTTTTGGCGGCGACGAGTTCGTGATCGTCCAATTCAACGTCGAGGGCCTGGCGAGCGCGGAAAAACTGGCGAAACGCATTGTCGAGGCCATCGCCAAACCATTTCATGACAAGAGCCGGGACATGCATGTTGGCGTCAGCGTTGGCATCGCGCTTTCTCCCGGCGATGGCAGGGACGCCGATACATTGCTGACAAACGCCGACATGGCGCTCTACCGGGCAAAAAGCGAAGGGCGCAACCTGTACCGTTTCTTCGAGCCCGGCATGGATGCCACGGTGCGCGCGCGCCGGGCGCTCGAAGCCGATCTCGATACGGCGCTGCCGAGCCGGGAATTCGATCTCGATTTCCAACCGATCATGGCCATAGCTTCGGGCGAGATTGTCGGCGCCGAGGCCCTGATGCGCTGGCATTCGCCGTCGCGCGGCACTGTGGCGCCGGACGAATTCATTCCGGTCGCCGAGGAAACCGGGCTGATCGTGCCGCTTGGCGAATGGGCGCTGCGAAAGGCCTGTGCGACGGCGGCAGCCTGGCCACCTGGCCTGCGCATTGCGGTCAATGTCTCCGCCGTGCAGCTCAAAAGCGGCGGCTTTGCTCGCAGCGTCATCTCCGCCCTGGCCTTTTCGGGCGTGCCGGCCAGACGACTGGAACTGGAGATCACCGAAACCGTGCTGATGGACGAGAGCAAAGCCGTCCTGAAGACGCTGCGACAGTTGCGTGAACTCGGCATCCGCATCGCGCTCGACGACTTTGGCACCGGCTATTCCTCACTCGGCTATCTCAGGCGCTTTCCCGTCGACAAGATCAAGATCGATCGTTCCTTCATCTCCGATATCGGCAATCTCGACACCGCAGCGATCGTGCGCACCATCATCGGACTGGGCGCCGAACTGGGCATCACCGTCACCGCCGAAGGCGTAGAAACCGAAGCACAGCTCGACATGCTGCGCCGAAACGGCTGCGTGGAGGCGCAAGGCTATCTGATCGGCGTGCCGTCAAAGGCGGCGGAGATTCAGCACCTGTTGAAATCGAGCGCGGTGCGCAGCCAGACCGGCTGACGCCATAAATCAGCGCAGCGTCTCGATGTATTTTTCATGGAAGCCGATATAACCCGGCTCGACAACCTTCAGATGCCGCTCGATCAGCGCATGAAACTCCGGCAACCGGTGGAAGGGCACGCCCGGATAGGCGTGATGCTCGGCATGGAAGGGCATGTTCCAGGCAAGCTTGCGCACAGCCCAGTTGGTCAGCGTCGTCCTGGTATTCTCCAGCATGTTTGCGACGAAGGGGCAGCGGCCATGCTCGGCCAGCAGATAGAGCCGCAGGAACGGCTGGCCGAGCAGCGCGGGAAAGATCCAGACATGGAGCAGCACCGTCGTCTTGAACCACAGCGCGAGCATCAGCACGACGGCGTAGAAGGCAATCATCGCGCGCGCCTCGGCGCGTACCTTCGGACGCCCCTTGGGGGGCACGTAGCTGTCCTGGCAACGTCCCACGGCATTGGCGTAGAGCGTCTTCAAATGCCCCAACCACACTGGAAGTCCGGCAACGTGGACCAGGTACTGCCGCCAGGTTTCCGGCTTCGGGAAAGCCAGCTCCGGATCGCGTTCGGGATCCTGTGTGAAACGGTGATGGGCGAAATGGAAATAGCGGAACCAGTCGGCCGGCAGCGCGATCGCCAGGCTGCAGACACGCGCGACTGCGTCGTTCAGCCATTGCCTTTCGAAAGCCGTGCGATGCACCGTCTCATGCAGCAGCGTGAACAGGAACACGATCAGTATGCCTTGCGGCAGCATCAGCAGCGGCCAGAACGGCACCTTGGCGGCGATCAACCATCCGAGGAGCAGGATCGCGCCGAGGTGGAAAGCGAGCTGAACAAGGCCGGGCCCATCCGACTTGCCGGTTAGCCGGCTGCGCTCCTCATTCGTCAGCGAGGCGATCACGTCACGATGATCCATAGGGGCATCCCGGCTGATTGAATTCATTCGGTCAGCATACCCCAGCAAGAAACCTTTCTAACAACGAGGATTTCTGCAATATAGATAAGCTGAACTTATCTTTTTGGTCACCGCCATGGTTGCAATGCCATCGTTGCGAGGTCTTCAGGCCTTCGAGGCGGCGGCGCGCACCGGCAGCTTCGCCGCGGCGGCGGAAGAGCTTTCGGTCTCGGCCGCCGCAGTCAGCCAGCTCATCCGCATGGTCGAGGAGCAAGTCGGCCGCAAGCTCTTCCACCGCGCCAACCGGCGTGTCGTCCTGAGCGAGGCTGGCGTCGAGATGCTGCCTCGATTGACCATGGCCTTCCAGGAAATCGGCAGCGTCTCGCGCCAGCTTGCAGGCGATGCGTTCCGCCCGCGGCTCGTCGTCTCGGTCCCGCCGTCCATGGCCATGGGCTGGCTTTCCGAGCGCCTTGCCGGCTTCATCGCCATCCACGGTGCCGTCGACATATCTCTCAGGGGCGATGACGACCCGGTGTCGTTCGACCGCGACCTGATCGACCTCAGGCTCTCCTACGGTCCGCACTATCGTGAGCACCCGATCGAGGACATTGTCCAGGACGCGGTCTATCCCGTCTGCGCGCCAAAGCTCGCCAGCGTGCTGGAGGCGGATGGCGGTCCGCTCGCCGGGCTGCCCCTGATCCACACCGACTGGGGACCGACCGGCGCATCCTTTCCCTCATGGCGCAGCTGGTTCGAGGCGGCCGGCATCGCGCCTGGGCGCGGCATTCAGCGCGGCCTGTCGGCAAACTCCTCGCGCGCGGCGCTCGACCTCGCCATTTCGGGACTGGGTGTGGCGCTGGCGCAAGGGATCTATTGCGCCGAAGCCGTGGAGGACGGCCGGCTGTTCCGGCCTGTCGCCAAGGCGATTGCGCTGCGTCAGCCCTATTGTCTGACAATTCCGCAGCGGAGCGCAAGAAGAGACGTCGTGGCGGCGTTCCGCGCCTGGCTGGTCGATGAATGCCAGCGCGCGGTGGGCTCGCCGGCGCTCCGCTGAGCCAGCAAGCGGCGATGGTCAGAGGTGCCCGCTCAATGCCTCGACCATGTCCTTGTTCGCCGCCACCGGCACGATCTCGAACTCCACCAGATCCGCCCACTCGATCACCCAGCGCTGCAGCAGCGTGACGTCGTCGGTCTCCACCAGCAGGAAACAGCGGCTCATGTCCGCCGCGATCCAGCTATGGTGCACCAGAAGCTCGTTGGGCTTCAGGCGACCGTAATCGCGGAAGCGGCGGTAGATCTCCTTGCGGTCGCAGCCGCGAAAATCCTCGGTCACCAAAAACAGCATCTCTGCCCCCGATTGGATGATTATCGGCCCGGCCGCTCCAAACGTTCCAGGAACCATTGCGTCAGCCGTACCCAGACCTCGTCCTTCTCGCCGGAGTCCTCCCAGCCATGATCGAGGTTGGGATTGTCGTTGACCTCGATGACGAAGACGCCGTCCTTGGTCTCCTTGAGGTCGACGCCGTAGAGGCCGTCGCCGATGCAGCGCGCCGCCTTGACTGCCGTCTCGACGACATGGGGCGGCGTCTCCTTCAGCGTGAAGGTCTTGATGCCGCCCTGGTCGGGCTTGCCGCTGGCCTTGTGGTTGACGATCTGCCAGTGCTTCTTGGCCATTAGGTAATGTACGGCAAACAGCGGTTGGCCGCCGAGCACGCCGACACGCCAGTCATATTCGGTCGGGATGAATTTCTGCGCGATCAGAAGATCGGAATCCTCCAGCCATTCGGTGGCGAGTGTCTTCAATTCCTCGAAATTGGCGCATTTCTTGACGCCGCGCGAGAAGGAGGAATCCGGGATCTTCAGCACCAGCGGAAAACCCAGCGTCTGCGCCGCGAGTTCAAGGTCGGAAGTGCCGGCTATCATCACGGTCGGCGGAACCGGCACCTTGTTGTAGGCCATCAGCTCGTTGAGATAGACCTTGTTGGTGCAGCGGATCATCGACAGCGGGTCGTCGATGACCGGCATGCCTTCCTGCTGGGCGCGGCGCGCGAAACGATAGGTATGGTTGGAGATCGAGGTGGTCTCGCGGATGAACAGCGCGTCGTAATTGGCGAGCTTGGCGAGGTCCCTCTTGGTGATCGGCTCGATTTCGACGCCCATCTTTTCGGCGATCCTGGCCCAGTAGCGCAGCGAGGAGATTTCCGAGGGCGGCAATTCCTCATGCGGATCGACCAGCGTGGCGAAAGTGTAGCGCGCCGGCGTGCGGCCCTTGGTGTCGCGCCATTCGCGATTGGTATAGGTGTCCAGGCATTGCAGGAAGAAGCTCTCCTCCTCCTCGGTCATGCGCGCCAGGGGATGAAAGCCGATCTTGCGGATCGAGGCCCACTCGGCGCTGTCCTTGATGTGGACCTCGAGCGCCGGCGCGCGGAACCAGTCGAACAGGAGCTTGGCGAATCGGTCCCACACCTTGGACGGGCCAATGCCGAAGAAGATGCAGACCTTCGCCGGAAAAGCGCCGCCAAGATCCTTGCGGCACTTGTTGAGCGCCAGCTCCAGTTCGGGCAGCGCATGTTCGTAAAGCTTGCGCTCCGACAGATCGATCATGGTTTCTACGGTCGGGATGACCTTGTGGCCGCGCGAACCCGCCAGCAGCGAGGCATAATAGCCGCGGCTCTGGTAGCCGTAATTGTTCGACAGGTTGATGACCTTGGGACGCTGGCCGCGAAACAGCGCCGGATGCGCGAGATAGTCGCGGTTGGTGATAATCTTGTGCGGTGTCGCCACCTGGTCGAGATCGCTCTGCCGGCCAGTTAAGATAACCCAGGTCATTGTTATCAGCGCTTCCCCAGAGTGATGGCGGCGCGCAGTCCGTCGCGGCCGAACTGCGCCATGTTCATAAAGATGCCGTAAGGCACGGGAATGTTGGCGGCATCAAGGATGGTCTCCTGCCTCTCGTCCTCAACCCAGGGATCGTGGATCAGGATATGGTCACCGTCGTCGCCGATGGCCAACACCCAGTGCGGCACCTTCTTGCCGAACATCAGGAAGCCGCTGATCAGCACCAGCACCAATTTTCCTTTCGCGATCGCGGCGCGAATGTCGTCGATGGTGAATGAACGGTAATTCACCGGGATGCCGTAAAGTTCCGCGCGTCGGCGAAAGTCGACCTGGGCCAGTTCCATCACCCGGCGCTTGTCCGCGCTGCGCACCGACTGGAGGAACAACGCGCCGTAGAACGACACGTAAATCTCGGCCGCAAGGCCGCTCTCATAGCCGGCGACCGCGAGGCCGAACGGCTCGCAGCCACCCGGGCCCGACATCATGAAGACGGTCGTCGCTTCGCGCCAAAGACGAATTTCCCTGACCGGGTCCGGTACGAAGTCGTGATCGAAATTGCCCATGGCCATCATCAGGCAGCAGGGACCGCAAGTGAATTCGCAGGTCTGCTGGTAGAATGGCACGCTCGTGGCGGCCGGAAGTTCGCCGCGCAAGGTCTTCTCGTAGCGCAGTGCCGTGGCGCCGTCCTCGTAGTAACCGGGTTCGCGGCCGATCTTGCGGTAGCCGGCCTGCTCGTAGATGCCGATGGCGCGGGCATTATCCTCCCGCACTTCTAGGCGCAGCATCATGCGGTCGTGTTCGAAGGCCGCCTCCTCCGCCGCCACTAGCAACCGGCGGCCGATGCCGAGGGCGCCAAAAAAGGGACTGGTGGCGATCGAATAAAGGCGCGCCACGCCGCTGCCCTTGCGAAACAGCACAATCGCATAACCGGCGACGCGGCCATCTCTTTCGGCGACCAGCGTCTCGGCGGTCTCGCGCTCGATGAACTGTCGGAAGGAGCGACGGGAAATGCGGTCGCTGGAGAAAACAGCTTTCTCGATGGCGGCGAGATCATCGACGTCAGTCGCGCGGGCCGTGCGGATCTCGGCAGGCATGCGGGCTTGGAAAACCTCGATTGGGTTGTGATGAAGGCCCTATTCGAAACGTCCAGACACCAGCCCAAAACGGCAGCGCCCATCCAGCGCTATCGCACCTCGATTAGGGCCGAATTGTGACAGATTCGGCGCCAGCCCGGGAGGACAAAGGCTTTGAACCAGGTCACCGTTTTCGAGTAGGCGGCGGCGCCAAAAACGATGCTGTTCAACTCGCCAAGCCGGCCAGAAGCTGGCTGTAGGCGCTCTTGGCCACGATGGCCAATTGCTCGCGCGGCACTGAGCCGACGACAGCGCAGCCATAGCCCTTGTCCAGCCAGTAGACCGCCTGCGGGCCGGCTTGCGCCGAAGCGTAGGTCCCCCTGGCGTTCTCCACCGATTCGGCCGTTACAAAGAGCGATATGCGCTCGCCCTTGTCGTCTTCATAGAGCAGCATTGCCGCCTTGCTCTCGCCAGCCGGCAGCAACCTGCCGCCGACCAGTTGGAACCCGCTGCCGGTCAAGTCCGGCGCAACCAGCTTCAATCCGACCCGGTTGGACAGCCAGGTCAGCAGATGGTCCCTGTCGCTTGCCGGCACTTCCACCGCATGCCGCTTCTCGGCGGCATAGATGACATGCGCGGCGATCGCCTGCTCGGCCAACTGATCCTCGGCCTGATCTTCCCGGCCAATACCGTCGCTGCCGGCAAAGTAGCCGCCAAACCCGCCCGCGGCCAGTAGACCGGCAGCGGCGGCAGCAAGCCACCAGCGCGAGCGTGGCATTGGCGTCCTGGCTGGCGTCTCGCCAAGCACCACCTTGCGCAACCGCACCGGCACCGGCTCGTCGATCACGCCAGCGAAGGCATCTCGCAATGCCGTCCTGTCGGCGATGAAACGGGCGCTTTTCGCCTTCATCTCGGGAGTGGCGTCGAGCCATGCGTCATAGGCGGCGCGCTCATCGGCCGGCAACTCGCCGTCGAGTGCCATGTGGATGTCGCGTTCGGAGAAATCGCGGCGGATCATTTCTAGACGATCCTTATCGAACGGCGGCGTGCCGTGTCGTCCAGCAGTCCGCGCAACTCCTCGCGCCCGCGCGCAATGCGCGACATCAGCGTTCCGGCCGGCACGCCCAGGATGTTGGCGGCCTCGGCATAGGAAAAGCCTTCGATCGCGACCATAACGAGCGCTGCACGGCGGTCGGGGCTGATCGCCTGCAATGCGTCAACGATCTCGCGCGAGGCGATGCTTTCCACCTGCTCGGCCGGCTGTGCAATCGCCTCGCCCGCTTCCAGCGGCAGCATCGCGGCTTCGCCGCGCCGGTTCACTTTGCGCATCTGGTCAATGAACAAATGATGCATGATCGTAAACAGCCACCTCCTGGGGCTTTCTCCCGTCTGCCAGTTGTCGAGCCGCATGAGGGCCCGTTCGAGACAGTCCTGGACGAGATCGTCGGCGGCATCGCGGTCGCGCAACAACGAGCGTGCGTAGCGGCGCAGGCGCGGTATTTCGCCGAGGATTGCTGCCTTCTTTTCGTCCATGACCGCTGGTTTTCGGAATTGCCCTATTCATCAGATTGAACGCGCCTTCGCGGCGCGACGCAAGCAGCCAGTGCGAAGCGGTCCACCGCCCCGGTCACCCAAGCAATGATGTAACGATGGGAGCGGCGGGTTTATTCCCGCAATCAACAGGAGACCAACTACGCCAAATCGGTCTTGAGAAAGTCATTGCCTTTAAAGAGCAACGGAACATCAAGAGCCTTGGCGCAGGCGTAGGAAAAGCAATCACCAAAATTAAGGTCGGCCGGATGACCGACCGCTTTGCCGTACCGGATGCTGGCATCAATGGCGCGCCCACCGATATCCTCGTTGATGGTTACATTGCGAGCGTCGATCTCAACAATGAACGCATCGACCAGATTGCGCGCCGCAGACAGCATTCCGGGAGTCGGCTTTTTGGCACCGGCATTCACTCGCCCGAGGGCAAGCGTAGCTTCGAGCCGAACAAGCGCTGAAATGTACAGCTGACCGTCGACGTCGGCGATCCGCTTCAGCAATTCCTCCCAACCCGATTCCTTGGCGAGAATTGCAACGACAACCGATGCGTCGACAAACATCAGTCTTCCCACATCTCGTCCATGAATGCCTTCATATCGAAGGTGGTGTCGGACGGCCCCAACGCCGCTGCTTGCGCTTGAAGAACGGCAATCCTCTCCCGCAGCGGTTTGCGGGCGCGGCTTCGTTCAAGTTCGTGCAAAAGCGCGGTTCGCACGGCTTCCGTTTTGCTCGGCGCATTCGTCTCGCGCTGCAATTTCGTCGCCAGCGCATCTACCTCATCGTCGCGGATATAGAGCGGCATATGAATATCTCCGTGAATATTCATATATTCCATTTTGAATATTCAAACAATCCTAACCCTCACGCCCCTTCGCCACCCTGGTCAAAAGCCGCTGGTAAAACAGGCCGATGCCAATCAGCACGGCGCCAAGGCCGATGAAGGACAGCGCGCGAAGCACACCCTCCAGCTCCGACATGTCGAAGAGGAACACCTTCAGTACGGCGACCGCAATCAATGCGGCCGAGGCGATGCGCAGCACCTGCGATTTCAGCCAGACGCCGGCGGTCAGCAGCGCCACGCCGATGATCAGCCAGAGTGCCGAATAGGTGTAGGTTTCCAACTGGCCAAGGCCGCTCCACAAGCCGATGAACTCACCCTTGAACAGGCGCCGCACCGACAACGTGGCATAGGCGAAGGCAAGCAGGGCCGCCACCAGCGCCAGCATGGCGGCATACCATTTCGGCCGCTTGTTGCGGGCATAGAGCGCAAGCCCTCCGGCCGCGACCGCCGGCAGCAGATAGGCGAGGAACAACAGGTTGAAGACCGGGATCTGCCCGGTCGACTCGTCGGTGAAAAGCGGGTTCAGCACCAGGAAATGCTGCACGACGATGAAGGCGACCGAGATCACGCCCGCCGCCATGGACCCGTAGCGCAGCACGGAACTTGGCGAGCGCCTGTCGATGGCCACGAGTATGGCGCCGGCGCCGATCGCGATCAGCGTGTAGATGGCCTGTTCGGCAAGTGTGGGCGCATCGCTGTTGAGGACACCGCCATGCATGGCGTGGCGCACCAGCATGGCAAGCGTCAGCAGTGCAAACAGCGCCGCCGAAGCTTCCATGGCCAGGCGCGGCCGGCCGTCGGTGGTGCGGGCCAGTTGCCAGGCGGCGAAAGCGAAGGCGAGCGCCGGCACGCCATAGCCCGGCAGCAGCCAGTTGAAAACCGGGGTCGTCGACAGGAACTCGGGGCCAACGACGGTCGGATCGAAGATGACACGTCCAAGCACCGCCGCGACCGCGCCGACCGAAATCCAGCCGAGCACCGGATAGGAACGCCAGCGCGTGGCCAGCGCCGGCACGATTGCGGCCGCACCAAGCAGGATGGTTGTCCAGCCGGAACTGAAGGCCATATGCAGCATCAGCAGGCCTGCGAGCGCGGCTCCGCCGAGCGCGAAGAATACGGCCGCCCTGCCCTGCAACGGCGGTTGCTCGCCGCGCGCGATCCACTCGCCGCCGGCAGCGAAAACCACGACCAGCAGCGCCGCCACGGCGGCGTAGGCAAGATCGCGGTCGAGATTGCCGAACGTGAACCAGAGTGCCAGCAGGACGACCAACGGCACGATGACGCCCCACGCCGCCCATGACGCAGCGCGGAAGTGGGTCGCAGCGGCAAATTTGCGGGCGGCCCAGAAACCGGCGCCGATGAAGACAAGGCCAAGCGCAACACCGATGCGCAAGGTCAGTGCGTTCGATGTCGCCAGGGGCACGGCATCGATGCCCAAGACGTCGCCTGAAAAATCAGAAGCGATCGAAGTCGGCGGGATGATCCCGAGATAGATCAGCACCGTCACCAGTCCCGCCGCATAGAGCAGTGGCAGCGCCGGGGGGCGGTAGAGCGCGACGGCCACCATCGCGGCGAGCACGACGGCTCCCGGCAAGGCATCGCCGGCAGCGACGAAGGCCGGATCGACCGAAAGGCCCAGCGCCGAGAGGGCAACAAACAGGCCCGGCGCGACGGACGGCCAGTCGAAAGCCGTGGCTGATCCGCCTTCGTCGCTGCGGCGGCCGAGCCAGACGAAGGCGAGCACGGCCAGCGTGACGGTGTTCACGAACAGGATCACGGATAAATTCGCGCCCGGCGCATCGGTCATATAGAGGATCGTCCAGATGCCGGTACCGACAAAGGCCGCCGTCATCAGCAACTTCCAATCGCGCATGCGGGCAATGACGCCGCTGGCGGCAAGCACGATCGCCAGATAGCCGAACAGGGCCCAGGGATTGGGCGCCTGAGAGGCAATCAGCATCGGCGTCACCATGGCGCCGACGAGGCCGATACCAGCCAGCGCCTGGCCGTGGACAAGGGCGGCGGCAATCGTCGCTATGCCGATGGCGCCGAGCAGCGTGAAGGCGAGCGCCGGCCCGATAAATCCGTAGATGCCATGTGCGGCATAGACGGCGCCGAACAGGATGAAGGCGCCCGCCGCAGTCAGGATCGCCGGGATGTAGGCGCCTGCGGCGCCTTGCACGGGCACCCTGAAGCCGGTGCGGCGAATGAATTCGCCGGCTGCAATCAGCACAAGGCCGAGCAGCCCGGCCATGGTCAGCCGCACACCGGGGCCGAAAATTCCGGCTTCGATCGTGTAGCGGATGAGAAACAGGCCGCCCAGCGCCAGTGCCAAACCGCCGACCCAGACCGCCCAGCGGGTGCCGAGCGCCGTTTCGATATCGGGTTTGCCGGGCGCTTTCACCGCTGCGACAGGCTCGGATTCTGCTGCCTTGGGCGCCGCCTCGCCTGGTGTCCATGGTCCCGGCTTGACCTCGTCCGTCGCGGCGTCGGTTTCCAGAGCCGGCAGCGCCTGCCCGGTGGCTGCCTCGCTGGCCGTTGGCGAAACGACCACGGCCGCAGCAACAACGGCTTCGGCCGGCTGGCCCTCGGTCGCCGCCGGTTCGGACTGCTTGGCGAGAGGCGGCACGGCGCCGGAAAGGACGAGGCTCCGCAGTGCGCCTAGCTCACGCTCGATCAGTCCGATGCGGCTCTGCTGGCGCGAAATGATGACGAACAGCGCGATGATGGCGACAAGGCCGATCAGGCTTTCAAACATGGCGGCTCCCCCAAACCAGACCAGTTGCTACTGACAATCAAATGTGGCCTGCAAACGACCAGCCAACGGCCGTCGGATCGGCGGCTGGAAAGATCGAGCATGTTTCGGCGTCGAAAGCCAGCGGCTTGCGCCCATTGGCCCTCGGCATCGCTTGCGAATGGCCGGTTTCCGGAACATTGCCTGCCAAACCCGCAGCCGATGGCCTATGATACCTTGGCTGCAAAGGGTTCTCCAAGCGACGTCATGGGAATACGTATGCCGCAACGAAGCGCAGGACTGCTGATCTACCGGCGAAACGCCGGGGCCCTCCAGTTCCTGCTCGTCCATCCGGGTGGACCGTTCTGGGCAAGAAAAGACGAGGGGGCATGGTCTATCCCCAAAGGGCTCGTCGACGAAGGCGAGGACGAGTTGAAAGCCGCCCAACGTGAGGCGGAAGAAGAACTCGGCGTCGCCATCAACGGCGACTTCCAGCCTGTCGGCAGTTATCGGCAGCCTGGCGGCAAGATCGTGAGTGCGTGGAGCGTCGAGGCCGACGTCGACACCGATGCCATCAAAAGCAACATGTTCACCATGGAGTGGCCACCACGGTCGGGATCCATGAAGGCATTTCCCGAAGTGGACCGGGCCGGTTGGTTTTCAGAGTTGGAGGCCGGTCTCAAGATACTCAAAGGCCAGCGCGCGATCCTGGACGATTTCGTGGAACGGCAAAATGCCGGATAACATCCGCTGTTATCACCGCTCGCCCAGTGCGCCTTAGGACGATTCCTATCGTGCCGCCAGATTGGAGGCCGGGAAGATCGAGCATGTCTCGGTGCCGAAAGCCAGCAGCTTGCCGCCGGCGTCCTTCAGCGTCGCTTCCGAAACGGCCAGCGTGCGGCCCTTGTGAATGACCTTGCCCTCACAGACCACCTCTCCGGTCCTGGGCGTGATCGGCCGCGTCAGGTTCACCTTGAATTCCGCCGTCGTATAGGCCTCGCCTTTTGCGAGCAGCGTCTGCACGGCGCAGGCAAGCGCCGAATCGAGCAGTGTCGCCGCCCAGCCGCCATGCACGCCCCCCAACGGGTTCAGGTGGCGCTCGTTCGGCACACCCCGAAACACGGCACGGCCTTCCGAGACTTCGGTCAGCGCGAAGCTGAGCTGGAAGGAAATCGGCGGCGCCGGATATTTGCCATCGATGATGCGCTGCAAAAGTTCCAGGCCGGTGTAGGCAAGCATGTCGGCATGCGGAATGGTGCCGAGGCCGAGCGGCGAGACCCGGCCTGGATAAAGTTCCACTTCGCTCATGTGATGATTTCTCTCGCGGCGGTTTCTCCCGACAGGCCTTTTGTCGTGTGGTGCTTGCGCAGCGCGGCGAGGAAGCCGGAGCGCGCGTCCGGCTGCTCGATGCCGCGCGGCTCGTAGACGTGACGGGTGAAGAAGAAGCCGGTGAGCCGGAAGGCATCCTGGATCGCCGCCGGATCGGCGCGCAGGCCGGAGCCACGCAGGAAGGCCGGCAGCGCCAGCATCTTGTCGCGCCAGGGCGCGCCGGCTTCCCGCGACACCGCTCGGCCCGATTTCGGCGAGACATAGGCAAGATCCTGCCGCGTGCCGGTCGCGGCGCACTGGCTGAGATCGAGACCGAAACCCAGTTCGTCGAGGATCAGGAGCTCGAAACGGGCCACCAGTTCGCCGGCCGCATCGACGTCATCGAGATGCACGATCATCACCGACAGCGCCTCGTAGAGGCCGCCATGGGCGTCGCGCTCGGGCAACAGGCGCAGATGCGCGGCCATGGTCTGCAGGCCATACACGGCGACCGCACTCTCCATCAACCTGGCCGCATTCATCTCGATCGCTTCGGCCTGGAACGTGCCGAGGTGCTCATCAAGGCGCGCCCGCCAAAGCAGGTCGACACGGTTGCCGGGCTGGAGAACAGGCTGCTGCTTGCGCGAGCGCCCGCCACGCACGAGGCCGAGATGGCGGCCATGCGCACGCGTCATCACCTCGAGGATGGCGCTGGTTTCGCCATGCTTGCGGGTGCCGAGAATGATTCCCTCGTCGCGCCATTCCATGCCTGGAGCATTTCACCGATCGGGTGGCGAAATCAAGGTACGGGCTTGGTGCCTGGGCTGGCTCTCGCAAGGGTGCATAAAAAGCCGCCCGCAGCACAGCTGCGGGCGGGTCTGGTGGGGTCAGTCGATCCGTTAGAACGAGCGCTGGAAGCGGAGGATGCCGCCGACGCTGCTCTTCTTGTCGGCCTTGGTCCAGTTGTTGAAGTCGGCGTCGTCGAATTTTCCTGCATTGAGGTAATCGACTTCAGCCGTGATCGTGTAACCGGGCACAATCGTGTATGCGACGTTGGCAGCGACGCCGAGGTTCTTCCAGTCGTCATAGGAGATCTGGGCGTTGAACGAGGTCTTGTCGTTGAACTTGTAGGTGCCGCCACCCCAGATCGCCCAGTTTCCGCCCCACGGCTTGTATTGGGTGCGGCCCGTGCCGAAGTCGTTGATGTTGTCGTTGGTGCCGTAGCCGCCCATGACGAACAGCGTCAGTTCCTTGCCGACATTGACGTCCAAGCGAACCTTGCCGGCCACTTCCTCGTAATTGCTGTCATATGCGACGACGCCGGTGACCGCACCCCAGTCGCCCTTGTACTTCAAGCCGCCGACGACATGCGGAACATAGCTGTCGATCGTGTTGACGCCGGTACCTTCTTCGAGCGAGACCACGGCCGAGAAGCCGCTGCCACCGTCGAAATAGTACTGCACGACGTTGGTATCCTTGATACCGTACGGGATGATCGTGTCCTGGATGACGTTGCCGGCATAGCCGATAAACGAATCGTATGCCGTTTCATCCTTACCGACGCGCAGGCCGCCGAGCTGAATCCAGGCGAAGTTGAGGGTGGTCGCCTTGTTGCCGGCCTGCCAGCCAGTGCCGCCAGTCTCATAGTCGCCGCTGCTGTTGCCAAATTGAAAGCGAGTCTCGGTGTAGGTCTTCAACGTACCGAGCTCGGTTTCCTGGCCGGTCCAGGTCTTCAGCGCGAAGCGCATGTTCTTGTAATAGGTGTCGTGGCTATCGCCGTCCATGTGATCGGCAACGTTGTTGACGCCATCCAGCGTGCCGCTGTCCCCGACGCCTATGTCATAGCGGAGATAGCCGCCGATGCGCAGGCAGGTCTCGGTGCCGGGGATATAGAAGTAGCCGGCGCCGTAGACGTCGCAGATCCTGACGTATTCAGCGGGTTCCGGCTCGGCGACGACGACAGCGTCAGCGGCGCGAGCGCCGGAGACCGCGATCAGTGCCGCGGCTGAGCCGAGAAGAAGGCTCTTGATGTTCATTTTCTGACCTCTCCAGTCAAAGTTAAAAATGGCTTCGGATTTTGGTTGGCGGATATATTTTCCCGCCTCACCACAACGAAAAAGGCCCGCACCGCGTCCCCTTTTCGCGGCGAACATACCCATCAATCTTCCGCCTTCAATGACAATTTCACAAACATTCGGGATTGATGACATAGATTAAATCCGTGTTGCAGAAATAGCACTGGAGAATTCACTTCAGACTACGGCACCGCACAAGTGGAACATTGTCATATTTCCGTAATAATTCCCTGTATGTTCCAATTTTATGATGATATTCTACGAACACCAATTGTTTGAGAAACTTCGCGTAAATAAACCCACTTCCATGGTCGTTTCTACCTAGCCATTCCCCAGCCACGTGAAACCGAAGCCGATCCCCTCGAAGGAGTCTTTTCAGCGGGTCACGGACACGCCGGGACGGACCACAGGCCATGATGGGAAGATCAATCCGACGTCGGCGGACTCGTCTGCAAGAATCCGCGCTGGCCAACTGAGAAGTCGACCCAACGGAACCTCGGCGTCCCTGGTCGATAGCCACCAGCCAACGGTTTGGGTCATTATTACCGGCGCCTGTGGTCGGCCAGCACCGCGTCGATCACGCGCCAGGATTGTTCGATCTCGGCCGAGTTGACGTCTATCTCGCCGGCGGCGGTGATCAGCGCCTTCCACAGTGCCCAGCCGCGGCCGCGCGCCCAGGTCGCGTCGTCGACGCCGAGGCCAGCGCGGAAGGCCCCCCTGCTCTTTCCCTCGAACAATGTCCAGGCAATCGCCAGATCGCATGAGGGCTCGCCGACGCCGGAGGTGCCGAAGTCGATCACCGCGCTTAGCCTGCCGTGTTCAACCAGAAGATTGCCCCAGCTGACATCGCCGTGGAACCAGACGGGCGGGCCTTGCCAAGGGGCGGCAAGAGCCGTTTCCCAGACAGCGCTTGCCGCGCCGGCGTTGATACGGGTGTCGAGCGCCGCGATCGCTTGTCTCGTCTCCCCGTCATAGACGTTCAGCGGCCCGCCGCGAAAGAAATTGTGTTGGCCCGGCCCCGGTCCGCCAGCCGGGTCGATCCGCTTCAGCGCAACCAGAAAGCCGGCCAGGTCCGCCGCGAATTCCGACAGGTTGGCGATACGCTCGCGCTTTGCAGTCTCACCTTCGATCCACCTGTAGACGGACCAATGCCACGGATAGCCTTCGGCCGGGGCTCCCATCGCCAGCGGTATAGGGATGGGCAGCGGCAACAGCGGCGCCAGCCTCGGCAGCCAGCGATGTTCCTTCTCCACTTGCAGGGAATAGGCGGCGGCACTGGGCAACCGAACGGTCATCTCGTCGCCGAGACGAAAGCTTCTGTTGTCCCATCCGCCAGGTTCAATCGGCCGAACCGCAAGATCCCTCCAGCGAGGAAACTGCGCCGCGATCAACCGGCTGACCAAAGCTGCGTCGATATTCGACTTGCTAACCATCCATCCTAGTGCGGAAACTCGAGCCCCATCTCGCGGTAGCGCTCGGGATCGTCGCCCCAGTTCTCGCGCACCTTGACGAACAGGAACAGATGCACCTTTTGCTCGAGGATGCCGGCGATTTCCATACGCGCCGCCTGGCCGATGGCGCGGATGGTCTCGCCCTTGTGGCCGAGCACGATCTTCTTCTGGCTGTCGCGTTCGACATAGATGACCTGCTCGATGCGCACCGAGCCGTCCTTCTTCTCTTCCCATTTCTCGGTTTCGATGTGCGAGGAATAGGGCAGTTCCTGATGCAGCCTGAGATAGAGCTTCTCGCGAGTGATCTCAGCGGCGAGCTGGCGCATCGGCAGATCGGAGATCTGGTCTTCCGGATAATACCAGGGCCCCACCGGGAGCGCCTCGGCAAGGTAATCGAGGAGGTCCTTGCAGCCCGAGCCGGTCAGCGCCGAAACCATGAAGGTGCGCTTGAACGGCACTCTTTCGTTCGCTGCTGCCGCCAGCGCCAACAACGCCTCCGGCTTGACGCGGTCGACCTTGTTGAGGATCAGCGCCATCGGCTGGCGCACATCCTTCAGGCGTTCGAGAATGGCTTCGGCATCACCTCTAATGCCACGCTCGGCATCGATCAGGAGCAGCACGATATCGGCATCCTTGGCGCCGCCCCAGGCTGTCGTCACCATTGCCGTGTCGAGACGCCGCTTCGGCTTGAAGATGCCCGGCGTATCGACGAAGACGATCTGCGCGTTGTCGTGCGTGGCGATGCCTCTGACGATGGCACGCGTCGTCTGCACCTTGTGGGTGACGATTGACACCTTGGCGCCGACAAGCTGATTGACCAGCGTCGACTTGCCGGCATTGGGCGCACCGATCAGCGCTACGAAGCCGGAATGCGTAACGGCCGCAGGCGCGGCCGGAACCGTGTCTTCCGTGGCTGTCATGCCGCGTCTCCCTGATCGATCCAGACACCTTCACGAATGAGAAGGGCGGCGGCGGCGGCCTGCTCGGCCTCGCGTTTGGAGCGGCCGCTGCCGACAGCCGGCTGAAACCCACCAACCATGACACTGACGGTGAACAGCGGATCGTGATCCGGCCCCTCGCGGCTATCGATGCGGTAGACGGGCACGGCGCTTGCCGCCTGATGCGCCCATTCCTGCAACTCGGTCTTGGCGTCGCGTCGGCCGGCGCCCGACGCCTGCGAGCGCGGCTGCCAATATTTGTGGATGAAAGCGCGCGCCGCTTCCAGCCCTCCGTCGAGGTAGAGCACGGCGATCAGCGATTCCAGTGCGTCGGCGCGCAGATTGACGCGCTTGCGTCCCTCGAGCCCTTGAACGTCGGATCCGGCGCGGATCAGCTCCGGCAGACCAATATGTTCGGCGATCTCCGACAGCGCCTCGGCATTGACCAGCGCGTTGAACCGCAGCGACAATTCGCCTTCCGCCGCATCGGGAAACGCGGCCAGCAGCATATCGGCCACCACGAGGCCGAGAACCCGGTCGCCCAGGAACTCAAAGCGCTCATAGTCGGTGCCGGCATTGGCGCCGCGGGCGCTGGCATGGGTCAAGGCACGCTGCAGGCGCCGGCGGTCGGCAAAGGCATGGCCCGTGCGCTCCACCAGCGCTTCGGCGAGCGCGTCGGCGGTCAGCCGTCTTGTCGCCGCCATGACCCTAATTAACGAAGTGGAAGAGGCGCGAAGCACGCATAAGCGACGGCCACTTCCAGATTTCGAGCGGGCTCGCCTTGCCGGCGATCGAGAAGAAAACAAGGTTGGCCCGGCCAACCAGGTTTTCGGCCGGAACGTAGCCGACGGAGAATCGGCTGTCGGCGGAGTTGTCCCTGTTGTCGCCCATCATGAAATAGTGACCGGGCGGAACATCGAACTCGCGCGTGTTGTCGCCGATCGAGTTCGGCGACAGATCCAGCGTGTCGTAGCTGACGCCGTTGGGCAGCGTCTCGCGATAGACGTCGATCGGATAATCCTTTTCGGTGATGTCGGGATTGTCGATCTGTCCGGTCTTCACGCGCGGCACGCCGACGCCGTTGATGAACAGCTGGCCGTCCTTCACCTGGATCTTGTCGCCAGGCAGGCCCACCACACGTTTGATATAGTCGACGGACGGGTCCGGCGGGAACTTGAACACAGCCACATCGCCGCGCTTCGGCTCGGAGCCCCAGATGCGGCCCGAGAAGATGTCCGGGCCGAAGGGCAGCGAATAACGGGAATAGCCGTAGGACCATTTGGTGACGAAGAGATAGTCGCCCTCGAGCAGCGTCGGCCGCATCGAACCCGACGGGATGGAAAAGGGTTGGAACAAGAGCGTGCGAATGACCAAGGCAAGCAAGAGCGCCTGGACGATGACGCTGACGGTTTCGCCAAGCCCGCCGGATTTCTTCTGGGGTTTTTCAGCCACGCTCATGTCGTCCTCGATTGTGCGTTGGATGGTATAGAGTCTCGGCGCGCGCTGGGCAACGTCATGCCGGTGGTCAGATGCAATCAATGTGGCGCTTGTTCGACGGGCAACGCTTCGATGATCACAAAGGCTTGAGCAAGCGGAAAATCATCCGTGATGGTGAGATGGATCATCGCCCGATGGCCCTTTGGCAGAATCGCGTTCAGCCGCGCCTCGGCGCCACCGGTCAGTGCCATGGTGGGCGCGCCGCTCGGAAGATTGACGACACCCATGTCGCGCCAGAACACGCCCTGCGCCAGGCCGGTGCCCAGTGCCTTGGCGCAGGCCTCCTTGGCTGCGAAGCGCTTGGCGTAGGAGGCCGCCCGCGCCCGACGGTTTTCGGAGCGGGCTTGCTCGACCTCGGTGTAGATTCTCTGGATAAAGCGCTGGCCATGGCGCTCCAAGGACTTTTCAATGCGTCTGATATCGATCAGATCGCTGCCGATGCCGATGATCATCGCGCGGTGGAACCGATGCTTGCGTTTGGGTGAGACGATTGCTCATGGCGGGCCGCGCGCTCTGCCAGCCGTTTGCGCCGCTGCTCGCGAAAGGCGTTCATGCCCCAGCGCGTGATGGCGTAGAACAGAACCCCAAAGGCCAGTCCAAGCGGTATCGCACCGATCAGCATCGGCTTCAGCACCGGGGCCCACAATTGCGCGAAGGAAAGGTTGTGCAGCATCTCGCCCAGATGTGCTGGCGGGCCGTGCGCCGGCAGGCGGCTGTGCAGGATCAGCTTGCCGGTCTCCCAGGAGGCGCCCCACAGCAGCGGGAACGTCAGTGGATTGCCGAAGAATACGGCGCCAAGTGCGGCCGCCACCAGATTGCCGGCTATGAGCCAGCACAGCACCGCGGCAATGGCGAAATGGAAACCCACCGGAAAGAACGAAGCAAAGACGCCAGCGGCGACGCCGGCCGCCACCGCATGCGGCGTGGCCTTCAGCCGCAGGATGCGCTTGGAGAAGTACTGCAGCGAGCGCGAAAACGACCGGCGCGGCCATAGATAGGTACGCACCCGCTCCAAGAGGCCATCAGGCTCGCGGCGTCGAAAAAGCACTCTATTCCAATTCCTGATCTACCAATACCCGCCGTCCTGCCACCCAAGCCAGGTCACAGCAACTTATCTTGCGCTTCCGGGGCGCAGAAAGGCAACAACGACTTTGATATAGCGACAGGCTGCCTTCGGAACAACGAAACGCTGCCGCGATGGTCTGCCGCAGGGGGTAACAAGATCGCCATTGAGGCGAAACTGAGGAAAAGAAGGACGGCCGGCATGGCCACCATTCGACCAGCGCGCGACGACGAGGCGAAAGAGTTGCCCGATATCGAGCAATCCGCCGGGCTGGCGTTTCGTTCCATACCGGACCTCGCCTGGATCGCCGAAAACGGCAACATGAGCGTCGAGCGGCACCGCGCGCTGACCACGGAGGGCACATGCTGGGTCGCCACGGACAAGCGCGACCGCGCCATCGCCTTCTTGAGCGCCAGCGTTGAGGACGATGCATTGCATATCCTGGAATTCGACGTTCGTTTTGAGTGGCAAGGCTCGGGCATCGGCCGAGCCCTGCTGGAGACCGTCATCGAGGAGTCCAGGCGGCGCGGCCTTGCAACGATCACGCTGACGACATTTCGCGATGTTGCTTGGAACGTGCCGTTCTACCGAAAGTTCGGATTCCGCGTCCTGGAGGATGCGCAGATCGATGCGCGGCTCGCCGGGTGGCTGAGACAGGAAGCCGCGCACGGCATGCCGGTGAGCCGGCGCTGCGCAATGCTGCTCGATCTCGCGCGGATTTAACGGCGGCTATTCCAGATATTCACTGACCTCGATCAGATTGTCGTCGGGATCGCGGAAATAGACAGACATCATGCGGCCGCGTGCGCCGATCCGCTCTACTGGTCCAAGTTCCACCGCCACACGATCGGCTTCGAGACTGGCGAGGAGTTCGCCGAGCGGCCGATCGGTGATCAGGCAGAAATCACCGGCTCCGGGCGTCGGCGACTTCGCCTTCGGCTCGAAGGTGCGGCCGACCTCGTGGACATTGATCTTTTGGTTGCCGAAAGCCAGGGCTGTCGGCAGGCCCGGCGTATCGATGCGCTTAAAGCCCAGAACGCGCTGGTAAAAGGCGCAGGTCGCCTCGAGTGAGGCCACCGTCAGCACGAAATGATCGATACTGATGATCATCCCGCCCCTCTCAGATATTGCGACTGCCCGGCTTGATCGCCGGTATGGCGGCGAGTTCCGGCGGCAGCCGATCGGCCGGATAGGCCGGCACCTCGTACTCGGCGAGGGCGATCAGCGGCACGCCGACATCGGTCTTGCCCGCCGAGCGGTCGATGATGCAGGCCGCCGCCGTGACCTCGGCGCCAAGTTCGCGCAGGCAGTCGATGGTCTCGCGGATAGACAATCCAGTGGTGACGATGTCCTCGACAATGACGACACGCGCGCCGCGCGCGATCTCGAAGCGGCGCAGCCGGAACTCGCCCCCTTCCCGCTCGACCCAGATCGCCGGCACGCCAAGATGGCGCGAAGTCTCGTAGGCCGGGATCAGCCCGCCGATGGCCGGGCCGACGACATAGTCGATTTTACCCGGCACGGCGGCGCGGATCTTTTCGGCCAGCGCCTTGCACAGCCGCTCGGTCTTATCGGCATGCATGAACACGCGCGCCTTCTGCAGGAAGACAGGGCTGCGCAGACCCGACGTCAGGATGAAATGCCCCTCCAGGACAGCACCAGCCTGGCGAAAAATATCCAGCACTTCGTCCGTATTCATCCGTCTATCCCCGTGTAGATCAGCCGAGTTAGCCATTGACACGCCGTGCATCGCTGACGCTCGAATTGTCCTTGAGCTGCGACAGCAGCCGGTTGAGATGCTTCAGATCCCAGACTTCGAGATCGATCAGCATTTCGGTGAAATCGGGCGCCGTGCGCACCATTGACAGCGTATGGATGTTGGCATCGTTCGAGGCAACGACCTGAGCGATGTCGGCGAGCGATCCCGGTGCATTGATGGCGGTGACGGAAACACGAGCGGGAAAGCGTTCCTTGGTGCGCTCGTCGATGTCCCAGCGCACGTCAATCCAGCGCTCGGGCTGGTCGTCGAAAGCCTGCAGCGCCGGCGACTGGATCGGATAGATGGTGATGCCGGTGCCCGGCTGTACGATTCCGACGATGCGGTCGCCAGGCACCGCCCCTTCCGGCGCGAAACGCACCGGCAGGTCGCCGCGCACGCCACGGATCGGCACAGCGCCGTCGCGCGGCTGGTCCTTGTCCTTGCGCGCGGCACGGCCCGGGATCTGGAACAGCATGCCGGCAGCGTTGCGAATCTTCGACCAGCCTTCCTCGCGCTGCTTGGGCGCCGCCGGCGTGACGCGCTCGTCCTTGTAATCTGGGAAGACGGCTTTCATGACGTCGGTGGACGCCAATTCGCCGCGGCCGACGGACGCCAGCACGTCCTCGATGTCCTTGCGCGCCAGCCGGTGCAGGACGGGCTTCAGGTTTTCCTTGGTGAAATTCTTGCCGGCCCGCTCGAAAGCCCGTTCGAGAATGCGCGCGCCAAGACCCGAATACTGCTTGCGGATGGCGTTCTTGGTGGCGCGGCGAATGGCGGCGCGCGCCTTGCCAGTGACGACGACGGATTCCCACGCGGCCGGCGGCACCTGCGCCTTGGAGCGGATGATCTCCACCTCGTCGCCATTCTTCAGCTCCGTCATCAGCGGCATGATGCGGCCGTTGACCTTGGCGCCGACGCAGGTGTCGCCGACATCGGTGTGAACCGCATAGGCGAAGTCGATCGGCGTGGCACCTTTCGGCAGCGCGATCAGCATGCCCTTGGGGGTGAAGCAGAACACCTGATCCTGGAACAGTTCCAGCTTGGTGTTCTCGAGAAAATCCTCGGGATTGTCGCCCTCGGCGAGCTGTTCGATCGTGCGCCTCAGCCAGGCATAGGCATTGGTTTCCTTCGAGATCGAATGGGCCGTGCCGTTCGCCTTGCCGCCGGTATCCTTGTAGATCGAATGGGCGGCGACGCCATATTCGGCGATCTTGTTCATCTCGCGGGTGCGGATCTGAAGCTCGACGCGCTGACGCGACGGCCCGACGATGGTGGTGTGGATCGAGCGGTAGTCGTTCTGCTTCGGTGTTGAGATGTAGTCCTTGAAACGGCCGGGCACCATCGACCAGGCGGTGTGGATGGCGCCAAGCGCGCGATAGCAGTCCTCGACATTGTCGACGACGACGCGAAAGCCGAAAATGTCGGACAATTGCTCGAAGGAGAGCGCCTTGGCCTCCATCTTGCGGAACACCGACCACGGCTTCTTCTGCCGGCTTTTGACGCCTGCATTGATCGCATGCTTCTCGAACAGAGCCGACAGCGCTTTCTCGATCTCGGACAGCACATCCTTGTTGCGCTCGAAAATCTCGGCGAGCCTGGCGGTGACGGCGCGATAGGCTTCCGGATTGATGTAGCGGAAGGCGATCTCCTCCAGCTCCTCGCGCATGCCTTGCATGCCCATGCGCCCGGCCAGCGGCGCATAGATATCCATCGTCTCCTCGGCGATGCGCAGGCGCTTGGCTTCCGGCACATGGTCGAGGGTGCGCATATTGTGCAAGCGGTCCGCGAGCTTGACCAGAAGCACGCGCACGTCTTCCGAGATCGCCAGCAGAAGCTTGCGCAGGTTCTCGGCCTGCTCGGCCTTCTTGGAGACGAGGTCGAGCTTCTTCAGCTTGGTCAGACCCTCGACCAGCTTGCCCATCTCGGGCCCGAACAGTTCGTCGATCTCGGCCCTGGTCGCCGTGGTGTCCTCGATCGTGTCATGCAGCAGGGCGACGGCGATCGTCGCCTCGTCCATGTGCATTTCGGTGAGGATGGCGGCGACTTCGAGCGGATGCGAGAAATAGGGGTCGCCGGAAGCGCGCTTCTGGTGGCCATGCTTCTGCATGGCATAGACATAGGCCTTGTTGAGCAACGCCTCGTTGACGTCAGGCTTGTAGCGCTGGACGCGCTCGACAAGCTCATACTGACGCATCATGGGCGGAATCTCTCGGCGATGAAATGAATCATGCGCCGCACTGCTGCACGGCGCATGTCATAGATAGCCACGAAACTGCCGGGACGGAAGTGCCGGAAGATTGTTCCAGGCGCCTCCGCAAAGCAGTCTTAGTAGTCGTCGCTCTTTTCCGGCGGCACCAGGCCTTCGATGCCGGCCAGCAGGTCTTCCTCGGTCATGCGATCGAAGGCGATGTTGTCCTCCGCATCATCGGTATCGGCGGCCGTGACGGCTGCGCCGGTCTGATCGGCGATCGCCTCGCCATCGGCTTCGGGCTCGTCGACCTCGACATGCTTCTGCAGCGAATGGATCAGGTCTTCCTTGAGGTCGTCGGGCGACAATGTCTCGTCGGCGATCTCGCGCAGTGCGATGACCGGGTTCTTGTCATTGTCGCGCGGGACGGTGATCTGCGCGCCTTGGCTGATCTGACGAGCACGGTGGCCGGCCAGAAGCACCAGCTCGAAGCGGTTGTCGACCTTGTCGATGCAATCTTCAACGGTTACGCGGGCCATGGATTGCCCCTTTCATGCCTGGATTTAATGGAAAACAGGCGCGGTCAATAACCCGAACGCCGCCGAAATACAAGCATTATGGAATGCCGGGGCCGGAGAACGCAGGATCTGTCATTGCTTTGTCGGATTTCCCCCAAAACCGGTTTCAGTCGAGCTCCGGTGCGCCCGGTACCAAGCCGGCGATCACAATTGCTTGCAGTGCGGCAACGCACCCTTGGATTGCCACAAAACTGGCGTTATTTCGAAAAGCGTAAGGTCAGCCGGTTTATTGCGAACCCTACTGATAGTCGCATTTCGTTTTGACGGCCGCTTATTTCGAAAAGGAATTTTTCCATGTTCGACCCCCGTGAAAAGATCGCCCTGTTCATCGACGGCGCCAATCTCTACGCCACGTCGCGCGCGCTCGGTTTCGACATCGATTATCGCAAGCTCCTGTCGAGCTTCCAGAAACGCGGTTACCTGCTGCGCGCCTACTATTACACCGCCCTGGTCGAGGATCAGGAATATTCCTCGATCCGGCCGCTGATCGACTGGCTCGACTATAACGGCTTCAAGGTCGTCACCAAGCCGGCCAAGGAATTCACCGACTCGACCGGCCGCCGCAAGATCAAGGGCAACATGGACATCGAATTGACCGTCGATGCGCTGGAACTGGCCGATGTCGTCGACCACTATGTCATCTTCTCCGGGGACGGCGATTTCCGCACGCTGGTCGAGGCGCTGCAACGGCGCGGGCGCAAGGTGTCGATCGTCTCGACCATGGCCTCGCAGCCGCCGATGATCTCCGACGATCTGCGCCGCCAGGCCGACCATTTCATCGACCTGATGACGCTGAAGAACGAGGTGGGCCGCGATCCTTCCGAAAGGCCGGTGCGCCGACCCGAACCGGCCGAGACGGAAGAGGACGAGTACTGAGGGCGGCTGCGTTGGCCGCACATCTGGCCGCCTCCCCGGAACCCGATCGCGATTGCCCGCTCTGTCCGCGGCTGCACGGTTTCATTGCCGAGTGGCGGCAACGCGAGCCATCGTGGTTCAACGCGCCGGTTCCGACCTTCCTGCCGCCCGAAGGCGACGATTCGGTCCGGCTGCTGATCGTCGGGCTTGCGCCCGGCCTGCGCGGAGCGAACCGCACCGGCCGGCCTTTCACGGGCGACTATGCCGGCGACCTGCTCTACGGCACGTTGATCGCGCACGGCTTGGCGCGCGGCGAGTTCAAGGCGCGGCCTGACGATGGGTTGGAGCTCGTTGGAACGGCAATCACCAACGCCGTCCGCTGCGTGCCGCCCGAGAACAAGCCTGTGGGCGCCGAGATCGCCACCTGCCGGACTTTCCTTGTGCCGACGATCGCACGGTTTCCCAATATGCGGGCCGTGCTGACACTTGGTTCGATCGCGCACCAGTCGACCGTGCGGGCACTGGGCCAGCGCGTCGCCGCCTATCCCTTCAAGCATGGCGGGCGGCAGGAGGCCGGGGGCATCACGCTGTTTTCCAGCTATCACTGCTCGCGCTACAACACCAACACCGGCGTGCTGACCGAAGCGATGTTCGTCAGCGTTTTCAGGGAAATTGCGGCGTTCCTGGATTCGTAGGGTCTGGAATTGCCTTACAACGCCGGCGCGAACAACGCGGCCAGCGTCTCCTGACCGCCTTGCAGGACGTTCAGGTCGACGTCACCGACGATGCCCTCGACCCGGCCACTGTTGTGGTACTGCCAGTAGACCCAATCGTCGCGACCCGGCTCGAGCAGCAGTGAGCGAAGCCAGAGCGGACGGGCGGCGATCTGTCCTGCATAGGCCGTTGCTGCATCGTCGGTCAGATAGATGATGGCTTTCTTGCCAAAGGCGGCTTCAACGGGACCGAGGAAGGCCTGGAGTTCGGTGTCGAGTTGTTCGGGCGAAGGACGCTGCGGGCAATTGCCGCCGAACTCGATGTCGACAACCGGCGGCAGCAAAGGCTGGTCGTGCGGCACCACGGCGATGAAATTCTTCGCCTGGTCGGCGCCCGGCCGGCAGAAGGTGAAAAAGTGATAGGCGCCGACAGCGAGCCCGGCAGCACGAGCCTCGCGCAGATTGATGGCAAAGGCATCGTCGACATGATCGCCGCCCTCGGTCGCCTTGATGACCGCAAAGGCGACATCGGCGGCGGCAACGCGTCGCCAGTCGATCCGGCCCTGATGATGCGAAACGTCGATGCCCCTGACAGGATATTTGCCGCGATCCGGAGAAAACGCATGGAAATAGAAGAAGCCGCCAGCGACCATGAGCATTGCAAAAACCAGGCTGACCGATCCCCAGAGGATGATCCGGTTCTTCAAGACTGTCCCCTCCGGTATTCTGCCTCCTTGGCTAGAACCCTGAAAGCCAAACACTTATCCGCTTGGCTACCGCCTGGTGGCGGTCACCCGCGCTCTTTCAAGAGCCTGCCCTTCTCACGCGACCAGTCGCGCTGCTTTTCCGTCTCGCGCTTGTCATGCAGCTTCTTGCCGCGACCTACGGCGAGCAGCAGCTTGGCCCGGCCCTGGTCGTTGAAATAGATCTTCAGCGGCACCAGGGTCATGCCTTCGCGGTCGACGCTCTGCGACAGCCTGGCCATCTCGCGCTTGTTGAGCAGCAGTTTGCGGCGCCGGCGCGGCTCGTGGTTGAAGCGGTTGGCCTGCAGATATTCCGGTAGATAGGAGTTGATCAGCCAAATCTCGCCGCCCTCGACCGAGGCATAGCTGTCCTGGATGTTGGCCTGGCCCTGGCGCAGCGACTTGACCTCGGTGCCGGTCAGCACCAGGCCGGCCTCGATCGTGTCGAGCACCTCATAGGAAAACCGCGCCTTGCGGTTTTCCGCAACGGTCTTGTTGTTGGGATCGGCTTTTCTGACTTGATTCATAATGCGGAGAGGTGGCGCCTCATCCCTAATTTATCAAGCCGGCGTGCTTCATCGCCGCGTCGATCTTTTCGGCCGTCGACTGTTCGACCGTGACCAGCGGCGAACGCAGCACGTTCTCGACCTTGCCGAGCTTCGAAAGCGCATATTTGGCGCCGGATACGCCGGGTTCGATAAAGATCGCCTTGTGCAGCGGCAGCAAGCGATCCTGCAATTCCAGCGCCTTGGCGCTGTCGCCGGACAGCGTCGCCTCCTGGAATTCAGCACAAAGCCGCGGCGCGACGTTGGCCGTCACCGAGATACAGCCGACACCGCCATGCGCGTTGAAGCCGAGCGCGGATGCATCTTCGCCGGAAAGCTGGATGAAATCCTTGCCGCAGGTCATACGCTGCTCGGAAACCCGTTCGACCTTGCCGGTCGCGTCCTTGACGCCGACGATATTCTTGAAGTCGTGCGCCAGCCGGCCCATCGTCTCCGGCATCATGTCGATGACCGAGCGCGGCGGGATGTTGTAGATGATGATCGGCAGCTTGGTTGCCCTGGCGACGGCGGCGAAGTGCTCATAGAGGCCGCGCTGCGTCGGCTTGTTGTAGTAGGGAGTGACGACAAGTGCAGCATCGGCGCCTGCCTGTTCGGCATATTGGACCAGGCCGATCGCTTCCGCGGTGTTGTTGGAGCCAGCGCCGGCGACGACCGGGGCGCGGCCCCTGGCCGCCTCGATGCAGACCTTGACCACCTGACGATGCTCGTCATGCGACAGCGTCGGCGACTCGCCGGTGGTGCCAACGGGAACAAGGGCTGTCGTGCCCTCCGCAAGTTGCCAGTCGACAAAGGCGCGAAAGGCTTTCTCGTCGAAACGCCCGCTCTTTTCGAACGGTGTCACGAGCGCGGTCAGCGAGCCTCTCAGCATGTTCGTCCAACTCCTTGGGACTTCTTGTTCACGCATATCGTTATCCCAAAACCGGTAGCCACTTTTGGGCGATAGGCATGGGTGTTTTCGTCTCTGGTCTTAATGTCGCGCCTTCTAACCGAAAGCGAGGCGGCGCACCATAGTCTCGACATGGTTGCGCGGCAAGCATTGCCATTCTGCCAGCAAACGCAATTCGAACGGCCTCGATAACCTTTTGTTAACTGGCCCTTCATGACCTAAGTTTACGGTCTGGTCCAGATCGCGAAGCTTCCGCGCCTGCTGGTGATGTGTAAAGGCTGAACGATGCCGACTAGGCGGCCTCATCTTTTCGCGCTCCTGGGCGCGGTCGTCGCGCTGATGCCCGAGATGGCGATCGGCGGCAGCGTCGACGTGCAGTTGACATCGGCCATTCCGGTGCCCGGCATGCAAAGCTCGCAAGATGCGGGTCCACGCGATACGGCCCCCTCTGCCAGCATCGTGCAGTTGAAGAGCGGTCTGGACGCACTGGCGGCGGGCGACATTCCCGGTGCCCGCGCCGCGCGCGATGCCCTTTCCGCCGGTTCGCTCGACCAGCACATCCTTGCCTGGGCAATCGCGCTGTATGGCGGCGACAAGATGCCGAGCGGCGACATTGCGGCCGCAGCGAAGATGTTGCCCAACTGGCCGGGGACAACCGCGCTGCGCAAGAACAGCGAACGCGCACTCTATCGCGAGAACCCCGCCCCCGACATCGTTGTGCAGGCGTTCGACGGCAGCCAGCCGCAGACATTCGAAGGCGTGATGCTTCTTGCCCGCGCCTATGTGGCCCTGGGCAAGGCAGAGGCGGCGCGTTCGGTGCTGGTGCCGTTCTGGCGCACCGCGATCCTGGAGGCCAAGGACGAGACAGCGCTGATCAAGGAGTTCGGCGGGCTGATCCCGGCCGCCGATCACCGATTCCGCATGGAGCGCATGTTCTACGCCGACCGGGTCGGCGCGGCGCAGCGCGTCGCCGGCCCGGCGCAAGCGGAGCAACTGGCCACCGCCTGGGCGGCGGCCGACAAGGGCGACAAGAACACCCCCAAGCTGCTCAAGGCGGTGCCGGCTTCACAGCGTTCTGCCGGCTATTTCTTCGCGCAAGCCGAATATCTTCGCAAGCAAGACAATATTGCCGACGCCGCCGCCATCGTGATGAAGGCGCCGACGGATCGCGAAGCGCTGGTCGACCCGGATGCCTGGTGGGTGGAGCGCCGGGTACTGTCGCGCGAGCTGGTCGACAAGGGTGACATGAAAGCCGCCTACAGGATCGTCGCCATGCATGCGGCCGAAAGCACAGCGAACGCCGCCGAAGCCGAATTCCATGCCGGCTGGTACGCGCTGCGCGGTCTGAACGATCCCAGGCTTGCCGCAACACATTTCGCGCGCATCGCCGACCTTGCGCAGGGGCCGATGACATTGTCGCGCGCCTATTACTGGCTCGGCCGCGCCGCCGAAGTTGGTGGTCCAGGTAACGCAAAGGACTATTTTGCGCGCGCGGCGGCCTATGGCACGACATTCTACGGCCAGCTCGCCGCCGAGCGCATTGGTCGCCCGACGCTGAACATCGTCTATCCCACACCGAGTGCCGCCGACCGCCAGAGTTTTGCCGGTCGCGAAGCCGTCGCCGCCATCAAGCGGCTGCAGGAGGCGGGCTACGACCGTTATGCCGAAACGCTCTATCGTGACCTTGCAGGACAGTTGACCAGCCCGGGCGAACTGGCGCTCCTGGCCGTGCTGGCGGAAAAGCAGGGCAACCACTTCATGTCGCTCAAGATCGGCAAGATCGCCGGCGCGCGTGGCATCGATGTCGGCGCGCTGTCGCATCCTTTGGGGGTCATCCCCGATAGCGCCGATATTTCCGGTTCGGGCAAGGCGCTGGCCTATGCCATCGCCCGCCAGGAAAGCGAATTCAACATCGGCGCCATATCGAGCGCCGGCGCGCGCGGGCTGCTGCAGCTGATGCCGGCAACCGCCAAGCAACTGGCGAAGAAGGCCGGGCTGCAATTCTCGCAGGCACGCCTGACCACCGATGCCGGCTACAATGCGACGCTGGGCTCGGCCTTCCTCGGCCAGCAGCTCGACCGCTTCAACGGCTCCTATGTGCTGACCTTCGCCGGCTACAATGCCGGCCCCAGCCGCGCTGCCCAATGGGTGGCGAAATACGGCGATCCGCGCGGCAAGGACATCGACGCCGTCGTTGACTGGATCGAGCGGATTCCTTACACGGAAACAAGGAGTTATGTGCAGCGCGTGATGGAGAACTACGAGGTGTACAAGATGCGCATTTCCGGCAAGTATGACATTGTGGGAGATCTTGTGAACGGGCGAAGTTGACGGCTTTCGTTTCCTTGCGAGAGGAGTTGGCCTCGCGCGGATCCACTCGCCTTGGCTGAGTGAAGGGCCTCGCCACCTTCGGCCCGCAAGAGGAGAAGTAACTGCTCCATTTGACCATCCCTTCCCTCGCCTGTAGCAGACGGACCATCCGGCGAGAGCAAGGGGCAGCATTCCAATGGCGAGCGAAGGTTTCTCCGATTTCTTCTACGCGGGACCCAATGGGCTGAAGCTCCATGCCCGGATCTATGGCGACGCAAATTCGCGACATTGGCCAGTCGTCTGTCTGCCCGGGCTCACCCGCAATGCACGCGACTTCCACGAACTCGCGCTCTATTTGGCCGGCAAAGCGGGAAGCCCACGCAAGGTCGTCGCCTTTGACTGTCGCGGCCGCGGGCAGTCCGATTATGATCCCGATGTCAGCCGCTACAATGTCGGCGTCGAAGCCGGCGACATTCTTGCCGGACTGGCGGCATTGGGAATCGAGGAAGCCGCCTTCGTCGGCACCTCGCGCGGCGGCCTGGTCATTCACGTCCTGGGTGCGCTGCGGCCGGCCATATTGAAAGCGATCGTGCTGAACGATATCGGACCGGTGATCGAGCCGGCCGGCCTTGCCTATATCCAGTCGTATCTCGAACGCAAACCGAAGCCGAAGACCTTCGCCGAAGCAGTGGCAGCCCAACGCCGCGTTCATGGCCGGGATTTTTCAGCGCTCGCCGATGCGGACTGGGATCGCATGGTGCTGGCGCTCTACCGCGAAACGGATCAGGGCCTGCTGCCGGATTTCGACCCGAAGCTGGTCGACACTGTTGCAAATCTCGACCTGACGCAGCCGCTGCCGGCGCTGTGGCCGCAATTCGACGCGCTGTCGGCCCTTCCCATGCTCGCCATACGCGGCGCCAATTCGAGTTTGCTGTCGGTGGACACACAGCGGCAGATGCGGGAGCGCCATCCGGCAATGCAGACGATCACCGTCGAAGGCCAGGGTCACGCCCCTTTTCTCGAAACCGGAACCTTGCCGGGCGACATCGCCGCTTTCCTCGACAGAGCCGAGCGGCTGCCGACCCGCCTTTAAAAACCGTTGCCGGCGAGGCAAACGACAGCAGGGCGACCAAGGTAGGTTCCGAAGCCGGAATAGCATGCCTGAAATAACCCGCAGATCGGGGGATCCACGGAATTGGTTGTCCACAGCGTCTTCAAAGCGTGAACTTATCGGGACTTTGAGGCCTTCTTCATTGCCTTAGCCGTGGTCTTCACGGCTGCCGGCTGGTCTGCCGCACCGCGCGCGGCAGCGCGCGGGGACGGTTCGGGCGCTGCCTTCACGCTGTCGGCGCCGCCAGACCGGGGTACTTCCAGCACGGTGACGCAGCCGTCGAGGTCATTGGTGGCCAGATGCGCATAGCGCATCGTCATCGACAGGGTCTGGTGGCCGAGCCACATCTGCACGCGCCTGATGTCGATACCGCCCTGAACAAGACGCGAGGCGCAGGTATGGCGCAGAATGTGCGGCACCACCTGGTCGTCGGCGGCCAGACCGACTTCGGCCTTCGCATCGTTCCAGATGGCACGGTATTGAGCCTGGCTGAATGTGGTGAACGGGCCTTTCGGCCGACGGCCTTCGCCGGGAGGCAGCTTGATCACTTCCTTGACACGCTCGGTCATCGGAATGGTGCGGCTTCGGCCGGACTTGGTGATCCAGAAGGAGACGCGATGCTCCTGGATGTCGTTCCAGATCAGCCCGAGCGCCTCGCCAAGGCGGCAGCCAGTGTCGACCAGGAAGACGGAAAGCCGGTAGGCATTCTCGCTGCGGCTCCTGATGGCAGCAAACAGCCTGGCCTCCTCGTCCCTTTCAAGGAAACGAATCCGTCCCGACCGCTCCTTCTGGCGGCGGAACTCGGGCAGGCTGTGGATATCTCCCATCTTGTAGGCCTTGCGCAGCAGTTTGCTGAGGGCAGCCATCTTCCGATTGATGGTTGCGTTGCTGTTGCCGCGCTGGCGCAAGGTGCCGATAAGGTTGTCCAGGGTACTCTGGTCAAAGGCGCTGAAACGCTCCCCGAGCAGAATCTCGTCTATCTCGCCGATGAACGAGCTGACATTGTATTTATGTCGCCCATCATCCCACAATATATCTCGATATGCCGAAAAAAGATCTCCAACCCTATGCGATTTTACTTCTCGTATCCTATTGTAGGTGTAGTTAAACTTTGAGTTCTGAGAAGAAAACATCGAAAAATGATCGGAGGGCTCGCCCTCTTGAATCGCTTCGGTCGTCATCATTTGCCACACCCCCGAGTGGGATAGATTCAGCCCTATCCGCTTGGGAGCGTCCTTTCAAGAGATTTGAATCACGCAGTTGTGATTTCATCCGCCATCAGCGGATCCCACGAAACCATCCCACGGACTCTATTCAGCTACCGTTACCCCCTGTTCCTTCTGTTTGCCTTGATCCAGTCACGAAACAAAAACAGCCCGGGCGTTGATGCGCCCGGGCTGGATTTCACCTGTATGGAACCAGCCCTTAGAACGAGCGCTGGAAGCGGAGGATACCGCCGATGCTGCTCTTCTTGTCGGCGCCGGTCCAGTTGGAGAAGTCGGCGTCGTCGAACCTGCCTGCATTGAGGTAGTCGACTTCGGCCGTGACCGTGAAGCCCGGGACGACGTCGTAGGCGATGTTCGCCGCGATGCCCAGGTTCTTCCAATCGTCATACGACACCTGCGCGTTGAACGAGGTCTTCTCGTTGAACTTGTAGGTACCGCCGCCCCAGACAGCCCAGTTGCCGCCCCACTGCTTGTAGAAACCGCGACCATGAGCGTCGATAACATTGCCCGCGTCGTCGTTGAGGTTGTCATCGGTGCCGTAGCCGCCCATGACCCACAGCGACAGTGCGTCGTTGACGTTCACGTCCAAGCGAACCTTGCCGGCAACTTCTTCGTAGTTGCTGTCATAAGCGACGACACCGCTGATGGCGCCCCAGCCCTGCGTCCACTTCAGACCGCCGACGACATGCGGAACGTAGCTGTCGATCGTGCCGACAACGCCCGCGCCTTCTTCGAGCGAGACCACGGCCGAGAAGCCGTTGCCGGCGTCGAAGTAGTACTGAACGACGTTGGTGTCGAAGTCACCATAAGGAACCAGCGTATCCTGGATCACGTTGCCGGCGTAGCCGACGAACGTATCGAAGGCCGATTCGTCCTTACCAACGCGGAGACCACCGAGCTGGATCCAGGCGAAGTTCAGCGAGACGTCCTTGTTGTGGGCGGTGTTGGCGAACTCGATGGCGTTGTCGTTGCCGAAGTTGAAGCGGGTCTCGGTGTAGGTCTTCAAGGTGCCGAGTTCGGTTTCCTGGCCGGTCCAGGTCTTCAGCGTGAAGCGGGCATTTTTGTGCCAGGTGTCATTTACCGAGCCGTCCTGGTGGTCCGCAGTCTTCGAACCATTGAACGAACCGACGTCGCCGCCGCCGATGTCATAACGGATGTAGCCGCCGATGCGCAGGCAGGTCTCGGTGCCGGGGATGTAGAAGTAGCCAGCGCCGTAGACGTCGCAAATCTTGACGTATTCAGCGG
>NZ_VFWB01000015.1:0-126920 GCF_006442375.1 Mesorhizobium sp. B2-2-4 | reverse complement strand
TGAACCGCTTCGACGCCAAAACAGAAGCGGACAGATCATGTGCTACCAAACCGGACAACTTGATTAGCTACCGACAGGGGCGGGCCGAACACAATCGGCCCGCCCCCGCCGCCGCCAGGCCTCAGGCGGCGAGCGCGGTTTCGGCCAGCTTCACCCAGTAGCTCATGCCGTGCGGGATGGCCTCGTCGTTGAAGTCATAGGCCGGGTTGTGAAGGCCGGCGGTGTCGCCATTGCCAATGAAAATGAAGGCGCCGGGCCTGGCTTCCAGCATGTAGGAGAAGTCCTCGCCGCCCATCACGGGCTGGATGCCGCGGTGGACATGAGCGTCGCCGGCGACGTTTGCCGCGACGTCGCTGGCAAAAACCGTCTCTTCCGCATGGTTGAAGGTTACGGGGTAGTTCGCCTGGTAATCGACCTCGATCTTCGCGCCGAAGGCCGTGGCCAATCCGTCGCAGATGGCACGAATGCGCTCTTCCGACTTCTTGGCGATTTCCTTGCGCAAGGTGCGCACCGTGCCTGCGATCTCCGCCGATTCCGGGATGATGTTGTAGGCGTCGCCGGCATGGAATTTGGTCACCGACACCACCACCGCTTCAACCGGGTCGGTGCTGCGCGAGGCGATCGTCTGCAGGGCGCCGACCAACTGGCTGGTGATGACGATCGGGTCGATCGTGCCGTGCGGCATCGCCGCATGGCCGCCGCGGCCTTTCACGGTGATGGTGAATTCCGCGGTCGCCGCCATGATCGGGCCCGGCCGGATGGCGAACTGGCCGACCGGCAGGCCCGGCATGTTGTGCATGCCGAACACTTTCGCGATGTCGAAACGCTCCATCATGCCGTCCTTGACCATCTCGTTGCCGCCGCCGCCGCCTTCTTCGGCCGGCTGGAAGATGACCGCCACCGAACCGGCGAAGTTGCGGGTCTCGGCGAGATACTTCGCCGCACCCAAAAGCATCGCCGTATGGCCGTCATGGCCGCAGGCATGCATCTTGCCGGGAACGGTCGAGGCATAGGGCTTGCCGGTGATCTCGTTGAGCGGCAGCGCGTCCATGTCGGCGCGCAGGCCGATGGTGGCGCCTTCGCCCTGGCGGCCGCGAATGATGCCCACGACGCCGGTCTTGCCCAGCCCCGTCACCACATCGTCGCAGCCGAAGGCCTTCAGCTTCTCGGTGACGAAGGCGGCTGTCTTGAAGACGTCGAAATTCAGTTCCGGGGTCTGGTGCAGATGTCGTCGCCAGCCGGCAACCTCGTCCTGCATTTCGGCGGCACGGTTCAGGATTGGCATGATAGTTCCATCTCGCTGTTGGGGCAGGTCCGCTGCCTTGCAATTGTGATCGTCAGGCACTTTGCCATGTTGACGTCACATAGAGTAAATAGCACCGCAACAATGCGGTCCGTTTTTGAGGACGGACTCATTTTGCTGGCGATCGCGTAAATCTTACGGAGCCAGGGGCGACTACGGCAAGAGGCGATTTCGGATTCGATCATGAGGCACAGGCATTTCCTCAAACTATTCTGCGCGGGCGCCGTGGCGTTCTCGGCGCTGGCCGGGCCGGCGCCGGCCAATCCGGTCGTGCTGTTCGACCTGAACAGCGGCAAGATCCTCCAGCATCAGGACGCGTTCAAGCGCTGGTACCCGGCATCGCTGAGCAAGCTGATGACGGCCTATGTGACCTTCCGGGCGATCGCGGCCGGCGAGGTCCGGCTCGATTCGCCGATCAAGGTAACGAAACATTCCGCCGCCGAGCCGCCGAGCAAGATGGGCTTCAAGCCAGGCTCGGTGATGCGGCTCGACAATGCGCTGAAGATGATGCTGGTCAAGTCGGCAAACGATATCGCCATGGCCGTCGGCGAGAATGTCGGGGGATCGCAGGCAGCCTTTGCCGAGCGCATGAACGCCGAGGCGGTCCGGCTCGGCATGAACGGAACGCATTTCGTCAATCCGAACGGGCTTTATTCGCCGGACCAGTACACCACAGCGCGCGACCTGGCCGTGCTGGTGACGGCGATCCGCCGCGAGTTTCCGCAATATGCGCCGTGGTTCTCGATCGAGGGGCTTGCGGTCGGCAAGAAGGCGATCCCCAACTACAACCTGTTGATCGGTCGCTATCCCGGGGCCGACGGCATGAAGACGGGCTTCGTCTGCCCCTCCGGCTTCAACATGATCGGTTCGGCGACCCGCAACGGCCGCACGCTGGTGGCGGTGGTGCTCGGCGAGAAGTCGGCGATCACCCGTGCCGAGGCCGCGGCCAAACTGCTCGACCAGGGTTTCGATACGCCTGCCGCCGGCTCGGCCACCATTGCCACGCTGGCGCCCTACGGCGACACCATCTCGCCCAACGACATGCGTGACGAGATCTGCAAGAAGAAGGCGCCGGCTGAGCAGTCCGAGGCTCCGCCCGTCGTCGCCAAGAACGTGCCGAAATCGCCCTACCAGGAAAAGCTCGACCACGTGCCGACACTGGTTGCCGTGGGGCTTGGCGGCGCGACCGGCCCGACCCCGCTGGCCATGCTCGCCCAGGGCAGCCAGGAATATGCCGACGTGCCTATTCCGACCTGGCGGCCGGACAGACCGGCGCCCGGCGCCGGCCCGACGGTGGCGGGCTCGGCTGCGCAGGGCGACCAACCCGTCAAGGTTGCGAACTAGGCAATGAGTGGTTTTCCCATCCCTGTTTCCGTGCTGACCGGTTTTCTCGGCGCCGGCAAGACGACGCTGCTCAACCGGCTCCTGAAGGACCCGGCGCTGGCCGACACGGCCGTCATCATCAACGAATATGGCGAAGTGGCGATCGATCACCTGCTGGTGGAACAGGCGTCCGACGGCATCATCCAGCTTTCGGACGGCTGCCTTTGCTGCACGGTACGCGGCGAACTGGTCGACACGCTGGCCGATCTGGTCGACCGGCTGCAGACCGGCCGCATCGCCCGCCTTGCCCGCGTCATCGTCGAGACCACCGGCCTTGCCGATCCGGCACCGGTGCTGCAATCGATCATGGCGCATCCGGCACTGGTCCAGGCTTTCCGGCTCGACGGCGTCATCACCTTGGTCGACGCGGTCAACGGCGATGCCACGCTCGACGCCCATGTCGAGGCGGTCAAGCAGGTCGCCGTCGCCGACCGCATCGTGCTCTCCAAAACCGACCTGGTCGCTGGTCCGGATGGACCGGAAGCGCTGCGGACGCGGCTGCGGCAGATCAATCCGGGCGCCGAACTGCTGGCTGTCGACGATGCGAAAAGGAGCGTCGCGGCGCTGTTCGACTGCGGCCTCTACAACCCAGCGACCAAATCCGCCGATGTGCGGCGCTGGCTCGGCGAGGAGGCGACGCATGACCATGATCATCATGATCATGACGGGCATGACCAGGGGCACGGCCACGACCACGGGCACCGGCACGATCAGCGAATCCGCACCCACTCCCTGGTGCATGACGGCCCGGTGCCGTTCTCGGCCATCGAGATGTTCCTCGATCTTTTGCGCTCCACGCATGGCGAGCGCCTGTTGCGCATGAAGGGCGTCATCGAACTCGAGGAAGATCCGTCGCGGCCGCTGGTGGTGCATGGCGTGCAGAAAATCCTGCATCCGCCAGCTCGATTGCCGTCCTGGCCGGACGGCCAGCGCGGCACCCGGCTGGTGCTGATCACGCTCGACATGCCCGAAGACTATGTAAGGCTACTGTTTGCCGCCTTCACCAACCGGCCCTCGATCGACACGCCCGACCGCGCGGCGCTGGAGAACAATCCCTTGGCGATCGCGGGACGCTGACCTTTACGACAGCTATTCGCCGCGCTCGACCAGGAAGCGGTGACCGCCTGATATGGCGGATGTCTCTACGAGATGATGACCAGAGTCGGCGCAGAACGCCGGAATGTCGATAACCGCGAGCGGATCGGTCGTTTCCAGCCAGAGCCGGCTGCCGGGCCGCATCCCGGCCAGCCGCTTCTTCGCCTTCAGCACCGGCAAAGGGCAGTTCAGCCCCTTCAGATCGTAGACGGTGACGTCGGTCACGGCGAAAAATGTCAGCCGCCGAACATGCCGAGCAGCTTGTTCTTCAGCCTCGTCACGCGGCTCTCGTCGGCACTTGCGGCCTGCGTTTCGGCCGGCGGTGCGGGCTCGGCCGGCGCTTCGATCGTCGCGGTGGCGACAGGGGCTTCCTTGGCGGTCTTGGCCGCTTCCTTTTCGGCCAGCGCCTGCGCCTTGGCGGCTTCCTTTTCGGCCAGCGCTTGCGCCTTGGCCTGCTTGGCAGCTTCTATCGCGGCCAGCCGCTGCTCCTCGGCTTTTTGCTTCGCGGCCTTTTCGGCATCGAGCGCGGCCATCTTGCGGCCGGCGGGCGAATCGATGCGGCCCATGCGCGCCGTCTCGGTGACCGAGCCGTCCGAGTTGAGCGATGGCGGGTCGATCGGCACGCGCTCGCCGCGCGCACGGCGCTTGGACCAGTCGGAGACGATGCTGGCTTCCTTGATGCCGGCGATGGTGGGCTTGGGCGCCGGCGTGCTTGCCTTGAGGGCGCCGTTGAACGCAGCCTCATACGTGCTCTGATAAGCACTGTAGGCGCTTTTCAGCGAATCCGGCTGCGTGGACGCAGGGCAGGGGCCGGTCGGATTGAATGTGGTGCCTTCGGGAGCCACCTGGTTGAAGACGTAGCGCTTCTCGCAAACGTCGACTTTCGGCGGTACCTTGGTGATCTCGAAATTGTCGTAGCCGACCTTCAGCATCTTCCAGAATTCGTAATTCGGGTCGTTGCGGTAGCGCGCCATGTTGGCGGCGGTCATGCGGAACGGGAAGGCCTGGATCTGGAACTCGGTCTGGCCGCCCTGGAAGGCATCGCGGCCGAACGCATAGATCTGCTCGATCTGGGCATCGGTCATCGAATAGCAGCCCGAAGACGAGCAGGCGCCGTGCACCATCAGGTTGGAGCCGGTGCGGCCGTTGGCGCGGTCATAGGCATTGGGATAGCCGATGTTGAAGGACAGATGGTAGTTCGAGCGCGGGTTCATCTGCGCCGGACGCACGGTATAAAAACCTTCCGGCGCCTGGCGGTCGCCCTCGGTGTATTTCGGCCCGAGCTTGCCCGACCATTTGCAGATATCGTAGCTGGCGACCATGTCGTAGCGGCCGTTGGTCTTGGCCTTCCAGATTTCGAGCTTGCCCTCTTCCTTGAAGATGCGCGCCATCACTGAGGAGGTGCGCACCATGCCCTTGGCCCTCATGTCGGCCAGGATCTTGTCGGGCAGGGGCTTGTTGGCCTCCGGGGCAAAATCCTTCATCGACGAATCATTGCAGCCGGCGACGGCTATCGCGGTGATGAGAATTCCGGTGCGGGCAAGCTTGGCAAACATGGATAAGGCTACGTCTTCTCTTTCGGGCCAATGGCTTCGAAACGGCCGAGCCCGCATGCTGAACACAGACGGACCGTAAGCCCGTTAACCTTGAAAATTCCTTACCGCAAGCCCCGGCCACCCCTCACGGCAATTCCATTGAACCGAATCCGGCGGCATTTTTGTGGCGAAATTGCTCATCGCCGCCACATTGCCGTGGAGCGTTGCCGTGGAGGCGGCTTGCGGCGGCCCGGTTGAGCCGCCAAATCGTGGTCAGAGGCTGCGGCCCATTGCCAGATACTTCTCGCGGCGCTGCTCGCGAAAATCCATGTTGGCGCCGGCAAAATCCTTCATCGTCCTGGCGATGAGATCGCCCGTCGCGGCAATCACCGTTTCGGGTGCGCGCTGGGCGCCGCCGATCGGTTCGGGAATGATGGCGTCGATGATCTTCAGTTCCAGAAGGTCCTGGGCGGTGATCTTCATGTTGGTCGCCGCGTCCTTGGAGCGCGTCGTGTCGCGCCACAGGATGGAGGCCGCGCCCTCGGGCGAGATCACCGAATAGATGGCATGTTCCAGCATGTAGACGCGGTTGGCGGTGGCGATGGCAATGGCGCCGCCCGAACCGCCTTCACCGATGACAACCGAAATCGACGGCACCTTGAGCGCAAGGCAGGCCGAGGTCGAACGGGCAATGGCTTCGGCCTGGCCGCGCTCCTCGGCGCCGACGCCGGGATAGGCGCCGGCCGTGTCGACCAACGTCAGCAGCGGGATCTTGAAGCGGTCGGCAAGCTCCATCAGCCGCACGGCCTTGCGATAGCCTTCGGGGCGCACCGAGCCGAAATTGTGCTTCAGCCGGCTCGCCGTGTCGGAGCCCTTCTCCTGGCCGAGGATCGCTACCGGTTCGCCGCGGAACCGGGCAAAGCCGCCGACGATCGCCTGGTCCTCGCCGAAATTGCGGTCGCCGGCGAGCGGCGTGAAATCGCTGAACAGGCCCTTGATGTAGTCGACGCAGTGGGGCCTGTCGGAGTGGCGCGCCACCTGCACCTTCTGCCATGGGGTCAATGCCTTGTAGAGATCGCGCAGGGCATCGCGCGACCGCTTCTCGAGCCTGCTGATCTCGTCGGCGACATCGACCGCCTCGCCGTTCTCGGCAAGCTTCTTCAGTTCCAGGATCTTGAGTTCCAGATCCTGCACCGGCTTTTCGAAATCGAGGTAGTTGTACATGCTTGGGCGGACCGATACGTCGGAAGCAAAGACTGGCGGGACCCTGAAATCCGGGGCTCCGGGCGATGGAACGTCGCCCTCACATAGCGATATGAGGTCTAGTCGGCAAGCGGGTGATGATCGTTGACCAGCCGCACCAATCGCTCCTCCAGCACATGGGTATAGATCTGTGTCGTCGATATGTCGGCATGGCCAAGCAGTTGCTGCACGGCCCTGAGATCAGCCCCGTTCTGCAAGAGATGGCTGGCGAAAGCATGGCGAAGCACATGCGGCGAGACCTTGGCCGAGGCAATGCCGGCCCGGGCCGCCAGCCCCTTGAGGTCGCGGGCGAAGACCTGGCGCGAGAGGTAGCCGCTGTCCGACGCGGCAGGAAACAGGAACGGGCTGTCGGCGAAAGCGGGCACGTTGGCCCGGGCGGCGAGCCAGGCCCGCATCGCCGCGCGCGCCTTGGCCGACAGCGGCACCATGCGCTCCTTGTTGCCCTTGCCGCGCACCATGAAGAAACGGTCGTCGCGCTGCGCCACCGTCACCGGCAAGCCGACCAGTTCCGAAACGCGCAGGCCCGTGGCATAAAGCACTTCGACCAGCGCATGCAGGCGCAGCGCCGCCAGCCTGTCGCTCTCGCCAAGCCCGGCATCGCCGGCCTCCTGCGCGGCGCGGTCGATCAGCCGGCCGGTGTCGGCCTCGCTCATGGTCTTCGGCAGCGGGCGGCCTTTTTTCGGGCTGTCCAGCGTGCCGGTCGGGTCGTCGCGGCGCAGGCCCTCGGCGTAGAGGAATTTGAAGAACTGGCGGATCGCCGACAATTTGCGTGCCTGCGATGTCGGGGCGAAGCCGCGTGCGGCGATGTCGTCGAGATAGGCGCGGATGTCTTCGGCGCCGGCGCCGGCAAGACCGCCGGGGATTTCCTGCGAAGCGTCATCGAGGTCGCGGCGATAGGAGGAGAGCGTGTTTTCGGCGGCACCCCGCTCGGCGCTCATCATCTCCAGAAAGGCTTCGATGCGGGCAGCGCTGTTCATTTCCTGAAGTTTTTCTTCGGGCTCAGTTTTTCTTTGGGTTCAGCTTTTCCGGAGGGATGCGCACGCTCATTTCCGCCTTTTTCGGCTCGACGAACATCACCAACGCGAACATCGTACCATAGGCGATGCCCGCCAGAATCGCTGTTATCACGACAAGGCGAAACAGTGTCGGCATCAATCTTCGCCCGTCTTCTTGTTCTGCGTTTCCAAACCCTGTGCCCTTATGGGACGCCAATCCGGCCAATTCAAGCAAGAAGCTGAAGCGCGCCGGCAACTTCCAATGCAGCCGGTTCCTCGCTCGCGGGAGGCCAGCCTGCCTCAGTGCGCTTGACGCAACCGGGCTTTTCATGTCGATACGCCGGCAAAGAGGGCTTCGAGGCTGATGAACGCGCTACCAGCAAATCCTCCGGGCGGGAGCCATGCCGCGCTGCTGGGCAGGCTTGGCGGCCGCTCCATCGTCTTTGTCGGCCTGATGGGCGCCGGCAAGACCGCGATCGGCCGCAAGGTCGCCACCGTGCTGGCGCTGCCTTTCATCGACAGCGACCAGGAGATCGAAAACGTCTCGCGCATGACCGTTCCGGAACTGTTCGAACGCTATGGCGAAACGGAGTTCCGGGCGCTGGAGCAGCGCGTCATCCTGCGCGTGCTGGAAAACGGCCCGCAGGTGCTGTCGACCGGCGGCGGCGCCTTCATGAACGCACAGACGCGCGAGGCGATAGCGGCACATGGCGTGTCGGTATGGCTGAAGGCCGAACTCGACCTTTTGATGGACCGGGTCTCCAAGAAACAGAACCGGCCGCTGCTGAAGAGCCCCGATCCGCGTGGCGTGCTCGAGCGGCTGATGAGTGAACGCTATCCGGTCTATGCGACATCGGACGTCACCGTGCCGACCCGCGACGACCGCAAGGAAGTCATCGCGGCCGAGGTGGTGGAGGCGCTGTGCCGGCATTTCGATATAGCCCAGACCACTCCCGCGGGCGAGGTCGAACCATGAGCGCCGCTGCTGCCGTTGCCGTCGAGGTCGGACTTGGCGAGCGGGCTTACGACATCCTGATCGGGCCGGGGCTTTTGTCGCACGCCGGCGCCGAGATGTCGCGCCGCCTGCCGGGCCGACGCGTCGCAGTCGTGACCGACGAAAACGTCGCGGCGGCGCATCTCCATACGCTGAAGGCCGGTCTGCTCGAGAGCGGCATCGAGCCCGCCGTGATCACGCTGCCGCCCGGCGAGAAAACCAAGAGTTTCGCGCATCTCGAAGAGGTAGTGGACGGCGTCCTGGCCGCGAAGCTGGAACGCGGCGACGTCGTCATCGCCCTCGGCGGCGGCGTCATCGGCGACCTGGCCGGCTTTGCCGCCGGCATCGTGCGCCGCGGCATGAACTTCGTGCAGATCCCGACCTCGCTCCTGGCGCAGGTCGATTCCTCGGTCGGGGGCAAGACCGGCATCAACAGCGCGCGCGGCAAGAACCTGGTCGGCGTCTTCCATCAGCCGAAGCTGGTGCTGGCCGATACCGGAGTGCTCGATACGCTGCCGATCCGCGAATTTCGCGCCGGCTATGCCGAACTCGCCAAATACGGGCTGATCGACCGGCCCGAATTCTTCGCCTGGCTGGAGAAAAACTGGGCCAGCGTGTTCGCCGGCGGACCGGAGAGGGTGGAGGCCATCGCCGAGGCCTGCCGCGCCAAGGCGGATGTCGTTGCCCGCGACGAGTTCGAGACCGGCGACCGCGCGCTCCTCAATCTCGGCCACACTTTCGGCCATGCGCTGGAGGCCGCCACCCGATATGACGGCGCCCGCCTCGTCCATGGCGAGGGGGTCGCCATCGGCATGGCGCTGGCGCATCGCTTCTCGTCGCGGCTCAACCTGGCCAGTCCAGACGATGCGGCGCGCGTCGAGGCGCATCTCAACACGGTGGGACTGCCGTGGCGGATGGCTGACATTCCCGGCGAACTGCCCGACGCCGATGCACTGCTTGGCTTCATCACCCAGGACAAGAAAGTGTCGCGCGGCGCGCTGACCTTCATCCTGACGCGCGGCATCGGAGAGGCCTTCATCGCCAAGGACGTGCCGGCCTCGGAAGTGCTGTCGTTCCTCAGGGAGAACCACCCGAGCGCGACGGAAAGCCGTCCGGGCCGGCAAGGAAGCCGTCCGGACAGGCAAGGAAGCCGTCCGAAATGAACGGGGCCGGCTGGATCGTCGTCGCTTTCCTTGCCGTCCTCATCCTGTTGGCCGTCGCCATGCGCACGCGCCTGCTTGCCGCTTTCGGCTATGAACTGTCGCGCATCGAGCCGCAGCGTTCGAGCGGGGACGAGCTGCGCGGCGCCGTCGACGATTTCCGCCGTGACGGCCAGGTGGTGCGCGAGGAGCGCGATCGCATCGGCGGGTTGTTCGACCTCGAGGAGCTCGAAGTCTCCGACGTCATGGTCCACCGCACCAATATGCGCTCGGTCAACGCCGACAATGCACCGGAAGCCGTGGTGCGCGAGATCCTGCAGAGCCCGCACACCCGCATGCCTTTGTGGAAGGGGTCGCTCGACAACATTGTCGGCGTGCTGCACGCCAAGGACCTGCTGCGCGCCCTCAACGATGTCGGCAACGACTTCTCCAGGATCGATGTGATGAAGATCGCGTCAAAGCCCTGGTTCGTGCCCGATACGACGACATTGCAGGAACAGCTCAACGCCTTCCTGCGCCGCAAGGCGCATTTCGCCGTCGTCGTCGACGAGTATGGCGAGGTCGAAGGGCTGGTGACGCTGGAGGACATCATCGAGGAGATTGTCGGCGAGATCGCCGACGAGCACGATGTCGACATACAGGGCGTCAAGCAGGAGGCGGACGGTTCCGTCGTCGTCGACGGAACCGTGCCGATCCGCGACCTGAACCGGGCGCTCGACTGGGACCTGCCGGACGAGGAGGCAACCACCATCGCCGGCCTGGTCATCCATGAGACGCAGTCGATCCCCGAGGAGAAGCAGGCCTTCACCTTCCACGGCAAGCGTTTCATCGTCATGAAACGCGACAAGAACCGCGTCGCCAGGCTCAGGATCAGGCCGGCAGGCGACAGCTGAACGGTCCATCGTGTCGCAGACACGCACAACCGCGTCATCCCTGATGCTCAACAGTCCTTGGTCGAGCGTTCGCCGACCATTGCGTCGGTGTCGGCGTCGACGGCCGCCAGGCTGACTTCATAGCCCCAGAGATGCCGGATGTGGCGAAGGGTCGCGTCGCGGCTGTCATTCTCCAGCACGACCCCATTCTTCACCTTGTGCTGTAGCCGCAAATGCCGGTCGCCGAGCAGGTCCACGTCCACAACCTGGATGTCGGGCCGGCTCGCGCCCACATCATAGCTGTGGGCCAGCGCGGCGCGTATGTTGTTGTAGCCCCGCTCGTTGTGGATCGATGCGACTTCGTAGTGCGGTTGGTCGGCTCCATCGGCCAGGACGAAGAGCCGCCATTTTCGTATCAAGGTCGGGCTGAGATACTGGCGAATGAAGGATTCGTCGCGGTGGTTGGCCCAGGCGTCGAGCAGCGTCTCAAGCCAGTCGCCACGGCCGGCTATGTCCGGGAACCAGTCGCGATCTTCGGCTGTCGGCTCGGTCGAGATGCGCTGAATGTCCTGCATCATGTCAAGCCCGAGCGCGTAGGGGTTGATGCCGGAAAACCGCTGGTCGTCGAAGGATGGCTGGAAGATCACGTTCGAGTGGTTGCGCAGGATTTCGAGCATCGCGCCTTCGGTGATCCGGCCACGGTCGAACAGCATGTTCATGAGCGTGTAGTGCACGAAAGTGGCGCAGCCTTCGTTCATCACCTGGGTTTGCCGCTGCGGGTAAAAATACTGCGCAATGACGCGGACGATCCTGAGGATCTCGCGCTGCCAGGGTTCGAGGACAAGGCTGTTCTTCTCAAGGAAATAGAGCAGGTTTTCCTCGGGCAGATTGAGCGATTTCTTCCGCTCCGACACGCCTTCATCGCCCGCTTCGGAGTTGTCGGCGTCCTGCGCGGGCGGCAGGGTGCGCCATAAGTCATTGTAGGAGCGCTCCTCGTATTCGAGGCGCTCGCGAAGTCCCTCGCGCTGCTGCTCCGACGACAGTTTCGGCGGCCGGTGATACCGGAACACGCCTTGCTCCATCAGCGCGTGTGCGGAATCGAGAATGGCTTCCACGGCAGCCAGGCCGTGCCGCTCCTCGCACCGGGCGATGTAGCCCTTGGCAAAGTCCAGATAGCTCAGGATTCCTCCGGCATCCGTCCATTGGCGGAAAAGGTAATTGTTCTTGAAGAAGTGATTGTGTCCAAGTGCTGCATGGGCGGTCACCAAGGCCTGCAGCGCCATGGTGTTTTCCTCCATCAGGTAGACGATGCAGGGATTGGAATTGATGACCAATTCATAGGCCAGCCCGCGACCGCCTTTGCGATAGAGAAGCTCGTTGTAAAGGAAATGCTTGCCGAACGACCAATGCCGGTACATCAGCGGCATGCCGACCGACGAGTAGGCGTCGAGCATCTGCTCGGAAGAGATGACCTCCATCTGCACCGGATAGGTGTCGAGATGAAGCTGGTCGACCGCAATCGCCTCGATCTCCTCATAGACCCGCGACAGCTTTTTGAAATCCCAGTCGGATCCGGAGAAAAGCAACCCCGATTTGTTGGCCTGGCCAGCCATCCGGCACCCCTTACGCGCTCTTGGCCATAGCCGGCTGCCTGGCGAAAAGCTGGCGAAATACCGGGTAGATATCGGCCGGAGCGGCGATGCGCCTCATCTGGAAGTTCGGCCATTTTTGCTCGACGGCGCTATAGGCGCGCCAGAGCGAGGTGCCATTTTCGGTCGAGCCGAAAATATGACTTTCGCGTTCGTCGATGATCTCCACATAGGCGAAATACTGGCACAGGCGCATGAGCTTGCCATGGAGCAGTTCTATGCAGCGCTGCGAGTCGGTGGCGAAATTGTCACCGTCCGAAGCCTGGGCGGCATAGATGTTCCACTCCGTGGCCGGATAGCGTTGTTCTATGATGCGTTGCATTTCCTCCAGCGCGGTGGAAACGACCGTGCCTCCGCTTTGCGTGCAGTAGAAGAATGTCTCTTCGTCCACCTCCTGGGCCTCGTGCGTGTGGCGGATGAAGACGATCTCCGTGCGCTCATAGCGTCGGGTCAGGAACAGGTGCAGCAGAACGAAGAAGCGCTTGGCCAAATCCTTCTCGCGCTCGCCCATCGACCCGGAGACGTCCATCAGGCAGAACATGACGGCGCTGGCATTCGGCACCGGCTGCGGGTCGAAGCGATTGAAGCGGATGTCGACGGGATCGACAAAGGCAATACGCTTTCGGCGGCGCTCCAGCCGCTCGAGTTCCTCCCGCAAAGTCAAGATGCGTTCGCGGGTCGCGGCGTTTGGCGGCTTCGATTCCAGTTTGGCGAGCTGCCGGAGGATCGCATCCAGCTCCGGCTGCTTTGGGCGCCCAAGCGCGATACGGCGGGCGTGGCTGTTTCGCATCGTGCGCCCGACATTGATGTTGGTCGGTGATCCTGTTGCCGCAAAACCTGCCCGCCTTGGCTTGAATGCGAGTATCTGCTTGAGATTGAGCTTGACCAGATCCGGCAGTTCGAGATCCTCGAAAAAGAGGTCGAGAACTTCCTCGCGCGAAAGCACGAAGCGAAAGTCGTCCTCGGATGCCGTGTTTCCCGGCGACGAGGAACCTGCGCCGCCCTGCCCGGGTTTGGGCACCAGGTCACCGGGAATGAACGTCCTGTTTCCTGGCAGGATGTGCTGGCGCCGGCCGCTGTCCCTGGCATCGCTGAAGGTCGGTTCGCTGGTGCCTCTGTGAGGCATCGGCACGGCATGCCCGCTGTCCACATCGGCGATCCGGCCCGTCCTTATCTGGTCACGGATGCTCCGCTTGAGTTCTTCCCGCGCGCGCCTGAGAAAGCGCTGGCGATTGCCCAGGTTCTTGTCCTTCGGATTGAGGCGGCGGTCGATGAAGATCGGCATGGAACCATCCGGGCTTTTCTCAGCCCGCCTTGTTCACGCGCATGTACCAGTCGACCAGCCGCCGTACCTGCCGCTCGGTGTAGCCGCGTTGCACCATGCGCTGCACGAATTCATTGTGCCGCTTTTCCGTGACGCTGTCCTGCTTGGAGCCGAAACTGATCACCGGCAGAAGATCTTCGACCTGGCCGAACATGCGCTTCTCGATGACCTCGCGCAGCTTTTCGTAGCTTGTCCATGACGGGTTGCGGCCGTGGTTGCGTGCCCGGGCACGCAGCGTGAACTTGACCACTTCGTTGCGGAAATCCTTGGGGTTGGCGATGCCGGCCGGTTTTTCGACCTGCGACAACTCCTTGTCCAATATCTCGCGATTGAGGATCTGGCCCGTATCGGGATCCTTGTAGTCCTGATCTTCGATCCAGGCATCGGCATAGGCGATGTAGCGGTCGAATAGGTTCTGGCCATACTCGCTGTATGATTCCAGATAGGCCTTCTGGATCTCGTGGCCGATGAACTCGGCATAGCGCGTCGCCAGTTCCGACTTGATGAATTCGAGATAGCTCGCTTCCGTCTCCTTTGGGAACTGCTCGCGCTTGATCGCCTCTTCCAGGATGTACATCAGGTGCACGGGATCCGCCGCGACCTCGTTGGTGTCGTAGTTGAATGTCTGCGACAGGATCTTGAAGGCGAAGCGCGTGCTTACGCCGGTCATGCCCTCGTCGACGCCGGCGGCGTCGCGATATTCCTGAACCGACTTGGCCCGGGGGTCGACCTCCTTGAGGTTTTCGCCGTCATAGGCGCGCATCTTGGTGTAGAGCGGCGAATTGTCGTGCTCGGCAAGACGGGTCGAGACCGTGAACCGGCTGAGAATATCCAGCACTTCAGGTGCGCAGGGGCTGCCGGCCAGCTCGCTCTCGCGCAACAGTTTCTCGTAAATATGCCTCTCCTCGGTGATCCGAAGGCAATACGGCACCTTGACCACCAGGATGCGGTCGAGAAAGGCCTCGTTGTTCTTGTTGTTCTTGAACTGTTGCCATTCCGATTCGTTGGAATGGGCGACGATGATGCCCTGATAGGGGAAGGCGCCGAAATTCTCGGTGCCGTTATAGCTGCCTTCCTGGGTCGCCGTCAGCAGCGGATGCAGGACCTTGATGGGCGCCTTGAACATCTCGACGAATTCGAGCAGGCCTTGCGTGGTCCGGTTCAGCCCGCCGCTGTAGGAATAGGCATCCGGATCGGACTGGCTGAAATCCTCCAATTGCCTGATATCGACCTTGCCGACCAGCGCCGAGACATCCTGATTGTTCTCGTCGCCAGGCTCCGTCTTGGCGATAGCGATCTGGCGCAGCCGCGAGGGCATCAACTTCACCACGCTGAATTTGGAGATGTCGCCAGACAATTCATCAAGCCGCTTGGCCGCCCAGGGCGAGATAATGCCGTTGAGGCGACGCCGGGCTATGCCGTATTTGTCCTCCAGCAGGTCGCCCATGCGATCGGGATGGAACAGGCCGAGCGGCGACTCGAAAATCGGACTGATCTGATTGCCGGCCTTGAGCGTGTAGATCGGGCGTTCCTCCATCAGTTTCTTCAGCCGTTCGGCCAGGGAGGACTTGCCGCCGCCGACAGGGCCGAGGAGATAGAGGATCTGCTTGCGCTCCTCGAGCCCCTGCGACGCATAGCGGAAATAGCCGGCGATGCGTTCGATCGTATCCTCCATTCCGTAGAAATCGGAGAAGGTGGGATACACCTTGACCGTGCGGTTGGAGAAAATGCGGCCGAGCCGCTCGTCCTTGCTGGTGTCGACCAGGTTCGGCTCGCCGATTGCCTCGACCATCCGTTCCGGCGCCGAGGCATACATTGACTTGTCTTCCCGGCAGGCAAGGAGATACTGCTGGAGGCTTATTTCCTCCTGGCCCGCGTTTGCATAAATCTCCGAAAACAGATCGAAGACGTCGGACTGGTTCTCACCCATGATGGTTGCCCTCAGAGCCATTCTGGCTGCCGCCCGGCTCATCTCATTCAACTACCGGGATGCATTGTGGTTCCCTCCACATTGGAGAGAGAGCGTGTATCTGCATCGAACTTGGACAGCACACAGTTACAATGCTCGTCTGATATCTCAGGTGGTGATGGCCAGAGGAGACCGTCAAGGGCAAATATCGATTTCGTGAACCGAACGGCAAAGCGAGTGCATTGATGCGGCTGGTACGGTGTTGAATCGGATCGTTGAGCACTCCCAGTCTAACGGGATGCTCGTGGTGCGTGCGGGCATTCCTCGCCTACATATCGGGCCCAACGATCGGGAGATTGCGATGATCGATCGACGAAGCCTTATTCTGGTCTCCGCGGCGGCGATGTTGCCATTGGGCACATCGGTCGCATGGGGCCAGCGCCAACCCGTGCCGACAACCTTCGATTACGGGCCGGCCAAGCTCGATATCTATGCGCCGGATGGCGCACGCGGATTGCCGGTCGTCTTCTTCGTCCATGGCGGCGCCTGGCGCTCCGGCAAGCGCTCGCAGGTCAACGCGAAGCCGGCCTTCCTGCTCGCCAACGGGTTCTGCCTGGTCTCCATCGACTATCGCATGCTGCCCGAAGCGGAGGTCGCCACCCAGGCCGACGATGTCGAAAAGGCCTATGCCTATGTCCGCGCCAACATTGCCCGGCATGGCGGCGATGCCAGGCGGATCGTGGCCATGGGCCATTCGGCCGGTTGTCACCTCGTTGCGCTGACCGGCATGCGTGGCGGTCTGCCGGGTGTCGCCGCACTGCTTCTCGACGACACCAGGGCCTATGACCTCACCGCGCTTGCCAGGAATGGCGGCATGGCGGGGGCCTATGCGCGGGCCTTCCCCGATCCCGCGCAATGGGCGGCATTGTCGCCGGCCAGTTATGTAGATGGCCGCAAGCACCCACCGACCTTCATCGCCTACTCAGGCGCTTCGGGCCGGGACGGGGACTCCAAGGCGTTCGCCGAGCGCTTGCGCGCCACCGGCACCAAGGTGACGCTGTTCGACGGCAGCGCCTATACGCATATGTCGATCAACCGCGATTTCGGCGAGGATGGCGACGCCTTGACCGGGGCGGCACTGGCATTCCTGAAATCGGCGGTTGGGTGATTGCGGCATCGAAACGGAGCTCTGAACGTCACCGCGAGGAGCGAGGAGGACCGGCCTACCAGCGCGTCTTTTCGCCGGGAGCCGCCGGTTCGATCGCCAGCGCGTGCAGGCCAGCCTTCAATTCGTCGGCCAAAAGCGCGTTGACCGCGCGGTGGCGCTCGATGCGGCTCATGCCGGCAAAATCCTGCGAAACAATGCGGACGCGGAAATGCGTCTCGCCGGTGCCGTCGAACGTAGCCTGGTGGCCGGATTCCACATGATGATGGCCGGCGTGCAGATGGCTTTCGTTGATGACGACCAGCCGCTCCGGCGAAAACGCCTTGCTCAACTTGTCTTCCATGGTTGCCTGTATGGACATTGCCGTCTCCCTTCACCACATATCGCCAGCGGGATCGCGGAAGCCGAACCGACTTCGTTGCATGCCGCGCTTCAACAAAATCGGTCCTTCGCCTGCTTTATGCCGCGATTCAGCGGTTAGGGCGATCATCGCGAAAATGTCAATTCTTGTTTCGCATCTGCGAACGCCCCATAAATGGGTTAGATGAAGCCGTATCCCAAATATTTCGAGAAGATCCGCATCCGCCAGGAGAAGGACGCGGAGCTGAAGTCGCACGCGCCGATCTGCCAGTGGGATGGCTGCAAGGAGGCGGGCACCCATCGCGCTCCGGTCGGGCGCATGAAGGAGGGCGAGTATTTCCGCTTCTGCTTCGACCATGTGCGCGAGTACAACAAGGGTTTCAACTATTTTTCCGGCGTTCCGGACACCGAGGTCGCCCGTTTCCAGAAGGAGGCGATGACCGGCCATCGGCCGACCTGGAAGATGGGCGTCAACGGCGCCTCGACGCGCTCGTCTCCCGATATGGCGCAGATGCGCTCCGGCCGCGCCGGCTACTACAACCGGATGCGCGACCCGTTCGACCTGTTCAAGGGGCCGAAGGATCCCCGGGAGGTGCGCGAGCGCAAGGCCAAGCCGCTTGAGGCCAAGGCGCTGGAAACGCTTGGCCTTGATACAAAGGCGACTGGCAAGGAGATCAAGGCGCGCTATAAGGAACTGGTGAAGCGTCACCATCCGGATGCGAATGGCGGCGACAGAGGTTCGGAAGACCGGTTCCGCGATGTGCTCCAGGCCTATCGCGTGCTCAAGCAGGCGGGTTTGTGCTGAGCGACCCAACGGTTCGTGTCGTTTTCCAACTTTCATAAGGGTGGAAAAGGCTCTAAGACCGCCCCCGGAGAAAATCGATTGCCGGCGAAATCAGTCGTTTCGCCCGTGGAGACGTGGATAGAGATGAACAAGGTCGATCGCGACATCGCCAACCTGCCCGACACCACGGTGTCGGTGAAGGACAAATTCGGCTTCGACTCCAAGATGGTGGTGCCGGCCTATTCGGTCACCAGCGAACATGTGCCCGACATCGATCCCGACTATCTTTTCGACAAGGCGACGACGATGGCGATCCTCGCCGGCTTCGCCTACAACCGGCGCGTCATGGTCTCGGGCTATCACGGCACCGGCAAATCGACCCACATCGAGCAGGTCGCGGCCCGCCTCAACTGGCCTTGCGTGCGCGTCAATCTCGACAGCCATGTCAGCCGCATCGACCTCGTCGGCAAGGACGCGATCGTGGTCAAGGACGGCTTGCAGATCACCGAATTCCGCGACGGTATCCTGCCTTGGGCTTATCAGCACAATGTGGCGCTGTGCTTCGACGAATATGACGCCGGCCGTCCGGACGTGATGTTCGTGATCCAGCGCGTGCTGGAATCGTCGGGTCGGCTGACGCTGCTCGACCAGAGCCGCGTCATCCGTCCGCATCCGGCGTTCCGGCTGTTCTCGACCGCCAACACGGTCGGGTTGGGCGACACCACCGGCCTCTACCACGGCACCCAACAGATCAACCAGGCGCAGATGGACCGCTGGTCGATCGTCACCACGCTGAACTACCTGCCGCACGACAACGAGGTGAACATCGTGCTGGCCAAGGCCAAGCACTATCGCGACGGCAAGGGCAAGGACATCGTCAACAAGATGGTGCGCGTCGCCGACATGACGCGCTCGGCGTTCATCAATGGCGATCTGTCGACCGTGATGAGCCCGCGTACCGTCATCACCTGGGCGGAGAATGCCGAGATCTTCGGCAATATCGGCATGGCGTTCCGGCTGACCTTCCTCAACAAATGCGACGAACTGGAGCGCTCGGTGGTGGCCGAGTTCTACCAGCGCGCCTTCGGCGAGGATCTGCCGGAGAGCGCCGCCAATGTGGTGCTGGGCTAAGCAGAGCCTCGATGGCGGGTCCGGGCGACAATACGCGCAACAAGTCGAAGACGGGCTCTGAAGCCGACAGCTTCAAGCGTGCCGTCACCGTCTGCATGCGCGCCATCGCCGGCGACAAGGAGCTGGAAGTCGGCTTCGCCAAGGACCGCCCGGCGCTCGCCGGCAGCCGCGCCCGGCTGCCGGAATTGCCCAAGAAGGCGTCCAAGACCGACATAGCCATCACCCGCGGCCTCGGCGATTCCATGGCGCTCAAGCGCGCCTGCCATGACGTGCGCATCCACAGCAGACTGGCGCCGGAAGGCAAGGCGGCCCGCGCCATCTACGACGCGGTCGAGCAGGCGCGCGTCGAGGCGATCGGCAGCCGCGCCATGCAAGGGGTCGCCGACAATATAGGCTCGATGCTGGAGGACAAATACGCCAAGGCCAATCTCGTCGACGTCAAGGACAAGGCCGACGCCCCGATCGAGGAGGCGCTGGCGCTGATGGTGCGCGAGAAGCTGACCGGCCGGCCGATCCCCAAGAGCGGCGAGCGGCTGGTCGAGCTCTGGCGCCCCTGGGTAGAGGAAAAGGCCAGCGCCGACCTCGACGGGCTGTCGTCCAAGCTCGACGACCAGCAGGCCTTCGCCCGCGTCGTGCGCGATATGCTCGCCTCCATGGAAATGGCCGAGGAACTCGGCGACGATCAGGAGACCGAAGACTCAGAGGACAATGACGATAACCAGCCGCAAGGCGAGGAACAGAGCGAGGAAGGCGGCGAGGACGATTCCGGCTCCGAACAGTCGCAGTCCGAGGATGCCGAGGCTTCCGCTGACGACGAGCAGTCGGCCGAGACCGAAGCCTCCGACGCCACTGCCGACGATTTGTCCGACGATGACGATGCCGATGCCGAGACGCCCGGCGAGGCGCGCCGCAATGACAACCCTTTCACCAACCTGCCGAAGGAGATCGATTACAAGGTCTTCACGTCAGCTTTCGACGAGACGGTGGGGGCGGAGGAGCTTTGCGAGGAAGAAGAACTCGACCGGCTGCGCGCTTTCCTCGACAAGCAACTCGCCAACCTGTCCGGCGTCGTCGGCCGGCTGGCCAACCGTTTGCAGCGCCGCCTGATGGCGCAGCAGAACCGGTCGTGGGATTTCGACCTGGAAGAGGGCTATCTCGACCCGGCACGGTTGGTGCGCGTCGTCATCGATCCGATGCAGCCGCTGTCCTTCAAGCAGGAGCGCGACACCAAATTCCGCGACACGGTGGTGACGCTGGTGCTCGACAATTCGGGGTCCATGCGCGGCCGGCCGATCACCGTGGCCGCCACCTGCGCCGACATTCTGGCGCGCACGCTGGAACGCTGCGGCGTTTCGGTCGAGATTTTGGGCTTCACCACGCGCGCCTGGAAAGGCGGGCAGGCCCGCGAGAAGTGGCTGAAGGACGGCAAGCCGCCGAATCCGGGCCGGCTGAACGACCTGCGCCACATCATCTACAAGTCGGCCGACCATCCCTGGCGGCGGGCACGGCGCAATCTCGGACTGATGATGCGCGAGGGCCTGCTCAAGGAAAACATCGACGGCGAGGCGCTGCTGTGGGCGCATAACCGGCTGATCGCCCGACCCGAACAGCGCAAGATCCTGATGATGATCTCCGACGGCGCGCCGGTCGACGATTCGACACTGTCGGTCAATCCGGGCAATTATCTCGAGCGCCATCTGCGCGCCGTCATCGAGCTGATCGAGACGCGCTCGCCGGTCGAGCTGCTTGCCATCGGCATCGGCCATGACGTCACCCGCTATTACCGGCGCGCCGTCACCATTGTCGATGCCGAGGAACTGGCCGGCGCCATGACCGAGCAATTGGCTTCGCTGTTCGCCGAGGAAAGCGCACGCGATACGCGGCGCGGCGGCATGCGGCGCGCCGGATGATCTTTTCGCACGGCGGATTTCGACAAGCACTTTTCGCCGCCATCGCCCTGTTTGCCGGTGCAGCCCCGGTGCCATCCAGTTCGGCCGGCGCGACCTCGGTTGAACCGGTCGAGGTCTTAGCCCGCCCGATCACCGAATTCCGTATAGGCCGTGCCGACAAGCAATTCGGTCCGCTCGAATTCGTCGGCGGGCTGGAGATGACGTCGCCGTCGCGCGATTTCGGCGCGCTGTCGGCCTTCCGTTTCCTGAAAGGCGGTCGCGACTTCGTCGGCGTCGCCGATACCGGATTCTGGTTCTTCGGCACCGTGACCCATGATGCGGACAAGCGCCCGTCAGGCATCGGGGACTTCCGCATGGAACAGATGGTCGATGCATCGGGCCAGCCGATCGACGAGAAATCGGAAGTCGATGCCGAGGGGCTTTCCGTCAAGGACGGCATTGCCACCGTGGGTTTCGAGCGCAACCATCGCGTCGCCCAGTTCAAAATTGGCCCCGACGATATGAAGGCGCCGTTCAGGCAGATGGATTTCCTGGTTCCGGCATGGGAGCTGCGCCGGAACCGAGGCTTCGAGACCGTCACCCACGCCAATGCCAATGGCCGCCACCAAGGCGGCCTGGTCGTGGTGTCGGAAAAGAGCTTGGACAAGGCCGGCAACATCTATGCCGCCATCATCGAAGGTCCGCACAAGGGCGTCTTCACCGTCAAGCGCAACGGCGATTTCGATATCACCGATGGGGCTTTCCTGCCGGATGGCGACCTTCTGCTGCTGGAGCGCAGTTTCACGATGGCAGGAGGTCTCAAGATGCGGCTGCGGCGCATTGATGGCGAGACCGTGGAGAAGGGCGCGGTCGCCGACGGTCCGGTGCTGCTGGAAGCCGATATGGGCTACCAGATCGACAATATGGAAGGGCTCGACGTCTGGACGCGCGAAGACGGCGCGCTGATGGTGTCGCTGATCTCCGACGACAACCACTCGATCCTGCAGCGCAATCTCTACCTGGAATTCATTTTGCACCAGGACTGATTTGGCGCTCCAACTGCGAAGCTGAAGTTGAAGGTATTCAACGCCGGCTTCGATTTGGTCGGACGCCTTCCCCCCACTCCGTCGAGCGCAACTCGACGGAGTGGGGGTCGACTACTCATCAAATGACGGCGTCCGCTCAGGGTCGCGAGCCGTTGGTGGCGATCCAGATGACATGGCGCGCGCCGCGCTTGCCGTTGGCGCGCGTGCTCACCTCCTCGACCGCGAAACCTGCCTGCTTCAGCCGCCGGGTGAAGCCGCTGTCCGGCCCTTGCGACCACACCGCAAGCACGCCGCCGGGCTTCAGTGCGATGCGCGCTGCCGCCAGGCCTTGCAGGCTGTAAAGCGCGTCGTTGGATTTGTGAACGATGCCGTCCGGGCCGTTGTCGACATCTAGCAGGATGGCGTCCCAGGCCGCGGGCCGGGGTCTTATCAACTGCCCGACATCGGCCTCCCGAACGATGACGCGCGGATCGTCGAGGCAGCCACCAAACAGCTCGGCCATCGGCCCTCGTGCCCACGCGACGACCGCCGGCACCAACTCCGCGACAGTGATTTCGGCATTCTCGCCCAACTCGGCGAGAGCGGCGCGCAGCGTAAAACCCATGCCAAGCCCGCCGATCAGCATTCTCGGCTGTCTGCGGCCGGCGATCCTCCGACAGGAGAGCCTGGCCAACGCTTCTTCCGAGCCGCTGAGGCGGCTGTTCATCAACTCGTTGGTGCCCAGCATGATCGAGAATTCGGAACCGCGCCGCTTGAGCCGAAGCTCCTGCGCGCCATCCGGGGTTTTCGCGGAGTCCAGCTGGATCCAGGGAATCACGGCCTAGACCGCAGCAACAGCCGGCTGGCTCCAGCGGGCGGCGAGCAGCCGATAGGGGATCAGTGCCACGACGGCGATGATCAGCTTCACGCTGAGGTCGCCAAGCGCCCAGGAGACCCAACGCATGGCCTCGACCGGCAGCACGCCCATCAGCGGCGCCGTTTCCAGCGCAAAACTGTCGCTTGGGCCAACGAAGGCGAAAGCCGCGGAGAAAGCGACGCTGAAGAACACGACGGTGTCGAACACCGAGCCGACCAGCGTGCCGACGATCGGCGCGCGCCACCAGCTCTGTCGGCGCAGACGGTTGAACACGGTCACGTCGAGCAATTGCGCGGTGAGGAAGGCCGCGCCGGACGCCGCCGCGATGCGCACCAGCCGGTCGGCGGCGGTCTCGAACTCGATGAAACCATGGCGGAACAGGAAGGGCGGCACGAGGACCGAGCAGACCACCGCCGTCATGAAGCCGACAAAGACGATCCGGCGCGCCACGGCAGGCCCGTAGCGGCGGTTGGCAAGGTCGGTGACCAGAAAGGAGAACGGGTAGGTGAACGCGCCCCAGGTGAGCAGGTCGGCCAGCGACAAGCCGCCGATCCGACCCTGCATCGGGAACTGCACGAGGATATTCGATGCCACAACGACAAGCGCCATGGCGGCCACGAAGGGCAGGTATCGCGAGAAGGAAGTCATTTTTTTATCCTGGGTAATGGAACCAGCGGAGCGTCATGCCGAAACCGGATCGCGCTCGCTTTGTTCGAGCATCGGATTTCCGAAACCGCCTTGCGGACGGCGATCCGATGCTCAAGGCCAACAAGAGGTTGGCCAGGGCGGTCGTCCCCCGCCTGAAAGACAGTTTACGCGGCAGCCTGCTCGGCGAGCTTCTTGGCGATCTGCTTCTTCAAGAGGCGCGCGCGCTGCGACAGCTCCTTGACGTCAGCCTTGGCCAGGAAGGCGTCGAGACCACCGCGATGCTCGACCGAACGCAGCGCGTTGGCGGAAATGCGCAGGCGCACGTTCTGGTTCAGCGCTTCCGAAATCAGCGTCACGTTGACGAGGTTCGGCAGGAAGCGACGCTTGGTCTTGTTGTTGGCGTGGCTCACATTGTTGCCGGTCTGGACTGCCTTGGCAGTGAGTTCGCAGGTGCGGGACATGGTTCTAACCTTCAGTTCTCTCGGGGACCTGCCAAACCTTCGTGCCCACGCCGGGTGGCGCGCGGTTCTGGTCAAGCGGCCTTATGGAAAAAGTTGGCGTTCCATAGTTGCATTTCGCCCATGCGTCAAGCTCCAGCCTGGGCCCAGCGGCATTTCATACTAAGGCCGGAATTCGTCGTATAAGCGGTTCCATAGGGACATGCCAGACCGGAGTTGTCCGCCTCCGGTTGAAATCAAGGATCCGATCGCGCCATGCTTCGCTTGCCCCATGCCCTTGCCGCCGCGCTGGCCGTCGCCTTGCCGTCGGCCGCGACGGCCGCCTCGCCGCAGTCCTTCAGGGGCGAATACACAGTGTCGTTTCTCGGCCTTTCTATCGCGAAATCAAGCTTTTCAAGCCATTATGAGAACGGCGTCTACTCGATCGACGGCAGCGTTTCCGCGGCTGGTCTCGCCAAGCTGTTCGACGATACGCGCGGCACGATCTCGTCCAAGGGTACGATTTCGGGCCAGAAGATGGTGCCGCAGGCGTTCCGCGCGGACTACACTTCCGGCAAGAAAGCCTCCGCCATCGACATTCGTTTTGCCAATGGCAACGTCATCTCGACGACGGTCGTTCCCGCGCCGGAAAAGCGCGATCCCGACAGTTGGGTGCCGCTTGGCGCCGGCGACCTGGCATCGGTGCTCGATCCGATGGCGGCAACCGTCATCCATGCCGGCAGCCTCGACAAGGTCTGCGGCCGCACCGTGAGGCTGTATGACGGCGAGATGCGCGCCAACCTGACGCTGAGCTACGCTTCAAAAGGGTCGATCTCGGTGCCCGGCTACAAGGGCGACACGGTCACCTGCCGGATGGGCTTCGAACCGGTGGCGGGCTACCGCAAGGGCCGCAAGGCACTCAATTACCTCAAGAACAAAAGCCGCATCATGGTGACATTTGCGCCGCTCGGCCAAACCGGGGTATATGCGCCGATCCGCGCGACGGTCGGGACGCAGATCGGCACCTTGACCATCAGCGCTAGGCGTTTCGAAGCAATACAATAAGGCGCCACGCGCGCCACTGGAGACAGAATGGGGCGCGCGACACTGATCGGCTTTTCGGCCGTCGCCATGTGGGCGCTGCTCGCGTTGCTTACGGACGCATCCGGCAAGGTGCCGCCGTTCCTCTTGTCGGCGATCACCTTCTCGATCGGCACCGGGGTCGGGCTTGTCGCGCGTCTCTTCATGCCGGCCGCGGATAAAAGCCAGAGGATACCGCGCCAGGTCTGGGTGATCGGCATTGCCGGCCTCTTCGGCTACCACTTCTTCTACTTCACTGCGCTGCGCAACGCGCCGGCGGTGGAGGCCAGTCTGATCGCCTATCTGTGGCCGCTGCTGATCGTGCTCGGCTCGGCGCTGATGCCGGGCGAGCGGCTGGCCTGGAACCATATCGTGGGCGCGCTGCTTGGCCTTGCCGGCACCGTGCTCATCGTCACCAAGGGCGGCGGCCTCGCCTTCGACGCGCGCTATGCCTTCGGCTACGCCATGGCTGCCGTCTGCGCCGTGCTGTGGTCGTCCTATTCGCTCCTGTCGCGGCGTTTCCCGTCAGTGCCGACCAGCATCGTCACTTGGTTCTGCGCGGCGACCGCGCTGTTGTCGCTTGCCTGCCATCTGGCGCTGGAAGAGACGGTGCTGCCCGCGAGTGCCGGGCAATGGCTTGCCGTGCTCGGGCTCGGCCTGATGCCAGTGGGGGCAGCCTTCTATGCCTGGGATGTCGGCGTCAAGCGCGGCAATATCCAGGTGCTGGGCGCGGCAAGCTATGCCGCGCCGCTCCTGTCGACGCTGGTGTTGATCGCGGCCGGCGTCGCCGAGCCGTCGCTGCGCATTGTCGCGGCCTGCGTGCTCATCACCGGGGGGGCCGCACTTGCGGCAAAGTCGCTGTTCCTGCGCAAGCCCGCTGCTTCCGAAAGCGGAGCCGGTGCATCCGAAGGCGGAGCCCGGGCGTGACGATGCCGTTTCCAGGCGGCATCGACGCCAACGCCAATGCGACGCTGATCTTTTCGCTGGTGGCGGCGGTTGTCTACGCCTTCACATCAGGCATGGCGCCGACGCTCGCCCGTTCGGCGGCAAAAACGCTCGCCGTGGCCATGCTTGCCGTGCTGGCGGCGATGCAGGGCGGGCCGCTGCTACTGGTCGCCGCTCTTGCGCTGAGCGCCATCGGCGACACCTTCCTGTCGCGGGATGGCGAAAAGATGTTTCTGGGCGGGCTGGGCAGCTTTCTCGCCGCGCATATCGTCTACGTCGTGCTGTTCCTGCGCAGCGACGGGGGGATGGGAGTGCTGGGGGCCGAACCTTGGCGCGCGGCAATCGCACTTGCGATGGCGGTATTCGTTATTCTCATGCTGGCGGCGCTGTGGCGCCGCGTCGGCCCGGCCCTGCGAGCGCCGATCGCGGGCTATGTCGCGGCCATCCTCGCCATGGGCATTTCGGCGCTGACGACGAGCAGTGCCGCTGTTATCGGCGGTGCCGTGCTGTTCATGGCGTCCGACGCGCTGCTGGCCACGGAACGCTTCCTGGCGGCCGCCATTTCGCCACATCGCGCCTGGATGCGTTTGGCGGTCTGGGTGCTTTACTACGCCGCGCAGCTCGTGATCACGCTTGGTTTCCTGCTGCGCTAAGGGTTTCCGGCTGCGTCAGAGCTGTTTAGGCCGCCAACCAGGCTCCGCCAGTTCAAACGCCGCAAAGTCGAAGCCCGGCGCCACGGTGCAGCCGACCAGGGTCCACTCGCCCAGGCTGCGCGCCGATTGCCACCAGCCCGCCGGCACGACGATTTGCGGCCGCTCGCCGGCCGCAAGCTCGATGCCGAGCACCTGCTCGATCACCCGGTTAGCCTTTGGGCCGCCTTCTTCCCATATCGACAGCGCCAGCGGCGCGCCGGCGTAGAAGTGCCAGGCCTCGGCTGCATCCCTGACGCGATGCCAGGCGGAAACCTGGACCTGCTCCAGCAGAAAATAGATCGCCGTCGAGTGGCCTCGAGCTCCGCCGCCACCGTCGCGAAAGGTTTCCGTGTACCAGCCGCCTTCCGGATGCGGCTTCATGCCAAGGATGGCGATGATTTCTGCGGAACTCGTCATGGTTTCGACCAGTGTCGCTTGGCCTAGAAATTATCCTTGCGCTTGCGGATCTCGGCAAAAACCTCGACATCCGACGCCTTCTCCATGCCGAGATGCCTGCGGATTGCCGGATCGTGCCAGCGCAGGAAAGGGTTGGTCGACAATTCCTCGCCGATCGTGGTCGGCAGCGTCGGCTTGTTATCGGCGCGCAGCGCTTCAATTTTTGCCGCGCGTTCCTTCAATGCCGAATTGGTCCGGTCGACGCTCAGCGCGAAACGGGCGTTGGCGAGCGTGTATTCGTGCCCGCAATAGATCACGGTCGCGGCAGGCAGTGCCGCGAGCTTCTTCAGGGATCCATACATCACCGGCGGCTTGCATTCGAACAGCCGCCCGCAGCCGAGCGCGAACAGCGTGTCGGCGGTGAACGCCACTTTCGATGCCGGCAGGTGATAGGAGACGTGGCCGGCGGTGTGGCCGGGGGTGGCGATCACTTCGATGCGCTCCTCGCCGAGATGCAGGATCGAACCGTCCTCGACAGTGTCGTCAATGCCGGGAATCTTGGCCTTTTCGGCTTCGGGACCCACGATGCGCAGCTTGAAGCGCTGCTTCAGCGCCAGATTGGCCTCGACATGGTCGGCATGGTGATGCGTGGTCAGGATCATCGTCGGCGTCCAGCCGGTGCGCTTGACCGCAGCCAGGATCGCCGCTTCTTCCGGCGCATCGATAAGCGCGGTCTGACCGCTTTTGGGGTCATGCACCAGCACGCCGAAATTGTCGCTGCGGCACATGAACTGTTCGATTTCGACCGCCATCGCATCTCTCCATCTTTCGCCGCAGACATAGGACGCCGACGCGCGGATGTCATCCCGAAGATGACTAATGTCAGGATGTCATTCGACATCCGGGATCTCGGGACGTCGCGGCCTTTTGTTGAAACCCGCCGATATCGCGGCTACATCCCTGACATGCATTCCGACATCGTCGATCTCCGCTCCTTCTATTCGACAGCGCTCGGTCGCTTCGCCGAGCATTCGATCACCATGGCCTTGTCATCGATATGGGCCACCGTGCCCAATGAGCGGCTTGTCGGGCTCGGCTACACCTTGCCTTGGCTGGAACGGTTCGGCAGCGACGCCGAGCGGGTGTTCGCCTTCATGCCGGCGACGCAGGGCGCCGTGGTCTGGCCGGCGGCGGGACCGACGGCGACGGCTCTGGTTTTCGACGAGGAACTGCCGCTGGTCGATTCCTGCATCGACCGCATGCTGCTCGTGCATTCGCTCGAGCATGTCGAAAACCCGCGCGAAACGCTGAACGAGATCTGGCGCGTGCTGTCGCCGGCCGGCCGGGTGGTCATCGTCGTGCCCAACCGGCGCGGCGTCTGGGCGCGGTTCGAACATACGCCGTTCGGCAATGGCAGGCCCTTCTCGCGCGGTCAGCTCACCGAATTGCTGCGCGAGGCGAATTTCACGCCCGCCGCCTGGTCCGACGCCCTGTTCTTTCCGCCATCGCGGCGGCGTTTCATGATGCGCTTCCACAATATGCTGGAGCGCGCCGGCCGGCGGCTGTGGCCGATCTTCTCCGGCGTCATCGTGGTCGAGGCGCAGAAGCGGCTCTATCAGGGCGTGCCGGCCGCCCAGCGCGCTTCGCGACGCGTTTTCGTGCCGGTGCTTTCGCCGCATGCAGCAACGCGGCTCGGCCGGCGAATAGAGACCGGGGCCACGACATCGCCGAGTCCGCGAATGACACCTTCGTGATCATGCCGGAAACTTGCGCCGGACGGCATTTCGCGACCTATCTGTCGCTGACGGGCTCGCAGCCTGGCTGAGTGACCGGTGGCGTCACTACACTTCATCCGGTTTTCAGCACCGCTTTTGAACGCAAGGACTTCAGCTCATGGCCGATTATCCGGACAATGATGCCTCTGCCCGGCCTATCGCTGCGGTCGAAGCTTCGAGCCTGCGTGATCAGGTGGCGACGATCAAGCTGGCGCTTGCCGGGTCGCCGGTCCGCAAAAGGCTACGCTGGGCCTCCATCGGAATGGTTGCCGTCATTGTCGCGACCTCGATCGGCCAGGTTCTGCTCAACCGCTGGAACCAGCCTTTCTACGATGCGCTTGCACGTCGCGACATGCAGGCCTTCCTGCACCAGCTCGCCATTTTTGCCGCCATTGCCGGTGGGCTTCTTGTGCTCAATGTCGGCCAAACCTGGCTCAATCAGACGATCCGGCTGAAGCTGCGCGAGGCGCTGACGCTCGATCTGATCAATGGATGGATGCGGCCGGCGCGCGCCTTTCGCCTGGCGCATGCGGGCGCCATCGGAGTCAATCCCGACCAGCGCATGCAGCAGGATGCGAGCCATCTTTCCGACCTGTCGACGGATCTTGGCGTCGGTCTGCTGCAATCCTTAATCCTGCTCATCTCCTTCGTCGGCGTGTTGTGGGAGCTGTCCTCGGGCTTCGTCTTCCATGTCGGCGGGACATCGCTCGCCATACCGGGCTACATGGTGTGGGCGGCCATCCTCTATGCCGGAACGGCTTCCTGGCTGAGCTGGCTGGTCGGACGGCCACTGATCCACCTCAACAGCGACCGCTACACACGCGAGGCGGAGCTGCGTTCCTCGATGGTGCGCGTCAACGAGAACATCGATGCCATCGCGCTCGCCCGAAGCGAGCCCGATGCCAGGCGGCGGCTGGAAACCGACCTGGGCACCGTGCTCGGCGCCATGCGACGCATCTATAACGCCCAGATCAATCTCGCCTGGGTGACGGACACCTATGGCTGGATCACCGTGGTGGCTCCCATCCTGGTCGCTTCGCCGGTCTATTTCGCGGGCGATATCAGCTTCGGCGGACTGATGATGGCGGTCGGCGCCTTCAATCAGGTCCATTCTTCATTGCGTTGGTTCATCAACAATATCGGCAGCATCGCCGATTGGCGCGCGACGCTGATGCGCGTCGCCGATTTCCGCATTGCGCTGGATGAGACCGATGTGCTGCACGACCAGGAAAGGCGCATCGAATTCGGCGAGAATGCAAACGGCAAGCTGACCTTCGAGAAACTCGAAGTGGCCTCGCCGGGGGGCTGCACGAGGCTCGCCGACCAGCATGTCGAGATCCACGCCGGCGAACGCGTCATGCTCACCGGCGAGCCTGGCGCGGGCAAGACGCTGTTCTTTCGCGCCATTGCCGGCCTGTGGCCGTGGGGGAGCGGGCGCATCGGCATGCCGGCGGGGGAGGTGCCTATCTTCGTGCCGCGCACGCCCTACTTCCCAACCGCCACGCTGCGCGAAGTGCTCGACCGCGTGGACGGGGTTGCGCCGGCAAGCGATACCGATATCTCGGCCGTGCTGGCCGAGATCGGCCTGGAGCGCCTGTCGTCGTCGCTCGACCGTAGCGCGCGCTGGGAGCATGAACTGGCCGACGACGAACTGCGCCTGCTGGCCTTCGCCCGGCTCGTGCTGCGGCAGCCGAAATGGGTGATCATCGATGAGGCTCTCGATGCCTTCGACGGACCGACACTGCGGCGGGTCCTGTCGACGCTGGAGAAGCGGCTGGGCGGGGCGACGATCCTCAATATCGGCCGCGGGCAGCACAACAATCAGTTCTTCCCGCGCGCGCTGACCATCGTAAAGGCGTCCAGCGTGCCGGCTCTGAAGCCCGCGCGTATAAGGGCAGGCGCGATCGAGCCGCCGCCGGCCGCTCCTCGCCGCAAGAAATAGCACTTCCGGCATCTGTTCGGGCTGGCCCGCGGCACGCCATGCGGCAGCTTTATTTCGCCGTGATCGCGACGGAAGATTGCGGCGGAAACATCGCTTGAGCCGGCCATGCTTGATGCTCTCAGCCTGCTTGCCTGCCTGGCCTGCACCGAGGCCGCCGTGACTGCGCCTGCGCCGGATAGTCTGGCCGTTGATGTCCAACTGGTGCTGGCGGTCGATATCTCATTGTCGATGGACGAGAAGGAGTTCGCCCTGCAGCGCGCCGGCTATGTGGAGGCGCTGCGTCATCCCGACTTCATCAAGGCGGTCCGCGCCGGGAACGCCGGTCGCATCGCGCTCACCTATTTCGAATGGGCCGGCACTGTGCGCGACGACGCGCTCATCGGCTGGCAGGTCATCGACGGCGCCGAGAGCGCCAACGCCTTTGCCGACAAGATAGCGGCTCGTCCGTTCCGCAGCTTCCGCGGCACGTCGATCTCCGGCGCGCTCGCCTTCGGCGCGGGGCTCTTCGACCGCACCGCTTACAAAAGCGAACGCAGCGTCATCGATATTTCCGGTGACGGACCGAACAATATCGGGCCGCCCGTCACCGCCACGCGGGATGCGGCAAACGCCAGAGGCATCGTCATCAACGGCCTGCCGATCCTGATCAATCCATCGCCCACCTTCAGCCACCTCGACCGGTATTACGCCCAGTGCGTCACCGGCGGGCCGGGCTCCTTCGTGCTGCCGATTTATACAGCCGCCGAATTTTCGACGGCAATCCGGCGCAAGCTGATTCTCGAAGTGAGCGGCGTTCAGAACGAGACCAGGATCATTCCCGCCGAAGCCGAGGCTCCGATCGACTGCCTGCAAGGCGAACGCGACAGACGGTTCTTGTCGGATCCGTATTTCCCGGAGCTCGATCGCTGAGCCTTCGCCGGGCTATGCGTTCCAACCTGCTGATGACCTTCGTCGCAGAGATCAGCCTGCAGCTCGACTTCGCCCGAAAAGGGGGTGTCATAGCCACCTCCGGGATGGCCCTTATCGCTTCAACAAGAACACCGCCTGCTGGCCGAAGAAGTTCCAGAACCACCATGGCATCGACAGGCCGATCTTCTGGCCGTTGGCGTCGAGCGCGGTCGCCCTTTCCACGGTCGCGCCAAGCTCCTCGCACAGATTGACGAAGTCGCGGATGGTGCAGAAGTGGATGTTCGGCGTGTCGTACCAGGAATAGGGCAGGTCCTTGGTCACCGGCATGCGGCCCTTGACGAACAGCGACAGGCGCACCCGCCAGTGGCCGAAATTGGGGAAGGAAACGATGGCGTGTTCGCCGATCCTGAGCAGTTCGTCGAGAACGAGCTTCGGGTTGCGGGTCGCCTGCAAGGTCTGCGACAGGACGACGAAATCAAAACCCTTGTCGGGATAGAATTCAAGATCCTTGTCGGCGTCGCCCTGAACGACGGAAAGGCCGCGCGCCACGCATTCGTTGACACCGCGCTGCGACAGCTCCAGTCCGCGGCCGTCGATCTGCTTGGTTTCCTGCAAAAGCTCGAGCAGCGAGCCGTCGCCGGAGCCGACGTCCAGCACCCGCGATTGCGGCGGGATCAGACCGGCGATCACCTCGAGATCGACGCGCTGGGCGCGGTTGACGCTCATCGCTTGCCCCTTGTCGTGGTGCGTGACCCTTGATGGACAGGTCTGCAATTTTGCGGGGTCATGCGCCGAGCCCTCTCGCTCGCGCGGCCGAGCCGATGAAGCCATTGATGGCGGCGAACAGTTCCGGCTCGTCGAGCAGGAAGGCGTCGTGCCCGCGATCGGTCTCGATCTCGACGAAGGACACCGACGCGCCGGCGGCATTCAGCGCATGGACGATCGAGCGGCTCTCCTCGGTCGGGAACAGCCAATCCGAGGTGAACGACACCAGGCAGAAGCGGGTCTTGGTGCCGGCAAAAGCATCGGCCAGCCTGCCGCCGTGGTCGGCGGCGAGGTCGAAATAGTCCATGGACCGCGTCATATAGAGATAGGAATTGGCGTCGAAGCGGTCGACGAAAGTCATGCCCTGGTGACGCAGATAGCTCTCGATCTGGAAATCGGCGTCGAAGCCGAAGGTCAGCGCTTCGCGGTCCTGCAGGTTGCGGCCGAACTTCCGGTGCAAGGCTGCTTCCGACAGGTAGGTGATGTGGGCGGCCATGCGCGCCACGGCGAGCCCCTTTTCCGGGCGTTTGCCGTGGTCGAAATACTTGCCGCCATGCCATTCGGGGTCGGCCATCACGGCCTGCCGGCCGACCTCGTGGAAAGCGATGTTCTGCGAGGAATGCCGCGCGCCGGTGGCGATCGGCAGCGCCGAGAAAACACGCTCCGGATAGCTCGACGCCCATTGCAGCACCTGCATGCCGCCCATCGACCCGCCGAGCACGCAAAACAGTTTTTCGATGCCGAAATGATCGATCAGCATCTGCTGGGCACGCACCATGTCGCGGATGGTGATGACCGGAAGGTCGAGCCCATAAGGCTTGCCGGTGGCGGGATTGGTGGATGCCGGGCCGGTGGAACCGAGGCAGCCGCCGATGACGTTTGAGCAGATGACGAAGAAACGGTTGGTGTCGATGATCTTGCCGGGGCCGATCAGCACTTCCCACCAACCCGGCTTGCCGGTCACTGGATTGGTGCTGGCCACATGCTGGTCGCCGGTCAAAGCGTGGCATACGAGAATGGCGTTGGAACGGGCGTCATTCAGCGTGCCGTAGGTCTGGTAGGCGATCTGGAACGGCGACAGCAGCGTGCCGGCGTCGAGCTTGAGCGGCTTGTCGGCGCCGAAGCGCACGACCGGACTCGACGGTTGGTCTGCCTCGTTGTTGGTTCTGCCAGCGCGCTGAGCGGCCATCTCGTCTCTCTTGCTGCACCCTTGCCTTGCGGAAATCGCTGCCGATCTCCGCGCCGCCGACGCGTTCGTCCGGCCGGCCGCGGACAATAAAAAACCGGCATTGCCTTCGCAAAGCCGGTTACGTCGCGCAAACGGCCCTTTAGCGAATTGTTTAACGTGGCTGCAAGCCGACCGGCCAAATCACCACGGAACTGTCGCTGCCCTTCTAGAACTCACCTGCCTCGCCGTCAATGCCGCCTGCTGGCACCACTGCCACCTCTCGACATTGCCGGCCATGGCTTGTATTTCCGCAGCGGCTTCCAGGACGGAAGCGTTCTCGACGGATTTTGCGATATGAGCCAGACCCCGGACAAGGCACGTCCAACCCCGCGCGCGGGCATCATGGACATCCAGGCCTATGTGCCGGGCAAGAGCTCGGCCCCCGCCGGGGTGGACAAGGTCCACAAGCTGTCGTCGAACGAGAACCCGCTCGGCCCCTCGCCGAAGGCAATCGAGGCCGCGCGCGAGGTCGCCGCGAAGCTCGACGTCTATCCCGACGGCACCGCCCGGCGCCTGCGCGAAGCAATCGCCGAGGTGCATGGTCTGAACGCACAGAACATCATCTGTTCCAACGGCTCCGACGAGATCCTCGGCCTGCTGGCGCAGACTTATCTCGCGCCCGGCGACGAGGCCATATTCACCGAACACGCCTTCATGGTCTACAAGATCTACATCCAGTCGGCGGGTGCGACGCCTGTCGCGGTCAAGGAGACCCAGGAGCGCGCCGACATCGATGCGATCCTGGCGGCTGTCACGCCACGTACGAAGATCGTGTTCCTCGCCAATCCCAACAATCCAACCGGCACTTACGTGCCGTTCCAGGAGGTGCGCCGCCTGCATGCCGGCCTGCCGAAGAACGTGCTTCTGGTGCTCGATGCCGCCTATGCCGAATATGTCAGGCGCAACGACTATGAGGCCGGCATCGAGCTCGCGGGCAGCTCTCAGAACGTGGTCATGACCCGCACCTTCTCCAAGATCGGACTTGGCGGGGCGCGGATCGGATGGATGTATGGGCCGATGCACATCGTCGACGCGATCAACCGCATACGCGGTCCCTTCAACGTCAATGCGACGGCGATCGAGGCCGGCATCGCCGCCGTCCGCGACCGCGCCCATATCGAGCGTAGCGTCGCGCATAACGAGACCTGGCTGGCCTGGCTGAGCGAACAGATGACCGGGCTCGGGTTGCGGGTGACGCCGAGCGTCGGCAATTTCCTCCTCATTCATTTTCCCGACGACGGCAAGCATTCGGCCGCGGCGGCGGACGATTATCTCACCCAGCGCGGCTACATACTGCGGCGTGTTTCGGGCTATGGCTTTCCCAACGCACTGCGTATGACGGTCGGCACCGAAGAGGCCAATCGCGGCGTTGTCGCGGCACTCACGACATTCCTGAAAAGCTAGAACGCCATGGCATCACCGATGTTCGAAAAGATCGCGCTGGTCGGCATCGGCCTGATTGGCTCGTCGCTGGCCCGCGTCATCCGCCGCGAGGGCCTGGCCGGCCATGTCGCCATCTCGACGCGCAGCGCCGCGACGCTGGCGCGGGCGCAAGAGCTTGGGCTGGGCTCCTCCTACGCCATAGATGCCAAGGAAGCGGTCCGCGATGCCGACCTGGTTATCGTCTCGGTGCCGGTCGGCTCGTCCGGCGCGGTGGCGCAAGAGATCGCGCCGGCGCTGAAGAGGGGCGCCATCGTCACCGATGTCGGCTCGACCAAGGCTTCCGTGATCGCACAGATGCAGCCGCATATACCCGGTGGGGTGCATTTCATTCCCGGCCATCCGCTGGCCGGCACGGAGAAATCTGGGCCCGATGCCGGTTTCGCCGATCTGTTCGACAACCGCTGGTGCATTTTCACCCCGCTGCCGGACACGGATCCGGACGCGCTGGAAAGGCTTTCCGAATTCTGGCGCCGTTGTGGCGCCAACATCGACACGATGGATCCGCAGCATCACGACATGACGCTGGCCATCGTCTCGCATTTGCCGCACATCATCGCCTACAACATCGTCGGCACCGCCGATGACCTGGAATCGGTGACCAAGACGGAAGTCATCAAATATTCCGCTTCCGGTTTCCGCGACTTCACGCGCCTCGCCGCCTCCGATCCGACCATGTGGCGGGACGTGTGCCTGCACAACAAGGACGCGATCCTGGAAATGCTGGCGCGGTTCTCGGAGGATCTGGCTTTTCTGCAGCGGGCAATCCGCTGGGGCGACGGCGACAAGCTGTTCGACCTGTTCACCCGCACCCGCGCCGTGCGACGCTCGATCATCGAGGCCGGCCAGGACATCGACGTGCCGGATTTCGGTCGCCAGGCGGTCGAGCATCCGGCGAAAAACTAGGCTCCTTCAGGCCAGGTCGCCGCCATCATCGCCAGTGTCTCGGCACGATCGGGCGCGCCCAGCCTGCCGCCGAAGCGCTGGCATTTGAGCGCTGCGGCCGCGCTGGCAAAGCGTAGCGCCTGCTCGATCGGCATGGCTTGCGCCAATCCGGCTGCGAATGCGCCATGAAAGACGTCGCCGGCTGCCAGCGTATCCACCACCTTGACCTTTGGCGCAGCGACGTGGCGTACGCAACCGGCCTGCCTGTCATGCCACCAGGTTCCAGCCCCGCCGGCGGTTACCGCGACGAAAGCGTCGGTGCGCGACGCAAGGTCGGCGCATGCGGCCTGCGGGTCCAGCGCCTGGCCGCAGACGATGCGCGCCGCCGGTTCGGAGGCGACGATGTGCGAGGCGAGCGGCAACAGCCGCTCCAGCACTGCCAATGGCGCGGTGTCGGCATCGAGGATCCCAGGGCGGCGGGCAGCGCGCGCAGCGCTGAGCGCCAGCGCCGCAGCACCCGGCCAGCGCACATCGACCAGCACGGCATCGAAAGCCGTGAGATCGGCGACCGGCAAGCCGTCGGGATCGGCCTGAGCGCGCTGATCGTAGAAAGGCACGATGATGCGTTCGCCATGGCCGTCGACAAGGATCGCGGCCAGCGCCGAGGACGCTCCGGGGACGCGACGGACGAGGCTGCAATCGACGCCCTCCGCCTCGATGCCCGATATCAGCTGGTTGCCGACCTGATCATCGCCGGCGCTCGCCCAAAGCCACACTTCGGCGCCCAGCCGGCGTGCGGCGCAGGCGGCACTCGTGGCCATGCCGGAAGCGATCTGGACGCCATCGGCGGCCATGAACTTGCCCTGATGGATGGGCAGCGCTTCGACGCGAAGAATGGTGTCGAGCGTCAGCGCGCCGACGCTCAGGAGTTTTGCCGGTCTGTCCATTGGGGATGCTTAGTCGACCGGCTTGATCTTGCCCAGCGGGATAAAGCCGAGCGAGGCCTTGCCCTTGACCACCTTGAGCGGCATCGACGGTTCGTTGCCGAGCAGCGCCAGGGCGGCAAAGCCTTGTTCGATCTGGTTCTTCTGTTCGGGTATGGCGGCCCCGAGAATGGCGGCCACGGCTTTCGGGTCTTTCAGCCTGATCATCAGATCGGCATCGACCAGGCCCTCGGTGTCGACCGACAGCGGCCCGGAAACGGCGACGTGCGCCGTGCCCGACGACAAATCCAGCCTGCGGATCTCGACGGCCTGGCCACGCAGGCTTTTCAGTTGCGTGCCGATCAGGGCCAGGCCGTTCTTCAGCGTCGCCTCGCCACTGGCGTCGAGCGGCGGCAGGACGCGGCCCCCGATCGCATCGGGGTCGATCTCCAGATCGCCGAAGCTGCCGATATAGTCGATATCCCTGCCGTTCGGCTGCAGCTGGCCCGCCGCCTTGCCGGCGCTGAACAGTTGCACCGGATCGGTATCGTCGGCCGGATCAGTCTGGCCGGACAGGCCCTCGGCCGTGAGCGAAATGCGTCGCGGCAGCGGCCATGAGAGCTTGACGTTGGCCTTAAGATCATCCCAGTCGATCCACAGCGGCACCATGCCCGGAACGGAGGTCCTGAGCGGACCGCGCAGGTCCGCGACCGGCGACAGCGGCTGGATGATCTGGGCGACGGCGTTGAAGGAACCGGCAGAGGCGGCAACGTTCTTGGCATCATCCTCATAGGCAAGATTGTCGCAGGAGACGGCGAAGCTCAGGGGATAACCGCTGACCTGGAGATTGGCGCAGCCGGCCTCGATGCCACTCTTGTTGAGCGTGGCGACCGCCTTGTCGGCTTCGCTCCGGACCCTGTCGGCGAGATAGAACCAGCCGCCGCTGTAGATGGCGAACAGCGCGATGACAAACGCTGCAAGCCAGAACAGGCGGCGGCGATGCTTCGGCTGGCGTTCGTCAGTGGACGTCATGCTGCGGTTCTCGTTCACGCATCGGGGCTGTGGGCGGGCTGTCGATTCTGGCAACGACAATAGGTAGACAGAGATGGACGGAAAAAACACCGATTCCGGTGTGGTGTTGCCATTCTTACGCAATCAGGCACGGCGATATGGGCGATTTTTGGGTGTTTGGCTATGGTTCGCTGATATGGCGGCCGGGGTTCGCGCATGTCGAGACAAGGCGGGCGCGCCTGCATGGCTATCGTCGCGCGCTGTGCGTCTATTCCTTCGTGCATCGCGGCACGCGGGAACGTCCGGGGCTGGTGCTCGGCCTTGACCGCGGGGGTTCCTGCGTCGGGCTGGCTTTCCGGGTGCCGGGCGAGTTGCGGGACGAGGTCATCGCCTATCTGCGTGAGCGCGAGCTGGTCACCAATGTCTATCTCGAGCGCATGCTCAATGTCCGCCTTGACGGCGGCGGCACGGTCGAGGCCGTGGCCTATATCGTCGACCGCAATCATGAGCAGTATGCCGGTGCGCTCGATGCGGCCCACGCCGCTGATGTGGTGCGCGGCGCTGTCGGCCAATCCGGCAACAATGAGGACTATGTGTCGAGCACGCTGGACCATCTCCGGGCGCTCGGCATCCGCGATCACTGGTTGGAAGACGTGGCCAGGCGGATCGCGCCTTTGTGAAGCGCTGGCTTGCGGAAAAATCCGGCGAGGTCTTTGACCTCGATGCGGCGAGACCTAGGTTAGGCTCCGACTCTCGACGGGCGATAGCCGCCCAATCCCACCAACACGGAGATCAGCCTTGCAGAAACGCCGTCTCGGTCGCACCGACCTTTCCATCGCGCCGCTGGTTCTGGGCGGCAATGTCTTCGGCTGGACCGCCGACGAGAAGACGTCGTTCGACCTGCTCGACCGCTTCGTCGGCGCCGGCCTGAACGCGGTCGACACAGCGGACGCCTATTCGCGCTGGGTGCCCGGCCACGAGGGCGGCGAATCGGAAACCATCATCGGCAAATGGATGAAGGACCGCGGCAACCGCGATAAGGTCGTGGTGATCACCAAAGTGGGCTCGGACATGGGGCAGGGCCACAAGGACCTGTCCGCCGCTTACATCGAAAAGGCCGTCGATGCATCGCTGAAGCGGCTTCAGACCGAGTTCATCGATCTTTATCTGTCGCACTGGCCGGATCCAACCACGCCCTATGAGGAAACCCTCGGCGCCTATGAAAAGCTCCTCGCCAAGGGCAAGATCCGTTATGCCGGCTGCTCGAATCTCGACGCCGGCCAGTTGCGCGCCGCGCTCGACGTGGCAAGCCTGCGCAGCCTGCCGCGCTATGAAGTGCTGCAGCCGGAATACAATCTCTACGACCGCTCGTCGTTCGATGGCCCGCTGCGCGATCTCTGCATGGCGGAGGACATCGGCGTGATCACCTATTTCAGCCTGGCCAAGGGTTTCTTGAGTGGCAAATACCGCAGCGAGGCCGATCTCGGTCAAAGCCCGCGCGGCGGCGGCGTGAAAGATTACCTAAATGCGCGCGGTATGCGCATCCTCGCGGCACTCGACGCGGTGTCCGCCAGGCATTCGGCCAAACAGGCGGAAGTGGCGCTTGCCTGGGTCATTGCCCGGCCGGGCGTCACCGCGCCTATCGCCAGCGCCACCAAGCCTGAACAGATGGACAGCCTGATCAAGGCGGTGTCGCTGGAGCTGAGCGCCGACGACATGGCCGAGCTCGACAAGGCGAGCGGCTGAGCCGTCAGCAGCGCGCACGATCGTCCAAGACGGTCGCCCCGACCTTGCCATACCGTCATTGACGCTTGGCAAGACAGGAGGCGCGGATGGCAGGCCCGCTTTTTTCGCAGCCGGATATGTGGCGTCAGCTCGTTGCGCTGATGCTTGCCGCTACGGCCGTCATGGGCAGCCCGGGACCGGCGACGATAAGCGTCACCGCCGTCGGCGCGGCGTTCGGCCTGCGCCGTTCCCTGAGCTACGCCTTGGGGGTCATCCTGGGCACGATCACCGTGCTTCTGGTCGTGGCAAGCGGGGTGAGCGCCATGCTTGCCGCGATGCCGCCGCTCGCGCCGCTGCTTGTCGCGGCGTCGGCTGCCTATATCCTCTATCTCGCGTTCAAGATTGCCAGCGCGCCGCCCCTGGCGGCGGATGCCGGCGAGGCCGCGCGACCGACATTCACCGGCGGGTTCCTGCTGGCGGTGGCCAACCCGAAGGCTTATGTGGCCATCGCCGCGGTGTTCGCCGGCGCGTCCGCGGATTCGGGCGCCGGCGCCATCGGCACCGGGCCGAAGCTGACCGCTCTCGCATGCATGATCGTCGCCATCCATGCCGTGTGGCTGCTTGCGGGCGCTGCTTTCGCGCGCTTTCTTCGCAGGCCGGTGGCTTCGCGCATCATCAATCTGGTCTTTGCCGCGACGCTGGTGCTGACGACCGCACTGGCTGTGTTCGCTTGAACGTTGCGCGGGCCGCCATCGGTCGCGCCGAAGGCCGCACTTCAGGCTTTGGCGCCGAGTTCCCGCAGCCGCTTCACCGCCGTCGGCGGCAAGGCGGGCGGATTGGGTGCACGGGACGCGTCGATGAGGAACTGGTCGCAGGCGGTTTCGGTTTCGCCGATCAGCCGCCGCATGAATTCCTCCTTGTCCAGGCCCGGCGGGATCGGCGGCAGGAAGCGCGCCTTGATGGTGCCGGGATAGCGCAGGAACTTGCGGCGCGGCCAATAGAGGCCGGCAACATGGGCGACCGGCACCACGGGAATGCCGAGCTGCGCATAGATTTCGACAATGCCGTATTTGTAGGCGGGTTCGTCGCCGGGCGCGCGGCGGGTGCCTTCGGGATAGATGATGAGCTGCCGCGGGTTGCGCGCGATTTCTTCCTTGGTCGCCGCAACCACCGCCTTCAGCGCCTTGGAGCGGCTGCCGCGGTCGACCGGGATCATGCGCATTTTCAGGATGTACCAGCCGAAGAACGGAATCCAGGTCAGCTCGCGCTTCAGAATGTAGAGTGGATCCTGGAGATAGGGGAAGAAGGCGATCGCGTCCCAGAAGGACTGGTGCTTGGGCGCCAGGATGAAGGAACCTTCGGGCAGATTTTCCACCCCGGTGATGTCGCTCTTGGTCCCGGCGATCTTGTCGTAGAGCCACATCGAGGTGCGCGACCAGAACTTCGGCACGAACCAGGCGCGATGGCGCGGCGACAGGAAATAATAGGGAGTCCAGAGGATCATCTGGACGATCAGATTGACGTAGAAGACGAAGTTGAACGCCAGCGATCGGACTTGGAGCATTGGGGGGGCCCGGGAAAGAGGTGTGCGTTGGTTACACCAAGCGGGCGCAAAAAGGAAATGGCCGAAGATGCCCCCGAACGGCGCCGAAAGACATTTCGGCTTCGCCCACGGCCCAGCCGCGCTACATCAGCCGCGCCAGCCTTTCTTTCAGGCGCGGGGCGGCGAAGTCAAGAAATGCGCGCAGCTTGACCGGCAGCAAGCCGTGGCCTGCGTGCACCAGGCTTACCGGCCAGGGTTCCGGTTCGAACTCCCGCAGCAGCACGCGCAGCGCGCGTGACCGCACCGCCGCGTCGACCTGGTAAGACAGCACCCTCGTCAGCCCGACGCCGGCGAGCGCGGCATCGATCGCAGCTTCGGCGGTGTTGACCTGAAGCCGCGAGCGGACCCGAATCGGCATCTCGGCCTTCCCGACGGTGAAGCTCCATGTCGAGAGCGCGCCCGGCCCTTCGAAGGTAATGCAGCTGTGGGACTCGAGGTCCGCAAGCGCCGTCGGGGCGCCGCGTTCGGCCAGATAGCCGGGGCTCGCGCAAACGACACGGCGGATCGTACCGATCCGCATGGCGACAAAACTGGAGTCGGGAAGCCGGCCGATGCGGATGGCGAGGTCGAAATGGTCCTCGACCAACTGGGTTATGCGGTCGGCCAGCGTCAGGCGGATGTCTACGTCGGGATAGGCGGCGAGGAAGCCGGTCACGACCGGCAGCACATGCAGGCGGCCGAAGACGACCGGCGCGGTGATGGCCAGTTCGCCCGTCGGGGCGCTGTATTCGCCGGCCGCCATGCGCTCGGCCTCGCCGACCTCGCCCAGGATGCGGCGGCAGGCGGCAAGATACGCCTGGCCCGCATCGGTCAGCGTCAGCCGGCGTGTCGAGCGGTTCAGAAGGCGGGTCTTCAGATGTCGTTCCAGGTCGGAAACCTTGCGGCTGACCGTCGCCAGCGGAATGCGAAAACGGCGCGCGGCTGCAGACAGGCTGCCGGCCTCCGCCGCGGCGACAAAGAGCGACATGGCTTCGAGCCGGTCCATCGATTCTTCCGGAAATTGGAAGGATAGATTACAAATATGGCATCTACATCTGTCTGATGGAAGCCTCCATATTGGCTGTGACGCAGACGACCCGGGTCAAGAAAGGAATTGTCATGTCGCAAGAGCGTCCGCCGCTGCCGCCATTCACCGCGGAAACCGCCGCGCAGAAGGCGCGCATGGCCGAGGATGCCTGGAACTCGCGCGATCCAACCCGTGTCGCGCTTGCCTATACGGTAGACAGCCGCTGGCGCAATCGCGCCGAGTTCCTGCAAGGCCGCGATGCCATCCAGGCTTTCCTGACGCGCAAATGGAGCCGGGAACTCGACTACCGGCTGATCAAGGAGGTCTGGGCTTTCCATGGCAACCGTATCGCGGTGCGTTTCGCCTATGAGTGGCATGACGACAGCGGCTCGTGGTTCCGCAGCTATGGCAATGAGAACTGGGAATTCGACGAATATGGGCTGATGCGGCTGCGCATCGCCAGCATCAACGACCTGCCGATCGGCGCTGCCGACCGTAAATATCACTGGCCGCTCGGCCGACGGCCGGACGACCATCCGTCGCTGTCTGAACTCGGGCTTTAACCTCTCCGGGTAAGAAAGGCTACCGATGGACGCGCATGCTTTTACCAGCGACGTCGCTTTCACGCCGACCGTCAAGGCGATCCAGGCCCGCAAGGGCTCTCGCCAGGCCTATTCCCGGGTCGAGGAGCGCGGTGGCTGGCAGTCGGTGATTACATCGGACCTTGCGGCCTTCATCGAGATGCAGACCAGCGTCTTCCTGTCGACGGCCAACGGTGTTGGCCAGCCCTATATCCAGCATCGCGGCGGGCCGGCCGGCTTCCTCAAGGTGCTCGATGAAAAGACGATCGGCTTCGCCGATTTCGCCGGCAATAGACAGTTCATCACCCAGGGCAATCTCGCCGACAATCCGCAGGCCTTCCTGTTCCTCATCGACTATGCCCATCGCCGGCGTGTCAAGATCTGGGGCACGGCGCGTGTGGTGGAAGGCGACGCCGAGCTGATGGCGAGGCTGATGCCGCGGGATTATGCGGCACGGCCCGAACAGGTCATTCTGTTCACCGTGGCGACCTGGGATGCGAATTGTCCGCAGCACATTCCGCAGCGCTTCGAGGCCGCTGACGTGGCGGCGGCGCTGGCCGAACGCGACAGGCGGATCGAACGGCTCGAACAGGAAGTCGCTCGCCTGCGGCAGGCGCCGGGATCCGTCACCAAATGACGAGCAGGTTCAGCTGCCGGCGGCGATCTCGGCCAACGCGATGCCGTCCGGCGTCGGCTTCACCGGAACGATACCGCGCGCCAATGCCAGCAGATATTTATTGTATTCGGTGAACAGCACGCGCAATGCCCGCGGCTTGGTCAGCCAGCCGCCATTGTCGAGATTGCTGTTGACCACCGGATAGGGTTCGAGCTTGGCCTTGTGCAGCAGCCGGCCCATTTCCAGCAGGCTGCGCGGCATGTGGTAATTGTTGGTGACGAGGATCACCGTGCCATAGGCATGGCTCTCGACCCATTTGGCGCTTTCCTCGGCATTGCCGATCGTGTCGAGCGCGGCGCGGTCGATGTCGACGCAGCAGGAAAACAGCCTGATGTCACCGCCGGTCGCGGCCTGAAGCTGACGTCGGCTGGCGGAGGGATGCACACCGCTGATCAAAAGCCGCGCGCCCTTGCCGGACGCCAGCAGCTCCATCGCCGCATCGAGGCGCGATTGGCCGCCGGTCAACACGATGATCGCGTCGGCCTTGGCCGGGTTGGCAGGGGTGGTCAGATGGCTGACGGTGTTGGCGAACCAGCCGAAGCCGCCGGCAAACAGGGCGACCAGGGCAAGCAAGGCGAAAGAAGAAACGCGCAGCACGGCCGAAACCCGGCCGCGTCCATGCGGACGCGCCACCAACGCCGGCATCGGTCCAACGGTACTGGTCGAGTCCCGCACCTCCATCATGGCATGGTTAATCCCGAAATGCGGCCTTTGGTAGGTAAAAATCGCAATTTGCGTTACGGCGGTTCTTCATGCGTGATCGATCCTGGTCATTCGACGTCGTCATGCTTCAGGCTGGCGCACGTCGATGTCGCTGAGATAGGCGACGACGGTGGCGTGCGAGGTTGCAGCCGTCAGCGCGCCGATAATCAGCACCATCAGCACGACACCGAGATAGCCGGCCGAGCCGATGGCGAAGTTGCCGAATAGCGCAGTCGCCTGGTCGGCCTGCGGGGTCGCCATGTTGCGCGAGGACCACCAGGAAAAGACGATGAAGACGGCGACCGCGGCGGCTCCGCCGGCGGCCGCGCCCTTCATCCCGGTGATCAGGAAATGGCGACGGAACTCGCGGGCGATGAAACGCGCTTCGGCGCCGACGAAATGCAGCACCTCGATGATGTGGCCGTTGCCGGCCATGGCACCGCGCGTGGCGAACACCACGGTCAGCACCGTCGCCGAGAGCATCAGCGCCAGCACCGCGATACCGATGGTCACCGTGGTGCGGGCCATGGCCACCAGCCGGTCCACCCAGGTGCGGTGATCGTCAAGCGATGCGCTCGGCAGCTTCGGCGTGATCGCGGCGCGCATGGCGGCGAAATCGGGCGGGTTGCTCTCGTCGATGGTGACGATGATCAGCCGCGGCACCGGCAGTTCGTCGATGTTGAGGCCCGAACCCAGCCACGGCTCCAGCAATCTGGCGGTGGCGTCGCGGTCGATGATCCTGGTCGCCTTCACGCCGGGGAATTCGCCGGCGATCTGCGAGGCCTGGGCAAGGGCTGCCTCCATGTCGAGGCCGTCGACCGGCTTGATCTGGATCGTCGCCTCTCGCGAGATCTGGTTTTCCCAGACCGAGGCGGTGTCGCGCACCAGGGTAACCGCGCCGAAGGTCAGGCAGGACAGGAAGGTCATGATGGCGATGACCAGCACCAGGGCGCGGCCGGCGATGTTCTGCGCCGGCACGATGGGCGCCATCTTGCGCTGGACGCGCGGCCTTGGCGCGGCCGCTTCGTCGGCCTGTGCGTCGAGGTGTTCGGCGGAAAGCTCAGTCATAGATATCAAGCCTCCCGCCGGCCAGGATCATGCGGCGCGCATCGACCTGCTCCATCAGGCCGAGATCGTGGGTCGCGATCACCACGGCGGTGCCCAGGCGGTTGAGTTCGATGAAGAGCCTGAGCAGGCGTCGCGCCAGCGGCGGATCGACATTGCCGGTCGGCTCGTCGGCCAGCAGGATCTCCGGCTGCTCGATCAGGGCGCGGGCGATCGCGGCTCGCTGCTTCTCGCCGCCCGACAGGACTGGCGGCAGCACATGCATGCGTTCGCCGAGCCCGACCCATTTCAACAGCTCGGTGACGTCGGTGCGGTAGCTCGCTTCCTCGCGCCCGCGCACGCGCAAGGGCAACGCGACATTCTCATACGTGGTCATGTGGTCGAGCAGGCGGAAATCCTGGAACACCACGCCGATGCGGCGCCTGAGATGCGGCAGTTCGGCGCGCGAGATGCGCGAGCGGTCCTTGCCGAAGATGGTGATCAGCCCACGCGTCGGCTTCAGCGACATGAACAGAAGGCGCAGCAACGTCGTCTTGCCGGCGCCCGAAGGCCCGCTCAGGAACTGGAACGAGCGCTCCGGTATGTGCAGGGAGATGTCGCGGAGGATTTCCGGACCCATGCCATAGCGGAGGCCGACATTTTCGAAGCGAATCACTTTCGGCGACCTGAAATTCCTAGAGCGTGATGCCGAAAAGTGTGAGGCGGTTTTCGGGCGACATCATGCTCTATCACTCTAATTCAGAGGCGGATTCAGATTTCAGGTCGATTTGACCTGAAATCGGAATCCGTCGGCGGCAAGCCGGCCTGTTCTGGGAAAAGACCATCGGCCGGCATGGTTAACCGGCGGTTAATTAGCGGGTTGTTTCGGCTCGTCACAAGGGCTCCGGTGGGGAAGCGTTAACCATTTGCCTTTACGCAAAAGAAACGAAAAGCGAACGTGCTGCAATGCTGGGGCCATGATGGCTGAGGATCGAACCGCGCGCCCGGTTTCCGGCGAAATCATGACCGATCCGCCGGCAAATGCCGCGCCGGAGCGTATCCTGCGCGCTGGCGCGGCGGATATCGTCGATGCCGACTATGTGGTGGTGCCGCGGGCCGCGCCCCATGCCGAGGCCATTTCACCGCGGCGCGTGATGTCCATGCCATCCCTCGAAGGCATGGACATGCTGCGCAAGTCCGAGCCGCCGGCGGAGCGGCCACCGGCGCCGCGCGGCGGGCCGATCTTCTGGATCGCCGGTATCGGCGCCGTCTTTGCCGCCTTCTGGGTTTCCGGCGGGCACGCACTGGTGCGCCAGGCGCCGCCCGCCGCGGGCGGACCGGCCTCGGCGTTGAGCATTTCAGGGGTGACGTCACGTGTGGACGCGTCCGGGGCGAACCCCGTGCTGTTCGTCGACGGCGAGGCCGCCAATGACGGTGCAAGTCCGGCGACGCTGCCGCCTCTCGAGATCCGCGTCACCGGCAATGACGGGCGCACAACGCGCTATACTTTGGGGACATCCAGCCGCTCATTGGCGCCAAGTGAAAGATTCGGCTTTGCCAGCCGGCTCGACGTCCCTAGAAACGGCGTAAGGACGGTGTCGGTCACCTTCGCGGAATAGCATGTGCGACAGGTGAGGCCGGCCCGCAAACGGCTGATGTCAGCGCTTCCGGTGCGCGAAGGCCTTTGAAAATCTTGAAGGGACGAAGAATGCCAGTTGTGCGCGGCAAGGACATCGAGGTCCTGTTTTCGGCGTCGGCCATCGCCCGACGCAATCTCGAACTCGCCAAGGAGATCGCCGGGCACGACTATCACGATCTTCTGGTGATCTCGGTGCTGAAGGGCTCGTTCATCTTCGCCGCAGACCTTATCCGCGCCATGCATGATGTCGGCCTGTCGCCAGAGGTCGAGTTCATCTTCATCTCCAGCTACGGCGCCGGCACCACAAGCGGCGAGGTGAGGGTGCTGCGCGACATCGACAACGAGGTCGCCGGCCGCGACGTGCTTCTGATCGACGACATTCTGGAGTCGGGCAAGACGCTGAGCTTCACCCGCGACCTGATGCTGTCACGCGGCGCCAGAAGCTGCGCCATCGCGGTGCTGCTCGACAAGCGCATGCGTCGCCAGACCACCCTCAATGCCGATTATGTCGGCTTCGACTGCCCCGACTATTTCGTCGTCGGCTACGGCATGGATGTCGCGCACGCCTTTCGCGAACTGCCGTTCGTCGGCGTCGTCAAAGGCGATGCGTGAGGCAGCGGCAAATACTGAAAAAGGCCTTAACGGCTTCAAGAAAATAACCCATGCCGGAGCGCCGGGCCCTTCAGAAAAAGTCAACGTTTGCTCGCCAAACATGCCGGCCATGGCAAAGCTTCTGATCGTTGAGGACGATGAGTCCGTCCGCACCCTCGCAGCCCGGGCGCTCGAACGCGCCGGGCACGCAATCGACATCGCCGCCGACGGCGCGCAAGGGCTGGCGCTGATACGCGCCGCGAAGGGCGCCTATGATCTCGTCGTCTCCGACATCCGCATGCCCGAGATGGACGGCATCGAGATGGCGATTGCAGCTTCGGCATTTTTCCCGTCGATGAAGATCCTGCTGATGACCGGCTATGCCGATCAGCGCGAGCGCGCCGAGGAACTGAACGGCATCATCCTCGACGTCGTGCAGAAGCCGTTCACGCTGGCCGAAATCCGTTCACGCGTCGAACGGGCGCTGAGCATTTTCGCCTGATCAGGCGGGATCGGCAGCGACGAGTACGGGGAGCTTGCGCCGTCCGGTGTTGAGCGCAAGCAGGCCGGCGCCGATGATAAGGGCGGCGCCGATCACGGTCGTCGACCGCGGCACTTCGGCGAAGAACAGAAAACCCCATAGCGGCGACCACAGGATGCCGGTGTATTCGAAGGTGGCTACGCGGTTGGCCGGCGCCATCCGGTAGGCCTGCGACAGCAAGATCATGCCGGCGGAGGCGACGAAGCCGCAGGCGGCCATCTTGAGGAAATCCGGCATTGTCGGCCACAGCCAGGGGCGAACCAAGAATTCCAGGCTGGGATGGGCGGCATGATTGATGCCGGCTAGCCAGAACAGGCTTGCGACCAGTGCGGCACCGGCGAGATAGGCACCGTTCTGGTAGAAAGCCATCACGGTCGAGGATTCGGTGTCGCCGATCTTGCGCGCCATCAGTTGCGAGAAGCCGTAGAGCACCGCGGAGCCCAGCGACAGCAGCGCCGCCCAGTCGAACAGTCCCACACCGGGGCGCAGCATCACGACGACGCCAAGCAGCCCGATCAACACGGTCGCCAGCGCCTGCCAGGAGACCCGTTCGCCAAGATAGGGCCCGGCCAGCACCATGATGCACAGCGGGGCCATGAAATAGAGCGCCACGGCATCGGCCAGGGGCAAGGCGGCGATGGCGAGGTAGTACATGGTGTAGGAGGTGAACTGAATGAAGGCGCGCATGGTCAGCATGCCGAACCGCCGCGACAGGATCGCTCGCAGCCCGACATCGGCATGGACGAGGACAATCAGGATCGGCAGGGCGACGATCGCGCGGATGGCCATCACCTCAGTCACGGAGTAGCCGCCCGACACCGCCTTGACGAGCGGGTCTTGCAGCGAGAAGACCAACACGCCCAGGCACAGGCTCAGCATGCCGAGCACCATCCGATTGCGCATGAGGATCCCAAGCTCCCGTACCAGGGCGCAAGCAAGCTTGCAGCAAGCTAAAAAGAACCCGCCACCGTTTCGGGCAGCGGGCATGAGTGAGGACTCTTGATTGGTCCGTGGCCGAATCCTCAGCCACATATCCAATGGGTGTAGCAACTATCATCCCGTGTTTGACATGTTGCAAACGAATTGGAATGATACCAGCAATCAAAATTCCTTATGGCGGACGGGATGCGACCCACTCTCGACAGCGATCTCCTGCGCACCTTCGTGGCCATTGTCGAAGCAGGCAATTTCACCAAGGCGGCCGAGCAGGCCGGCCGCACCCAATCGGCGGTTTCGATGCAGATGAAGAAGCTCGAAAGCGTCATCGGCGACAGCCTGTTCGAGCGCGGGTCGCGCGGCGTGGCGCTGACGCGGCGCGGCGGCGAGCTGATTGTCAATGCCCGCCGCATCGTCTCACTGCTCGACGAGACGGCCGCGTCGATGGCGGCGGCGCCGCTCGGCGGGCCGGTGCGGATCGGCATTCCGGAAGAATACGGCCATGCCATCCTGTCGCGCGCGCTCGGCGCGTTCTCGAAGCGTCACACCAAGGTCGAGGTCACCGTGCGCTATGCCCATTCGGGGGCGCAGATAGCGGCGCTTGCCGCCGGCGAACTCGATCTTTGCGTGGTGTTCGAATGGCAGGATCCTTCAGGCGGCGAAGTGCTGATGAACGATCCGACGGTGTGGGTGACATCGATCCTGCATAACATGCATGAGGAGCGTCCGGTGCCGATCGCTCTCTATAACCGAGCCGGCTGGTGCAAGGATTTCGCCATCAAATCGCTCGAGCAGCGCGGGCTTGGCTATCGTGTCGCCTACACCAGCGACACGACCGGCGGCCTGAAGCTTGCCGTGACCTCAGGACTGGCGATCGCACCGATTTCGCGCAGCAACATTCCGGACGGCTGCCGGGAGTTGACGTCGGCCGACGGTTTCGGTGACATCGATTCCTCGAATGTGGTGATGCATCGCAACCCGAATGCGTCGGGCGAGGCGATCGACGGCATGCAAGAGGCGATCCGCGAGGCGTTCGTCAACAGGCAGACTCAGCCGGCCGCATCCTCGTAGAAATGCAGCCGGTTGCCGAACGGATCGGCAACCGACACCTCGCGGGTCTTCCACGGCGTCTTTTCCAGGCCCGGCCCGGCGAAACGGTATGCTTTGCCGATCAGCTCGCGATGCAGGGCGGCGATGTCCTCGACCTTGATGCGCATGGCGATGCCGGGCGCGCCGTCGCCATGGTGTTCGCTCAGATGCAGGATGCAGCCGTCACGGCCGACCGCCATGTAAAGCGGCGCGTTGTCGTCAAAGCGGTGCTCCCACAGCACCTGGAAGCCGAGGAAGCCGACGTAAAACTCGTGGGCCTTGGCAATGTCGAAGATGCGCAGGATGGGCGTCACTGTGCCGAGTTTGGGCATGATGTTGCAGCCGCTCCCAGCGGATGCCGCGGCGGCGATCCCTATTTCAGTTCCAGCAGCCGTTCCAGATAGCTGCGCTCGATATCGGGGCTGAGCGCATTGCCGAGCCGCTTGCGGATCGCTTCCAGGATCTGGCGGGCGCGCTGCACGTCGATCTCGTCCGGCACCTTCACCGAATCGCCGAAATCGGGACCCTGGCTGGCACGCGGCCGGCCGAGCGGATCGCGATCGGCGTTCTGCTGGCGACCGCCTTCCTCGCTGCCGCCTTCGTCGCCCTGCATGGCCTGCATCTGCTTCATCATGTCCTTGGCACCCTTGCGCAGCGCCTCCAGAGCGCGGCCCTGGTGGCCAACGGCCTGATCACCTTCACCATCGCCCAGGGCCTGCTCGGCATTGCCCATTGATTTGCCCGCCTCGCCAAATCCTTCATTGGGCTCCATGCCCATGCCCTCGAGCCCCTTCTTCAACTGTTCGAGGTCGTTCTTCAGCTGGCCTTGGCCTTCCTGCAACTGCTTCAGCGCGTCGGCGAATTCCTGCGGCGTCATCGGCTTTTGCCCGGCGAGCGGATCGCGGTTCTCGCCTGCGCCCGGCTTGTCCTGATCCTCGCCGCCGCCTTCGCCGAGCTGTTCATCGCGGTTCTGGCCGCGCTGGCGCTCGCCGCGTTGCATCTGGTCCATGCGGAAGGTGTCGTTCATCATCTCCTGCTGGCGCCGCAGGATGTCGCCGAGCTTGTCCATCTGCTGGCGCATCTGGCTGTCCTGCTGGCCACCCTGCTGCTGGCGGCCGGCCTGGAGGTTGTTCATCATGTCCTGCAGCTGCGACAGCAATTGCTGCGCCTTGTCGCGATCGCCGGACTTCGCCAGGTTCTCGATCTGGTCCATCATGCGGTCGATGTCGCTCTGGCGTAGTTCCTGGCCGTTCTGCTGCATCTGCGGGGCGTTGGGATTCTGCTTGGCGCGCTCGGCGAATTCCCGCAGGAACTGGTTCATCGCCTCGCGCAGTTCCTTCATCGCCTTTTCGATCTCCGCGTCGCTGGCGCCGTTCTTGATAGCATCCTGCAAAGCCTGCTGCGCCTGGCGCAGCCGCTTCTCGGCAGCCGAGAGATTGCCCTCCTCGATGCCGAGCGCGATTTCCCAGAGATAGGAGACCTCGTTGCGCAACTGGTCGTCGCTGTCGGCCATCTTCAACCGGCTGCGCGCGCTCATGATTGCGAGGTAGTGGGACATGTTGTCGAACGTGTCCTCGGGCCGCAGCGTGATCGCATCCATCAGGTCGAGCACGCGCGGCTTGGCGTTCGCGTCGAGCGCCAGCAGGCGGCGCTGCTCGATAACGGCACGCGCCAGCGGATTGGAGAACGGCCGCTCCGGCATCACCAATGTCTTGGTTTCGCTGCTCGCCGTATGCCGGGCATCGTCGGTGGCGACCAGCGTCAGCTTGATCTCGGCGCCGGCCCAGACGTGTTCGGTCAGGTCCTTCGAGGTCCTGGCGGCATTCGCCTTGCCGCCGCGGCGCGGTAGCGTCAGCGGCATGTCAGGCGGACCGTAGAGCGGACGCGCATCGGGCGCCTGCGGATCGGCGAGCGCGAACACGGCCTTGGCGTTGGCGGCGCCATAATCGTCGTCGATCTGGTAGTTGAGCTCGAAAGCGCCGTTGACAGCGCGCTTCGGCTCGCCGACGAAACGGATCTGCGGCGGCTTGTCCGGGATCACCGCGAAGGCCCAACGGCCGAGTTCGCCCTCGCCCGACTTCAGCGTCAGCGTGCCATCGCTCGTCAGCTTGCCGATGAACTGGCGCACTTTGGACTGCGCTGCCGGGCTTGCCGCCGGCTTGGCCGCGGCCGCCTGCGGGTCGGCGGGATCGATGGCGCGGGCATTGCCATTCTTATCGGCATAGGCAAGCGTCTCCTCGCCCGTGCCGCCGGTGACGCGCAGCGAAACATCACTGCCTTCGGGAACGTGGAAAGCCGGCGCCGCCTGGTTGGCGTCTGCCGTAAGGAAGATCGGCGGCTTGCCGGTATAAACGGGCGGCGTCACCCATGCATCGATGCGCGGCGGCACGGCGTCATGCGCGTCCTGGGCGCTGAACGCGTCGGCTATCCGGCCACCAGTCGGTCCGAAGGAAAAAGCGAAGGCGGTGACGAGCAGAAGCGCTGCCACGGCGCGCAATCCCCAGGGATCGCGTTCCGGCACGCGCGTGCGCGGCACGTCGGCGCCGAGGCTGTCGAGCCTGTCGGCCATGCGCTTCTGGTGCTCGCGCCACAGCGCCTGCGAGAAGCTGCTTTCGCGGCCGCTCGGCCGGTCCGTCTGGGTCTGGACGGGGTGGTGCAGCAAGTGATTGGCCGCCTCGATGCGGCGGTCGATCTCGGCGCCGCCCGGCATGCGGAAAAAGCGTAGCGGATAGAGCGCGGCCAGTGTCGCAACGCCGAAGGCGGCGACCAACCCGATGCGCGCCGCATCGGGCAGGCGCGGGAAAAGCCCTAGCCAGGAAATGCTGAGAAACAGGCTGGCGACGACGAGAAGCGGCAGCAGGAGCGGCCAGCCCCGTTCGACCATCATCGAGACCCGCGTCGCCAGCCGGCTGAGCGCCAGGCGCCCGGCAAGACCGCGATCGCTGCTGAAGATCGGTCGTTCCGTCATCGGCCCTTCCACGGGAGCGGGCGGGATGGCCCGAACCTCACGACTCGAAGAATACCCAGCAAACGCGGCGAAGGCGAGGCAGTTCCTGAAAAACGTGAAGGAGAGAAAGGCGCGGCGATCAGAATTTCGCCGGGTTTGCGTTCGCGCCGCAGACCAGGACGGCGAGCCGTTCGCCGGGTGCCGGCGCATAGCGGCCGGACAGGATGGCGCCGAACGCCGCGGCGCCACCGGGTTCCGAGATGATCCGCACCCGGTCCCACAGCGCCTTCTGGGCGGCGACGATGTCGTCGTCGCTGACCAGGATGGAGCGTTCCACGAAGGCCTCGGCGATCGGGAACATCATCTCGCCGACACGTTTGGGCGCCAGGGAATCGGCGGCGATGCCCTCGGCCGGCGCATCGACCGGATGGCCGGCCTCGAGGGCGCGATAGAGTGTCGGCGCGCCCTCGGGTTCTACGGCGACGATGCGGATACGGCCGGCGAACCAGGCGGCGATGCCGCCGATCAGGCCGCCGCCGCCCACGGCGACCAGCAAAGTGTCGATCTCAGGCAGGTCGTTCTCGATTTCCAGCCCGAGCGTGCCTTGCCCGATAAGCGTTTCCTCCTGGTTGAAAGCGTGGATCTGCAAGGCGCCGGTTTGCTCGGCGAAACGTTCGCTGGCGGCCAGCGCCTCGGCATAGCGGGCGCCGCCGACGACCAGCTCGGCGCCGTAGCTGCGAATGCGCTCCAGCTTGGCCGGCGGGCTCACCTCCGGAACGAAGATGGTCGCCCTGTGGCCGAGACGCATGGCGGCATACGCCACCGCCGCTCCATGATTGCCGCCCGAGGCGGCGACGACACCGGCCCCGGGGACCTGCCGCTCGAGAAGATTGGTGAACGCGCCGCGCGCCTTGAACGAACCGGAATGCTGCAGGCATTCGAGTTTGAGATCGACCGCCAGCGGCGGCCGGTTGAAGTCGGCCATGTCGACGCGCAGCACCGGCGTGTGGCGCACATAGCGACGGATGCGCGGTTCCATCATCGCGATCAGTTCGCGCGTTATGGTGTTGCCGTTGGTCATGGCCATCTCCTTGGGATTGACAGCAATTAGTAACTTGGCAAAATGGCTAAATGCAAGAGGTTGATGTGTTCAAGGCGATCGCCAACGAACGAAGGCTGCGGATCCTCGACTGGCTGAAGGATCCGCGCGCGCATTTCCCGGCCCAGGCGGATGGCGATCTGGTCGAGGACGGCGTCTGTGCGCTGCTGATCGCCGAAAAGCTCGGCATTACCCAGGCGACGCTCAGCGAGCACATGCGTGTGCTCACGCAGGCAGGGCTGTTACGGGCCAAGCGCATCAAGCAATGGACATTCTATCGCCGCGACGAGGACAGGATCGCCGAGACAAGAGCGCTCATCCAGAACCGGCTATAGCTAGTATGCAAGCCAGTCGGGGATCGAATCCAGGCCGATCAGTTCGTCATAGGTCTGGCGCGGGCGCACGACGTGGAAACGATCGCCGTCGACCAGCACTTCCGGCACCAGCAGGCGGGTGTTGTAGGTGCCCGCCTGCACCGCGCCATAGGCGCCGGCGGTGGCGATGGCGATCAGGTCGCCGGACTTGAGCTTTGGCAGGTCGCGGTCGAGGCCGAGATAGTCGCCGGTCTCGCAGACCGGGCCGACGATATCGACCGTCATGCGCGGCGCGTCGGCGGGGGGCAGCACCACCGGTCTTATGTCGTGGAAAGCGTCGTAGAGCGTCGGCCGGATCAGGTCGTTCATGGCGGCGTCGACGACGAGGAAATTCTTGGCATCGCCTTCTTTGGCGAAGATCACTTGCGAGACGAGGATACCGGCATTGCCAACGATCAGCCGGCCCGGCTCGAACATCACCTTCAAGCCAAGCTTGGTGACGTGCTTGCGGACGATCTGCGCGTAGGCGTCGGGGAGCGGTGGCGGGTTGTTGTCGACGCGGTAGGGAATGCCGAGACCGCCGCCGAGATCGACATGCTCGATGGCATGGCCGTCGGCGCGCAGCGCGCCGACCAGTTCCACCAAAAGCGCGAAGGCATCGTCGAAGGGTTGCAGCTCGGTGATCTGGCTGCCGATATGGGTGTCGATGCCGGTGACCTTGATGCCCGGCAATTCAGCCGCGCGCGCATAGACCTGACGCGCCTTCTGCCATGGGATGCCGAACTTGTTCTCGGCTTTGCCTGTCGAGATCTTCTTGTGTGTCCTGGCGTCGACATCCGGATTGATGCGCAGCGAGACCGGCGCCACCTTGCCCAGGGCAACTGCGCGCGACGAGAGCAGTTCGAGTTCGGGCTCGGATTCGACGTTGAAGCACAGGATGCCGGCTGCCAGCGCAAAGTCCATCTCACGCGCGGTCTTGCCGACGCCGGAGAACAGGATCTTGCTGGCCGGGATGCCGGCTGCCAGCGCGCGCCGCAACTCGCCTTCCGACACCACGTCGGCTCCGGCGCCGAGCCTGGCCAAGGTCTTGAGCACCGCCTGATTGGAATTCGCCTTCATGGCGTAGCAGACCAGTGCATCGAGCCCGGCAAATGCCTGGACGAAGACGTGGTAGTGCCTGGTCAGCGTGGCCGTCGAATAGCAGTAGAATGGCGTGCCGACGGTTGCGGCGATGTCCGATATCGCCACGTCCTCGGCATGAAGCACGCCGTCGCGGTAGTCGAAATGGTTCACGAGAGTGGTTCCGAAAAGTTGGAGCAGGGTAGGAGCGGGTTTAGCACTCTAAACCGCTCTGACCGGCTCTAGAGCAGCGGGTCGAGAATGAACTTCTTGTCCGCGACCGGTTTTTCCGGTTCCGGCGGCACGGGTTGGTGTGCCTTCTCGGCGTCCTTGCGCGCCTGCACGGCCGCCTCGTAAGGCGTGTCGAGACCGGACCTTCTGCCGCAAGCCGTAACGGCGGCAACCGCCGCAAGCAGCGTCAGTGTCACCAAAATCCTGCTTCCGGTCATCGATCCATCCGTCCGAAACTTTTTTCCGCCGCTGCTTTTAGCCGAGTTCTCGGCGCATTGCACCCTGGATATTGCCGTTGCAATATCGTGGATATTGGCGGTTGCAATATCCGGGATATGGCTGGCCGCAATGTCCGGCATCACGCCTTGGCCAGCCGCTTTTTCCAGTAGCGGATCTGCTTCCTGACTTCCGACGGTGCGGTGCCGCCGAAGGAGGTGCGGCTCTTCACAGAGTTCTGCACGGCCAGCACCGAAAAAATGTCCTTCGTGATGCCGGGGTGGATCGACTGCAAGTCTTCCAGCGCAAGCTTCTCCAGGCTCAGCTTCTTCTCTTCGGCCAGCGCCACCGCCCGTCCCGTGACATGATGCGCTTCCCGGAACGGCAGGCCGAGCGTGCGCACCAGCCAGTCGGCAAGGTCGGTCGCGGTTGCGTGGCCGGAGCCGGCAGCCTTCTTCATCGCCGCCGCGTTCACCGTCATATCGGAGACCATGCCGGTCATCGCCGCCAGCATCAGGTCGAGCGTCTCGGCGGCATCGAACACCGATTCCTTGTCTTCCTGCATGTCCTTGCCATAGGTCAAAGGCATGCCCTTCATCACCGTCAGCAGGCCGACCAGATGGCCGGTGACGCGCCCGGTCTTGCCGCGCACCAGTTCGGCGGCGTCGGGGTTCTTCTTCTGCGGCATGATCGAGGAGCCGGTGGAGAAGCTGTCCGACAGCCTGATGAAGCCGAATTGCGGCGTTGACCAGATGATGATTTCTTCCGCCAGCCGCGACAGATGCGTGGCGCATATGGCCGCCAGTCCCAGGAATTCCAGCGCGAAATCGCGGTCCGAGACGCTGTCCAGCGAATTGCGCATGGGCTCGCGGAAGCCGAGCGCACTGGCGGTCTGGTGGCGGTCGATCGGAAAGCTGGTGCCGGCAAGGGCTGCTGCACCGAGCGGGCTCTCGTCCATGCGTTCGATGGCGTCGCGCACCCGCGACAGGTCGCGCGAAAACATCTCGACATAGGCCATGCAGTGGTGGCCGAATGTCACCGGCTGCGCCGCCTGCATATGGGTGAAGCCCGGCATCACCGTCGCGGCGTGCTGCTCGGCCCGCTCCAGCAACGCACTGATGAGACCCTTCAAGGCCTCGGCGACGCGAAAGCACTCGTCCTTGACCCAGAGCCGGAGGTCCACTGCAACTTGGTCGTTGCGAGAGCGGGCCGTGTGCAGCCGGCCGGCGGCCGGACCGATCAGCTCGGCGAGGCGGGCCTCGACGTTCATGTGGATGTCTTCCAGCCTGGTCGAGAATTCAAACGTGCCCGCCTCGATCTCTTTCAGGATCGTGTTCAGGCCGTGAGCGATTTTCTCTTGATCGGCCGCCGAAATAATGCCCGTTTGCGCCAGCATCGCGCTATGGGCGATCGAACCTCTGATGTCCTGCGCATAGAGTTTGCGGTCGAACGAGATCGATGCGTTGATTGCTTCCATGATCGCGGCCGGACCCGAGGCAAATCGTCCGCCCCACATCTGGTTGCTGGTCTTGTTGTCGCTCATGGCTATAAAACCCGTGCTCGGAGCAGTTTTGAGAACATGGCAGACGGAAACAGATTTTTCCCGGCCCCGCGCCTGATCCTCGCCGCCCTGGTGGCGGGAGCGCTGGCCGGCGCGGTCGCGGTATATGTCAGCGAGAGCCAGTCTGGCAACAACGCCGCGTCGCAAGTCGCCGTCGGAGACAGCAAGGACGATGTCGCCTGCGCCGCCAAGAGCGAACGCGCCAAGAAGATCGCCGCAGCCGCCACCGGCGAGGTCGCGGCGCTCTTGCCAGCCGATCCGCCGCAATCGATGAAGAGCCTCGCCTTCAACGACCCGGACGGCAAGCCGATGACCATCGCCGACCATGCCGGCAAGACGGTGCTGCTCAATCTGTGGGCGACATGGTGCGCGCCATGCCGCGCCGAAATGCCGGCGCTGGACGCCTTGCAGAAGGAGAAAGGCAGCGATGCGTTCCAGGTCGTCGCCGTCAACGTCGATGCCGGCGACGACGTGAAGCCGAAGAAGTTCCTCAAGGACACCGGCGTCGAGGCGCTCGGCTATTACAGGGATTCGACGATGGCGCTGTTCAACGAGCTCAAGACGCGCGGCCTGGCGCTCGGCCTGCCCGTCACCATGCTGATCGACGGCGAAGGCTGCCTGATCGCCCATATGAACGGCCCGGCCGAGTGGTCGGGGCCGGACGCCAAGCGGCTTGTCGAGGCCGCGCTCGGGTCTTGAAGAGGCTGGGACAAGGCTGGGCGCAAGCGCGGCTTGACCACGCAACGGTTCCGCCCAGCCCATCCGCGGCGGCCTGAGCCGACCCGGTCAATTCGTCGAATGCCTGGATCGGCGCCGGCTTGCCGAGATAGTAGTCCAAGCCTCGGCGTCCAGGGACTCACCTTAAGGACATATATGGCGAGCCGTTTGTGCTATCGGCCAGACGAGCCGTTGGTCGGCAGGGGATAGACGCCCTTCAATACTTCGTCGAAGTGATGACTGACCGCCGCATTGCACTCGCAAGCAAGCCACCGCAGGCCGTCGACCTTGCGAACGACGATCCGGGCACGATGGGTCTCAATGAGACCGTGTTCTTTCAGATCGCGTATGACGCGGCTCAAATAGCTCCGGCCGACTCCGAGCATTACGGCGAGCTGTTCTTGTGTCAGCGCCAGATCGGGAGTGCCCGTCCGATCAATGGCGGCCAGCAGCCATTTCGCTGTCCGTTGCTCGATCGAATGCGCGGCATTGCAGGCGACGGACTGGAACATCTGCGCCATCAGGCAGTCCGCGTACCGCGCGAACAGATTCCGTAGCGTCGACGACCTGGACTTCGCCTCTTCAAGGTTAAGCAGGTCGATGCGGAAGAACGAACCTCCCAATTGTACTTCAGCGCGAGCGTAAGCTGGGAGCCTGCCTTGGCTGACAACTCCGCCAATTGCCCCTTCTCGTCCGACCAGAGCCGTCTCGATCGCACGCCCGTCGCTCAGCACGACGAGATAGGAAATCAGGCTGGGACCTCTCGGGAAGTATGCATGGCGAACCGTGTCGCCAGGTTCATAAAGCAGTGTTCCGGTGGGGGCCGACCACTCATCCAGCCAAGGCTCGAGGATTGCCCAATCTGCCGCGGTGAGTGCCCGCAGAAGATTGTTGCCGATCATGCCGGAGTCTATGTGGGCGCGGGCTTCCATTTACACTCCTCCGAACGATCGCTTGCGGCCCATATCCCAATAACCGGAGAAATGTCCACTAGTGCGCAGACGCGCAAAGCGCGAATGTCTAAGAAGTGACAGGGGTGCTGATCCAGGCCCCATCGAGCGCGAGCTGTGGCGCGTCGGCTCCAGGCGAAATGCTAGAAGATCGCCCAAGGCGGACAACAAAGCCCTGCGGTTGAATTGCTGGCGTGTCGCGTAGAGCACGTCGATACTGAACCCGTGCAACCAGCGTGAGATATGAACCCGGAACAACCGCCCGCTTCAGGGGCCCATCCCCTTCTCCGGCTCTACATCGCCGGAGACACGCCCGGTGCTCGTCGGGCACTGGAAAGCCGCCTGAAGATAATCGAGGAGATGAGCGCATCCATTGAAATCCAGATCTTCGATATCCTGGAACATCCTCATGAGGCGGAGCGAGCAGGGATACTAGCAACGCCGACGCTCTCCGACGAATCCGCCGATCCCCCGCGCCGTCTGGTGGGCGACATCAGCAATATCGCTCAGGTTCTGGACTATTTCGGTTTTCGCAAGAAGGATGATATTCATGACCGCGACGGATGAGATCTCTATCGACCCGGTTCTTGAACGCGTCAATACAGGGATCGAGGCTTTTGACGACTTGGTGATGGGTGGCTTGCCGCGCGGACGCACCACCATCGTGGGCGGCACGCCCGGTAGCGGCAAGACCGTATTCGCCACGCAGTTCCTGGCGCATGGCATCACCGGTCTCAATGAGGCCGGTGTCTTCGTCACTTTCGAGGAGTCGCCAACCGAGATCGAGGTAAACATGGCGAGCTTCGGCTGGGACATCCGCGGCTGGCGAGCGGCGGACAAGCTTGTTTTCGTCGATGCGAGCCCGCGCGATCAGGACCAGGTGGTTGTGGGCGATTTCGACCTCGCCGGTCTTCTGACCCGCATTCTGCACGCGAGCCGAAGCGCCGGGGCAAAGCGCATCGTGCTCGATTCGGTTACCCAACTTTTCGATCATTTCGTAGCCGAGCAGACGGCAGTGCGCCGCGAACTTCTACGTATTGCGACCGCGCTGAAGAAAGAAGGGTTGACGGTCCTTATGACCGCGGAACGCAACAGTGAATATGGTGAAATCTCCCGTCACCGAATAGAGGAGTTCGTCGCAGACAATGTCGTGATCCTTCGCAATGCCCTTGATCGCGAGCGCCGTCGGCGGACCATAGAAGTCCTGAAAATGCGCGGCAGCCGTCACGTTGAGGGCGAAGTGCCCATAACGCTGGTCGCCGAACAGGGCATCGTAGCTGTGCCTCTGTCATCGTTGCGCCTGGAGCAGCAATCAAGCACGAAACGGGTCACCAGTGGTAATTCCGAACTCGACAAAATGTGCAGCGGCGGGTTCTTTCGCGACAGCGTAACCCTTGTCAGTGGAGCCACAGGCACCGGAAAGACTCTACTTGTCACCAACTTTCTAGCGGGCGGAGTGGCTGCGGGCGAACGCGCCTTGCTCGTCGGCTATGAGGAGAGCCGCGGCCAGCTTTTCCGCAACGCGCGTAGCTGGGGCGTCGATTTCGAAGCGATGGAGGCGGATGGTCGCCTGAAGGTAGTCTGCCTTTATCCGGAAGCGCAGAGTTTGCCGGATCACCTTCTGATGATCCGCGAACTGGTGGCGGAGTTCAAACCCGATCGCATGGCAATCGACAGCTTGTCGGCATTGGAGCGCATCGCTCCAGAAACCGGGTTTCGTGAGTTCTTGATCAGCGTCACCTCCTTCATAAAGAAGCGCGAAATTGCCGGCCTTTGCACCGCTACCAACAAATCGCTTGTCGGAGGCCAGAGCGCTAGCGAGCAGCATATTTCCACACTCACCGATTCGATCATTCTGTTGCGCTACATTCAGCAGGAAGAATTCATGCATCGCGGCATGATGGTGCTGAAAATGCGCGGCAGCGAACACGACAAACAGATACGGCGCTTCACCATCGACAGTGGCGGTATGCATCTTGGAAAGCCCTTTGACAGCGCGCCTGATGTGTTCGGCGACTCCGCCGTGGACAACACGTCGACATGAAGAGCGCCTTGAATACGGCGCAAAACGCCGCCGAAATGCTGGAATCGCCCGGAGATACATCTCCGGCTGGCATCAGCCAGCTCAGCTTTCGCCAGTTGATCGAAAATACCGCCGACGGGATGCTGGTGGTCGATTTGGACGGAACAGTGCTCTATGCCAATCCTGCGGCAGCCGTAATTTTTGGACAGCCGCTTGACGAACTCCTCCACGTTCCGCTCGGCCGTCCGGTCGTCTCCGGAGAGATCGCCGAGATCACCGTTCACCGTTCCGGCCGCAAGCCGGCAGAAGTGGAAATGCGTACGGTCGAGGTTACCTGGGACAGCAGGCCCGCATTGCTTGCCAGCCTGCGCGATGTCTCGGCCCAGCGATCAAGAGAAGAAAACGCACGCCAGTCACAAAAGCTCGAAGCCATTGGACGCCTCGCAGCTGGCATTGTCCATGACTTCAACAACCTACTCGCCGTTTTCGGGTCTGGCCTTCGGCTTCTGGAGAAACAGATCGCTAAATATCCTGCGGATGAGAAAGTCACTCTGCTGGTCGAGGAGATGTTCAGGCGGATCGAAAATGGAGGAGCGCTAACACAGCAACTGCTTGCCTTTTCGCGACGCCAATCCCTGGCCCCGGAACAGATTGATCTCAATGAACGTATCAAGGGGCTGACGACGCTGCTGGAACGGACGTTGGGGAGCGGTATCCGGGTGCAATGCAATCTGGATCCAGCCTTGGACCCTATCCTTATCGATGCCAACCAGCTCGACATCGCCGTTCTTAACCTTGCGGTGAACGCCAGAGATGCAATGAAAGGCAGTGGCACCCTCACGATTGAGACCAGCAATTTTCCAAATGATCTGGAGGATTTGCGTTCAGCGGCGGCTTCATTTGTTCGCGTGACTGTACGCGATACCGGCTGTGGAATGAGCAAGGACACCCTGGCGCGCGTTTTCGAGCCGTTCTTCACAACAAAATCGGAAGGGCAGGGTACGGGACTCGGGCTAAGCCAAGTTTACGGCTTCATCAAGCAATCCGGTGGGCATGTCCGAATCGATAGCGAAATCGGTCAGGGAACAAGCCTGCATCTCTACTTGCCGCGCGCTTCTGGAACCCAGCGGCAGCAGAACTGAGCGGCGGCAGACCCATTCCCGGCCAGCAGACTGATTGGCCGATGTCAAATCCGTCAGGCTGAGCGCGGGACGGGAATTTCCACGCATCGACCGAGCAAACCGACGCCTTTTTCAGCGTTGTCATGTCAGCGTTGTCATGTGCTGTTAGACGCCGTTCGTCGGTGAGGTCGCTGACCGTCTCGAGACAGGTCCCTGGTACATCAATTCAAGCAGCAAGCCGCTATGCAATCCTTTTCCGGGTCACTTTCATCCGGAAGTGAACGCTACTTTAGCCGGACATGAAGTGCGCCTGCCCGCAACAAAACCGTTGTCCGCTGCGCGCGAACGACACATAGTGCCATTGCGGGAGTGCCCCTTTCGCCAATGACAAGCAATGAGAACGGGAGACGAAACATGAAGTTCTTTGGCTTCGCGGCCGGTGTCGCCGTGACCCTGCTTTCCACAACCTCCGCCTTCGCCGTCACGCAGATCAGCTGGTGGCACGCCATGACCGGCGCCAACGCAGAGGTCGTCGACAAGATTTCCAAGGATTTCAACGCCAGCCAGGGCGACTACCAGATTGTTCCGGTTTTCAAGGGCACCTATCCCGAAACGCTGAATGCCGGCATCGCCGCCTATCGCGCCGGCCAGTCGCCTGACATCATCCAGGTGTTCGATGTCGGCACCGGCGTGATGATGGCGGCCCGGGACGCGATCAAGCCAGTGGCCGAGGTGCTGACCGGCGCCGGGATGGACTTTGACAAGAGCCAGTATCTGCCAGGCATCGTCGGTTATTATTCGACGCCGGACGGCACCATGCTGTCCTTCCCCTACAACTCCTCCTCGCCGATCCTCTACTACAACAAGGACATCTTCCAGAAGGCGGGGCTCGATGTGAACAACCCACCCAAGACCTGGAACGAGGTGTGGGAGGATGCCAAAAAGATCAAGGCGAGCGGCGCCGCCGCTTGCGGCTACACCTCGACCTGGCTGACCTGGATACACCTGGAAAACTTCGCGGCGTGGAACGATGTGCCGTGGGCCACGCAGCAGAATGGCCTGGCCGGCGGTGATGTCGAACTCAAGATCAACTCGCCGATCTTCGTCAAACATTTCCAGGCGCTCGCCGATCTGGCCAAGGACGGCACCTTCAAATATGGCGGGCGCACCTCCGAAGCCAAGCAGATATTCCTCGCCGGCGAATGCGGCATCTTCACCGAATCCTCGGGCGGCCTAGGCGACATCGTCAAGTCGGGCATGAACTACGGCATTGGCCAGTTGCCCTATGACAGCGACGCCAAGGGCGCGCCGCAGAACACGACGCCGGGCGGTGCCAGCCTTTGGGTCTTCGGCGGCAAGTCCGACGAGGAGTACAAAGGCGTCGCGGCTTTCTTCGCCTATCTGTCCAAGACCGATGTGCAGGAATATCTGCACCAGAAATCGGGATACCTGCCGGTGACGCTCGCCGCCTATGAGGCGACGAAAAAGTCCGGCTTCTACGACAAGAATCCCGGTCGCGAGACGCCGATCCTGCAGATGACGGGCAAGGCGCCGACCGACAATTCGAAGGGCGTGCGGTTGCCGAACTTGCCGCAGGTGCGCGACATCCAGAACGAGGAGTTCGAAAAGATGCTTGCCGGCCAGGAAACCGCCCAGCAGGCGCTCGACAATGCGGTCACGCGTGGCAACGCGGCGATCAAGGAAGCGCTGGGGAATTAGGGCGCGTCCGAACCTATCGAGTTATAGTCCTTGCTCTACGAGGCCCCCCTCTGCCCTGCCGGGCATCTCCCCCTGAAGGGGGGAGACTGGCTGTCGCGACCGTTTTCGGCGATTGTCAAAGCTGGAGAATGGCAGCTGCCGCAGGAACTGCCAATCTTCCTCCAAGAAGGGGAGATGCCCGGCAGGGCAGCGGTGAGCGCCGTAGAGTGCCGCTCGGCTTTCCACGCCGGAGCGGCGCATTGACCCCGCGCGTCGTCTTTCCCAACAAAGTCTTGCCATACCTCCTGGTGGCGCCGCAACTTGCCATCACGCTGGTGTTCTTCTACTGGCCGGCCGGGCAGGCGCTCTACCAGTCGATGCTGAGGCAGGACCCGTTCGGGCTGAGGAGCAGGTTCGTCTGGTTTGCCAATTTCCGCAAGGTGCTTGCCGACCCGGCCTATCTCAACTCGATCAAGGTCACAGTGGTGTTTTCGCTCGCGACCGTGATCGTTGCCATGGGCGTGGCGCTGCTCCTTGCCGTGATGGCGGAAAAGGTGGTGCGCGGCAAAGGCCTCTACCGCACGCTGATGATCTGGCCCTACGCGGTGGCGCCGGCGATTGCAGGCATGCTGTGGCTGTTCCTGTTCAATCCATCGATCGGCTCGCTGTCTTATCTGCTGAGACGTTTGGGCGTCGCCTGGGATCCGCTGCTCAACGGCACCGACGCCATGATCCTTCTGGTGGCGGCGGCCGCCTGGAAGCAGATCAGCTATAATTTCCTGTTCTTCGTCGCCGGGCTGCAGGCGGTGCCGAAAACGCTGATCGAGGCGGCGGCGATCGACGGCGCCGGCGAAACCAAGCGCTTCTGGACCATCGTCTTCCCGCTTTTGGCGCCGACGACGTTTTTCCTTTTGGTCGTCAATACCGTCTATGCGCTGTTCGACACGTTCGGCATCGTCCACGCCGTCACCGGCGGCGGGCCGGGCAAGGCCACCGAGACACTGGTCTACAAGGTCTACAATGACGGCTTCGTCAATCTGATCCTCGGCGATTCGGCGGCGCAGTCGGTCATCCTGATGGTCATCGTCATCGCGCTCACCGCCATCCAGTTCCGCTACGTGGAACGGAAGGTTCATTACGGCTGAGGAGCGCGATGATCGGTCAATCCCCGTTTCGCATTTTCCTTGCACATGCCGTGCTCATCCTCGGCATACTGATCGTGGCCTTTCCGATCTACTACACTTTCGTTGCCTCGACGCAGACGCTGCAAACCATCCTTAGGCCGCCACTGCCTTTCCGGCCGGGCAGCGAGTTCTGGAACAATTACGGCGAGGCGCTGTTCGGCCGCGTCGGCCGCATCGGCGGGCTCGGCGTCGGCAGGCTGCTCCTCAACTCCACGATCATGGCGCTCGGCGTTGCGGTCGGAAAGATATTCATCTCGATCCTGTCGGCCTATGCGATCGTCTTCTTCCGTTTTCCGCTGCGCATGACTTTCTTCTGGCTGATCTTCATCACCCTGATGCTTCCCGTCGAGGTGCGCATCCTGCCGACCTACAAGGTAATGGTCGACCTCGGTATGATCGACACTTATGCCGGACTGATCATCCCGCTGATCGCCTCGGCCACCGCAACGTTGTTGTTCCGCCAGTTCTTCATGACCATCCCGGGCGAGTTGGTCGAGGCGGCGCGCGTCGACGGCGCCGGTCCATGGCGGTTCTTTTTCGATATCCTGTTGCCATTGTCGCGCACCAATATCGCGGCGCTGTTCGTCATTCTTTTCATCTACGGCTGGACGCAGTATCTGTGGCCGCTGCTGGTCACCAACAGCAACGATATGAACACCATCGTCATCGCACTGAAGAAGATGGTCTCCTTCGCCGATGCCGACACCCAATGGCATTTGGTCATGGTCACGGCGATCCTGGCAATCTTGCCGCCAATCCTGGTTGTGGTGCTGATGCAGCGCTGGTTCGTGCGCGGACTGGTCGACACCGAAAAGTGAGAAGCCGATGGCGACGGTCGATCTGAGGGACGTGAAGAAAGTATATGCCGGCGGCGTCGAAGCCGTGAAGGGCGTCTCCATTGCCATTCCCGACAAGGAACTCTGTGTGCTGGTCGGGCCGTCCGGCTGCGGCAAGTCCACGCTTTTGAGGATGATCGCCGGGCTGGAGACCATTTCTTCCGGCACGGTCGCTATCGACGGCAAGATCGTCAACACGATCGGCCCGACCGAGCGCGACATCGCCATGGTGTTCCAAAACTATGCGCTCTATCCGCATATGAAAGTCTACGACAACATGGCTTACGGGCTACGCAATCGCGGTACGCCCAAGGACGAGATCGACAGCAGGGTTCGTTCGACCGCCAAGGTGCTGGAGCTTTCAGCGCTGCTTGACCGGCGCCCGCGCGAGCTTTCAGGCGGTCAACGCCAGCGCGTCGCCATGGGCCGCGCCATCGTGCGCAATCCGAAAGTCTTCCTGTTCGACGAGCCACTCTCCAATCTCGATGCCAAGCTGCGCGGCCAGATGCGGGTCGAAATCAAGAACTTGCAGCGCTCGCTCGGTGTCACCTCGGTCTACGTCACCCATGACCAGTTGGAAGCGATGACGTTGGCCGACATCCTTGTCGTGATGAATGGCGGATTGGTCGAGCAGGCGGGCGCGCCACTCGACATTTACGAAAAGCCGGCCTCGACGTTCGTCGCCTCTTTCATCGGCGCACCGCCGATGAATCTTCTGTCCCTTTCGGGTCCGGCGCTGACCGGCAGCAAGACGAGCGACTTTGCGCCTGCGAATGCCGTCACGCTTGGCTTCCGCCCCGAGGATGCCGATGTCACTTTCGCGGCCGAGGCACCGTCCGGCGCGCTCGTGCTGCCGACAATGGTGGAGGCGGTCGAGCCGGTGGGAGCGGACAGCTTTCTTCACTGTGCGGCAGGAGGCGACCGCATCGTCGTGCGTGTGGCCGCGCGCGCAACAGCCAAGCCCGGCGACCAGTTGCGCGTCGTGGCCAAGGCCGAGAAACTTCACTGGTTCGATCAGGCTGCAAAGAGGGTCGACTGACGCCAATCTTGCATGCTGATCAGCGAGCCGCGAACCGTCGGCCGGTCAGGCGAATACATGCGCCTGTCCCGACACGGTGAGCCGGACGATCTCACCGACCGCCGGCGCGTCCATGCCGGACTTGCGCAGGATCAGCGGCGTGCTGCCGATGGCGGCGGCGTCCGGCGGGTCGGGGCTGTTGAGCAACCGCACCGCGACCGTGCAGGTCGAGCCGGCGAATTCGGATTCCGTTACCTCGCCAAACAGCATGTCCGGCGTGCCGGACATGCCCTCGCGCGATGTCCGCTTCAGTCCGATCTGCTCCGGCCGCAACATGATGCGGGCGACATCGCGGCTGTCCGATGTATCCACGGCGATGCGGCCAAGCGGCGACGTGGCGAAACCACCCGCTATCTTCGCCGGCAGGATGATGGCGTCGCCAAGGAACTCGGCAATCATCCTGTCCTTCGGCTTGAGATAAAGTTCGCGCGGCGTGCCGACCTGCGAGAATCGGCCCTCGCGCATCACAGCGACCTGGCTGGCGAAGGACAGCGCCTCGGCCTGATCGTGCGTCACCAGGATGGTGGTGATGCCGGCGGCTTCGAGCAGTTCCGCCACGGCTTTGCGCATGGAGGCGCGCAGGCCGGTGTCGAGCGCCGAGAACGGTTCGTCGAGCAGCATCAGCCGCGGCTTCATCGCCATGGCGCGGGCGAGCGCCACGCGTTGCTGCTGACCGCCGGAGAGTTCGTGCGGGCGGCGCTTCAGGATCGCCTTGTCCAGCCCCACTATATAGGCGAGCTCGACGATGCGCTCGGATCGCTTGTCCAGCCGGCGGTCCATCCCGAAACCGATATTGTCGCCAATCGTCAGGTGCGGAAACAGGGCGCCGTCCTGTGCAACCAGGCCGATACCGCGGCGGTGCGCCGGAACGGCGCCGCCGCTGTCGGCCAGCATCTTTCCGTCAAGCACGATGCTGCCCTGGTCGGGCGCCTCGAAACCGGCGATCAGCCGCAGCAAGGTGGTCTTGCCGCAGCCGGACGGCCCGACGATGGCCGTGCGGCTGCCGCTGGCGACGTCGAGATCGATGCCGGCAAGCGCCGCGACCGGGCCGTAATGCTTGTGCAAGCCCCTGAGTTCGAGAAAGCTCATCGTCCTGCCATCCGTTTTGACTGGACATAGAGCAGCCAGGTCAGGGGCAGCGACATCGCCACCATGATGAAGGCGTAAGGTGCTGCCGAAGCGTAGTCGATCTCGCCGCTGTAGGACCAGAACGCCATCGCCAGTGTGCGGGTACCGTTCGGCGCCAGCATCTGGGTCGCGGTCAGCTCGTTCATGATGCCGAGCGCCACCAGCGCCATGCCGGCGGCGGCACCCGGCGCCGACAGGCGGATCGTCGTCGACCACAATGCATGGAGCGGCGACCGCCCGAGGCTGGACGCGGCGCGCTCGAGCTCGACCGGCGCCTGCGCGATCGACGCCCGCAGGCTGATCAGGGCGCGGGGCAGGAACATCAAGGCATAGGCAACCAGGATGGTGAACAGGGTCTGATAGAGCGGCAGGGCGATGCGCACGGTGATGGTGACCAGCGCCAGTGCGATCACGACCCCGGGCAGCGATCCGACGATGTAGTTGCAGCCCTCCAGCAAGCGCTGCAGAGGCCCCGGCGCGCGGATCGAGATCCAGGCCATCGGCATGGCGGCGACGGTGGCGAGCAGCGCGCCGGCGAGCGCCAGGAACAACGTCTGGCCGAGCGCCAGGCCGATCTCGTCGAGCCGCCAGACCTCGGCGCCGCCGGCGGCAAGCCAGCGTCCGATGGTGACGAACGGTACGCCGAGCGCCAGAAGCGTGGTGGCGGCAAGCAGCAGCAGGCAAGGCACGGTCGCCCGGCCGAGCGGCGCGCGCTGTTGGTGGCGCGCGGCGCCCGAACCGACGCGGGCATAGCGCTCTTCCCCGCGCACCAGCACCTCCAGCCCGAGCAGCACGAAGCAGCAGCTCACCAGCACGCCGGCCAGCATATTCGCGGCCGGCCCGTTGAAGGTCGATTGGAACTGGTCGACGATCGCCGTGGTGAAGGTGTCGAAGCGGATGAAGACGTAAAGGCCGTATTCGGCCAACAGGTGCAGGCCGACCAGCAATGCGCCGCCACAGATGGCAAGCCTGAGCTGCGGCAGCACGACGCGCCAGAACACACGCCAGGGACCAAGGCCGAGTGCGGCCGCGGCGTCTTCGAGCGCCGGATCGAGCCGGCGCAGGGCCGCCGATACCGGCAGATAAAGGAACGGGAAATACGCTATGACAGAGACAAGCACGCCGGCCCACAAGCCATGCAGCCCGGGCACCATGGTGATCCAGGCATAGCTGTGCACGAAGGCGGGAATGGCGAGCGGCGCCACGCATAGCCAGGCCCACAGCCGGGCGCCGGGCAGGTCGCTGCGTTCGGTCAGCCAGGCCAGCGCCACCGACAGGATGATGGCGATCGGCACGGCGAGCGCGACAAGCAGGACGGTGTTGGCCAGAAGCTCGCCGACACGCGGCCGGAAAACCAGCGCCGAGACGGTTTCCCAACCGGTCTGCACGGCGACCCAGACGATGAAGGCAAGCGGCAGCAGGGCCAGCAGCGAAACGAAGATAGCGGCGGCAACGATCCATGACGCAGCGCGCCGGCGCGCCCTGCGGCGCGTCCTCGGCGGCAGGCCCGGGCTTGCAATGTCGGCCGCGAACTGCATCGGCTCAGACTTCGCGCCCTTGCCGCCCGGCGGCGGCAATCGAAAGACCACGATCATGGTCGGGAATACAGCGTGTCGTCATCGACGAATGCCATCTCGAAAAAACAAAACGCTCCCGCGGAATTCCCGCGGGAGCACGGCCGGTGTCCTTATTAGGACGAACGGCAACTAAAGCAAGCCGGCCGCCGTCATCAGGTCGGTGGCTTTCTTGGAGTTCAGCGTCGCGGCATCGATCTTCGGCGCCTGCAGGTCGGCCAGCGGCACCAGCTTCGGATTGGACTCTGCGCCCTTGCCGATCGCGTATTCGAAGGACGTTCCGTTCTTCAGCACGTCCTGGCCGCCCTTGCCGGTCACCCACTTCAGGAAAGCCTGGGCTTCCTTGGGATGCTTGCTCGAAGCCAGCACGCCGCCGCCGGAGGTCGAGACGAAGGCGCCCGGATCCTGGTTTTTGAAATAATGCAGCGCAACGTTCTTGCTGTTCTCGCCGGTCTTGGCCTGATCGCCGAAGTAGTAGTAGTGATAGATCACGCCGCCTTCGATCTCGCCGGCGTTGACCGCCTTCATCACGGTGCTGTTGCCCTTATAGGCGGTGAAATTCTGCTTCATCGCCTTCAGCCAGTCCGCCGTCGCGGCTTCGCCCTTGAGCTGCAGCAGCGCGCTGACGATAGCCTGGAAATCGGCGCCCGACGGCGAGGCGGCCCAGCGGCCTTTCCAGCTCGGATCGGCAAGGTCGAGCAGCGACTTGGGCAACTGGTCGGCCTTGAGCTTGGTGGTATTGTAGGCAAAGACGGTGCTGCGGGCGGCAACGCCGACCCATTTGCCGCTCGCTGCCTGATAATCCTGCGGAACCTGCGCCAGTGTGTCGGCGTCGACCGGCGCGAACAGGCCGGCATTCTCGACCAGCACCATGGCCGGCGAATTCTCGGTCAGGAACACGTCGGCGGGCGAGGCGGTGCCCTCCGCGACGATCTGGTTGGAGAAATCGCTGTCGCCGCCATTGCGCAGCGTGACCTTGATACCGGTTTCCTTGGTGAAGCCGTCGGCCCATTCCTTGGCGAGGCTCTCGTGCTGGGCATTGTAGACGATGATGCCTGTATCCTCAGCCATCGCCTGGCCAGCCATCAGGCTGACCGCCACCACCGCGGCGCCGGCAAGGGTGGAAAGAGCGTATTTCATGGGCGTCGTCCTCGATCTCGTTGAACTGGCACGCAGCACCTATCGATACATGACAGGTGTAGTCAACATTTTTGGCCTGCTTCAATCGGCCGCTGGCGGCATAGACCCATGCCAGGCGGACAATTCCGCGTGATGGCCGCGCGCGACAGACGGTCCAGGACACAGTCGCCGTCGACGAGCCCAAGTTCGCGTTCGCCCGCAATCTTTCGTGACTTGCCGGTAGTTTGCCTTGGACATTATTTCGCCGGCCACGTAACAAATCAGCGCCGAGGCGCGAAGATCGGGGAGTGAACTCTTGTGAGCGGCAAGGACGAGGCCGAGCTTTCCCGGCTGATGCGAGCCGCGATCGCGGGAGATGAAAGGGCCTATGCCGACTTTCTGCACCGGACGGCCGCTCTGGTTCGCGGTTTTGCCAGGCGCAAGATCGTCAAAGGCGGGGTCGATCCCGAGGATGTCGTGCAGGAAACCTTGCTGGCCATTCATGTGAAACGGCACACCTGGCGCCAGGACGCACCTGTGCTGCCCTGGGTCTATGCCATCGCGCGCTTCAAGTTGATCGACGCGTTCCGGCGGCGCGGACGGCGCATCGAGATCGATGTCGACGATATTGCCGAAACCTTCGCCGAGCCGGAAACGGAAACCGTCAGCGAACGCGACATCAACCGGGCGCTCGACGGCCTGCCGCCGGCACAGCGCTCCGTGGTGTCGTCCGTGTCGGTGGAGGGGCGCTCGATCGGCGACACGGCAGCCAAGTTCGGCATCAGCGAAACAGCGGTGCGGGTTTCCTTGCATCGCGGACTTGCAGCCATTGCCAAGCGGTTCGGGCAGGGGCGGTTTGGGCGGGAATGACATGAGGACCGAAGATCTCATCAAGGCGCTTGATGCCGACGCCCGCAGCAAGGCGATGCCGCTGCGCTCGGCCTGGTGGCTGGCTGCCGGCGTGGCCGCCGTGATCGCGGGCGCGGTTTTCATGATGACGATCGGTCCGCGCCCCGACTTCATGGCTGCCGCACATACGATGCGCTTTCTTTCGAAGTTCCTGTTCACCATCGTGCTCGCCGCCAGCGCCTTCGCCTTCGTCAGGGCATTGTCGACACCGGGAGCATCGACAGGCAAGGCGGCGGCCTGGATGGCGGCTGCGCCCGTGCTCGTGGCAGTGGCCGTGGTGCTGGAGCTTTACGCCGTGCCCGAGGCCGACTGGGGCAGGCGTCTCGTCGGTTCCAACATGATGGTCTGCATGGGGCTCATCCCGCTGATCGGCATCGGCCCGCTTGCCATCTTCCTGTGGATGCTGCGCTATGGCGCGCCGACACGGCCGGTGCTGGCCGGCACGGCCGCGGGCCTGCTCGCCGGCGGGCTGGCGGCAACCTTCTATGCCGCGCATTGCTTTGATGATTCGCCGCTTTTCGTCGCCACCTGGTATACGATCGCGATCGCCGCGCTGGCGCTGCTCGGCGCGCTCGGCGGCCGGTTTTTCGTGCGCTGGTAGCGCGACGCCCGCTGCTGCATCCCGCGCATACCGATCCTTAATCATGCCGGCAAATGTTTGCCGGCCGGCGGCATCGCCGATACCCGACGCAACCTTTCCTTAAAATCGATCCGTCAGGATTTTCACGGGAAATGCGATTGCCCACGGGGTGGTACAAATCGTGGCAATGCGAAGGATCATCGGGCCGGCGCCGCACAGACATGCGGGGTTGGCTCTGCTCGTGGGCGGGACAGCGGCGATGACGGCATCGATCTTGCTGTCGCGGCTGGATCCCGGCGCCGAGACGCTCGAATTATGTGTGCAGGCGTCGGTCGGTGTGGCAGCCGGCGCACTTCTCCTGGCCTGCATGTTCGCGCGCGTCATCCGCAAGGACCGCCGCCAGATCGCCGAGAGCGAGCAGCGCTTCCGCCGTGCCATGGAGGATTCCTCCATCGGCGTCGCCATCGTCGGCCTCGACGGGCGCATTCTCGAGGCCAACCCGGCTTTCGCTGCCATGCTCGACTACCGCCGCGACGAGATCGAGGCGTTGACCTTCTTCCAGCTCACGCATGCCGACGATCTGGAGATCGGGCGGGAGACGATGGAAGACCTGAAGGCCGGCAAGATCGATTCCTTTCATTTCGAGAAGCGCTATCTCAAGAAGGACGGCACGCCCGTCTGGGCCAGGCTGGCCGGCTCCGTCATTCGCGACGGGAATAGCGGCCGGCCGCTGTATCTCGTCTCGCAGATAGAGGACATCAATGCGCGCAAGCAGGCCGAGGCGCGGATCGCCGAGGCCGAAACGCGCTGGAACTTTGCATTGGCCGGCGCCGGCCAGGGCGTCTGGGACTTCGACAAGCGCAGGGGCGGCACCAACTATTCCTCGACCTGGGTCAAGATGCTGGGTTACGCCGACGGGGAACTCGACGGTGACCCCGATCACTGGCTGGCGATGATACATCCCGACGACCGCGAAGCAGTGGCCGAGGCGGACCGCGCCCATCTCGAAGGCCGCACGCCGTTCTTCGAGGCCGAATTCAGGATGCGCCACAAGGATGGCCGCTGGCTCTGGTTCCTCGACCGCGGCAAGGCGATCGAGCGCGACGAAGAGGGGCGGCTGATCAGGGCGATAGGCAGCCTGACCGACATCACCCGGCGCAAGCAGGCGGAGGAGCGCCTCGCCGTGTCGGCGGCCATGCTGGCGGACGAAAAGGAGCGCCTCAAAGTGACGCTCCAGTCGATCGGCGATGCCGTCATCTGCACCGATGCCGCCAACCGCGTCACCTTCATGAATCCTGTCGCCGAAAAGCTGACCGGTGTCTCTTGCAATGATGCCCTCGGCAAGACGCTCGGCCATGTCTATTGGGCGGTCGACGAGGAGACCGGCCACAGGATCGGCGTGGCGCGGCCTGCGATCGGCGGCCAGGGAGCCGATGACCAGAACAGCCGCGCCGTCCTCATCCGGCGCGACGAGACGCGCTGCAGCATCCGGCAGGTCGTGTCGCCGATCATGAACGAACGCAACGAATTCTGCGGACTGGTCATCGTCTTCCAGGACTTCACCGATGCGCGCGCGCTGCAGCGCCAGCTTGCCCACGCCGCCGCGCATGATGCGCTGACCGGCCTTGCCAACCGCGCGAGTTTCATCCGCGCCATGGAAGAACTGGTCGATCAGGCCCGCAAGGAGGGGATCGGACATCAGTTCATGTTCATCGACCTCGATCATTTCAAACTGGTCAACGACACAGGTGGCCACGCGGCGGGAGACGCATTGCTCAAGTGCGTTGCCGAGGCCGTGCGTGGCGTGCTTGGTCCGCAGGACATGGTCGCGCGTCTGGGCGGCGACGAATTCGCGGTCATTCTGAAGTCGGGCTCGGCCGCCGGGGCCAGGATCGCGGCGCGATCCATCATCGATGCGATACAGGGCCTCGATTTCACCTGGGAAGGCCGTCCCCATTCGATCGGCGCCAGCATCGGACTGGCTCCTATCGACGCCGATTGCGGCGCTGTCGACGAGATCATCGCCAGGGCAGACGCCGCCTGCTACGTGGCCAAGGCTGCGGGTCGCGGATGCGTGTCCATGGCGCCCGAGAATGACGCCACGGACGACAGGATCGAAATCGAGACACCCAAGCCCCTGGCCGCAGCGTCGTAGCCCCGCGATAGGGCCGCGATCAACCCTGGCGGGTCAGCGTGTTGGAACCGGATGCTCGCCGCGATAATCGTAGAAGCCGCGGCCGGTCTTGCGGCCGAGCCAGCCGGCCTCGACATATTTGACCAGCAACGGGCAGGGGCGGTACTTCGAATCCGACAGGCCGTCATGCAGCACCTGCATGATCGACAGGCAGGTGTCCAGGCCGATGAAATCGGCCAGCTGCAGCGGCCCCATCGGATGGTTGGCGCCGAGCCGCATGGCGGTGTCGATGGCATCGACCGTGCCGACGCCCTCATAGAGCGTGTAGATCGCCTCGTTGATCATCGGCAAAAGGATGCGGTTGACGATGAAGGCCGGAAAATCCTCCGAGACCGTGATCGTCTTGTCGAGCTGCTTCACATAGGTCTTTGCCGCCTCGAAGGTCTGGTCCTCGGTGGCGATGCCGCGCACCAGTTCGACCAGCTTCATCAGGGGAACCGGGTTCATGAAATGGATGCCGATAAAGCGCTCGGGGCGGTCGGTCTGCGCGGCTAGCCGCGTGATCGAGATCGACGAGGTATTGGTCGCCAGTATGGCCTCGGGATTGAGCTGCGGACAAAGCTGGGCGTAGATCTTGCGCTTGACCGTCTCGTCCTCGGTCGCTGCCTCGATGACCAGGTCGGCACCGGCGAGATCGGCCATGGATGGCGCCGCCGCGATGCGCGCCATCGCCTGGTTGCGGAGCTTCTCGTCGAGCTTGCCGGACCCCACCTGGCGGGCCATGTTGCCGCTGACAGTGGCGATGCCCTTCTCGATACGGTCGGGCGATATATCGTAGATCAGCACCTTGTAGCCAGAAAGTGCGGAGACATGGGCGATGCCGCCGCCCATCTGGCCCGCGCCGATGATGCCGATCGTTTCGATCTTGCTCATTACACCGATCCCGTCGAAAAAGGCCTTTGCGGCCTGCTTTTTGTGCGGTGCAAACTAAAAGGGTGGGGCGACTTCGTCTACCCCACCCCTCACAATTTAATACGCTTTGCGGCAGGGCGTCAAAGCGCCTTCTGCAACTCCGGCAGGACAACGAACAGATCGCCGACGAGGCCATAGTCGGCAACCTGGAAGATCGGCGCTTCCTCGTCCTTGTTGATGGCGACGATGACCTTCGAATCCTTCATGCCGGCGAGGTGCTGGATGGCGCCGGAGATGCCGACGGCGATGTAGAGGTCGGGGGCGACGACCTTGCCGGTCTGGCCGACCTGCCAGTCATTCGGCGCATAACCGGCATCGACGGCGGCGCGGGATGCGCCGACGGCAGCGCCGAGCTTGTCGGCGACCGGCAGGATGACCTCCTGGAACTTCTCCGAGGAGCCGAGCGCGCGGCCGCCCGAGATGATGATCTTGGCCGAGGTCAGTTCCGGACGATCGGTCTCCGATAGCTTGTTCTCGACGAAGGAGGAGAGGCCAGGATTGGCCGCAGCGCTGACGGTTTCGACAGCGGCCGAACCGCCCTCGGGCGCCGCCTGGAAGGAGGCGGTGCGCACGGTAATGACCTTCTTGGCATCGGTCGACTGTACCGTCTGGATGGCGTTGCCGGCATAGATCGGCCGCTTGAAGGTGTCCGGCGAGACCACTTCGATGATCTCGGAGACCTGCGCCACGTCGAGCAAAGCGGCCACGCGCGGCGCGACGTTCTTGCCCGACGAGGTTGCCGGCGCGACGATGGTGTCATAGGAGCCGGCCAGCGACACGACGAGCGCCGCGGTCGGCTCGGCGAGACGCTCGGCAAGCTCGTCGGCTTCGGCCAGCAGCACCTTGCTCACGCCCTTCAGCTTGGCGGCGGCGTCGGCTGCGCCCTTGGCGCCCTTGCCGGCCACCAGCACATGCACGTCCGAGCCGATCTGCAGCGCGGCCGACAGCGCCTTGGCGGTCTGGTCGGAAAGGGTAGCGTTGTCGTGTTCGGCGATGAGGAGAATGGTCATTTTATCTGTTCCTTCCGATCTCAGAGCACGCCGGCTTCGTTCTTCAGCTTGTCGATGAGCTCGGCGACGCTCTTGACCTTGACGCCCGCCTTGCGGCCGCCCGGCTCTTCGGTCTTGATGACCTTCAGCCGCGGCTTGACGTCAGCGCCGTAGTCGGCCGGGCTCTTCTCGTCGAGCGGCTTCTTCTTGGCCTTCATGATGTTGGGCAGCGATGCATAGCGCGGCTGGTTGAGGCGAAGGTCGGCAGTGACGATCGCCGGCATCTTCAGCTCAACCGTCTGCAGGCCGCCGTCGACCTCGCGCGTCACCCTGGCCTTGTCGCCCTCCAGCACCACCTTGGAAGCAAACGTGCCCTGCGCCCAGCCGAGAAGGGCTGCGAGCATCTGGCCGGTCTGGTTGGAATCATCGTCGATCGCCTGCTTGCCGAGGATGACAAGGCCGGGCTGCTCGGCCTCGACCACGCCCTTCAGTACCTTGGCGACGCCCAGTGGCTCTGTCTGCTCGTCGGTCTTGACCAGGATGGCGCGGTCGGCGCCCATGGCGAGCGCGGTGCGAAGCGTCTCCTGCGCCTGCTGCGGGCCGATCGACACGACGATGATCTCTTCGGCCTTGCCGGCTTCCTTGAGCCGGATCGCCTCTTCCACCGCGATCTCGTCGAATGGGTTCATCGCCATCTTGACGTTGGCCAATTCCACCGCCGAACCGTCAGCCTTGACGCGAACCTTCACATTCGCATCCACAACCCGCTTCACGGGCACAAGGATCTTCATTTTCCTGTCACCTCTCTTGAGATAGTTGGGGCGCGCTATACCAGCGTGAACCCTGTCAGAGTTGTCGAAAGCCGACATTCCGGATGGAAATTCTGCTCTTCAACCGCCAAAGGCGGGCGGAAACGCTTCCGTAGTTGCGGCGAACCCGCACGTCAATATGCCACGGCGTCGGGCAATTCACTCAATCGGTTCAGTCGGGGCCGGGGCACTTCCTCGACCCCAGCGTGGCACGGGCTGCGCGGCAATCGGCTCGTTTACGGCCGGATCTACGGCGACGGCGGGCTGGTCGGCGGGTGCGGCTTCTTCGTCCGCGCCCGCAAAAAGCGGCACGCCGCGGCTGCGCAGCACGAGCACCAGCACGGCGCCGGCGATGATGCCGCCTATGTGGCAGGCCCAGGAAATCTGGTCCTCGCCACCGGCGGCGAACATGACGATCTGGAACAGCACCCACAGGAGGAGCGGGATGAAGGCCGGGATGCGCAGCGGAATGCGGGCAAAGGCCAGCACCCAGACCTTCACCCTGGGATAGAGGATCAGGTAGGCGACGACCACGCCGGCGATGGCGCCGGAGGCGCCGATCAGCGGCACCTGCGAGTCCCACGCGATGAGGCCCTGGAAGGCGGCTCCGGCGATGGCGCACAGGAGGTAGAAGATGAGATAGCGGATATGGCCGAGCGCGTCCTCGACATTGTCGCCGAACACCCACAGGAACAGCATGTTGCCGCCAAGGTGGAAAATGTCGGCATGCAGGAATGAGTAGGTGAGATAGCTCAGGCTTTCGGGAATGACGATAAAGCGCGGGTCGAGCTCTGCCGTGTCATGCACCACGGAGGGGATGAAGCCGAGGCCGAGCACGGCGGCATTGGTGAAATTCTCGCCCCCGAGCGCGGTGGCGCAATAGACCAGCGCGTTGGCCAGGATCAGGGCGATCGTCACATATTGCAGCCTGATGTGCCGCAGCCTGTTGGTGTCGTAGAGCGGGATGAACATAGGTGCCTGGCCTCTCCCGCCTTGGCATAGTTCAGCGGTTCTTGCCAGGAACCCATAACACGTCGGCATTTCCATTGTCATTGACCGCCCTGGCGGCGACGAACAGGAAGTCGGAGACGCGGTTGATGTATTTCAGCCCGTCGCGGTTGACGTGCTCACCAGGATGCTGTGCGAGCGCCACCATCAGCCGCTCGGCCCGCCGCGCCACCGTTCGGGCGAGATGGAGCGCAGCGGCGGCCGGCGTGCCGCCGTTCAGCACGAAGGATTTGAGCGGCTGGAGGTCGTTGTTGAGGAGATCGATGTCGTGTTCGACGCGCTCGGTCTGCGCGGCAATGATGCGCAGCGGCTCGTAGCCGAGCGGCTTGCCGTCGTCGGGCACGGCCAGATCGGCGCCCAGGTCGAAGAGATCGTTCTGGATGCGGGCAAGCATGGCGTCAATCGCCGGGTGGCTTGGGGCGGTGTGAACACGAGCCATGCCAATGCAGGCATTGGCTTCGTCGACAGTGCCGTAGGCGTCCACCCTGAGATCGGACTTCAGCCGCCGCTCACCCGTGCCGAGCCCGGTGGTGCCGTTGTCGCCGGTGCGGGTGTAGATCTTGTTGAGCTTGACCACGTCGCCTCCCGAACGGCCGGTGTCCTCATTTGCGGGTGAAATACACGGCCAGCAGGATCAGCGCCAGCGCCACGGCCTGCAGCACGACGCGCGTCTGCATCAGCTTGTTGGAGGTCATGCCGGAACCGCCGCGCATCATGTTGATCAGACCCCGGACCAGCACGATCACCACGGCGACCATGACCAGGATGGCAAGGATGTTGAAGACGGATGCCATTTGCGTTTCCAGTCCTTTTCTTGTTCAGGCGCGTTTGGCGAGCAGGCGGTGAAGCATCGATGCCGGAAGGATGCGTTTGAGCGTGGCGCCGACCTTGGCGGGCACTGTTACCACATAGTGCGGGCGCGGGCGCCGCGACAGAAGTGCATGGCGAAGCGCCTTGTGGACCACTTCCTGCCCGGGCTTCAGCGCCGATTGGCTGCCGCCGGTGCGCATCCGTTCCAACTGCGCCTCATAGTCCGCGCGATGCACGGAATTCTCATGGTCGATATTCCTGAGAAACCAGGCGAGGCCATTGCTGGCGATCTTCGATTTCACCGGCCCCGGCTCGATCAGCGAGACATGCACGCCGCTGCCGGCCAGTTCCTGGCGCTGACAGAGCATCAGCGCCTCCAAAGCGTGTTTGGATGCCGAATAGGCGCCGCGAAAACGTACCGGCACCAGGCCAAGGATCGACGAGCAATGAACGATCCGGCCACGGCCCTGGCGGCGCATCACCGGCACGAGCCGGCGGGTCAGGTCGTGCCAGCCGAAGAAATTGGCCTCGAACTGCTCGCGCAAGGCGGCCACCGGCAGATCCTCGACCGCGCCCGCTTGCGCATAGGCGCCATTGTTGAACAGAGCATCGATCCTGCCGCCGGTCCGCTCCAGCACTGAAGCCGCAAGCGCTTCGATGGAGGCAGGTTCGCGATAGTCCAGATAGAACGCCTCGATGCCCTCCTTTTCCAGGGCCGCGATGTCTTCGGGCTTGCGCGCCGTGGCGAACACCCGCCAGCCTTCCGCCTTGAGCGCCCGCGCGCAATAAGCGCCTATGCCGGACGACGCGCCGGTGACGATGATGACGCGCAACGCGCGTGCCGACGGATTCGTCTTATGACCAAGGGTTGCCATTTGCCGCATTCCCTTCCCATATTCGCGGCGTCGAGACAATCGAAGGGGAGCGCGGTTCTTGTTGCGGAATATCGTCGCCCTGCGCCGCGTGCTCTACGACGCGATCGGTCATTTCAACACCGATGACGGCTGGGCGATGGCCAGCCATCTGGCAATCACCTCGCTGATGGCGCTGTTTCCGTTCCTGATCTTCGCCACCACGCTGGCGAGCTTCCTCGGCGCGCAAGCCTTCGCCGACACGGCCGTGCACCTGGTCTTCGACACCTGGCCGGAACAAATCGCCAAACCGATCGCGCGAGAGGTGCTGAACGTGCTCACCGTGCGACGATCGGATCTGCTCACCTACGGCGTGCTGCTGGCCGCCTATTTCGCCTCGAACGGCATCGAGGCGCTGCGCACCTCGCTCAACCGGGCCTATCGCGTCACCGAGACGCGCGGCATCATCTATCGCCGCGTGCAGAGCATCTTCTTCGTGCTGATCGCCACGGCAGGCTTCCTGGCGATCAGCGTGCTCCTGGTCTTCGCGCCATTGCTGGCGCGGCTGGCCGAGGCGCATTTCGAGTGGATAAAACCCTATACGGGCACCATCACGCTGTGGCGCTACGTCATCGCCTCGACCGTCATCGTCGGCGGTCTGTTTTCAGTGCATTACTGGCTGCCGGCCGGCAAGCGCCGTTTCGTCTCGCTGATCCCCGGCATCGTCTTCACGCTCGCCGCATGGCTGATCGGCTCGACCATTTTCGCCACCTATCTCGACCATTTCTCGTCCTATGTGACGACCTATGCCGGGCTTGCCTCGATCATGATCGCGGTGGTCTTTCTCTACATCGTGTCCGCGATCTTCATTCTCGGCGGCGAACTCAACGCAGCAATCAGCCGCTATCTCGAGGCACGCGCGCGGGTGGGATGACCGGCTGAATTGAAGAACTGGAGAATTGGAGAATTGGAGAATTGAAGAAGAAGCCCCCAGCGCCAGATGGCACCATTTTCCTCAATTCCTCAATTCCTCAATTCCTCATTTCTACAATTCTTCCCTTGGTCTGCCGCACCGTTGCCAGACCGACACCGAAGGTCGTGATCGCCATGCCGGCAATCTGAAGCGCGTTGAGCTGCTCGTCGAACAAGGCCCAGGCGATGACGGCCGTCACCGCCGGCACCAGATAGAACAGCGAAGCGACCTTCGACATCTCGCCGTCGCGGATCATCACCATCAGAAGGAAGATGGCGCCGATCGACAGCACCAGCACCAGCCAGGCCATGGCGAAGATCAATTCGCCGTTGATGACGACCGTGTGGGTCTCGAAGGCCAGTGAAGCCACGATCATCACCGAAGCGCCGCCGACATAGTGCCACATGGTCGCGGCGACGAGGTCGCCGCCGGAAGCAAAACGCTTCTGCCATATCGTGCCGGCGCTCATGCCGAGCACCGAGACGAGCGAGGCTGTCAACGTGGCTGACGTCACGCCGCCGCCGAGCGCGCCGAGCTTTGGCCAGAGCACGATGACGACGCCGGCCAGGCCGACCGCGAGGCCGGCCCAATGGCGCGGTAGGATCGCCTCGCCGAGAAACTTGCCGGCGAGCACCGCCGTGATCAGCGGCTGCAGGCCGACAATCAGCGCCGACAGCCCGGCGGGCATGCCCCTGTGGATAGCCCAGAAGACCGCGCCGAGATAGACGCCATGCATCAGAATGCCGGCCCCGGTGGCGTGCAATGCCTCTTCGCGGGAGGCTCTCTTGGAGCCAAGCACGACCACCAGGCCGGCGAACAACGCCGCCGCCAGGACGAAGCGCGCAGCCAGGAACGTAAACGGTTCGGCCCACGGCATGGCATAGCGGGCGCCGATGAAGCCGGTCGCCCACAGGACGACGAAAGTGGCGGGGATGAGCCGCTTGACGCTGTGCATTTTCCGGGGACCGCGCTTGATGAGAATTGAGCCGTGGCGAAGCTCTAGTCCGGTTCAAGCCGGCGCGCAAAACGAAACGATTGATCCATGCATCACCGGAATTCAACCGGCCGCCTTTTCTGCAAGCTGTCTCTTCGGCCTTCGCCTGCGTCAGAGACCGACCATCCGCCTGACATCGTGAGCCGACACGCCCGCTTCGCGCAAGACGGCAAGGCCGGTGTCCTTCAGGCTTTTCGACAGCTTGCGCCCGTCGGGTCCCAGGATCAGCCGGTGATGGAAATAGGCTGGCTGCGGCAGGCCAAGCAGTTCCTGAAGCAGCCGCTGTACCCCGGTGGCGGAATAAAGATCCTGGCCGCGCACGACATGGCTGACGCCCTGCAGCGCATCGTCGACGACGACGGCGAGATGATAGCTGGTCGGGATTTCGCGGCGCGCCACGATCACGTCGCCCCAATCGCGCGGGCGGGCCTCGACGACGCGCGTCGCGGAAAGCGATTCGTCTGAAAATTCGTTCCATGACAAATCCTTGCCGACGCGTGCCATCGCCGCATCGACATCCAGCCGCCAGGCGAAGGGAGCGCCCTCGGCAATGCGGCGCTGGCGTTCCTTCGCCGGCAGAGCCTTGTCGACGGCGGGATAGACCGGCACGCCGTCGGGATCGCGCGGCCAGTCGCGCTTTTCGCTCTCGGTGATGAAAGCCCGGATCTCGCTTCTGCTCATGAAGGCGGGATAGACAAGGTCCTCCCGGATCAGCCGGTCAAGCACCGTCTCATAACAGGCGAAGTGCTCGGATTGCCGTCGTACAGGCTGTTCCCAGGCAAGACCGAGCCATTTCAGGTCGGCAAAGATGCCCGCCTCGAATTCCGGCGAGCAGCGCGTGGTGTCGATATCCTCGATGCGCAGCAGCAGGCGGCCGCCGACCGCTCGCGCCAGTTTCTGGTTGAGCAGCGCCGAAAAGGCATGGCCGAGATGCAGTTCGCCATTGGGACTGGGCGCGAAACGGAATGTCAGGAGTGTCATCTCTTGAGCGGCAATCGGGTTGTGCGGCGGTTTTGCCAATTGCTACCGTGCGGCCGGTTCAGGAACAAGAAAGCATGCAACGTATCGCCACATTGGACGACATCGCCCGGGGGCTCGACGCGCTTTGCGCGATCGACCCAAGGCTGGAAAAGATCCGCGGCATGGCGGGCGAGGTGCCGCTACGGCTTTCCCAACCGGGATTCTTGAGCCTTGCCTCGATCATCGTCTCGCAGCAGGTGTCGCGCGCCAGCGCCGATGCGATCTTCGGCCGGCTGACGAAACTGGTCGACCCGCTGACGCCGCTGGCGATCCTTGCCGCCGGCGAGGACATGTTTCGCGAGGCGGGCCTGTCGCGACCCAAGCAACGCGGCCTCCTCGCCGCCGCCCAGGCGGTGGCGGACGGCCTCGATCTTCATCATTTGTGTTCGCTTGACGCCGGCGAGGCAATCACGACCATGACGGCGGTGCCCGGTATCGGTCCGTGGACGGCACAGGTGTATCTGCTGTTCGCCGCAGGCCATCCCGACATCTTCCCGGCGCGCGATGTCGCGCTCCAGACCGCCGTCGGCCATGCGCTCGGCATCGACCCGCGTCCGCAGGAGAAAACACTGATCCAACTCGCCGAATCATGGAGCCCATGGAGAGGTGTCGCATCGCGGCTTTTCTGGTCCTATTATCGCGAATTGAAGGGCAGGGATGCCGCACCCCCGGCCTGAAAACGCGAAAAAGCATCAAAATCTCGTTTTTTTGTGCCTTCGGACGCGTGACAATCCGCTTCACATCCCTGTCATGTCGGGCTTACAGTATCCGCGCCATTCAGGTTAGAGAACCAAGGAGGCCAACGACGTGACGGTTGCCGTATCTCCGGATGGGCTTCCAGCGCTGGTGCTGAATGCGGATTACCGTCCGCTCAGCTATTACCCCCTGTCGCTCTGGTCGTGGCAGGACGCCATCAAGGCGGTGTTCCTCGAACGGGTGAACATCGTCGCCGAATACGAGCACGCGGTGTCCTCGCCGACCTTCTCGATGAAGCTGCCGAGCGTCGTCAGCCTGAAGGCCTATGTGAAGCCGTCGCGGCATCCAGCCTTCACACGCTTCAACGTCTTCCTGCGCGACCGCTTCCAGTGCCAGTATTGCGGCACGCCCGACGATCTGACCTTCGATCACGTCATCCCCCGCCATCGCGGGGGTGCTACGACGTGGGAGAATGTCGTCGCCGCCTGTTCGCCCTGCAATCTCAGGAAAGGTGGCATGATGCCGGCCCATGCCAAGATGTGGCCGTTGCAGAAGCCCTACCAGCCGACGGTGCACGACCTGCACAATAATGGCCGTCTGTTCCCGCCCAACCATCTGCATGAAAGCTGGATGGATTATCTGTACTGGGATGTCGAACTCGAACCCTGAGATCGTCCGAGAATTCGGGACGCTGGCCGTCTGAAGCGATTGTCTCCATGATAGTCTGACATACCCTGATATCGGACCAGCTCGGCCGCGCTCACTTATCAGCGGCTTCGCGTTTTGAGGACCGGCTTCCTCCACTCCGTCGCTGCTTCGCAGCGCCACCTCTCCCCCCTCCGGAGGGAGAGGAAAGGAGCCTGAGGCAATAGGTTCGCGCCATTCCTCTCCCCCGTCGATCGGGGGAGAGGTGGCTCGGCGGAGCCGAGACGGAGTGGGGGTCGACCTGGCTCGGACGTCGAAAGCCGCGCTATCCGACTCGGCCCGCCGGATTTCTGCTCGAACTCTTGTCGTGCCGTTCGGTTGAACGGACTCAGTCGCGCGAAAGCGCGCTGCGGAAGGCGATGGCCGCGAGGACAAGGCTGGCGATGGCGTTCCAGCCGGCGAGCGACAGGCCGAGAATGCGAAGCGCGGCCTTGTCGCAGGACGGGGGCACGAATTTGTCGAGCGCGTCGAGGACGCCTTTGCCGCCGGTGTCGACCGGGCCTCCGCCCGCGGTGCAATCGGCCGGGCCCTGCCACCAGGCCCACTCCACGCCGGCATGATAGATGCCGAGATAAAGGCCATAGAGCATCAGCAGGCCGCCGATGGCCAGCAAGCCGCGCACCACCCATGCCGGCGCGTGCAGCGCCGATGCAAGCAGCGCCAGCAGCATCAGCGGCACGCCGATATAGTAGGGCGTGCGCTGTTCCAGGCAGAGATGGCAAGGGATGTAGCCGCCAATGTACTGGAAGGCGAGCGCGGAGCCGACAGTGGCGGCCATGGCTACGGCAAGGAACAGGGCCGTCATGGTCCGCTGGCGTCCGGTGTTGGCAGTCATGGTCGCAGTCATGGGGTCTTTCGTCCGTTATGTTCGCCGCTCGCCCGGTCTTGTGGTCCATGTCGCCACGCCGCCGCGCGGTTTGGGCGACATGAATCAGAAGGCGTATTTGACCAGGATATAGAGCAAAATCAGGGCGGCTGCCGCCGCACCCGCGATCAGGCCGAGGCGCTTTTCGATGAACTCGCGGATCGGCTCGCCATAGCGGCGCAGCAGCCAGGCCAGGAGCAGGAAGCGCCCGCCGCGCGCCACGATTGCCAGCGCGATGAACAGCAAAAGATTGACGCCGATGACCCCCGAAAGGATCGTCACCACCTTGATCGGCGGCAGATGGGCGGCGCCCGAGGTGATCAGCATCAAGATGATGAAGCCGATGCCCGAAGAGACGCGCAGCGCCTCGAACTCGTCATACTTGCCGTAGAATTCGAGGATGGGCCGCGCCAGCGCGTCGTAGGCGTAGTGGCCGATGAACCAGCCGGCGATGCCGCCCAGCACGGAGGCGACGGTGGCGATCAGCGCATAGCGATAGGCGCGATCAGGCCGCGACAGTGCCATCGGCAGATAGAGCACGTCGGCCGGCACCAGGAACACGGAACTCTCGACGAAGGCGATGAAGGCCAGCCACCATTCGGCGGATTTGCGCGCCGCCAGCGACAAGGTCCAGTCGTACAGTCCGCGAAGCATCGGCTCTCCTAATGTCGTAATGCCTACCGCACGGCGCCCACATGCACGGCGTGGCCGGCATAAGGGCAGGCAGAAAACCAGGGGCATGGATGAAACAGGTGCATGCGTGAAACCAAGACCCGAAGCGCGCCGCGTTCCTTCTTCCGGACGCCAGGCGCTTCGACACGACGCCTGTCTAGAAAGATTTTCCGCGCCGCACAATGGCAGTGCCCGCAGGAAACCGAAAGGGGCGGTTTGGTCGCGGCTCCGCAGGCTATCGGCAACAGGCCAGTTGACGAACAGGCCTCCAACCGTATAGTCCGCGCCATCCAGGCCGCCCGGCCTGAGCCCCTATGGCGGAATTGGTAGACGCGCTCGACTCAAAATCGAGTTCCGCAAGGAGTGCTGGTTCGATCCCGGCTAGGGGCACCATTTCAGTCGCCGCTTCGATGCGTCTGCCGCTAATTTCCCGATCGGCGTTTCGGCACTGCGGATATGGTGCTCGAGTTTGTCGTGCGCCGCTTAAAGCCGATATCGCAAGAGCGACATCCGGGAGCGGCTCGGCAGGGTGCAGGACGGCCTGTCCAATGCGGTAGCCGCTTTCACGCTTCAGGACCTATGTTGGCCGCCTGACCGTTCCTCGGTGTGGATATATCAGGCCTTGAGATTGCCCCTTGCATCAGTTGTTGCTTATTTATCTGAAAGGGAGGAACTCATGCCGATTCGTCAGAAAGCTCAGGAGGCTGGCGTCTTCGATTCCTCCGAAGTGGCCCTGCTTGGCCGCGTGTTCGACAGGCTGAAGCTCGACGCCCGATCGGCCCAGCAACGCGAAGCGATTTCATCCCGCATAATCGCGAATTACATGGCCGGGATCAGGGACGAAGACGAATTGGTTTCGGCATCCAGACAGCCGCTGGGACGCTAGCGCAATTCTGGTGCAAGTCGGGTCAAAACGGTTTCATCGACGAGCTTCGGAATCCACGTGAAAACAAACGGTTAGGGTGAGCCGGCGGTTTCATCAACGCCGAACCGCGCCAATGGGTCGGCGTAGACACCGGCCATAGTCGCAAGAAACGCCACTCGTGCCGTCCCATCCGACGACATCCGGGTTCAACAAGGAAATCCCGCGAAGCTGAATTCGGCGACCGTGCCGTCCTCCGATCTGGTGACCCGAACGAACAGCGCACCTGGAATGCGGGGTTGCATCGGATGACCGGTTGCCCGTCTGGCAGCCCCTGCGGGACTTGAAGCCGCCACCTCGTGCGTGCCGATAATTCTCTCGCCCAGGATTTCCTCCACCTTGTAGCTGGTCATTTTCCCCGTTGGGCGACGATCTTGACTATCGACAGAAGGAGCCCGGCCTGCTTTTGGCGGTAGGTTCGGCACTTGGCGAGCAGGCCGGGCTGTGCTCCCGGCTGTCAGGTACCTTGGTGGAGGGCTTAGCCGGTGCGAAAGGCAGACTGTCTCCTTCTCCTCGGACCCGCAATTGGGACTGAAGTCCGAAGCATCGACGCATTGGTCCTAAACCCTGAACATAAGCCGCCGTTCCTCATTGGCGTGGAAGCCGTCGAGTAAAGTCCCTTCATCGACGGTCCCTGGACGCCCGCCGTTGCTGCGAGCGGCGGGTGTCCGACTTCGGGGAGAAAGACATGCAGCTTGGCGAGATCATCGCGAACACCTTCGCCGTCCTGCTGCTGATTTGTTTTCTCGCGATCGTGTTCTTCCTGTTTGGAAAGCCGCTGTGGCCGGACCACTATGCTCGCACGTCGATTATTCTCCCGGTCGACGCGATGACCACGGCTTCGGTGAGACGGACCGGCGCGCATCCTCATCTGCCGGACACTTTCGACATGGCGCTCGCTCGCCCAAGACCGTCCCCGTAGGGCTCCGTGGCGGGCTTTTTCGCGTCCAGGATTCTGGCGCCCGCAGCTTTCCCATTGGCGGCTCCCCCGCTGGTTCCGGCAGGTGGATTTCTCGCGTTCAGCGCCTGTTCCTCGCAATCCGCGCGCCACCGCCGAAAGCGACGGGGAAGAATGAGGACGAGTGGCTCAAGTTAGATCTGGTCGGCCGTTTCAAGTTCCTGAAGAGCAATGAAGATTAGCCTCATGCTCGCTGCCGGATTTCGTGAAGGCGGACCAAAGTCCCAGGGTCTGGTCCCAAAGGTCTTATGTTACCACTTAAGTTCCGTGAATGTCCTTTATATGTTCGAATGAATTAGCTAATTCTGATGTCCGCCACGAGGAAAAGCGCTGAAGAAAAACGGATGCGCCGCCGGCAAGCGACATGAATTATACCAAAAATCGCATCACCTTTGTCGCGCTTTGTTGAAAGATTGTGACTGTTGCTCAAGTAGGCGCTGGCGAATAAACGCTATCAATACAGTGACTGTTTATCCCATGAAGCAACCAAATGCTCAGGCTTGAAGCAAGCATCCACGCGCTCCAGAAGATGCGAGCGCGTCTATCGTCTCTTGAGCAGGCTCTTCATCCGGTTGCGCAGCAGGCGGGCCATGTTGCGGGTCTCCCGGTAGAGATGCAGTTGCGAGGCCGCCTGGCGGGCGAGACGGTCGGCGTCCGGCGTCAGGCCGATCACCAGCGTGCCCATCGGCTTGCGCTCGGTCCACAGCCTGCTCATCACTGGATGGTCGGGCACGGCACAGGAATCGGTCATCATGATGTTGGGGTCGTCGAGATGCTGCCTGGTCACCTCGATCATCAGCAGCGTGCCTGGCGAATAGCCGGCCAGAGTTTCGTCGTAGGCCGTCTTCCAGGTGTAGGCAACGCCGGCTTCGACGAAGACGATCAGGCACGCAATGGTGCGGCCGTCGAGCGTCAGCGAATGGATGCGGCACAGGTCCTGCTCGGCCAGCCTGTGCACGGCCTCGCGGGCGAAGGCGGCGCGGTAGCGGTCGATCGCCATGGCCGTGCGCTCGCGGCCCTTCCAGCCGGCCGCCTCCAGCGTCAGGAAGCTCTCGATGGCGTGACGGATCTCGTCGGGGCCGCGCGCCACGACATGTTCAAGCTTGCCGAGGTCGCCCAGCCGCCGCTTGAGGCGGCGGAACTCGCGGTAATGGTGCGCGCGCAGCGAAGCCTTCAGATAGTCCTCGGCGTCGCGTTCGCTCTCGAGCAGCGGACGCTGGGCGTGACCGGTGGTGACCAACATCAGGCCACGCGTTTCGGCCACGGTGGCAACCAGGCTCGCCACCGCGCCGTCGAGCCTGATGTCGGGCAGGACGAACACTTTCGGCAGCTTCAGATGCGGGCGCGACAGCATCGAGAAGAAATCCTCGAGGACACCGACCGGATCGTCGCGGTCGACCAGCGGGGTGCCGAGCGGGCCGAACGGGCTCGACCATGTGCGCATGACCGGAACCCCGAGCGGCACCACCGGCCGCTCCACCGAGAACGGCACCAGAAGGCGTAGCCGGTTGCGGTATTCATCGCCGTCACGGATGACGGCCAGACGCACCTCGCGGTCTTCCAGCCGGGGCATTGCGGGCGCGAGGAAACGCGGGTTGAAGAAGACGTTGGGCTCGATGGTGCGGGCGCACAGATAATCCAGCTCCTCGACGAGGTCGAACCCGGCCGACGCCGGATAGATGGCCAGTTTCCGCTCGGGCCGGTTGTTGGCGAGGATCTCGATATGGGCCGGGTCGGTGTCACGCCCCAGTCCGGCAAGGCCGGACACCATGGCGCCGGCGGGGCCGCCGCTGGTTTCCTCGAGCAAGGGGATGGCGGCCATCACGCGGCTCCTTTGGCTGGCACGAAGATCGCCATGACGATGCCGAGCTTGCGCCAGACCGTGAAGGACAGCGCGCCGGCCTCGAAGATCATGGCGAAGGCGGTGGCCATTGCGGCGCCCCACAGGCCGAAGAGCGGGATCAGCACCACGTTCAGGCCAATGTTGAAGGCCAGCGTCATGGCATAGACGGCGGCGCAGACATTCTGGTTGCCGCTCATGGTGAGCAGGCTTTCGCACGGGCCCACGGCGGCGCGCGCCACGACGCCGAAGACGAGCAGGAACAGAAGCGGATAACCCGATGTGAATTCGGGACCGAACAGCATCAGCATCGGTTTGCCAAGCGCCAGCACCAGCAGCGCCATGGCGAGCGATGGCCAGAAGGTCCACGACACCGTCTCGCGGGCGAAGGCGGCGAGCTTTTCCGGCTCGCCATGGGTGAACTGGGCATAGCGCTGAGCGACGCCTGCCTTGACGGCGAAGTAGACGAAATGCACCAGCGCCAGTGTCTTGACCGTGGCGAAATAGACGGCGACGTCGTTGGGGTCCATATAGGCGCCGACCATCAGCACGTCGGCATTGGTGAGCAGGAAAAAGAAGCTTTCGACCAGGAAGATCGGCAGCGAGACAATGAACCATTGTGCGAAATGCACCTTCAGCGGCCCGGCCGGAATCTGCTTTTCCATGCGCCGGGTGACGCCGATAAGCTGGGCGAGCGTGGTGACGTAAGTGGCGGCGATCGAGGCGAAGATCGCGGTCTTCGCGTCGGGCGCGTAGCCGGCGAAAAGCATCAGCGCCATGAACAGCAGGATCAGCACGGGCCGTATCAGATAGGTCGGCGCCAGGGCGAACAGCGCCCAGCTGTTCGCCCTGGCCTGGCCTTGCAGCAGGTCCGACAGCGCTATCATCGGCAGGCAGATGACGCCGAGGATGAACGGCAGGACATAGTAGTTTTCAGTCCATGACGAAGCGAGCCACACGCCGAGTGCGCCGAGCCCGGCGATGACCGTCGAAGCGATCAGGACGAACAGGCGGCTGGCCACGACGATACCGCGCAACTCGTCAATGAGGCCGCGCTCGCGGTATTCGGGAATGAAGCGGATAACCGAGGTGTGGAAGCCGAGGCAGGCGAGATTGCCGACGATGACCATGGTCACCCAGACAAGGACGAAGATGCCGTATTCGAACGAGCCCATCCAGCGTGCCATCAACACCTGGCTGACGAAGGCGATGACGGCGCTGACGATGCGGATGGAAAAGGCAATGACCGACATGCGGCCGGCCTCGCCGCGCTCGTCGGCGGTGAACAGCACGGCGTCGACGCGGCCAAGCAACGGCTCCACGCGCAGCGCCAAACGCTGCGGCAAGAACCGCCCGGCTGTCGTGGCCGCGGAAAAGCGCACCCCGATTGTTCTCCGTTTTCCGCTTCTTTTCAGGCTTTGGTGTAGCGGAGACACCTTAAGAAAGGGTGGGTGGGAGAGGCATGCACAATGGCAGAGGGGCGAGCGAGGACGACCGGTGTGGGTTCCATGCCGCAAGTGGGAGACAGGCGCTCTGTCGTTCCAACTCCCAGCCAAGCCTAAGAGCGGCGCGCTTCGCCGTGAGTTGCGACATAGTCGATCTCGGAACGGCTGATGCCGATGTCTTTCAGCATGAAATCGGGCATCGCCTCCAGGTGACGCCGCTCATGTCGGAGGCGCTGTCCGCGCGCCAGCCAAGCGAGGATGGCCATCAGCCGCCATGGTGGGGCGCGCAGCCTTGCCAGGAAGATAGCTATCTCGGGCATGGTTTCTCCTCGCGACGCGTAAAAGGCCTGCCGGCACTGTTCCGGCAGGCGGTGCCGTCAGTCGGCCTTTTTCATGGCGTCGCATGAGACATTCGGGTTCATGTCGGCGAAGGCGCCGGTCGGGTTCGGCTTCCAGGCCCAGACATGAAGTTCGTAGAAGGGGCCGAGGCCGTAGCGGTTGGGAGCGCTGTCAAAGTTGAACAGCTGGCCTTCGAGCGACGCGGGACCCTTCGCGGTGATATATTCGACGGCCACCAGCTTCAGCTTGCCATCGGCCATCGGCTCGTACATCACGGCCTCCGGCTTGGCGAGGTCGACGGCATCATCCTTAAGATAGGCGCCGTTGACGTAGTGAATGCCCATCGCGCCGCCGGTGATGCCGCTGGCGCAGGGAATCGGCGCATAGCCCTCGGCGGTGGCCGCCGCGACATTCACGAAGCGGCCGTTGGCCGCCCGCACCTCGGCGGCCAGCCGATTGCCACTATCCGCAGATGCGGCAGTGGCGGTGATCGCCATGATGGACAGCGCGGCAAGGCGCCAGAAATTGACGTTCATTTTATTCTCCATTGGTTGTTGGTGACGCGCAGGCGGCAGGACCGGCCTGTAAGGCCCTGCTGCCCTGCCTGCGCGTTGGATCGTCAGTTGCGGGACGGGTCCGATCCGTTCCTCTCTAGCCGGGCGGCGGTCTCATTGATGCCACCCCCAGTATTCCCAGTAGTCCCGCCGCATCTCGTGCTCCGGCAGGCCGACGTCCCGCCTTAAATAATCGTCTTGCGGTGGCAGGCGCCTGCGCCGGCTTCGCAATGGCGCGAGCAGCGCGGAGACAATCCGCGATGCGAGACCACGCCGGGAGGGTGCATGGTCGAACGCCACGACGGCGGCTGCCGTTTCGGGAGGAAACAGCACGGAAAGCCGACACCCATCGCTGCCCAGGACGATCTCACGCTCATTGTTCCATCCTTGGTCCATAGGGTCAGCGATAAAAGTAAGGGTCCAGGACCCTCACCTCCGTGATCTTGTCCACCGGTAGCGAATTCTTCTGCGCCGTGCTACGGATCGCCTCCGGCGAGGGGGCGTCGTAGATGCAGAAACTCTTGTTCCTGTCGGGCGACACGAAGGAGTGCAGCCAGGTGACCCCCTTCTCGGCGTTGCGCATGATGATGCCGCCGAGCGCCGTCGCGCCGACGTCGTTCGTCGGCACGTTGAGCCCGTCGGGGAATGTCCGTTCGATCAGATAGCGAGGCATGGAGTGGCTTCCTTTTGTGACTGATTCACGCTCGAAATGAGCGCGGTTGGAGAAAAATCACGATCGTCGAAAGCGCACATCGGAGCCTTTCCCCATATTGCGCGGGACGATTCCCTATGTTTTCGACGTTTGGTCTGGGAGCCACACTGCGGATACCGAAGCGGGGGTATTTTGGAGAAGGGTCGAGGGACGACGATACTTATGGGCCAGTGACGATGCTTCTGGAACGGCAGGCACAACTCGATCAGTTGGAGGAACTGCTCGCGGAGGCCGCGCGCGGTCGCGGCCGCGTGGCGGCATTGCTGGGCGAGGCCGGCGCCGGCAAGACGGCACTCGTCGAGGCGTTCGTAACCCGTGCCGGGCAGCACGTTTCCATATTCCGCAGCGCTTGCGAAGACCTGTCGATTCCCGATCCGCTGGGACCGCTCTATGATCTGGCCCGGGACGCGCAGTGGGCACTGCCCCGGGCAATCGACGACCGCCAAGGTCAGCGGCTGCCCCTGTTTTCAGACGCTCTCGAGGTTTTCGAGGCGAGGTCTCGGCCGGGTTTGCTGGTCATCGAGGATATGCACTGGGCCGACGACGCGACCCTGGATTTCGTCCGTTTCCTGGGCCGGCGCATCACCAACACACATATGCTGGTGCTGTTCACGGCACGCACCGACCGCAGCGAAGGGCAGATGCGTGCGCGCCGGGTGCTCGGCGAAATTCCAGCCGGCAACGTCCAGCGCATCGAAGTGCCACTGCTCAGCGAGGCGGCGGTGTTGTCGCTTGCCGAAGCAGCCAACCGCGACGGCAGCGCAATCTATCGCGCCACCGCGGGCAACGCCTTCTTCGTCACCGAATTGCTGGCTGCCGAAAGCGAGATGATCCCGCCGGCCAGCGTCCGCGACGCCGTGCTGGCGCGTGCCGAGCGCCTGTCGCCGGGAGCGCGCTCGATGCTCGACGCGGTGTCTGTGTTTCCACGCCGCGCCGATGCCTGGGCGCTGCGCGGCCTCTGTGGCGTCGCCAGCGCCGGCCAGCTGGCGGAATGTGTCTCGAATGGCTTGCTCGACGATCTCGGCGATGGCTACGCCTTCCGGCACGAGATCGCCCGTCGCGCCATCGAGATGGCGCTGACCTCGAGCCGTCGGCGCGAATTCAACCAACGCGCGCTTTCCGCACTGCAGGAAAACGCCGAGGTGACTACCGCAAGGCTTGTGCACCATGCGGTGGAGGCCCAGAATCTTGAGGCGGTGCGCGAGCTTGCCCCGCTCGCAGCGCGCGAGGCTTCCCGCGTCGGCGCGCATCGCGATGCCGCCGGCTACTACGAGGTCGCCTTGCGGCATGCCGACAGCCTGCCGATGAGCGACCGGGCGAGGCTTTACGAAGGATATGCGTTTGAATGCCATCTGATCGGCCGCATCGATGCGGCCATCGAGGCGCAGAGCCAGGCGCGCCGGCTACAGCAGGCGCTGGGCGACACGCTCAGGGAGGGCGACAGCCTCAGATGCCTGTCGCGCTTCGCCTATCTGGTGGGTGACCGCGAACAGGCGGACCTGTTCGGGGCCCAGGCAGTGGAACTGCTGGAACAGGCGCCTGCCAGTCCGGAGCTTGCCATGGCCTATTCCAATCTCTCGCAGCTGGCGATGCTGGCCGAGAAGCTCGATGAGACGCTGCTGCTTGGCGGCAAGGCAGTCGCTCTGGCCGAACGGTTGAACAAGCCGGAGATAATCTGCCACGCGCTCAACAATCTTGGTTCGGCCGAGCAGTGGCTTGACCTGGCCAAGGGCCGGCTGCACCTCGCCCGCAGCCTTGAAATCGCGCTCGTGCAGAATTTCCAGGAGCACGCGGCACGCGGCTTCACCAATTGCGCCTGCGCCGAAATGAACCAGCTCGATCTTGTGCGCGCGCAATCCTTTCTCGACCGCGGCATTGCCTATTGCGTTGAGAACGACCTCGCGACCTGGCGCGACTATATGCGGGGCGTGCAGGCGCAGCTGCTTTTGCGACGCGGCCTTTGGGACGATGCGGCGGCCATGGCTCTCGACGTCATCGACGATGCTGCAACGACAGCCCTGGTGCGTTACCCATCCCTGGTCGCGCTGGCGAAACTGCGCATAAGGCGAGGCGATCCGGCTGGGCCGGTGCTGGAGGAAATGAAGCGGTTCCTGGACAGGGGAATGGAGCTGCAGCGGCTGGTGCCTTACACGGCGTCGATGGCCGAACTGGCATGGCTTGGGCAAGGCGACGCCAGTGAGGCGCTTCGCCTGATCGAGCTGGCAGAAAGCCTGTCGCCGACGAGGGCGATGTTCGCCGAACTGGCCGTCTGGCGGCTGCTCTTGTCGCCTGAAAGCGACCCTGGCGATACGACCGGCATGGCGGAGCCCTATCGCCTGCTGCTCGCCGGCGATTGGCACGGTGCCGCGACGCTGTGGGCCCGGCTGGGTGCTCCGTTCGAGCAGGCGCTCGCCCTGCTGCGCGGCGACGAGCCGGCCCTGCGCCTGGCCCTGGATATATTCGAGGGGCTCGGTGCCCGGCCGGTCGCCCAGCACGTCCGCGCCGTCATGCGGCAGAATGGCGTCAATAACATTGCAAGGGGACCGCGGCAGAGCACGCGCGCCAATCAAGCTGGCCTGACGCTGCGCCAGATGCAGGTCCTGCAACTGATCGAACGCGGTTTTTCCAACAAGAGAATAGCCGAGCACCTGACCATCTCACCGAAGACCGTCGATCATCATGTCTCGGCGGTGCTGGGCAAGCTGGACGCCATTTCGCGTGGCGAGGCGACCGCCGCCGCGCGCGATTCCGGGCTGATCTGAGCACGTAGGAATCGCGCCCGGATCAGAAATCCGGGAATGTGAGCCCTGCAGGTTTTCCTTACGCGAAAGCGCCGTGGCAGTGCTTGTATTTCTTGCCGGAGCCGCAGGGGCACGCTTCGTTGCGGCCGACCTTGCCCCAGGTGGCGGGGTTGTTGGGGTCGCGGTCTTCGGGGGCGACGATGGCGTTGCTTTCCTGGCGCACCAGAAGGGCGGTTTCGCCGCCTTCGAAATCGTTCTCGCCGGTGGTACCGTCAATATGCGTGCCGAACATGTCGGGGGCTTCCGGCGGCGGGGCCTCGGCAGCCTGGCGGACCAGTTCGACGCGCATCAGCTGCGCGGTGACGGCCTGGCGCAGATTGCCCAGCATCGCCTGGAACAGCTCGAACGCCTCGCTCTTGTATTCCTGCAAAGGATCGCGCTGGGCGTAGCCGCGGAAGCCGACAACCGAACGCAGATGGTCGAGATTAACGATGTGCTCGCGCCACAGATGGTCGAGCGTCTGCAGCACCACGGAGCGCTCGACATAGGTCATCACCTCGGGCCCGAAGCGCTCGGCGCGCTCCTTGGCGGCGGCGTCGGCGGCTTGCGTGATGCGCTCGCGAATGTCGTCCTCGGCGATGCCTTCTTCCTTGACCCATTCCTCAATCGGCAGGTCGAGATTGAGGAACTCGGCGACCTCGGCCTTCAACCCGGCGACATCCCACTGCTCGGCATAGGCGTTCTCGGGAATGGCCTTGGCGACGATCTCGTCGATAACGCCTTCGCGCATCTCGGCAATGGTCTCCGACAGGCCTTCGCCGTCCATCAGCTCGATGCGCTGTTCGAACACGACCTTGCGCTGGTCGTTGGAAACGTCGTCATATTTCAGAAGATTCTTGCGGATGTCGAAGTTGCGCGCCTCGACCTTCTTCTGCGCCTTTTCCAGCGCCTTGTTGATCCAGGGATGGATGATGGCCTCGTCTTCCTTGAGGCCGAGCTTCTGCAACATGCCGTCCATGCGCTCGGAGCCGAAGATGCGCATCAGATCGTCCTGCAGCGACAGGAAGAATTTCGAGCGGCCGGGGTCGCCCTGGCGGCCGGAGCGGCCACGAAGCTGGTTGTCGATGCGGCGTGACTCGTGGCGTTCGGTGGCGAGCACGTAGAGGCCGCCGGCAGCCAGCGCCTTTTCCTTCAGGCGCTCGACGTCGGCATAGATTTCCTTTTCCCGCGCCTCGCGCTCGGGCCCTTCGGGCATGTCGCCCAGTTCCTCGGCGATGCGCATCTCGGCATTGCCGCCGAGCTTGATGTCGGTGCCGCGGCCGGCCATGTTGGTGGCGATGGTGATGGCGCCGGGCTTGCCCGCCTGGGCGACGATCGCCGCCTCGCGCTCGTGATGGCGGGCGTTCAGCACCTCGAAATCCTTAAAACCTTCCTTGCGCAGCCGCTCGGCCAGTTGCTCGGACTTCTCGATCGAGGTGGTGCCGACCAGCGTCGGCTGGCCCTTGGCGCTGGCTTCGCGGATCTCCTTGACGATCGCCTTGTATTTTTCCTCGACCGTCCGGTAGACCTCGTCGTCCTCGTCCTTGCGGATGACCGGCAGGTTGGTCGGGATCTCGGTGACTTCGAGGCCGTAGATGTTGCCGAATTCCTCGGCCTCGGTCAGCGCCGTGCCGGTCATGCCGGAAAGCTTCTTGTAGAGGCGGAAATAGTTCTGGAAGGTAACGGAGGCGAGCGTCTGGTTCTCCGGCTGGATCGCCACATGCTCCTTGGCTTCAAGCGCCTGGTGCAGGCCTTCCGAATAGCGGCGGCCGGGCATCATGCGGCCGGTGAACTCGTCGATGATGACGATCTCGCCGTTGCGCACGATATAGTCCTTGTCGCGCTGGAACAGGCGGTGCGCCTTCAGCGCATTGTTGACGTGATGGACGATGGCGACGTTCTCGACGTCATAGAGCGACTCGCCCTTGAGCAGGCCGGCGTCGCGCAGCAGGTTCTCGAGCTTCTCGGTGCCTTCCTCGGTGAAGATGGAGGTCTTCTGCTTCTCGTCGATCTCATAATCCTGCGGCTGCAGCTGGATGATGAAAGTGTCGATGGTGTTGTACATTTCCGAACGGTCCTCGAGGGGACCGGAAATGATCAGCGGGGTGCGCGCCTCGTCGACCAGGATGGAATCGACTTCGTCGACGATCGCGTAGTTGTGACCACGCTGTACCATCTGGGCGCGCTCGTACTTCATGTTGTCGCGCAGATAGTCGAAGCCGAGTTCGTTGTTGGTGGCATAGGTGACGTCGGCGGCGTAGGCGACGCGGCGCTCCTCGTCGGACAGGCCATGGACGATGACGCCGACCGAGAGGCCGAGGAACTTATAGACGCGGCCCATCCATTCGGAGTCGCGGGTGGCGAGATAGTCGTTGACGGTGACGACGTGGACGCCATTGCCGGCCAGTGCATTGAGATAAACGGGCAAGGTCGCGACCAGCGTCTTGCCCTCACCGGTGCGCATCTCGGCGATGCCGCCATTGTGCAGCACCATGCCGCCGATCAGCTGGACGTCGAAGGGGCGCATGCCGAGCACGCGGCGCGCCGCCTCGCGGGCGGTGGCGAAGGCCGGGATCAGCAGGTCCTCGAGGCTGGCGCCGTTGGCGATGTCCTGGCGGAATTTTTCCGTGCGGCCGGCGAGCTCTGCATCGGAGAGCGCCCGCATCTCGTTTTCCATGGCATTGATCGCCTCGACACGGGGCCGGGTCGACTTGACCCTGCGGTCGTTGGAGGAGCCGAAAACCTTACGGGCGAGACCGCCGAGACTGACCATCCAATGGTCCTTTCGATAGAATTCTCAAACTGAGACGAGCGCCGGCCGGCCCCATCAAATCAACGTGAATGCGCCGCCTGTATGCGGGCAACGCAAAAAGCGCCCGGAAAACGGTTCTGGACGCAAAGTCGTTGGACAGATAAGAGGGGGCTCAACTGATGTCAACGCCGCGCTGGCCCGCCGGTCGCGCCAAATTCGGCCACAATCTGGCTGATCTGGAAGCCTCCCGTCCTTCACATCCTCATCGGAGTCATCTTAATGTCCTTGTTGTTCCGCCGTGCGTCGCTCGCCAGCCTCGGCCTGGCCGTCGGCCTGTCGGCTCTTTGCCTGTCGCCGCTGATGGCGCAGGAAACCGCACCAGCCCAGCCGGCACCACCAGCGGCACCGGCCGCACCGGCGGCACCGGTCGATCCGAATACAGTGGTTGCCACCGTCAACGGCCAACCCCTCACCGAAGCAGATCTCGTGCTTGCCGAAGGCGAGCTGTCGCAGCAGTTCGCGCAACTCCCGGCCGAGCAACGCCGCGCCGCGGCGCTTTCGGCCGCAATCGAGATCCGCGTCATGGCCGCCCAGGCCGTCTCGACCGGTCTCGACAAGGATCCCGATTTCCAGCGCCGCATGGCCTTCCTGCAGCAGCGCGCGCTGCATGGCGAGATGGTCGAGAAGGGCGTCGTCGACAAGGTCACCGACGCCGAGATCCGCGCCCGCTACGACCAGGAGATCGCCAACACGCCGCCGGTCAACGAGGTGCATGCCCGTCACATCCTCGTGAAGACGAAGGAAGAGGCCGAGGCGATTATCAAGCAACTCGACGGCGGCGCCGATTTCCAGAAGCTCGCCAACGAGCACACCTCGGATCCGAGCGGCAAGACCAGTGGCGGCGATCTCGGCTGGTTCGGACCTGGCCAGATGGTGCCGGAATTCGACAAGGCCGCTTTCGCGCTCGAGGTCGGCAAATACACCGAGCAGCCGGTGCAGTCGCAGTTCGGCTGGCATGTGATCAAGCTCGAGGACAAGCGCACCAAGCAGCCGCCGGCCTTCGACGACGTCAAGGACCAGGCCAAGCAGGCGGTCATCCGCGACAAGTATTTCGCGCTGGTCAAGTCGCTGCGCGCCGATGCCAAGGTCGAAATTCCCGACGCCAATTTGAAGAAGGCCGTCGATACGCTGGAAAGCGCCAAGTAAACCAGAACGGTCTCGAAAAAGGGGCGCGGTGGCCAAAGGGCGCCGCGCCCTTTTTTGCGTCAGTTCAGCCGTCGGGCCCCTCTATGCCTCGCAGGAGATAGCGGACCACCTTGCGTATCGTCGCCTCGTCTTCGTCGAGCCGGTTGGTCAGGAGCTGCCGCCACGCATAGGAGGCCACCAGGTCGGCGGCCACAGCCGGATCGACATCGGCCGCGACCTCGCCCCTTGCCTTGGCGCGCTCGATGATCTGGCCGGTGTGGGCCCGGCGCCCGCCGGTATAGCCGGCAAGGGCCGTGGCCGCCGTTTCGTCCGACTGCGCCTCGGCGATCAGCGACCTGAACACGCTGCCCGACGACGTCTCGCGCCAGTGCGCGAACAGGTTCTTGAGGAAGCCGACGAGATCCTCTTCCAGTCTTCCCGTATCGGGAACATCGACGTGTTTCTGGCGCTGGTAGACCTCCAGCAGCAGCGAGGCCTTGCTCGGCCACCAGCGATAGATGGTCGGCTTGCCGGCACGCGCCCGCCGCGCCACGGCCTCGATCGAGAAGCCGGCATAGCCGGCCTCGACCAACACCGCCTCGGCGGCATCGAGAATGGCTTCCGCGCTGTCGGGATTGCGCCGCGCACCAATGGATTTACGCGTCGTATCCGCCTCTTCGGCCATCCTGTCGCCCTCGCGTCGGTTAGGCCGGCAATATAAGTGATCCGACGATGGAACGAAACGGCCCGTTCTTGGCGGCTGACGCAGGAGACATTTTGCCTGCCATGTCCCCCCCGCACGATGCGCAGGCCGCCATCGGTGCTGACCAACTCTGCCCGCGCTCCCGCGCCGAGTCGCAACGGCTCCCAGAAATACCAGGGCCAGGGTCAGAAGCTGCCCTCGGGAGAGATCGCAACCTGGGCGGGGCGGTGCCAGCGAACTGCAACGGAGCCGGCTGCGAACCGGTCAAGGCCAATTCCGGTTCTCACGCCGCCACCAAAACGCCTTGCGCGGGCGCGCCGTATCGGGCAAACCGGCGTTTCTCCGCCGATTTTTCCCGTCCGAGGTTCCATGTCCACGACGATTTCGCCGCTCGCGCCGAAGAAATACCCCAAGATGCCTGAGATCGAGGGGGTGCGCATCGCCACCGCCGAAGCGGGGATAAAATACAAGAACCGCACCGATCTCCTGGCCATGGTCTTCGAGCCCGGCACGGCGGTCGCCGGCGTGTTCACAAAGTCGAAATGCCCCTCGGCGCCAGTCGATTTCTGCCGGCAGAACCTTGCCGCGGGCAAGGCCCGGGTGCTCGTCGTCAATTCCGGCAACGCCAATGCCTTCACCGGCAAGAAGGGCCGGGACTCCACCGCGCTGACGGGCGAAGCGGCAGCCAAGGCTGCCGGCTGCACGCCAGGCGAGGTGTTCCTGGCCTCGACCGGTGTCATCGGCGAGCCGCTTGACACAACCAAGTTCAGCCACCTGCTGGCTGGTCTGGTCAGCAACGGCAAGCCCGACCTGTGGACCGAGGCGGCCAAGGCCATCATGACCACGGACACTTATCCGAAGGTGGCGACGCAGACCGTCAAGCTCGGCGAGACCGATGTCACCATCAACGGCATTTCCAAGGGCGCCGGCATGATCGCACCCGACATGGCCACGATGCTGTCCTTTGTCGCCACCGATGCGCCGATCGCTGCCCCCGTGCTGCAGGATCTGCTGTCGCGTGGCACGGCCAAGACCTTCAACGCGGTGACCGTCGACAGCGACACCTCCACCAGCGACACGCTGCTGCTCTTCGCCACCGGAAAGGCCGCCAAACGCGGCGCGCCGGAGATAACCGACCCCAAGGATGCCCGTCTGGGGGCCTTCCGCCGTGCGCTCGGCAAAGTGCTGAAGTCGCTGGCGCTGCAAGTGGTGCGCGACGGTGAGGGCGCCCGCAAGCAGGTCGAAGTCACCGTTACCGGCGCGAAATCGGCACGCTCGGCCAAGCGCATCGCGCTCTCGATCGCCAATTCGCCGCTGGTCAAGACGGCGGTCGCCGGCGAGGACGCCAATTGGGGCCGCGTCGTCATGGCCGTCGGCAAGGCCGGCGAGCCGGCCGACCGCGACCGCCTGTCGATCTGGTTCGGCGATAACAGGCTGGCGCATGAGGGCGAGCGCGATCCGGCCTATTCGGAGGAAGCGACCTCGGCGTATATGAAGCGCGACGACATCCGCATCCGCGCCGATATCGGCATCGGCCGCGGCAAGGCGACGGTGTGGACCTGCGACCTCACCAAGGAATACGTCGCCATCAATGGCGACTACCGGAGCTGACGGACTTGGTTTCCAAACATCCGGCCAGCATGCTGGCGACAGTGCGCCGCTATGAGGCGGCCGGGTTCCGCGCCTGGCCCGCGGCGGCAGTCCATTATGACGGCACCTGGGTGGTGCGGCTGACGGCCGGACATCCGGCCAAGCGGCTGAATTCGGTCAATCCGCTCGATCCCGGCGACACCCAGCACATCGCCGACCGCATCGGCCGCGCCAGCCGCCGTTTCGATGCCTATGGCCGTCCGCTGACCTTCCGCATGTCGCCGTTATCGGGGCCGGATCTGGCCAGCCATCTCGACCGCGAGGGTTGGAGTCGGTTCGACGAATCGCTGGTGATGCGGCTGCCGCTGGCGGATGCGCAACTCGACGCCGCCATGGACCAGATCCCGTTGAAGGACATCAGCCGCTTCATCGGCGCGTCGCTCAAGGTCAGCGGCTCGGACGCGTCGCTGCGGCCAGGCCTGTCGGAGATCATCGGCGCCATCCAGCCCGAGGCCGGGCTGTTCGCGCTCGAGGCTGGAGCGGAACCACTGGCGACGCTGATCTGCGTCCATGACGGCGATCTCGCCGGCCTGTTCGAGGTCGCCACCGACAAGTCGGCACGCAACAAGGGCCACGGTCGCAACCTGATCCTGTCGGCGCTGAAATGGGCGCGGCTGCGCGGCGCGCGGGAAGCCTGGCTGCAGGTCGAGGCCGGCAATGTGCCGGCGCTGGCGCTCTATCATTCTCTCGGCTTCGACGAGGTCTATCGCTACCACTACCGCCGGCCGCCTGTTCATGGGTGAAATCGGGCATGAATGATGTGACGATCGCCGGCAAGCGCCTGCTCCTGGTCGTCGCCTGCGCCCTGGTCGACGCCGACGGGCGCGTGCTCCTGGCGCAGCGGCCCGAGGGCAAGCAGCTTGCCGGGCTCTGGGAGTTTCCCGGCGGCAAGGTCGAGCCCGGCGAGACGCCGGAGCAATGCCTTATCCGCGAGCTCTATGAGGAGATCGGCATCGAGACCGAGATCCCGTGCCTGGCACCGCTCACCTTCGCCAGTCATAGCTACGACGATTTCCATCTTTTGATGCCGCTTTTCATCTGCCGCCGCTTTCGCGGCATCGCCCAGCCGAAGGAGGGGCAGGCGCTGAAATGGGTGCGGCCCAGGCAGATGCGCGACTACCCGATGCCGCCGGCCGACGCTCCGCTGATCCCGTTCCTGATTGACCTCCTGTAGGCGAACAGAACCGCTAGCGGCCTGTGGCTGAGCGGAGCTGCGGGGCGCATAAGCCAGCATTAATGGAAGATTTATCTCATCATGAAAAATTGATGCAAGGCTGCCTCGTCGCGGCCGTGCCGGCGATTTTCTGGGGAGCGACAGCATGAGCCTAGACAGGGATTGGGATTCGATCCGGCCCGACCGCAGTTTTCGCGCCGCGGATGCGGGCATGGGCGTGCTGCGCGTCACGTTGCTGTTCGGTTCGGCCGCGGTCGCGCTGGCCCTGATCGCAACGCCCTTCCTCGAGAGCCAGACGCGCTCGCAATCGGCTCGGAATTTTGCCAGCGGTCTCGACATGACTGCCACTGGTTCGATTACTCGTCGCGATACCTATACGGTGCGCCGCAGCGTGCTTCAGCCGCAGCCCGATTCGGTCTGCATCATCCGATCCGACGGCCGGACCAGCGGCGACTGCTGATCGGGTCCAAGACATTTTCAGAGGCGGCGGTTTCATCGCCTATTAAGCCTGTGCCGTTAACCTTTCTTAACAGGTCGGCGGTATGGTTCCGGCAAGAGGGATCGACGTGATGAAAACAGTGCTGCTGCGTTTCCTGAACGATGAAAAGGGCGCCACGGCCGTCGAATACGGCTTGATCGTCGCCGTACTGTCGCTGACGATCGTCGGCGGCATCAGCCAGGTCTTCAACGCGATCACCTGGCTGTTCAGCGACAATGGCAGCAGGCTTGCCAACGCTTTCGCACCCTGATCTGGCTGTCCGCGTCCGCGGACACTGTCATTGCCCCTTGGGCTGCTCCAACACAGTCTTCAGCGAGATCTTGGCCGAACCCGGCTTGAGCGGCTTTTGCTGCGATGCATCGGGCGCCCAGCCGGACATCCAGACCATCGAAAAGCTTGCGCGGATGCGGCCGTCGGGATCCGAAAACCGCTCGGCGTAGATTTGCGCGGCGCGGGCGAACAGCTGGCGTGTGCCCGGCCGCCGGCTGCGATCGGCAAGCGCGCTGGTTTCGCCCATGGCGCGCAAATCGGCCATCAGGTTGAAAAGACTGTCATAGCGCACCGTCACCGTCTCGACATCGGCGACCGGCAGAGCGAGGCCGGCGCGCTGCAGCAGCGCTCCCGCGTCGCGAACGTCGGTGAACGGAATGACGCGCGGGCTGGCGCCGCCGTGAAGCTCGGTCTCGGCCGCCAGCAGGCTTTCACGCAACTCGCCGAGCGTGCCGGCGCCGGCGAAGGCACCGAGGAAAAGCCCGTCCGGACGCAGCGCACGGCGGATCTGCACCAGCATGCCGGGAATGTCGTTCATGGCCTGCAGCGACAGGAGCGACACCGCCAGGTCGAGGCTTTGCGGCTCGAAGGGCACGGTTTCCAGCGGCGCGACCATGCCGGCGGAATCGCCCAGGAAAGCCGCATCCGCCTCGACACGGACGATGTTCGCCACCTTGCCGCTCGCGGCGAGGATGTCGGCCGCGGCCGACGTCTGGCAAAACAGCACCGCTGCCCTGCTAAACCTGCGCTCCACGGCACCCAGCCGGTCGGCAAGATCGTCGGCACTGCGCCGCATCAGGAAGTCCGCGCCGCCGACCGGATGATCGAGCGCGCGCCGCTTGTGCGCCAGCCACAGTGAGGTGTCCATTATCGGCAGCAAACGGGCAGATCCTTTGTTTGTCCATTCCCCGATGGAGTTGATATAGTGGCGCACAGCACCCACCACGTGGCCGATCCCATGCCCAAGATCAAGCCTCTGGACATCAGGAACCTTGCACGGTCGGCGGCGAACTGGCCGGCGCGCATCCTGTTCCCGCCTGTCTGCGCCGGCTGCCGCAGGCATGTCTCGCAGCCCGGCGTTCTGTGCGGCGCCTGCTGGCCGAAGTTGCGCCTCCTGGAGCGGCCCTGGTGCCCGGTGATGGGCACGCCGTTCACCCACCATATGGGCGAGGGCTTTCTGTCCGCCGAGGCGATCGCCGATCCGCCGCCCTTCGAGCGGGCGCGGGCGGCCGTCGCGTATTCCGGCGTCGCCCGCCAGATGGTGCAGGGGCTGAAATACCAGGATCGCACCGACCTGGCGCCGTGGATGGCGCGCTGGATGCTGCGCGCGGGCGCCGACCTCATTGCCGAGGCGGATGTGGTGGTGCCGGTGCCGCTGCACTGGCGCCGCTTCTTCAGGCGGCGGTTCAACCAGTCGGCGGAATTGGCGAGGGCGGTCTGCGAGCTCAGCGGCCTGTCTTTCGCACCCTCGGCCATGCGGCGTGTCAAGCTCACGCGCCAGCAGGTCGGGCTGGAGCGCAAGGACCGCGAGGAGAATGTGCGGGCCGCCTTTCGCGTGCCTGCCGAAGCGGAAATCGAGATCGCCGGCCGCCGCGTGCTTTTGATCGACGACGTCTACACCACGGGTGCCACGGTTCGCGCCGCCAGCAAGGCGCTGAAAAAAGCAGGGGCCGGCGCCGTCGATGTGCTGACCTTCGCACGCGTGCTGCCGGGGGACTTTCGGGCCGACGAGTCCACGACTATATAAGTCGGCAACAAACAGTGGAAATTCGTCATGGTCGACGTCACCATCTATACACGCATGATGTGCGGCTACTGCACGGCCGCCAAGCGGCTGCTCGAGCGCAAGGGCGTCGCCTATACGGAGCATGACGCGTCGTTTTCGCCGGAACTGCGCCAGGAGATGATTTTCCGCGCCCATGGCCGCACGACCTTTCCGCAGATTTTCGTCGGCGACACGCATGTCGGCGGCTGCGACGACCTCCACGAGCTGGAGGCGCAAGGCCGGCTGGACAAGTTGCTCGCCAATGGTTCGACGAATTGAGGATATGACGATGGGTGTTTTCAAGGCGGCCGCGATCCAGATGCGTTCGGGCGAGAGGCCAGAGCGCAACGCAATTGATCTCGAGCGGCTGGTGCGCGAAGCAGCCGGCCAGGGGGCCACCTACATCCAGACACCGGAAATGACCGGAGCGCTGGTGCGTGACAAGAAGGCCGCGTCTTTCACCTCAGAGGACAAGGACATCATCGTCGGGACCGCCCGCCGACTGGCCCGCGAACTTGGCGTCCACCTGCATATCGGCTCGACCGCCATCCTGCGCGCCGACGGCAAGCTCGCCAACCGGGCGCTGCTGTTCGGTCCGGACGGCGCCACGCTCGCCTCCTATGACAAGATCCATATGTTCGACGTCGATCTCGACAATGGCGAGAGCTGGCGCGAATCCGCGACCTACGAGCCCGGCACGGAGGCGGTCGTCACGACCATCGAAGGCGCCAAGCTGGGCTTTGCCGTCTGTTATGACCTGCGGTTTCCGCAACTGTTCCGCGCCGAGGCGCTAGCCGGCGCCGACCTGCTTTCCGTGCCCGCCGCCTTCACCCGCCAAACCGGCGAGGCGCATTGGCACGTGCTGCTCAGGGCCCGCGCCATCGAGAACGGCGCCTATGTCGTGGCCGCTGCGCAAGGCGGCCTTCACGAGGACGGCCGCGAAACCTATGGCCATTCGCTGATCGTCGATCCGTGGGGCCGCGTCATCGCGGAGGCGGCGCACAATGAGCCGGCGGTGATCGTCGCCGAGATCGACCCGGCGCAGTCGCTGGCGGCGCGCAAGAAGATCCCCAATCTGAAAAATGCGCGGGATTTCGCTGTCAATGCCGGTTCGTCCGAGACATCGCGTCTCAGGGGAGCGGCCTCTTGATCCGCTTCTCCCTGATCTGCGAAAACGAGCACGAGTTCGAGGGCTGGTTCCGCAGCAATGACGATTTCGACACGCAAAAGAAGCGTGGCTTCGTCGATTGCCCGAGCTGCGGCTCGCACAAGGTGGAGAAAGCCCTGATGGCGCCGGCCGTGTCGACGGCGCGCAAGCAGGAAACGATAGCGCTCGCCATGGGCGAGGCGCAGAAGCAGGCGCTGGCGCAACTGAAGGCAATGGCCGAGAAGGTTCGCGAGAATGCCGATTACGTCGGCGACAAATTCGCCGAGGAAGCGCGCAAGATCCATTTCGGCGAGACCGACCCGCGCGGCATCTATGGCGAGGCGACGCTGGAGGAGGCCAAGAGCCTGGCCGAGGACGGCGTCGAGTTCATGCCGATCCCGGTGTTTCCGGAGGATCGGAACTGAGCGGTCAGCTTACGCTGCCGATCAATTTTTCAAGCAGGCGCGAAAGCGTTTCCCGTTCGGCTTGCGTCAGGCCGGAAAGAATCTCGTGCTCGTTGGCGACGTGGGCAGCAATGGCCTCGTCGATCAAAGCGAGGCCTTTTTCAGTCAGCCGCACGACGATGCCGCGCCGGTCGTTGGGATGCGGACCACGCACGATCAACCCTGAGGTTTCGAGCCGGTCGAGCCGGTTGGTCATGGCGCCCGAGGTCACCATCGTCGCCTCGTAAAGGGCGGTCGGGGTCAGCGCGTAGGGCGCGCCCGAGCGGCGCAACGTGGCCAGCACGTCGAATTCGCCGGCCTGCAATCCATAGCGCGCAAACAACGGCGCGAGGCGCTCGCGGGCAATCAGCGAGGATGCTTCATTCAACCGCCCGATCACGCCCATCGGCGAGACGTCAAGGTCCGGCCTCTCCCTGTTCCATTGTTCGATCGCCTTTGCCGCCCTGTCCATCTATTCTGCCATGTATCTTGACGTTAAGAATCTTTTCGTTATCTTATCGGAAAATGAAGTGGCGGCCAAGTGCCGGCGACGATGACGAGGACCATCAGATGAAATTTCTCTGGGATTCGGCGCTTGGCCTGCTGGTCGTGACGGGCGCCCTGCTTGGCCTGACGCTGCCGTTCGGCAAGCTTGCGACCGCCGCCGGCGTTCCGGCCATGGTCTGGGCCTTCGTCATCTCGCTCGGTGCCGGCGGCGTGCTGTTGCTGGCTCTCCTGCTGCGTGGCGAGCGCATCAAGCTTACGGCGCGCAAGCTGCGCTATTTCTTCGTCACGGCGGCGGTGTCCTATGCCTTTCCCAACCTCTTGATGTTTTCGGCCATCCCGCATCTCGGCGCGGGATATACGGGCATCATGTTCACGCTATCGCCGGTGATCACGCTCGTGTTCTCGATCTTGCTTGGCGTTCGGCGCCCCAACCTGCTCGGCGTCATCGGCATTGCGGTCGGCTTCATCGGTGCGGTCATGGTCGCGCTTACACGCGGCGAAGCTGGCCAACCGGCCGATTATTTCTGGGTAACGATCGGGTTGCTGATCCCGGTCAGCCTTGCCGCGGGCAACATCTACCGCACCGTCGACTGGCCCGAAGGAACCGGCCCGATCGAGCTTGCCGTGGGCAGCCATCTGGCGTCGGCGACCTTGCTTCTCCTCGGCATCCTGACGCTTTTCGGCTGGCAAGCGTTTGTTCCGCTGGGCGCGGTACCGCCTGTGGTCGTCGCGCAGATGGCGTCGGCTTCGGCAATGTTTGCCTTCTTCTTCCGGCTGCAGGCGGTGGGCGGCCCGGTCTATCTCAGCCAGATCGGCTATGTGGCGGCGGCCGTCGGGCTGTTCGCGGGCACGATCTTCCTCGGCGAGCACTATCAGCTGCTGACCTGGGCAGGCGCTGTCATCATCACGGCCGGCGTGTTTATCACCACCAAGGCGCAAAGCGGGACCAGCGCGAGGGCGCAGAGTCAGGCGGCGTGAGCCGGTTCAGACCGTGCCCTTTTCCGCCAGCACCATGTAGTTGACGTCCATGTCTTTCGACCGCTGCCAGCGGTCGGCGAGCGGGTGGTAGACGACGCCGGTGCGGTCGATGACGGTCAGGCCGGCGCCGCCGAGCGCCTTTTCCAGCTCTTCCGGGCGCACCAGCTTGCCGAACTGATGAGTGCCGCGCGGCAGCCAGCGCAGCACATATTCGGCGCCGATGATGGCCAGCCCTAGCGCCTTCAGCGTGCGGTTGATCGTGGCCACGAACATGATGCCGCCGGGCTTGACCATCTCGCCGCATTTGGCGACGAACAGGTCGATGTCGGCGACATGCTCGACCACTTCCATATTGAGGATAACGTCGAATTTTTCGCCGGCGTCGGCCAGGTCCTCGGCCGTGGTGGCGCGGTAGTCGATCGTCACGCCGACTTCGGCGGCGTGCAATTTGGCCACTTCGATATTGGTGGCGGAAGCATCGGCGCCGACCACTTCGGCGCCAAGCCGCGCCATCGGCTCGCACAGCAGGCCGCCGCCGCAACCGATGTCGAGAAAGCGCAGGCCCTCGAATGGCCGTGCCGCGCGCGGATCGCGGCCGAAGCGCGTTGCCACCTGGTCGCGTATGTAGGCAAGCCGGATGGGGTTGAACTTGTGCAGCGGCCGGAACTTGCCGTTCGGGTTCCACCATTCGGCGGCAAGGGCGGAAAAGCGCTCCACTTCTCCGGCATCGATCGTCGATCGTCGGGGCTCTGGCATCGATTGGTCTCCTCGGACGCTAGCAAGTCGGGCGTGGGGGAGGGAAAGTCAAGGCTGCATTTTCGCCTGCTGACAGTGCGAGGCCGGCACCGCCGACAAGCGCCCTCTATTGCCGGCGGCGCCCTGTCAGGACGTGTCAGCTCAGGGAGCACCTCGGCCGAAACAAAAAAGCGGCGGCGTGCGAAAAAGGGAAGATCGTGTTGAGAAAAGGAGATGGCCGTGATTCAGACCGCATCGATCCTTTGGCGCAGGCTCGACCTTGAAGGTCACGATTCCTGCATGCTCTCGCAGCGGCCCGGCGGGCACCGCCTGAAGGGGCAGGCCATCTTCCTGCAAGACGACAAGCCGTGTTGCATCGCCTACGAGGTGGATTGCGATGCCGGCTGGCACACGCGCTCGGCACGTATCGAGGGCTTTCTCGGCCCGCAAGAGCTTTCCCTGGGGATCGAGCGCCATACTGACGGCTCCTGGACGCTGGATGGCGAGCCGCAGCCGGAGGTGGCCGGCCTGATCGACGTCGATCTCGGCTTCACGCCGGCTTCGAACCTCCTGGCGATCCGCCGGTTCGCGCTCGCCGTCGGCGAGGCGACGCCAGCACCGGCCGCCTATCTGGCCTTTCCCGAGCTCAGAGTGACGCGGCTCGACCAGGCCTACCGGCGCCTCGACCCGGCCCGCTATGCCTATGCCGCGCCGGCGTTCGGCTATGAGGCGGTGCTGGAGGTCTCTCCACTCGGCTTCGTGCTCGACTATCCAGATTTGTGGAAGAGCGTCGCCCGCCCGGGCTGAGGTCCGCCGCTCTGAGAGCCTTGCCGGTAGCGGCGCTGCGCAAAATGGAGTTCCAGTCCAGCAGGCACGTGGCGCCCTTCTTGTGCGCCATCGCTTGCGAAGCCTGGATGTTTTGGCTAAGGAGGCCGCGCATTCAGCGGCCGGCGCCAGCCGGGCGCTTTTCTCGGTTTTTCGGCGCAGAGCCGGCTTCAGTCAAAGGCATTTCGCTTCCATGGCGCGCATCGTGATGAAATTCGGCGGAACCTCCGTCGCCGACATCGCCCGCATCCGCAATGTGGCGCGTCACGTCAAACGGGAGGTCGATGCCGGCCACGAGGTGGCGGTGGTGGTCTCGGCGATGGCCGGCAAGACCAACGAACTGGTCGGCTGGACGCGCGAGGCCTCGCCGATGCACGACGCGCGCGAATATGATGCCGTCGTCGCGTCCGGCGAGCAGGTGACGGCAGGCCTCCTGGCGATCACCTTGCAGAACATGGGCGTGCACGCCCGCTCCTGGCAGGGCTGGCAGATCCCGATCAAGACCGACAACGCGCATGGCGCGGCACGCATCCTCGACATCGACGGCGCTTTCCTGGTCAAACGCTTCGGCGAGGGCCAGGTGGCCGTCATCGCAGGTTTCCAGGGCATCGGACCGGACAACCGCATCGCAACGCTTGGTCGTGGCGGCTCCGACACCAGCGCGGTGGCGATCGCGGCCTCCGTCAAAGCCGACCGCTGCGACATCTATACCGACGTCGACGGCGTCTACACCACCGATCCACGCATCGAGCCCAAGGCGCGGCGGCTGGCCAAGATATCGTTCGAGGAAATGCTTGAAATGGCCTCGCTCGGCGCCAAGGTTCTGCAGGTGCGATCGGTCGAGCTTGCCATGGTGCACAGGGTGCGTACCTTCGTGCGGTCGTCCTTCGACGATCCCGACGCGCCCGGAATGGGGGATTTGCTCAATCCGCCCGGAACGCTTATTTGCGACGAGGAAGAAATCGTGGAACAGCAGGTCGTCACCGGAATTGCCTATGCCAAGGACGAGGCGCAGATTTCGCTGCGCCGTGTCGGCGACCGGCCGGGCGTTGCCGCCGGCATCTTCGGGCCGCTGGCCGAGGCCAACATCAACGTAGACATGATCGTCCAGAACATTTCCGAGGACGGCAAGCTTACCGACATGACCTTCACGGTGCCCTCCGGAGACGTGGACAAAGCGCTGGCCGTGCTCGACCGGCTGAAGGCCGATGTCGGCTACGACGTCGTGCAGTCGGAAGCCGGCATGTCGAAGGTCTCGGTCATCGGCATCGGCATGAGAAGCCATGCCGGCGTTGCCGCCACCGCCTTCAAGGCGCTGGCCGACAAGGCGATCAACATCCGCGCCATCACCACCTCCGAGATCAAGATTTCGATACTGATCGACGGTCCTTACACGGAACTCGCGGTTCGCACTTTGCATTCCGTCTACGGTCTGGATAAGCAGTAGCAGACTGAATCAGTTGTTGCGTGCGTGCCGGCGGCGGCCGAAACTGCGCCGGCAAGAAGCCTATTGGAGAAGAAGCCGCGATGCGTGACCCGGCCAGTGGCCCGCGCGTTCTGCTGAAACGGCTCCGCGAGCTCATGCAGGAGCCGCTGGAGCCGCAGGAGCGGCTCGACCGCATCGTGCGCGACATCGCCTCCAACATGGTCGCCGAAGTGTGCTCGCTCTATGTGCTGCGCGCCGATTCCGTGCTCGAACTCTACGCCACCGAAGGCCTGAACCCGAACGCGGTGCACCTGGCGCAGCTCAGGCTGGGGCAAGGCCTGGTCGGCACGATTGCCGCCAGCGCGCGGCCGCTCAACCTTTCCAATGCGCAGGAACATCCGGCCTTCGCTTACCTGCCGGAAACCGGGGAAGAGATCTACAATTCCTTCCTCGGCGTGCCGGTGCTCAGGGCAGGGCGCACGCTGGGCGTGCTGGTGGTGCAAAACAAAACCATGCGCCATTACCGCGACGACGAGGTCGAGGCGCTGGAAACCACCGCAATGGTGATCGCCGAGATGATCGCCACCGGCGATCTGGCGCGGCTGACGCGGCCCGGCCTCGAGCTCGACCTGCGCCGCCCGGTCAGCTTCACCGGCCTGTCCTTCAACGAGGGCGTCGGACTCGGTCATGTCGTGCTGCACGAGCCGCGCATCGTCGTCACCAACCTGTTCAACGAGGACAGCGAAGAGGAAGTCCGCCGGCTCGAGGCATCGCTCGGCTCGCTCAGGCTTTCCATCGACGACATGCTCGAGCGCCGCGACGTCGCCTTCGAGGGCGAACATCGCCAGGTGCTGGAAGCCTACCGCATGTTCGCCAACGACCGCGGCTGGGTCCGGCGGCTGGAAGAGGCGATCCGCAACGGCCTGACGGCGGAAGCTGCGGTCGAAAAGGTGCAGAGCGACATGCGCGCGCGCATGCTGCACATGACCGATCCTTATCTGCGCGAGCGGATGAGCGATTTCGACGATCTCGCCAACCGGCTTCTGCGCCAGCTGATGGGACGCGGGCCTGACGATGTCGCGGCCTCGCTGCCGAAGGATGCCATCATTGTCGCCCGCTCGATGGGCGCCGCCGAACTGCTCGACTACCCCCGGGACAAATTGCGCGGACTGGTGCTCGAGGATGGCGCCGCCACCAGCCACGTCGTCATCGTCGCGCGCGCCATGGGCATTCCCGTCGCCGGGCAGATGAAGGGCGCCGTTTCCATGGCGGAAAACGGCGATGCCATCATCGTCGACGGCGAGGAAGGCGCGATCCATCTTCGTCCGCAGTCGGATCTCGAAGCCGCCTATGCCGAAAAGGTGCGGTTCCGGGCGCGCCGGCAGGAAGTCTACCGCGAACTGCGCAAGAAGCCGTCGGTGACCAAGGATGGCGTTGCGGTCGACCTTTTGATGAATGCCGGGCTTGCCGTCGACCTGCCGCAACTGGCCGAATCGGGTGCCGCCGGGATCGGCCTGTTCCGCACCGAATTGCAATTCATGGTCGCCTCGACCTTTCCCCGTGCCGAGGCGCAGGAGCGGCTCTACCGCGACGTGCTCGATGCCGCGCGCGGCAAGCCGGTGACCTTCCGCACCATCGACATCGGCGGCGACAAGGTGCTGCCCTATTTCAAAGGCGCCATCCAGGAAGAGAACCCGGCGCTCGGCTGGCGGGCGATCCGCCTGACGCTGGACCGTCCGGGATTGCTGCGCACCCAGATCCGCGCCCTGCTGAAAGCCTGCGGCGGGCGGGAGCTCAAGCTGATGCTGCCGATGGTCACCGAGCTCGGCGAGATCGCCCAGGCGCGCGAAATCATCGACCGCGAGGTGCGGCATCTGTCGCGCTTTGCCCATCATTTGCCGACCAGCCTCAAGCTCGGGGCAATGTTGGAGGTGCCGTCCCTCCTGTTCCAGCTTGACGAGTTGATGAAGGCGGTCGACTTCGTCTCGGTCGGCTCGAACGACCTGTTCCAGTTCGTGATGGCGGTCGACCGCGGCAACACGCAGCTTTCCGATCGCTTCGACACGTTGTCGACGCCGTTCCTGCGGGTGCTCAAGACCATCGCCGATGCCGGCGCCCGCAACCACACGCCCGTCACACTCTGCGGCGAACTCGCCGGCAAGCCGATCTCGGCAATGGCGCTGGTCGGCCTCGGTTTCCGTTCTATCTCGATGTCGCCCGCTTCGATCGGTCCGGTCAAGGCGATGCTGACCGAATTGCCGCTGGAGGCGTTGAAAGCGTTCTTCGACGACAATCTGATGGCGCCGGCCCAGGGGCTGCCGATGCGGGCGCTGCTGCAGGCCTTTGCCGACGACCGCTCAATTCCGTTATAGCACCTTTGCAATGATCTCCCTTCCCCGCGACCGCATGGATCAAGTCGTCAAGCGTTTCGAAATGCTCGAAGCGCAGATGTCGGCCGGCCCGGCGCCGGATGCCTATGTTAAGATGGCATCGGAATATGCCGAGCTCCAGGAGATGGTTGCCAAGGTCAGAGCCTTGCGCTCGGCCGAGCAGGAGCAGGCCGATCTCGAGGCGATGCTCGCCGACAAGGGCACCGATGCCGAGATGCGGGCTCTCGCCGAGGCCGACCTGCCAGAGGTCGATGAGCGCATCGAAGCGTTGCAGAAGGACATCCAGATCCTGCTCTTGCCCAGGGATGCGGCCGACGACAAGAACGCCATCCTGGAAATCCGCGCCGGCACCGGCGGCGACGAGGCAGCATTGTTCGCCGGCGACCTGTTTCGCATGTATGAGCGCTATGCCGCTTCGCGCGGCTGGCGGTTCGAGACGGTATCGGCCAGCGAGGGCGATGCCGGCGGCTATAAGGAAATCATCGCCACGGTTTCCGGCAAGGGGGTTTTCGCGCATCTGAAATTCGAGTCCGGCGTCCACCGGGTGCAGCGCGTGCCCGCGACCGAGGCCAGCGGACGCATTCACACCTCGGCGGCGACGGTAGCCGTGCTGCCGGAGGCGGAGGAAGTCGACATCGACATCCGGGCCGAAGACATCCGCATCGACACGATGCGCGCGTCGGGCTCGGGCGGCCAGCACGTCAACACCACCGATTCGGCAGTGCGCATCACCCATTTGCCGACCGGCATCATGGTGGTGCAGGCGGAGAAATCGCAGCACCAGAACCGGGCCAAGGCCATGCAGATCCTGCGGGCCCGGCTCTACGACCTGGAACGCAGCAAGGCCGATGAGGAGCGCTCGGAATCGCGCAAGTCGCAGGTCGGCTCCGGCGACCGCTCGGAACGCATCCGCACCTACAATTTTCCGCAAGGCCGCGTCACCGATCATCGCATCAACCTGACGCTCTACAAGCTCGACCGGGTGATGATGGGCGAACTCGACGAAGTCATCGACGCTCTGATCGCCGATCACCAGTCGAAGCTGCTCGCCGATATCGGTCTTGATGGCTGATCCTTTGCCCCAGGCGCTGGGGCCGCTGCTGCGGGCAGCGCGAGCGCGCCTGGCCGCGGTCGATGATCCCGCGCTCGATGCAAGACTGATCGTGGAGCACTTTTCAGGTACGACCCGCACGCAGGCCATTGCCGATCCCGAACATGCGGTCGATGCCGCCGCTCTTGTCCAGATCGACCGCGCCTTGAGGCGCCGCGCGGGCGGCGAGCCCGTGCACCGCATCCTGGGCTATCGGGAGTTCTACGGGTTGCGGCTGTCGCTGTCGCCGGAAACGCTGGAGCCGCGGCCCGACACCGAAACGCTGGTCGAGGCCATACTGCCCTTTGTCAGGGCAACCGTCATGCGCGAGGGCGAGTGCCGCATCCTCGATCTGGGAACCGGCAGCGGAGCCATCGCGCTGGCGCTGCTCAGCGCCGTGCCGGCAGCGATTGCCACCGGGGTCGACTTCTCGGAAGGGGCGTTGAGGACGGCAACGCGCAATGCCGCGCAATTGGGGCTTGGCGACCGGTTCACGGCGCTGCTGTCCGACTGGTTTGAAAAAGTTTCTGGTCGATACCATGTAATTGTCGCAAACCCTCCCTATATACGATCGGAGGACATCGGAAATCTGCAGGATGAAGTCCGCGATTTCGACCCGCGCCTGGCCCTGGATGGCGGCGCGGATGGGTTGGCCCCTTACAGGGTCATCGCCGCTGAGGCGGCTAAGTTTCTAGAAGCCGGAAGCAGGATTGCGGTCGAGATCGGCTACACACAGCACATCGAGGTCACCGCTATATTTCGCTCGTCCGGCTATGCGGTCGCTGGTGCGTTCGGCGACCTCGGCGGAAACGACAGGGTTCTTGTCTTTCAACGGGGAAAGCCTTGACGCAGTGCGAAAAAAACCGCTTGGCAATGCCGGGGAATGCGGCTAGGGTCGCGTTAACCGGATGAGACGAAGCAGGCAGTGCTCTTAGCGATTCGGTTTTCCTTGGAAATAGCTGCCTTCTTGCGCAAACGACGCCCAAGCTTCGTGCGGGAATCGTCCGGCAAGTGATGTAACCGGAACAGGATGGCACGTGGCGCCAACGCAATTGATGCGGGCGAACGCCGGTGAAGAAACGAAACGGCTGGCTGCATGAGCGCCACCGTTCGTGAAGAGTTTTCGAAAATTTCAATATGAAGAGAGTCGAATGAGGCCACAACAGCAGAACAGGCGCATGCGCGGTCGCAACAACAATGGCGGCGGCGGCAACAACAACAATAACAACAACCGCAAGGGGCCAAATCCCCTGACGCGCAACTACGAGAGCAACGGCCCGGACGTGAAGATCCGTGGGTCTGCTCAGCAGATCGCTGAAAAGTACGCCACCCTTGCCCGTGATGCGCAAAGCTCCGGCGACCGGGTGATGGCGGAGAACTATCTCCAGCACGCCGAGCACTATAATCGCATCATTGCCGCCGCGCAGGCGCAGATGCCGATCCAGAACGTCCAGCAGAATCGCGACGAATTCGACGATGATGGCGATGAGGATCGCGACGAGTTCGACAATGCCGGCAACGCCGGCAACAACGTTGCGGATGCGCCGGTTCCGGTGATCAACCACGGCGCGGGTCCGCAGCCGGTTATCGAAGGCATGCCGGCCGAAGTCGCGCTGAACCGGGAAAACGGCCGCGATCGTGATAATCGCGATCGTGATAATAATGGCGGGCGCAACAGTGGCGGCCGCGACAACAATGGCGGACGCCATCGCGACCGCCGCCCCAATGGCGGCTATGGCCAGAACAGCCAGCGCGGCGATTATGGTTCGTCCGCCGAGCAGGGTGCCCAGCAGCAGCGCAACGAGACGGCCGAACAGGCCGAGGTCGCCACGCCAGCCGAATCCGCCGCGCCGGTCGAGCAGGCGGCGCCGCTGTTCGAGAACCTGTCGCCGGCCGGGCTCGCAGCCCAGGCCGAACTCAATGAGACGGCCGCGGAGACTAGTCCCAGCCGTCGTCCGAGGCGTCCGCGCCGCCCGCGCGGCAATGCCGACCAGATCACCAGCGGCAACGACAATGCCGACGCTGGCGAGGTGGTCGCGGCGCCGACGGACAATGGCAACGCCGACACCGCGGTCGCCGACATCGACAACTGAGCGGCGACGCTTCCATGCATTGAACGGCGGAGAGAAATCTCCGCCGTTTTCGTTTGCGCGGCCGTGGAATATTATGCTTTCGCAGCCATCGAGACGTCTTGAGGGTTCGCGGGTTGCGCACCATATCAGCCTCAACTGGATCCGGCTCTCACGGGCGGGTCCGTCACCGCAAACTGATCCGGTGCCGCAAAGCGGGCCGGTGATGGAAGGAGACAGGTATGAATCTCGAGAAATACTCGGAGCGCGTGCGCGGCTTCATCCAATCCGCGCAAACCATGGCGCTCTCGCGCAACCACCAGCAATTCACCCCCGAACATATCCTGAAAGTGCTCGTCGATGACGACGAGGGTCTGGCTGCGTCGCTCATCGAGCGCGCCGGCGGCAGCGTCCGCGACGTCAAGCTCGGCATCGAGACGGCACTCGAAGCGATGCCCAAGGTGGAGGGCGGCAACGGCCAGCTCTATCTGGCACAGCCGTTGGCCAAGGTGTTTTCGACAGCCGAGGAACTGGCCAAGAAGGCCGGTGACAGCTTCGTCACGGTCGAAAGGCTGCTGACCGCGCTGGCGGTCGAGAAATCAGCCAAGACATCAGACATACTGGCCAAGGCCGGCGTCACCGCGCAGGCGCTCAACCAGGTGATCAACGACGTCCGCAAGGGCCGCACCGCCGATTCGGCGAATGCCGAACAGGGCTATGACGCGCTGAAGAAATACGCGCGCGATCTCACCGCCGATGCCCGCGCCGGCAAGCTCGATCCGGTCATCGGCCGCGACGACGAGATCCGCCGCACCATCCAGGTGCTGTCGCGCCGCACCAAGAACAATCCGGTGCTGATCGGCGAGCCGGGCGTCGGCAAGACGGCGATCGCCGAAGGCCTGGCGCTGCGCATCGTCAATGGCGACGTGCCGGAATCGCTGAAGGACAAGCAGCTGATGGCGCTCGACATGGGCGCGCTGATCGCCGGCGCCAAATATCGCGGTGAGTTCGAGGAGCGGCTGAAGGCCGTGCTTTCCGAGGTCACTGCCGCTGCTGGTGGCATCATCCTGTTCATCGACGAGATGCACACCCTGGTCGGCGCCGGCAAGGCGGACGGCGCCATGGATGCGTCCAACCTTCTGAAGCCGGCGCTGGCGCGCGGCGAACTGCACTGCGTCGGCGCCACCACTCTCGACGAATACCGCAAGCATGTGGAGAAGGATGCCGCACTCGCCCGCCGCTTCCAGCCGGTCTTCGTCGAGGAGCCTACGGTGGAGGACACGGTCTCGATCCTGCGCGGCCTGAAGGAGAAATACGAGCAGCACCATAAGGTTCGCATCTCCGATTCGGCGCTGGTCGCGGCGGCGACGCTGTCCAACCGCTACATCGCCGACCGGTTCCTGCCGGACAAGGCGATCGACCTCGTCGACGAAGCCGCTTCGAGGCTTCGCATGCAGGTCGATTCCAAGCCCGAAGCGCTGGACGAGATCGACCGCCGCATCATGCAGCTCAAGATCGAGCGCGAAGCGCTGAAGGTCGAGAAGGACGAGGCTTCGAAGGACAGGCTTGCCCGGCTCGAGAAGGACCTCGCTAGCCTTGAGGAGGAATCGACCGAGATGACCTCGAAATGGCAGGCAGAGAAGCAGAAGCTCGGGCTCGCCGCCGATCTCAAGAAGCAGCTTGACGAGGCGCGCAACGAACTGGCCATCGCCCAGCGCAAGGGTGAGTTCCAGCGCGCCGGCGAGCTTGCCTATGGCAAGATCCCGGAACTGGAAAAGAAGCTGAAGGAAGCCGAGGCCCAGGACGGCAAGGCTGGCATGGTCGAGGAAGTGGTCACGCCCGATCATGTCGCCCACATCGTCTCGCGCTGGACCGGAATTCCGGTCGACAAGATGCTGGAAGGCGAGCGCGACAAGCTGTTGCGCATGGAAGACGAGATCGGCAAGCGCGTCGTCAGCCAGGGCGAGGCGGTGCAAGCGGTTTCCAAGGCAGTGCGGCGCGCTCGCGCCGGCCTGCAGGATCCGAACCGGCCGATCGGCTCGTTCATGTTCCTCGGCCCGACCGGCGTTGGCAAGACCGAACTGACCAAGGCGCTGGCGAACTTCCTGTTCGACGACGAGAGCGCGATGGTGCGCATCGACATGTCGGAGTTCATGGAGAAGCATTCGGTTGCCCGATTGATCGGCGCGCCTCCCGGCTATGTCGGTTATGAGGAAGGCGGCGCGCTGACCGAAGCGGTGCGGCGCCGGCCCTATCAGGTCGTGCTGTTCGACGAGATCGAGAAAGCGCATCCCGACGTGTTCAACGTGCTCCTGCAGGTGCTCGACGACGGCCGGCTCACCGATGGGCAGGGCCGCACGGTCGACTTCCGCAACACGCTGATCATCATGACGTCGAACCTCGGCGCCGAATACCTGGTCAATCTCCGCGAGGACCAGGATGTCGACCAGGTTCGCGACGAAGTGATGAACGTCGTCAAGGCGTCGTTCCGGCCGGAGTTCCTCAACCGCGTCGACGAGGTGATCCTGTTCCATCGGCTGCGCCGGCAGGATATGGGCCGCATCGTCGAAATCCAGCTCAAGCGGCTGGAAAACCTGCTGGTCGACCGCAAGATCACGCTGTCGCTGGACCAGGAGGCGATCGACTGGCTGGCATCCAAGGGTTACGACCCTGCCTATGGCGCGCGGCCGTTGAAGCGGGTGATGCAGAAAGACTTGCAGGATCCGCTGGCTGAGAAGATCCTGCTCGGCGAGATTCTCGACGGCTCGACCGTCAAGGTGACCGCCGGCTCCGACCGGCTGAATTTCCGTTCGAAGCCGACGGTCGTCGCGACCGAAGCGGCAGCATGATTGAACGCCGCGCGCCCAGGACGGGCGCGCGGCCTTTTCGCGTCTTTCGGCAGGAGCACGCATGACGCTGGACGACTATAACGGCCTCTGCGCCTCGCTGCCCGCCACATCGCATGTCGTCCAGTGGGGCGGCACCCATGTCTGGAAGGTCGGCGCCAAGGTCTTTGCCATCGGCGGCCGGAGCGAGGGCCGCGACCCTTTCATCACCTTCAAATGCTCCGACATTGCCTATGATGTGCTGAAGGAGCAGCCGGGCTTGCGGCCCGCACCCTATCTTGCCTCGCGCGGCATGAAATGGATCCAGCGCCAGACAAGCCAGAGCATGGATGATGGCGCGCTGAAGGATTACCTGCGCGAGAGCCATCGTCTTGTCGCCCTGAAGTTGACGAAGCAGGCGCGAAAGGAACTGGGACTTGCCTGAGGCTAAAGCGCGTCACGTTCGACGGATTCAGGCGACGCGCTTTAGCTCTTGGTTCTATGCATGTCGTTCGCCCCAAACCGGGCCGCTTTTGGACGATATGCATTTAGCTGATATTCGTCGAGGCGCCGGAAAACCGCCATCTTCATGCCCGGTTCATATTGGAACCTTATGGTCGGGCGGTGGTTCGCTGGCGAAGGATTCGCTACGCGCGAAAGCCGCCTGCGACGGCAATTACGGACCGGAGAGTTTGCCCACGATGTTGCGGACGATCTTCACCCTTTCGGCACTTGCGGCCGGACTGGCGTTTTCAAGCGCGTTCGCCGCGCCGACTGAGGACGCTTCGCCGCGGGTCGTCCGCCCCGCTGACGGCGGCATCCTGCTGGCCCAGGACGGCAATCTCGACATCTATTACGACGCCAGGGGGAACCGCGTCATCGTCGATGCGGACACGGGCAAGGTCGTCGCCATCCAACCGCCGCAGACCAGGCTCGACCGACGCGCGCTGCGCCGCGAGACACGGCTGCGCGAACTCGGCCGCGTTCCCGCCGACGACGACCGCTACTATCTCGACGATCCGGAAGACATGGCACGCTTCCGCCGCAGGCAGATGGAAGACGAAGGCCGGGTCATCGCGCCGCCCGTCCAGGAATATGATCCCTATGGCGACAATTCCGTCGAGGCCTACCCGCCGGCCCCCGGCGGCGACGGCGTCTACGACGACAACTATCCGGAAGCGCCGCAGCCGGCAACGCCGCCCTCCATCAAGCGGCAGCCGCTGAACGAGGCCTCGATAGAGCCGGTCCAGCCCACGGCTCCCGCCGCGCAGCCGGCGCCCGCAGACGAGGCGGGATTACCGCCGAAAGCAGGCGGCAAGACTGTGGTCGACCCGTCGCTTTCGCTCGGAGCACGCCAGGATGTCGCGGCTCTGCAGGTGCTGCTTGATCGCGGCGGCGCTTCGCCTGGCGTCATCGACGGGCGCTTCGGTTCGAATGTCGACAAGGCGCTGGCTGCCTACAACCAGATCACCGGCAGCAATCTGCGATCGACCGACGCCGTCGGCATCCAGGCGGCCCTTGCACAATCGGGCGGCGATGCCTTGGCCAACTACACGATCACGCCGGAGGATGCGGCCGGTCCCTATGTTGCGTCGATCCCGGAAGATTACAGCCAGAAGGCGCAGCTCGACCGCATGGGCTATACGTCCGTCACGGAAGCGCTTGCCGAGCGCTTCCACATGGACGAGAACTATCTCAAGGCGCTCAACCCGGAGGCCAATTTCAACCGTCCCGGAACGATCATCAAGGTTGCCAATTTCGGCAGACTGGTGTCGTCGCCGGTGGCTCGCATCGTCGCCGACAAGGGCAAGAAAGAGGTCTTTGCCTATGATACGGCGGGCAAGCTGGTCGCGGCCTATCCCGCCACCATCGGCTCGTCCGACACGCCGTCGCCGTCCGGCATTCATGCCGTGTCCCGTGTCGCGCTTGATCCGAACTACACTTACAACCCCAACATCAATTTCAAACAGGGCGAGAACAATAAGGTCCTGACCATTCCGCCCGGCCCGAATGGCCCTGTCGGCTCGGTGTGGATCGCGTTGGACAAGCCGACCTACGGCATCCATGGCACGCCGGATCCCTCGAAGATCGGCAAGACCGAAAGCCATGGTTGCGTGCGACTAACCAATTGGGATGCCCGCGAACTGGCCAAGCTGGTTTCGCCCGGCGTGACGGTGGAATTCGTCGACTGAGACGATGCGGCGTTCGTCGCTGGTTAGAGCGGTTCAGTGTTCGATGGACTTCCGAGCCGCTCCAGCGCTGCGCGCTTTTCCCGGGAAACCGCCACGTTTTTCCTGGAATTGCTCTACCCGATTATCCTGCGCAACCATTTCGCGCTCGGTGTCGCGGCATAAATCAGCTGCACCATGAGAATGAAGCCGACGCTGAGCAGCGGGGTGACCAGACAGAGCAGGGCGCCGACCGCCCACAGAAGCTGCGCCTTGACGATGCGCAGGTAGACCGTGCGTTTCGTTTCGACGTCGACATCATCCGCCAGAAGGCCATTTTTCTCCGCATAGCGCCAGCTGGCGATCAGGGTGACGCCGAGCATCAGCAGATTGAGCCAATAGACGGCGACCGCGGTTCTGAATTCGAGGAAGTCGGCCAGAAGATCGGTCGAGAACGGCAGCAGGGCGATAAAGGCGAGAAAGCTCAAATTGAGCGTTGCCAGCCGCCTGTCGGATCTGGTGATCAACCCATGCTGCGCATGCTGGCCGAACCAGAAGATGGTCAGCGTCAGGAAGGAAAGCGCATAGGTCAGGAAGCGCGGCGCCAACGCCAGGACGGCGTCGAGGAGATCGCCTTCGGAATGGATCGCCTCGTGCGTCGGTACACGAATCTCCAGAACGATCAGGGTCAGCGCGATGGCGAAGACGCCGTCGGTCAGGCCAACAACGCGGTGGAGCCCGGACTGGGATGGTTCGAGCGGTCGCTTCATCGATTTTCTCCCCTGTCTGATCGGCTCCCGTCCGATGCCGCGTGAAAGCTTAGCATGCCGGCGCTTGTTTGCACCTGCGTGGGCCGGCACCTGCCAATGCGGCCAGGTGGCTGCGCAGCTGGTTTCAACGACCGGGACCGCTGGCTGGTTGTTGCAGGCGCGCCGCGGGTTTATGCAGGTTGCATGCATTCACCGAGCAAAGCCGCTGCCGTCCCGCCGCCGATCGCCAACGGTACATTCTGCCCACAGTCGCAGCGGCGCTATGTGCTGATCGCCGCGATCCTGGCTTCAGCGCTTGGTTTCATCGACGGTTCGATCCTTGCGATCGCCACGCCGGCAATCCGCGTCGATCTCGGCGCCAGTCTGGCGCAAGCGCAGTGGATATCCAATGCCTACGCGCTGACGCTTTCGGCGCTCATCCTCGCCGGCGGTGCTGCGGGCGACCGCTTCGGCCTGCGCCGCGCCTTCGTCGTCGGCATCGCGCTGTTCATTGCCGCTTCGCTGGCCTGCGCGCTGGCGCCCAATCCGGCGGTGCTGATCGCGTTTCGTGCAATCCAGGGCGTCGGCGCTGCGATCATGGTGCCGGGCAGCCTTGCCATCATCGCCAAGGCCTATCCGAAAAAGGAGCGCGGCCGCGCAATCGGCATCTGGGCCGCCGCTTCGGCGCTGACCACGGCACTCGGTCCGGTGCTGGGCGGTTTCGTGCTGTCGACCCTCGGCAATGGAATCTGGCGTGCGATATTTGCCATCAACCTGCCGCTTGGGCTGGTTTCGATCTACCTGCTGCTCGCCAAGATCCCGGCGGATCGGCCGACCGAAAAGCGCAGCCTCGATCTTGGCGGCGCGGCGCTGGCGACACTGGCCTTCGGGTTGCTGGCCTACGGGCTGACGGCGATGAACGCGGAGGCTGCCGGATTCATGTCGGGTTCGGCAATCGTTGCCGGCGTGGTCCTGCTTTTCGTCTTCATTTTCTACGAGCGCCGGCAGCGCGAGCCGATGATCGATCTCAATCTGTTTCGCATCGGCGCCTTCGCCGGCGCCAATCTCGCGACCTTCTTCCTCTATTTCGCGCTGTCGGCCAATCTTTTCTACCTGCCCATGCTTTTGATCGCCGGCTGGGGGCTGAGCACGGCCGAGGTCGGCTTCATCTTCCTGCCGCTGTCTGCATTGATCGCACTGCTGTCTGGGCCTGTCGGCCAGTGGTCCGACCGGATCGGACCGCGTTTTCCGATCGCCAGCGGCAGTCTGGTGGTTGCCTTCGCCTTCGCCGGGCTTGGCTTGTTGACGCATGCCGGTATCCACAATTTCTGGACCGGAACATTTCCGCTGATGGCGCTGATGGGGTTCGGCATGGCGCTGGTGGTGTCGCCGCTGTCGACCGCGATCATGACGGCGGTGGAAGACAAGGATACGGGCGCGGCCTCCGGTATCAACAATGCCGTCTCGCGCATAGGCGGCCTGATTGCGGTTGCGGCTATGGGGTCGCTTGCCGCCTGGGTCTACGCGAAGGCCCTGGATGGCAGCGCCTTGCCCGGCGTGCCGGGGTTCGGTGAACCGGCGACGACCGGACTGGCCCCGGCTGTCGACGCCGCACGGCTTGCCGCCAGCGACGCCGCATTCTCGGCTGTTTCCTTTGTAACGGCGCTGCTTTGCCTGCTTTCGGCTGTCATCGCCTGGATGACGATTTCAGGCGAATCATTGCCATGGCGCCGGCCCGCCGAAAACCCTCGCGACTGACGGGTGGATCGAAGGAACTATCCTTCGATCTTGGCGCTCGCGACCTTCAGCGAATCACTGTCTTCCTGCTTCAGCAGGTCGTCGATGCGCTCGCGTTCACGCTTGAAGGCGACAAGGTCCTCGCCCTTCAACACCTTGCCGACCGGCAGGCGGACGCGCATCGGATCGACCTTGGTGCCATTGACGATCAGCTCGTAGTGAAGATGCGGGCCGGTGGCGAGGCCGGTCTGGCCGAGATAGCCGATGGTCTGGCCTTGGCGGACGTGAACGCCCGGTTCGATGCCTTTGGCAAAAGCGCTCTGGTGATTGTAGGAGGTCTCATAGCCGTTGGCATGGCGAATGATGATCTGCTTGCCATAGCCGCCGGCCCAGCCGACCTTCTCGATGACGCCATTGCCCGCGGCGATGATCGGCGTGCCGATGGGGGCTGCCCAGTCGACGCCGGTATGCATGCGGACATAGCCGAGGATCGGGTGCCTGCGCGCGCCAAAGCCGGAGCGGAACTTTCCGGCCGGCAACGGATTGCGCAGCAGGAACTGCTGGGCGCTCGAGCCGTCCTCGTCGAAATAATCCGTGCTGCCGTCCTGCATCTGAAAACGGTAGAAATTGCGCGTCTGCCCGCCGAAGGTCGCCGAGACGTAAAGCAGTTCGGAATTGTCCGAGGTCTGGTCGTCGCCGTCGGGCTGCGAGAACAGCACTTCGAGACGGTCGGCCGGATTGAGGCGGGACTGGAAGTCGACATCGGAAGCCAACAGCTTGATGAGCCGCTGCGTCATGGCCTTGGACATGCCGTAGGAATAGGCGGCGCGGTAGATGCCGTCATAGACGTTGGGCAGGTTGCCGCGCACCACCACTGGCGCCGACGAATCATCGAACGCCGTCAGCAACTCCGGATTGGGCTCCGGTTCCTGCGCCGGCACATACTGGCCGCGATCGTCGAGTGCGATGGTGACGATATGCTGGGTCCGATCGTAGACGCTGGTGCGCACGACCTTGGCGGCGTCGCCATGGACCTCGAGACCAACACGCAGCACGGTTCCAGCCTTGAGCGCCGGGGCGTTCAAGAGCTTGGTGATCGCCTCGGCCATGCCGGCGGCGTCCTCGCCCGTATAGCCCGAATCTGCGAAGGCTTCCGTGATGGCGAGATCCTTGGTGAAAGGGATGATTTCCTCGGCGAAGGCCGGTGCCTGGTCATCGGCGTTGGCACGTGGCGCGACCGAAACGTTCTCCGGCACGATCCTGACGTCGTAGGAGCCGGCCATGCTCTCGGCAAAGGCCTCGCCAAATCGCTGCGGGTCGACATAGTGGAGCGAAGCGACCTGGACGGCGCCGTCGCTGAGATCGGTGCCGGCCTCGCGCACTACCTTTTCCACCTCATCGGCGGAAAGGTCGCTCTTTTCATCGAAGGAAGCCGTTTCAATGGGGAAGTCGACGGTCTTCAGGCTCATTTCGCTTTCGACCTTGGTGCCGTAGATCTGGCCCGGCGCAGCGGCGGCCGTCGCCGGTTGCGCCGATGCATCGTCACCGTCGTCGCCGAACACCTGCATCGGATCGAAGGGCGGGTAGGGCCGGTTGGTGGTATGGCCAGCCGCCAATGCCATCTTGATCTGCACGAAAGGCATGGTGTGGATGACATCGCGGTCGCCGACCTTGGTGACCATCGACACTTCCATGCGTCGACGGTCCTTGGCCTTGGCGATCTGGCGCGGCGCCACCAGCCTGGTGGTCTTGGCCATCTCGCCCGAATCGCCATTGCCGGCAAGGCCGATCAGTTCGGCGATCTCGGGTGGCGTCGCCAGTTGCTGGCGCCCGTCGAGGGCGGCGAACAGCGCCACGCCCATCAGCACGCTTGAGGTCACGCCGGTCAAGAATGTCCCCGACAGCCAGCGCGCGGAAACCTCGCGCCGGTCGGGTGGGCCACTGCGGCCGTCCGCGATAAGCGGCGGCTCGTTGCCGAGTTCGGCTATGACATCTTCCGTATCTGGCATCCAGAAAGGCTGCTTTTTCCCCGGGCGGAACGGCTTGTCGCTTTTGTTGTGGCCATGACATTTGCCTGTCACGGCAGGTTAAGTCAACGAAGCCTCGGGCCCCGGTCGAATTCCCCTCGCGCGCTTCTCTTATAGAGCGCTCTGCAAAGAGGGCGGCGTTTCCCTCTCTCGAGGGCTCATCGCACACCTCTATATGAGGCTTTCAAAAGAGGCACCGCGCCGCTGCGCTGCGCCCGCTTTGTTGGTTCTGGTGTCGAACGGCAATGCGGCGGCAATAGGGCTCCTCCGTGGCTGGATACTCCTTGGCGTCCTGTTCCCCAACGGCAGCCGGCTATCGACAAATCGGGCCTGAAATTTCTGTCGCAAAAAATTCAAAAACTTCTTGGATCGGTGTTGACAGTTTGTGAGGGTGGCGACTATATACGCCTCACGAACGAGGGCGGTGCGCCG
>NZ_VFWB01000014.1:0-137993 GCF_006442375.1 Mesorhizobium sp. B2-2-4 | reverse complement strand
GAACCGCTTCGACGCCAAAACAGAAGCGGACAGATCATGTGCTACCAAACCGGACAACTTGATTAGCTACCGACAGCGCAACGACGCATTGCGGTGCGCCTGCGGCGATCCGCGCGTGCCCTCAACGCTTTATCTTACCCTTTGGCACCCTCACCCGCCGGAAGATCGCGACGATCTCCTCGCGGCTGCACTCGATGGCGCCGAGCCGCACCGCGCGGTCGCGCTCGAAACCGGTTATGTCATAATGCGGCGCCGATGTCTTCGGCGGCCCCTGGTAGGATGAGCGCTTGATACCGAGTTGCGTGGCGAAACGATGCAGTTCATCGGTGTCGTCGGCCATCAGATGGCACCAGCGATGGCCAACCCATTTCCAGATCGCCGCGTCGACATAGACCGCCATGAGGCTCGCCGCATTCCTTCTTTCGCCGACAGGTGCCCGCGACGAGCGATGATAGAAGGGATTCGCACAGAAGATGAAGCGGCCGGCGGCCTCGAGAAGATGAGAAGCCGCCTCGGCGCCGTCAAGCCGTGGACACGACGGCGCTGCGTCGAGGCAAATCGGAGCTTATTTCGTCGGGCAGGCCTTCGTCTGGTCGAACAGCGACAGATTGACCAGCTTGCCGGTCATGGAGAAATCGCCATAGTCCATGGTTAGATCGCGGGTGATGCCGTTCTCGTGCAGCTTGAAGCTGATCCGGTATTCCGGCGTTTCTTCTCCGTTCTTGGCACTGTCGTCGAAATAGGCGATGTCGACCGGCCAGTATTTGTCGGTGGCAAGCTTGGCCAGCGCCGGTGCTTCCGGATCGGCCTTGTCGGCATCGGTCCTCTTGCCGACGACGACGGTGGTGGACATCACCTTGTTGGCGTCCTCGGAGCCGTCGAACAGATTGGTTTGATAGAAGTTTTCACCTTTCTCGGCCTTGTCTATCAATTCGACCAGATGCTGGGTCGGAAACTGGGTGGCGGCAAGTTCCAGGCTGCTCTTCTCGGGCTTGTCGATGTCGACCTTTAGCCCTTGCGTTTCTTTCGTGGCGACACCCTTGACCTCCTTGTCGAGGTTCTGGTCGACGAAGGATTTGGTCACGAACGAGAAGGTCTTGCCTTCGGCGTCTTCGAACGTCGTCGTCTGCTGGTCGGTCAGCTTGGTGTTGTCGCTGGTGGCAATCTGGGTGACAAAGCGGAATTTCACCGTATAGCCTTCGCAGGCCGAGCCGTTGAATTCATAGACCATGCGGCCGGTAATGCCGGTGATCCCGGAGCGGTCGTCCGCCTTCTTGAGCGTAAGGTCGTAAACGGCGCGATGCGCCTGCAGCGCCGGCACGGCGAAAGCGGGACCTATCGAAAAGACCGCCGACAACAGGACGGCATGGAATACAAGGCGCGTTGCGCGCATGAGAGGCTCCGATCATCGCGGCTGATGGCAGGCCGCAGGGAAAGATGGTCCAGCTTAAAAAAAGTCGTGGCGGAAGCGAGGCAAAAATAGCAATTTCGGCCCGGCCGGCGCGGCACCTTCCAGCAATAGGGAAAAGCAATGAGTGAAACAATCGAAAAGCGGCTAAGCGACCTCGGGGTCACCATTCCCGCGGCCGCGGCGCCTGCCGCCAACTACGTGCCCTATTGCAGGACCGGAAACCTGCTTTTCACCGCCGGACAGTTGCCGCTCAAGGACGGCAAGCTGCAGGCGAGCGGACTGCTTGGCCTGGACGTCGACACAGCAACCGGCAAGGAAGCGGCAAAATACTGCGCGATCAACATTCTGGCGCAGGCCAAGGCGGCACTTGGCGATCTCGAGAAGATACGCCGGCTGGTCAAGATCACCGTCTTCGTCGCCTCGGCGCCGGATTTCCTCGAGCAGCATCTGGTCGCAAACGGCGCCTCCGATTTCCTGGTGGCGGCGCTCGGCGAGCGCGGCAAGCATGCCCGTTCCGCCGTCGGCACGGCTTCGCTGCCGCTTAATGCCGCGGTGGAAATCGAAGCGATCTTCGAAGTCGAGTGAGCGAGCCTGACATGACCGACCTTTCCTGGCTGATTGCCCGGCCTGTCGCCCATCGCGGCTTTCACGACATGAACAAGACGCGCTGGGAAAACACCCTCTCCGCCTTTGCCGCCGCGGCCGAACGCGGCTATGCCATCGAATGCGACGTGCACCTGTCGTCGGACGGAGTTCCCGTCATTATCCATGATGGCGACTTGCAGCGGCTGACTGGGCACGACGGTTTCGTCTGGCAGCGCACGGCGGCCGAACTGGCAGCGCTCAAGGTCGGCGGCACATCTGATCATGTGCCGACGCTGCGCGAGGCGCTCGATCTGATCGACGGGCGGGTGCCGCTGGTGGTCGAACTGAAAGGCGTGGCTGGATACGACAATGGCCTTGTGGCGAGCGTCGGTAGGCTGCTCAAGCGCTACAAAGGCAAGGTGGCGATCATGTCGTTCGACCACTGGCTGATCCGCGATTTCGCCAGGGATGCGCCGGGCATCCCGGCTGGATTGACCGCCTATGGCAAGGACGACAGGCTGATCGAAGCGCATTTCGCCATGCTGGCGCATCAGATCGCCTTCACCTCCTACGCAGCGGGCGACCTGCCGAATCCATTCGTCAGCTTTGTCCGTGAACGGCTCAAAATGCCGGTCATCACCTGGACGGTGCATGACCAGCCGGCGGTCGATCTTACATTCAAATATGCGGACCAGATGACGTTCGAAGGGTTCGAGCCCGATCTGGTCAAGGTCGCTTGATATGGGTGCCTAGAACGTGACTTGTAGCGGTCCGGATGGAGCTTAAATAAGCCTCATGGATCAGGGCGACGACGGCGACGGGCAAACGGTTGATGCGGAGTATGCGATCCGCATTGCGGCGGGCATCGGCGCCTTCACCTGCGAAGAGTGGGACGGTTTCGCCGGGACCACGCGCAGTGATGCCGAAAACGGTTATAACCCCCTCGTTTCATATGCTTTCCTGAGCGCACTCGAGGATTCCGGCTGCGCCGTGCGGCGCACTGGCTGGCAAGGTCATCATCTCAGGCTGGAGAATGGTCAAGGCACGCTGCTCGGCGCGGTCCCTTGCTATCTCAAGTCACACAGCCAGGGCGAATATGTGTTCGATCACGGCTGGTCGGATGCCTTCGAGCGCGCCGGCGGCCGTTATTATCCCAAGCTGCAATGCTCGGTACCGTTCACGCCGGTCACCGGCCCTCGCCTGCTGGTGAGCAGGGGCCAGCATTCCGGCACCGTCAAGGCCGGGCTCGCCGCGGGATTGAAGGCGGTGGCGGAAAAGCTCGGCGTCTCTTCCGCGCATGTCACCTTCGCGCAGGAGAGCGACGTGGACGTGCTGGAGGCGGCGGGCTTCCTGCATCGCACCGACCAGCAGTTCCACTTCGTCAACGAGGGCTTCTCGACCTATGACGATTTCCTCGCCACGCTGGCCTCCCGCAAGCGCAAGGCCATGAAGAAGGAGCGCCGCGAGGCGCTTGCCGACGGCATCTCCATCGACTGGCTTACCGGCAAGGACCTCACCGAACGGGCCTGGGACGACTTCTTCGCCTTCTACATGGACACCGGCAGCCGCAAATGGGGCCGGCCCTATCTGAACCGCGAATTCTTCTCGCTGATCGGCGAGCGCATGGCCGAGGACATCCTGCTGGTGATGGCCAGGCGCAACGGCCGCTACATTGCCGGCGCTATCAACTTCATCGGCTCCGATGCGCTCTACGGCCGCAACTGGGGCTGCATCGAGGATCATCCGTTCCTGCATTTCGAGGTCTGCTATCACCAGGCCATCGACTTCGCCATCGAACGCAAGCTGAAGGTGGTCGAGGCGGGCGCACAGGGCGAACACAAGCTGGCGCGAGGCTACCGGCCGGTGACCATGCATTCCGCGCATTACATCGCCCATCCCGGCCTGCGCAACGCCGTCGCCGATTATCTCAGGCGCGAACGGCGCGAGGTTGAACGCATGGGCGAATACCTGGAAGAGCACACACCGTTCCGCAAGGATCTCGAGGAGTAGGCCCATCCTGCAGGGCAGGAGCATATGTCAGGTTCGGCATCCCTGGGTTGGCAGTGCACGCCTGTCGAGATCGGCTTCATCGATCTCGCCCGATCGTCTTGCCGCTCACGAGAGGCTTCGCTACACCAATTAGCGAGGCACAATCCGGAGCGTTCGCCATGGCCGAAACCGCCTATGACACCGACAACATCTTTGCCAAGATCCTGCGCGGTGAAATTCCCTCGCACCGCGTCTACGAGGACGAAGCGGTCGTTGCCTTCATGGATGTGATGCCGCAGGGAACGGGCCATACGCTGGTGGTGCCGAAGGCGCCGTCGCGCAATCTGCTCGACGCCGATCCGGCAACGTTCGGCCCGCTTTTCACGGTCGTGCAGAAGGTGGCGCTCGCCGTCCGCGAGGCATTCAAGGCCGATGGTGTCACCGTGATGCAGTTCAACGAGCCGGCTTCCGGGCAGACCGTCTATCACCTTCACGTCCACGTCATTCCGCGCTTCGAAGGCATCGCGCTGAAGCCGCATACGGGCCAGATGGAGAAACCCGAGGTGCTGGCCGAGAATGCCGGCCGGATAAAGGCGGCCATGCCACTATCCTGACGCCTGGCTTTCAGTGGTTCCCAGCAGCTGCGGCCGTCTGGGAAGGTTACGCGGTTGCGCATCGAAAATCATGGATCCGAGCCGCCGGGACATCAGCGTGATCGCCATTCCGCCGAGCACATCAATCAGATTATGCCCGCCGTAGATGAGGAGCGGGCCGCGCGGCTGAGATTCATTCTCATCGCCGCTGAGCGCGCGATCAGGACAGCTTGTTTGCGGAGAACGCCAAAAGCCTCTCAAACGCCGTCGGAGGCTCTACATTTTGCCTGAGCCGCCCGCGGATCGCATCCGCACATTGTGCCGGCGTCAGCAGCGATGTGTCCACTTCCAGATCATACACGCCAGGCCGGTGTACCTCCTCCTGCCACAGACGCACCGCCAACGGTACAGGGTCGTCAGGCGATCCCGTCACATATCCCCTCCCCGCCGGACTGTCGGCGCGCCTCTGCATGATGATTTCGATCGGGCAGCGGACACCGACAAACAGAACCGGCAGGCCTGCGAGGCGCCGGGCGCAATCGACAAGGCAATCAAGGGGTCGCGAATAGCTGTCGTGATGACCGAGATCGGCCACGACATTCAACCCCACTCGGCTGTGGGCGGCGATCGATTCGTAGAGCGCGGCGTAGAACCTCGGCACGAGACCCTCGATATCCGGGCGCTCGCCGCCGGGCCGCAAACCTATCCCCGGGCGACAGCGCAGCGGCGTGACCTGCTCATAGGTGTCGACCCCCAGGTTCATCCATGGGCCCTCGAAGCTCTCCTGAACTGCCTGGACGATGCTCGATTTCCCCGATCGCGGTGCGCCGTTGAGGATGATGATCTGGCCTGGTCCGGACATAAAATTCCCCATCCCATGGAAATGAACGCACGCAGCCATCTGGCGAACGGCTGTTGTTCGCAATGCTGCTGTAATCCTGACGGATGACAAGGCACCGGCGAGACGTGGACGTGCAATGCGGGTTCTGTTGATCGAGGACGAAAGAGAAATGGCTGACGCGCTCACCAGGGCGCTTGGCAAACAAGGCGTCGTTGTCGATCACACCATGCTGCTTGGCGATGCTATCGAACTGTCGTGCCAGCACGTCTATGAGGGCAATCCTGCTCGACCGAACATTGCCGGATGGAGAGGGACTGAGCTTCATTCCCAGGCTGCGGGCGGCAGGTGTCGATGCGCCGGTAATCGTCCTGACGGCCCGCAACGAGCCGAAAGAGCGCATTGAGGGGCTCGATGCCGGCACCGACGACTATCTGGGCAAACCCTTCCTGATCGATGAACTGATGGCGCGGCTGCGGGCGGTGTTGCGCAGGAGCCGCGGATTACCGTTGGCATGGTCACCATCGACCCGCTGAATTTCAGCGTGACGGTCGGGTCCAGCTCCGTCGATATACCGAGACGCGAACTGTCCGTCCTGCTCGCCTGGCAAGCGGCGCGGAAAGACCGTCATCCGAGATCGGCGATGCGTACAGTCTGGGCGCTACTTTCGGAAACGACTTTTCGCGCATGCTCGTCACCGGCAAGGCGCCGTCGGGATTGCATATCTCGATACCGTCAGGCCAACGCATAAAATCGTTCCTCGGCGGCAAGCCGAAATACGCGGCCTGCGAGGTCTTTGGCCGCGCGCCCGGCCTGTTCGGCATGGTCGGCGCCAACGTGGGAGCACCACCGTCCTGGACGGACAAATCAGCCAAAACCCGCCCAACGCCGCTTGCTGTCCAGGGGCCGACAGCAGCGCTTCAGTGATCGTCGCTTTGTGCCAATGAAAAAGCCCCGTCTCCGGGGCTTTTTCGAGGGAGTGACTATCAGCTCTTGCGCGGCAGTTGCGGCACCAGGCTGCGCTTGCCACCGTCCTTGCCCTTGGGCTCGGGCTTCTGCGCGACGGCCTTCTTGGCCGCCGGCTTCTTGGCCACTGCCTTGCGCGGCTTGGGGGCGTCTTCCGGTTCTTCCTTCTTGGGCTTCACCGGTGCCTCGTCGGCGAGCGATTCGAGCTTCAGGCCGGTCTCGCCGGTTTCCTTCTTCTCGACGCTGACGCGCACCGTGCCGCCCTTCTTGAGCTTTCCGAACAGCACTTCGTCTGCCAGCGGCTTCTTGATGTGCTCCTGGATCACGCGGCCGAGCGGACGCGCACCCATGCGCTCGTCATAGCCCTTGTCGGCGAGCCAGGCGATCGCATCCGGCGACAGGTCGAAGGTGACGCCACGCTCGGAGAGCTGGGCCTCCAGCTGCATGACGAACTTCTGCACCACCTGATGGATAACCGGCACCGGCAGCGAGCCGAACGGGATGATCGCATCGAGACGATTGCGGAACTCCGGCGTGAACAGCCGGTTGATCGCCTCGACATCGTCGCCTTCGCGCTTGGTCGACCCGAAACCGATCGCCGCGCGCTGCGCATCCGACGCGCCCGCATTGGTGGTCATGATCAGGATCACATTGCGGAAGTCGATCTGCTTGCCGTTGTGGTCGGTCAGCTTGCCATGGTCCATCACCTGCAACAGGATGTTGAACAGGTCCGGATGCGCCTTCTCGACTTCGTCCAGCAGCAGCACGCAATGCGGATGCTGGTCGACGCCGTCGGTCAAAAGGCCGCCCTGATCGAAACCGACATAGCCGGGAGGCGCGCCGATCAACCGAGAGACCGTGTGGCGTTCCATATATTCCGACATGTCGAAACGGATCAGCTCGACGCCGAGCGAAGCGGCCAATTGCTTGGCGACTTCGGTCTTGCCGACGCCGGTCGGACCCGAGAACAGATAGGAGCCGATCGGCTTCTCCGGTTCGCGCAGGCCGGCACGCGCCAGCTTGATCGCCGAGGTCAGCGCGGTGATCGCAGTGTCCTGGCCGTAGACGACGCGCTTCAGCTCGATGTCGAGACCCTGCAGCACCTTCTCGTCATCGGCCGAAACAGTCTTCGGCGGGATGCGCGCCATGGTGGCGATCGTCGCTTCGATCTCCTTGATGCCGATGGTCTTCTTGCGCTTGGCCTCCGGCACCAGCATCTGCGAGGCGCCGGTCTCGTCGATCACGTCGATCGCCTTATCCGGCAGCTTGCGGTCGTTGATGTAGCGCGCCGACAGCTCAACCGAAGCCTTGATGGCTTCCGTCGTGTAGCGGACCTTGTGGAACTCCTCGAAATAGGGCTTCAGGCCCTTCATGATCTCGATGGCGTCCTCGATGGTCGGCTCGTTGACGTCGATCTTCTGGAAGCGACGTACGAGCGCGCGGTCCTTCTCAAAGAACTGGCGGAACTCCTTGTAGGTTGTCGAACCGATGCAGCGGATCGCACCCGAAGACAGTGCCGGCTTCAACAGGTTCGACGCATCCATGGCGCCGCCCGACGTCGCGCCGGCGCCAATGACGGTGTGGATCTCGTCGATGAACAGCACAGCGCCCGGATAATCCTCGAGCTCCTTGACGACCTGCTTCAGTCGCTCCTCGAAATCGCCGCGATAGCGCGTGCCGGCCAAAAGCGTGCCCATGTCGAGCGCGAAGATGGTGGCGTTGTGCAAGACTTCCGGAACATCACCCTCGACGATGCGCTTGGCGAGGCCCTCGGCGATCGCCGTCTTGCCGACGCCGGGATCGCCGACATAAAGCGGATTGTTCTTGGAACGGCGGCACAGCACCTGGATGGTGCGGTTGATCTCGGACTCGCGCCCGATCAGCGGATCGATCTTGCCGGCCTTGGCCTTGTTGTTGAGATTGACGCAATAAGCGGTCAGCGCGTCCTGCTGCTGCTTCTTCTTGCCGCCTTCCTCTTGCGGCTCGGCGCCGTTCGCGCCACCCTGCTCGTCATCGGCGCCGCGCGGCGAACGCGTCTCCGACGCGCCCGGACGTTTGGCGATGCCGTGCGAGATGTAGTTGACCGCGTCGTAACGGGTCATCTGCTGTTCCTGCAGGAAATAGGCGGCATGGCTCTCGCGCTCGGCGAAGATGGCGACGAGCACGTTGGCGCCGGAGACCTCTTCGCGGCCGGACGACTGCACATGGATCACCGCACGCTGAATGACGCGCTGGAAGCCGGCGGTCGGCTTGGAATCCTCGTCATAGCCGGTAACCAGATTGTCGAGCTCGGTGTCGATATAGGTGAGAACAGTGTGCTTCAACTCGTCGAGATCGACATTGCAGGCGCGCATGACGGCGGCCGCCTCGGTGTCGTCGATCAGGGCGAGCAGCAGATGTTCAAGGGTTGCATATTCATGGTGCCGCTCGTTGGCGAGCGTCAGCGCTTGGTGAAGCGCCTTTTCCAGGCCTTGGGAGAAAGCCGGCATGTTACCTCACTTCTTCTCCATCACGCATTGCAGCGGATGCTGATTTTGTCGGGCGAAATCCATGACCTGGGACACTTTGGTCTCGGCCACCTCGAATGTATAGACCCCGCACTCGCCCACTCCATGATTGTGAACATGAAGCATGATGCGTGTGGCGGCTTCGCGGTCCTTCTGGAAAAAACGTTCCAGCACGTGAACCACGAACTCCATCGGTGTGTAGTCGTCGTTCAGGATGAGGACCCGATAGAGGCTGGGTTTCTTGGTCTTGGTCTTTGTGCGCGTGATGACCGCCGTGCCGCGGCCGGCCTCATTGCCGTCGCCGCTGCCGTTCTGCATCCGTGCCCTGGTGGCAGTCAAACCGATCGTCACGTAATCCTGCCTCTTTCGAATCCTCATGCGAGTTCGACATGTAGGTGTTCGATGGACGATTTTAAGCCCTTCTGGTTAGCTGACAATATGGCTAGGTGCCCAACTTGGCGGATTTTCGCAATCGTGAAGGCGAGCCAGGCCCCTGATCGGAAATTGACATGAAAAAACCCGGCCACGCTGGCGCGGCCGGGCTCTGTCTTGGCCCAATGGGCCCAGATCTCGTACTGCCGAACGAAATTACTTCGCCTTGGCAACGATCGATTCGAACGGCTTGTAGGCTTCCTTGGCGAGTTCGGCATAGAGGTCGCCGATCTTGGTGGCCTCGGCGACGAACGCCTCATAGGACTGCTTGGCATAGTCGGACTGGACCTCGATCGCCTTGTCGAGCGACTTGGCCGAAACAATCTTCTCGAAAGCGGCGCTGCCGGCTTCGAAGCTCTTCTTGGTGTATTCGCCGGCCTCGGCCGCAATTGCCTGCGCGCCCTTGGACAAAGAGGCGAAGCTCTTCAAGCCGGTGTCGGCGAACTCTTTGCCGTATTTGCTGAAGTCCTCATAGGTCTGCGTCATTTCAATTCTCCCTGGACGGTTGATGCGCCCTGCCCCGAGCGCCTTGTGCAATGCACTCGAATATATTGTGCGACGCACAAAAGTCAAGAAATCGCCAGCTTCCGTCCTAGCCGGTGTGGGCACTGGCTAAAATTCGAATAAACAGAGGCTCAAACCACCAGAAAATGGTGAACGCGGCGGTTACCATAAACGGATTGGTAACGCTGCCCCGATAGCTTGCCCGGAAGTGAGGCAGGATCCCTTTGCCGCCTCCAGCGCAACAAGAAATTCAAAGGAACTATCAGTGCGTCAGGCGTTGTCGGGCATCGTTTCCAAATCCGCGTCCCCTTTCAAAACGGTCATGATCATCGCCGTGGCGATGACCATCGTCGTTGCAAGTGCGGCCCCGTCGCTCGCCGCGAAGTCCGCGGCCATCGTGGTCGACGCCAAGACCGGCAAGGTGCTCTACTCCTCGGATGCCAACGCCCGGCGTTATCCCGCCTCGCTCACCAAGATGATGACGCTTTATTTGACTTTCGAGGCTCTGGCCAAGGGCAAGATCAGCCGGAACTCGCCGGTCGTCTTCTCGGCTCATGCCGCGGCAGAGCCGCCGACGAAGCTCGGCGTGAAGCCGGGCGGATCGGTGGCGGTCGAGACCGCCATCCTGTCGATGGTGACCAAATCGGCCAATGATTCGGCCACCGCGCTCGGCGAAATGCTCGGCGGCAACGAGACCAACTTCGCCCGCATGATGACTGCCAAGGCGCGGCAGCTCGGTATGAACGGCACCGTGTTCCGCAACGCCAACGGCTTGCCCGATCCCGGCCAGTTCACCACTGCGCGCGACATGGCAACGCTCGGCATCGCGCTGCGCGAACATTTCCCACAATATTACGGCTATTTCTCGCAGCGCTCCTTCCTCTATGGCCGCCAGCGCATCAACGGCCACAACCGCCTGCTTGGACGCATCAAGGGCGTCGACGGCATCAAGACCGGCTACACCCGCGCTTCGGGCTTCAACCTGGTTTCGTCGGTTTCCGACGGCAACCGTCGCATTGTCGGCGTGGTCATGGGCGGCACCTCGGGCAGCAGCCGCGACAATCAGATGGCGGCCCTGATCAACACCTATCTGCCGCGGGCATCGACCCGAGGCGGCGGCGATCTGGTCGCCAAGGCCGATAGCGGCAACCCGGTGACGGCATTGGCCAAGGTGCTGTTGCCCAAGCACGACGCACCGACTCCGGATGAGAAGCCGATGGCGGTGGCCAGCGCCGATGACGCGGACGAGGCCGTTGCCGACGACGCGACGGTAGCCCAGGGCGACAGCGAGGACGCCGACGATAACGCAGCCGAAGAAACCAAAGTGGTTGTTCCGGCAAAGAAGGTGAAGACGGTTATCGTCTCCGCCCCCAAGGTCGCCACGGCACAGGTGGTGTCCGCTTATGCCGAGCCCGCGCCGGCCGTCGACCCGGTCAACACCGCGTCGGTGCCGTCGGGTTGGGCCATTCAGGTCGCCTCGTCGCCGAAACAGTCCGAAGCCCAGGCCTTCCTCGACAAGACCACCAAGCAGGCGCCCAAGGCGCTGGCAGATGCCTCCGGCTTCACCGTCGCCTTCGACAAGGACGGCGTCACCTACTACCGCGCCCGCTTCGGCGGCTTCGGTTCCAAGACCGCGGCCTGGAAGGCCTGCACCGCCCTCAAGAAGAAGAAAATCGAGTGCTACGCCGTCCAGCAGTAGGGACGGCGTAGAAGATATCTCCCGGAAAATTTCTGCGTCGAAGGAGACTAGTTGTGATTGGAGAGCAAGACGTCCTTGGCTTCGTTGATCCGCGCCGCCAGGAAAGACGTGCCGCCGATATCGGGGTGCAGGCGTTGCATCAGGCGGCGGTGCGCCTTGCGGACATCCGCCGCGGCGGCCCCCGCTTCAAGACCAAGGACCTTGTAGGCCTCCTCCTTAGTCATGGCGCCCGGACCTGGCGCAATACCCAGCCCTTCGCCACTGTGCGCCTCAGCGTTTTTGCGCCAGACGGGAAATCTGCCGTCAAGATACGTCTCTAGCAGTTGCCGGCTCTCCGGGTCACCGGAGAGTTCGCGAAACAGCTGCACCAATTCGGCTTTGCCCATCGCACCAAGCATCTTGCCTTCATGGCGGCCTGCCAGGACAAGGCCTTCAAGGCCTCCTGTATCGTGATCGAGGTCCATTTCCAGCGCCGCTGTGCGTACGGTCGAGCGTCTCCGCGCCGGCATCACGGCTCGCCGGTTCAGCCGCATCGAGCCGTACCAGGCGATCGCTGCGAGCAGGATGATGCCGCCGAGACCGCCGCGCCCGACCAGCAGCACGGCGCCCCCGACCAACGCCAGCAAAACCGGCCCAACCTTCCTCATGTCGCCTGCAAGCCTGCTCGGGTCGGCCCGCACGAAAGCCGTTGCCAGGCCCATCAGCACCAGCAGCAATGCGACGACAGCGATGATCGCGCCTACCATATTCCACTGCCCCGTGAATGCCTGGCGATCGGCCGGTTTTCCAGACTATTCCTGAACACGAGCATGCCGCCACCGGGTGTTATTTCTGCGCCGCAATCATGACCTTGCGCGACACATGGTCCGCATCCCACCACGCCGCGGCGCGATGTGGTCGGCGCGAGTGCGTCAGATATCGAAACCGGATGGTTCCTATCGCTCATGATTTTCAAGATGTGGCGTTGTCGCGACGCTTGCAAGTCCAACGGACAGCAACATTGAGGGCCAGCAACCGCAGTCCGCCTATACGGGCCGACCATGCCGCCAGATTGCCCCGGAGCAAGCCAACTGGCTGCTCGGAGCAAGCCAATGGGCTGCTCGGAACAAGCCGATAGTGATTTAGAGCAGGCCGAGATCGGCGAGCTCGCGCCGGAGTTTCGGCGGCATTTCGACCTGCCCCGGCTTGCCCTTGCCGAGATCGGCGGGTGCATCCGATGGCTTTAGATAGCGCCAGCCCTGAAAGGCGCGGCGCGGCTGCCAGTCGGTGCGCACCACTTGCGGATCCAGCATCAGATGGCAGCGGCCTATGCCCTCGTCATCGGTGAATGGCCGAATCTCGGTGATCAACTGGCGGCACTGGACGCTTCCCTTGATCACCCAATAGAGCGAGCCGCCGTCGGTAACCTCATCGGCGCGCGTCGGCACCATGCGGGTGGTGTGCCAATGCTCGGCCGGTTCGCCGGCACGGCGCCGCTCGTCGAGGCGGAACGCGATCCATTCTTCGAGATCCTCGACGCTGTCGCAGCCGACGCAGAGCTTTAGGAGGTTGAGAGCCATTGCCCAAGATTTAATCCGTCGCACGGATGCGTCAACGGCCTGAGCAAGTTCTCCACAGTGCCAGCGGGCTCAACACTCCACCACATTGACCGCCAGCCCGCCGAGGCTGGTCTCCTTGTACTTCTCGTTCATGTCAAGGCCGGTCTGGCGCATGGTTTCGATCGCGGCGTCCAGCGGCACGAAATGGGTGCCGTCGCCCTTGATGGCAAGCGAGGCGGCCGTCACCGCCTTGACCGCGCCCAGCGCATTGCGCTCGATGCAGGGCACCTGCACCAGCCCGCCGACCGGATCGCAGGTCATGCCCAGATGGTGCTCCAGCGCGATCTCGGCGGCGTTCTCGACCTGTTCGGGCGTGCCGCCCATGACGGCGCACAGGCCGGCCGCCGCCATGGCCGAAGCCGAGCCGACTTCGCCCTGGCAGCCGACCTCGGCGCCGGAGATGGACGCATTGGACTTGATGATGCCGCCGACGGCGGCTGCCGTGAGCAGGAAATCGCGAATGCTGGGCTGGTCGGCCTCGGGATGGAAATGCAGCCAGTAGCGCAGTACTGCCGGCAGCGTGCCGGCCGCGCCGTTGGTCGGCGCGGTGACCACGCGCCCGCCGGCCGCATTCTCCTCGTTGACGGCCATGGCATAGATCGACAGCCAGTCATTGGCGAGCAGCGGATTGGGCCGGTTCTGCTGCCACTGCTCCTGCAGCTTGTCGTGCAATTGCCTGGCCCGGCGGCGCACCTTCAGCCCGCCCGGCATGATGCCGTCCTGCGACAGGCCGCGCTCGATGCAACTCTTCATGGCACCCCAGATGGCGTCGAGGCCGGCGTCGAGCTCATCGCGCGACATTTGTGTTTCCTCGTTGACCCGCTTCATCTCGGCAATGGAAAGGCCGCTCTTGCCAGCCATCTTCAGCATCTCGAGGGCGTTCTTGAAGGGATAAGGGACTTTTTTGCCTTCGGTCGTCACCGAACCCTTGGCTTTCATGCGCTGCAGCTCTTCTTCCGAAACCACGAAGCCGCCGCCGATCGAATAATAGATGCGCTTGAGCAGCAGGCGGTCGCCGGCATCATACGCATAAAACGCCATGCCGTTGGCGTGGCCGGTGAGCGGCGTCTTGCGGTCGAGCACCAGGTCGCCGGCCGGATCGAAACGGTAGGAGGGGTGGCCGGGCGGTGAAATCAGCTTGTCGGCGGTGATGCGAGCGACAATGCCGTCCGCCTGGTCAGGGTCGACCGTCTGCGGCGTCTGCCCGGCAAGGCCGAGAATGACGGCACGGTCACTGCCATGGCCGATGCCGGTATAGGCGAGCGAGCCGTGCAGGCTGGCGCCGATGCGAGCAACCTTGGCGCCGGCCGGACGCGGCCAGTCGTCTCCGGCGATCTCGTCGAGGAAACGGCGGGCGGCCGTCATCGGTCCCATCGTGTGCGAACTCGATGGTCCGATGCCGATCTTGAACAGGTCGAAAACCGAAAGGAACACGCGCCACAATCTCCCGAAGCCGCTCTGGGACTACATATAGGAACTCCCGCGATGTTTCCGCTGTTTTGAACGGCGCGGCGCAGCGCCCGCCGACCTTGTTTGCTCCGGCAGCGACATGACCGTCGCTGCCGGCGGACGATCGAAGCAATCGCACTGGATGTGATAGGTTCCGCCAATGGGCGATTCCCTCGATCTTTCGACAGCCGATCTCGCGGCGTTGGCGTTCTTCCTCATTGCGTGGGTTCTGCATACGCTCGCCTCGGACGGCGTGCTGGTCAGCCGCATGTCGCTGACAACGGCGATGAATGCGCAGCGTCAAGCCTGGATGCACCGGATGGCCGAGCGTGAGATCCGCATCGTCGACACAGCCATCATGGGTGGCCTGCAGCAAGGCACCGCCTTCTTCGCCTCCAGCTCCCTGATCGCGCTTGGCGGCTGCTTTGCCTTGCTCGGTGCCTCCGACCGCGTCCTCGAGGTGTTGAGCACCCTGCCTCTGGGCGGCGCCCCGTCGCGCCCGGCTTTTCAGATCAAGGTGCTGGGACTGGTGCTGATCCTGGCGTTTTCGTTCTTCAAGTTCGGCTGGGCCTACCGTCTGTTCAACTATTGCTCGATCCTGATCGGTGCTGTGCCGATCCCGCATGGCGAAGCCTCGCGCAACCCGGTCACCGAAACGGCGGTGTGGAGGGCGGCGCAGATGAACATGCTGGCAGGCAAGCATTTTAATTCCGGCCTGCGCGGCGTGTTCTTTTCGATCGGCTATCTCGGCTGGTTCGTCGATCCGGTGGTGTTCGTGCTGTCGACGCTTCTGCTCCTGGCCGTTCTGGTGCGGCGCCAGTTCTTCTCGGCGGCGCGCCGCGCCGTGATCGGTCAGCCGCCAGGTGCGGGAAAAGGCCGATCGATGCGGCCGGACAGCCAATAGGCGAACAGCCCTATCCATTCGCGGATCGCCATTGTGGCCGCCTGCAGCGCATCGGCCGGATTGTCGCGGAACAGGCCGATGCCTTCGTCTCCCGACGTTCGATAGTCGACCGGCCACGGGACGGTCGCGAAGCCGACCTTGTCGAACAGCGCCTTGGCGCGCGGCATATGGTAGGCCGAGGTGACCAGCAGCCAGGTTTCGCCCGGCTTCGGCGCTATCAAGGCCTTGGTGAAGACGGCATTTTCATAGGTGTTGCGCGATTTGCCCTCGAGGATCAGGCGCTCCGGCGCCACGCCAAGCGCGCCAAGCAGGCGCGGCGCGGTGGCGGCATCGCCCTCGCCGTCGAGGAACAATTCGCCATTGCCGCCGGAGACGACCACCTTGGCGTCGGGAAAGCGCCGCGCCAGCACGGCCGTCTCGACCATCCGGTCGCCGCCGCTGTTCAGCTCATAACCGCCGCGCACCAGATTGATGCCGCCCTCGAAGCCGCCGCCGAGCACGATGATGCCATCGACTTTTTGCGGCAGCGGCGGGCGCGGAAAGCGTTCCTCCAGCGGGTTGAGCAGCAATGCGCCGAGCGAGGTCCAGGCCGAAAGCGCCAGAACCAAAAACGCCAGCACGCCGCCGGTGGCTGCCAGCCGCGGGCGGCCGAAAAATGCCGAGACCAGCCCCGCCAGCAGCAGGAAGATCGTCAGGTTGAGCGGCTGGATAAAGAACCAGAAGATTTTCGAAAGATAAAAGAACATCCCTCACCCCTTAGATGAGAAACGATCCTACCACCACTTCTCCGGCTGGAACGTTCCGGCCGCCTGCTCGATGACGGCAGCGGTCTGGAACAGCGTCTCTTCTTCGAACGGCCTGCCGATCAGTTGCAGGCCGAGCGGCAAGCCCTTGGGGTCTAGGCCGGCGGGCACCGCAATGCCCGGCAGGCCCGCCATGTTCACGGTGACGGTGAAGATGTCGTTCAGGTACATCTTCACCGGATCGGAAGCCATGTCCTCGTCTGCAATGCCGAAGGCGGCAGATGGCGTCGCCGGTGTCAGGATGACATCAACGCCGGCGGCAAAGACGTTCTCGAAGTCCCGCTTGATCAGATTGCGCACCTTCTGCGCCTGCAGATAGTAGGCGTCGTAATAGCCCGCCGACAGCACATAGGTGCCGATCATGATCCGGCGCTTGACCTCGCGGCCAAAGCCGGCGGCGCGGGTCTTCTCATACATCTCAACGATGTCCTTGCCCGGCACGCGAAGGCCGTAGCGGACGCCGTCATAGCGCGCAAGGTTGGACGAGGCTTCGGCGGGCGCCACGATGTAATAGGCCGGTAGCGCGTATTTGGTGTGCGGCAAGGAGATGTCGACGATCTCGGCGCCAGCATCCCTGAGCCAGGCAATGCCCTTCTGCCAAAGGGCCTCGATCTCCTCCGGCATGCCGTCGACGCGGTATTCCCGGGGAATCCCAACCTTCATGCCCTTGATCGGCTTGCCGATCGCCGCCTCGTAGTCCGGCACCGGCCGGTCCACCGAGGTCGTATCCTTCGGATCGACGGAGGCCATCGATCTGAGCAGGATCGCGGCATCGCGCACGTCGCGCGCGATCGGCCCGGCCTGGTCGAGCGACGAGGCGAAGGCGACGATACCCCAGCGCGAGCAGCGGCCATAGGTCGGCTTGATGCCGACCGTGCCGGTGAACGCGGCCGGCTGGCGGATCGAGCCGCCAGTGTCGGTGGCCGTGGCGCCCGCGCACAGGAAAGCCGAGACGGCGGAGGCCGAGCCGCCCGACGAGCCACCCGGCACCAGCTGCGCATTGTCCAGGGTGCGCGCGGTCCTGGTGCCGCCGGCCGAAACGAAGCCGCCATCGCCCTGATGCGTGGTCGGCATCACCATCGTATCGACGCGCGAACGCCGCCACGGGTTGACCACCGGCCCGTAATAGGACGTCTCGTTGGACGAGCCCATGGCGAACTCGTCCATGTTGAGCTTGCCCAGCATGACCGCCCCGTCAGCCCACAGATTGGAGGTGACGGTCGATTCGTAATGCGGCTTGAAACCGTCGAGCACATGGCTGCAGGCCTGGGTGTGCACGCCCTCGGTGCCGAACAGGTCCTTAATGCCGAGCGGAATGCCTTCCAGCGCACCGCCCTCGCCTTTGACCAGCCTGGCGTCGGAGGCCTTGGCCATGTCGCGCGCCTTGTCGCCGGTCACCACGACGTAGGCGTTGAGCGCCGGATTGGCGCGCTCGATCGCAGCAAGATAGGCGTCGGCGATCTCGGTCGCGGTGATTTCCTTGGCGCGCAGCTTGGCGCGGGCCTGCGAAATCGTCAGTCGGGTCAGGTCGCTCATCAGGCAAGGCTCTTTTCGTAAAACACCGACCACTCGGAATCGGGATAATCCAGCACCGGACCGCAACGCGAGAAGCCGGAACGTTCATAGACAGCCCAGGCGGCAGGATGGCGATCGCCCGTCTCCAGCACCAGACGCTTCAATCCTTCCTCGCGCGCCAGCGCTTCGACACGCTCCACGATCCTGGCGCCGATTTTCTGGCCGCGATGCGTGGGCCGCGTGTACATGCGCTTGACCTCGCCGACGGCGCCGTCATGGCGCTTCAGCGCCCCGCAACCGATTGCAAAACCGTCGTCGCGGGCGACGAAGACCGTGGTGTCCGGGCCGGCCATCTGCTCGACGGTCAGGTGATAGCAGTGTTCCGGCGGCGTCAGTTCGAGCAGCGTCTCGTTGAGCTCCGCGACCAAGCCGCGCACATCGTCCTGCAGCGGCGTCTCGATGGCGATTTCGATGGCCATCGGCCTGTTACTCCACGACCTTCGGCACGAGGAAGAAGTTCTCTTCCGTGGCAGGCGCGTTGGCGACGATGTCGGCAGCCTTGTTGCCGTCGGTGACGACGTCCTGGCGCTTCTTCATCCCCATCGGAGTTACCGAAGTCATCGGCTCGACCCCGGAAACATCGACCTCGTTCAGCTGTTCGACGAAGCCCAGTATGGCATTCAGCTCGCCGGTCATGCGTTCGGCATCTTCCTCGCTCACCGCAATGCAGGCGAGACGCGCGACGCGCTTCACTGTCTTGACGTCAACGGACATGTTTGTGCCTCGGGAAAACCAGCCCCGGCCTATAGCGGCGCCGCGCGCGGCGCGCAACATGTGCATGCCCACAATCGGGCAAATGACCTCACGGCGGGGCCATGCCCTCGCACAGATAGTAGCTGCCGCTGTTGCCGCTCGCCTCGCTCTCGTCTTCGATGGGCCGGACGGAGACGAGATCGATCTGAGTCGGGCTCATCTGCGTCACCGAGAGCACGTCGGGAAAAACGTAGCCCGGCTCCTGGCAAATGGCCGTCACCGCCCAGCTCGGCGAGCGTGTCGCCTTGCTGATCTGCAAGAACTCGCAATTGTATTCGACCCCTTGCAGGCCATGGGCCGACAGCACGATGTTGCCGGCATCGATCAGCGTCTGCAGGGTATCTTTCCTGGCCTGTGCGCAGAGCTCCTCGGACTTGAGGTATACTCCTTCAATGAAATCGTCCGCGGCAAGCGCCGGCGACGCCGCAAACGGCATCGAAACGCAAAGAGAGTTCCTCAAGCCCATGGTTTAATTCCGTTTTCAATTTATAGTGTGACCGCCTCGCCGATCCCAGGCACGACGACATTCACGCCCGAACCCTCCATTCCGGCGACGAATTTGTCGGGCGTCTGGTCGAGCAGGCCGAAAGTCGCATAGTGGCATGGCACGGCGACATCGAACTTGAAATAGCGGCGGCAGGCGAGAGCAGCGACAGCACCTCCCATGGTAAAGCGGTCGCCGACCGGCACCAGGCCGATCTTCGGCTCATGCAGCTCGTTGACCAGCGCCATGTCCGAGAAGATGTCGGTATCGCCCATGTGATAGAGCGTCTTGTCGTCCTGGAAATGCAGGACCAGCCCGCAGGGATTGCCCATATAGATGCCGTCCCCATAGGACGAGGAATGCAATGCCTGGACAAAAGTCGTCGTGAACGGGCCGCAGTCCACCGTGCCACCGGTGTTGCCCTGGTTGATATTGTTCTGGTCGACGCCCTGGCCGCCGAGATAGCCGCAGACCTCGGGGTTGGCGACCAGCATCGCTCCGGTCTTCTTGAGGATCTCGAGCGCATCGCCGACATGGTCTCCGTGACCATGCGTCAAAAGCACGTGGGTGACACCCTCGGCTGGGCCTTCCCAACTTTTCTTCCAAAGCGGATTGCCGCTCAGGAACGGGTCCATCAGGATGCTTGCGCCCGCCACCTCGATCTTGAAGGCGGATTGTCCGTACCAAGTGAGTTTCATCAGCGAGTTCCTCGATTTTTGTTCCGTCGGAGGATAGAACGGCGTCAGCTCAAGAGCAAAGTGTTACGGCGTCCTCGCGTGTTCAAAGCGCCGCGACGGCGCTGTCGGGTCAAAGGAAAACCGTTGGCTATCATTACCATCGAGGAATTGCCGGCGCGGCTGGCCGGCGGCAGGACGCTTGCCGGGCTCGATCTCGGCGACAAGACCATCGGCGTCGCCGTTTCGGACCGTGGCTTTTCCTTCGCGCATCCGCGCCCGGTCATCATGCGACGAAAATTCTCGCTCGACGCGGCCGTGCTGCTGGATCTGCTGCAAAAGGAGAATGCCGGCGCGGTGGTGATTGGACTGCCGGTCAACATGGACGGCTCGGAAGGTCCGCGCGCGCAGAAATCGCGCGCCTTCGTACGCAACATGGCCGCCTTGAGCGACCTTCCCTTCCTGTTATGGGACGAGAGGCTGTCGACGGTAGCCGCCGAACGGACGCTGATCGAGATGGATTTTTCGCGCGCCAAGCGGGCCGGCAAGATCGATTCGGCCGCCGCCGCCTTTATTCTGCAGGGAGTTTTGGACCGGCTTCGCTTGCTCGGTGCAGCCGCTCGAACTGCACCGGAACCGCCGCCCGCCCCCTGATCCAGCCGATGATTTCACGGCGGCGGCGAAACGCCCAGATCGCCAGCAGCAGCAGGCCGTCGAATATACAGGCTCTTCCAACCATACCGGGAATGATTGCCGGGTCGATGCCGAGCATCTGGCCGTAGAGTTGGAAGACGAAATCATGCAACTGCCGGCTCAGCATGACGTAGCCGAAATTCATGTCGTTGAGCGACAGGTAGAACCAGCCCCAGAAAAGCGCCATCGGAGCCGCCCACAATGCGAAGATGTAACGCATCAGCGGCCTTCCTTCCGGGTCGGCTCGGGCCGGCCCGATATCAGCGAAAGCAGCGAATTGTGGGCTGCGGCCCTGGCCATGCCCTGCGCCGTGGCGTGGATTTCGACCTCATCCAATGCGGCCAGGGTGCGGCGCTCGGCAAGCATGGCGACATAGGAGGCTAGAAGTGCGGCCAATTGCACGGCGACGACCAGGAACAGCCCGTTGATGCCTTGCGCCGCGCCACCGACCAGGATGAGCGAAAGCACGCCGGAAGCGCTGATGAAGGCGACGCGGGCAACGCTGTCGGCGCCCTGATTGCTGGCATTGTTGATCAGCGCCTCGACAAAGGCCCAGAAGAACAGCACCGCCACGATAAGCAGCGCCGTGGCCAGTGGCGCGACCACCACGATATTTTCGAGGTCGACGAAGCGGGCGCTCTCGATCGTCACGCCCAGCACCCCAAGCGCCCCGGCCACGCCGCGGTTTCCATCGATGCAGATGATCGCCAGCAGGGCGAAAACGATCGTCCAGTGCAAGGCGAGAAAAGAGGTCAATACCTGTCGCATCGTGATTCCTGCTTCGACAGGAATGACAGTGGGCTTTGCCGCCAGCCCTCGCAACGGAAACCATTTGTTAAGGTTAACGGCGCGGGGGAATGACCAAGGCGTGGTCCATGGCTGCTGCTCAGGTGGTTGGCGGATAGAGCGTGTCGATGATCATGCGCGCATCATGGCGCGAATCGAGCATGCCGTAGGTGTTGCGCCACTGGCCCGCCAGCCGCGTCTCGACGAAGGCATCGGCGATCCGCCCTGCCCCCAACCGGCGCAATTCCGCCGCCGCCGCCGACAGCGCCAATTGCTCCGTCAGCAGGCGGGCCGAGCCTTCGTCGGTCGCGGCGACTTGCATCGCCGCCTTCAGCACACCGATGGTGCCGCGTCCGCCCGCGCCCAGGTCGCGATCGATGCCGGCAAGCACCTCCTCGAATAGGCCCGGCGCGCGGCCAAGCACGCGCAGCACATCTAGCGCCATGACATTGCCGGACCCTTCCCAGATAGCGTTCACCGGAGCTTCGCGATAGTAGCGGGCGAGCGGCGCCTCCTCGACATAGCCGTTGCCGCCGAGGCATTCCATCGCCTCGTAGAGCAGCGGCGGCGCAATTTTGCAGACCCAATATTTGACGACCGGCGTCATGGCACGGGCAAAGGCCGCCTCGCCGCGATCGCTCGCCGCCTCGTCGAAGGAACGCGCCAGACGGAACGACAGCGCCGTGGCAGCGGCGACGTCGAGCGCCATGTCCGCCAGCACGCGCTGCATCAGCGGCTGCTCGATCAGGTTGGTGCCGAACACCTGGCGATGGCGGGCGTGATGAACGGCTTCGGCCAGACCCGCCCGCATGATCGCCGAAGACGCCACGGCGCAGTCGAGCCGGGTCAAGGTCACCATGTCCATGATCGTCTTCACGCCGGCGCCCGGCTCGCCGACCATCTCACCGATCGCGTTGACGAACTCCACCTCGGAAGACGCATTCGACCGGTTGCCGAGCTTGTCCTTCAGGCGCTGGAAACGGAAGCCGTTGCCCGAGCCGTCGCCAAGGACGCGCGGCACGAGGAAGCACGACAATCCCTCCGGCGCCTGCGCCAGCACCAGGAATGCATCCGACATCGGCGCCGACATGAACCATTTATGGCCGGTCAGGCGATAGAAGCCGCTGCCGACGCGCTCGGCCTTCGTTACATTGGCGCGCACGTCCGTGCCGCCCTGTTTCTCGGTCATGCCCATGCCAAGCGTAAGCCCGGTCTTCTCGACCGGCGGCTTTTGGCTCTGATCGTATTTGCGCGTCGTCACGCGCGGCGCCCACTCGCGGAACAGTTTCGGGCTCGCCATCAGCGCTGCCAGCGAAGCGCTGGTCATGGTGATGGGACACAGATGTCCGGTCTCGAGTTCGGCCGTCAGGTAGAACCGGGCCGCGCGCACCTGATGGCGGCGGCCGATCTCGGCATCGCCGTTCTCCCAGACCGAGGAGTGCAGCCCGTTGGCTACGGAACGGCGCATCAAAGCGTGATAGGCGGGGTGAAACTCGACCAGATCGATGCGCCGGCCCTGGCGATCATGCGTCCTGAGCCTCGGCGTTTCGACATTGGCGAGGCGGGCCAGTTCCTGGGCCTCCTGCGTCAGCACGAAGCGGCCGAGCCCGTCGAGATCCTTGCGCACCGGATCGGAAAAGCGCTCGGCAAGCTGGATCAGCAACGGATCGCCCCGCCAGGCGTTGCCGCCTGTCAGCGGCGGCGGCTGGTTCGTCACGTCGTCGGTCACGCTTCATCCTTACTGCCAGGCGGCTACGAATCCGGAGCCATCGGCTAGATATAGCCCAAGGCGCGCGACGAAAATACCGGGGAGAACAGCCGCAATCCAAAGCTGGCGCTTGCAGCCATGGAACGTCCACCCTATAGCAGCCCCTTGAGATGACCGACGCTTCGTCCCTGCCACTCTATCCCCACCGCCATCTTCTGGGCATCCGCGATCTTTCCCCCGCCGACATCGAGCTTCTGCTCGACAGGGCGGACCGGGCTGTCGCGATCTCGCGGCAATCCGAGAAGAAAACCTCGACACTGCGCGGCCGCACCCAGATCAACCTTTTCTACGAAGCCTCGACGCGGACGCAGTCGTCGTTCGAACTGGCCGGAAAGCGTCTCGGCGCCGACGTCATGAACATGTCGGTGGCGAGTTCCTCGGTGAAGAAGGGCGAGACGCTCATCGACACGGCCATGACGCTGAACGCCATGCGGCCCGACATATTGATCATCCGCCACCAGTCGGCGGGTGCGGCCGCCCTTCTGGCGCAGAAGGTCGGCTGCTCCGTGGTCAATGCGGGGGACGGCGCGCACGAGCATCCCACACAGGCGCTGCTCGACGCGCTGACCATCCGCCGGGCCAAGGGTCCGCTGTCGAAACTGATCGTGGCGATCTGCGGCGACATCCTGCATTCGCGTGTCGCCCGCTCCAATATCATGCTGCTCAACGCGCTCGGCGCGCAGGTCCGCGTCGTCGCGCCCTCGACATTGCTTCCCTCGGGAATCGACAGGATGGGCGTGATCGTCACCGGCTCAATGGCCGAGGGCCTGAAAGATGCCGACGTGGTGATGATGCTGCGCCTGCAGCGCGAGCGGATGGAAGGGACCTTCGTGCCTTCGGTGCGCGAATATTTCCGCTATTTCGGCCTCGACGCCGAGAAGCTGAAGGCGGCCAAGGACGACGCTCTGGTAATGCATCCTGGACCGATGAACCGTGGCGTCGAGATCGCCTCGGAGATCGCGGACGGGCCACAGAGCGTCATCCAGGAACAGGTCGAGATGGGTGTCGCCGTGCGCATGGCGGTGATGGAAGCGCTGCTCGACCCGCGCCGCAACCACGAGGGCCGTGGCGCATGACCATCACGGTGTTCGAGCGCGCCCGCATCATCGACCCCTCGCGCGGCGTAGACGAGACCGGGACGGTCATCGTCGAGGGGAAGAAGATAGCCGCCGCCGACAAGGCTGCGCTGAACCAGGGGGCGCCCGAGGGCGCCACCATCATCGACTGCGCCGGCAAGGCGGTCATTCCAGGCCTGATCGACGGCCGCGTCTTCATCGGCGAACCGGGCGGAGAACATCGCGAAACGATCGCGTCGGCAAGTGTCGCCGCGGCTGCCGGCGGCGTCACCTCGATCGTCATGATGCCCGATACCGATCCGGTCATCGACAATGTGGCCCTGGTCGAATTCGTGCTGCGCACCGCCAAGGACACGGCAATCGTGAATATTTTCCCGGCCGCAGCCATCACCAAGGGCCTCGACGGCCGCGAGATGACCGAATTCGGGCTGCTGCGCGAGGCCGGCGCCGCCGCCTTCACCGACGGCCGCCACACCATATCAAGCGCGCTGGTGATGCGCCGGGCGCTGACTTATGCCCGCGATTTCGGCGCAACCATCGTGCACGAAACCCAGGATGCCGACCTCGCGTCGTCGGGCGTGATGAACGAGGGACTCTACGCCAGCTGGCTAGGGCTTTCCGGCATTCCGCGTGAAGCCGAAACCATCCCGCTGGAGCGCGACCTTGCCCTGGCGCGCCTGACGCGCGGCTCCTACCACGCGGCAAAGATATCGACGGCGATGGCGGCGGCATCGGTGGCGCGCGCGAAGACCGACGGCGCGACCGTCACATCGGGCGTGTCGATCCACAATCTGTCACTCAACGAAAACGATGTCGGGGAATACCGGACCTTCTTCCGCCTGACGCCGCCGCTGCGTGCCGAGGAAGACCGCCTGGCCATGATCGAAGCGATCAGGGACGGCACGATCGACATCATCGTCTCCTCGCACGATCCGCAGGACGTCGATACCAAGCGCCTGCCCTTCGCCGACGCGGCAGCCGGCGCCATCGGGCTGGAAACGTTGCTGGGCGCCGCCTTGCGGCTCTACCACAATGGCGACGTGTCGCTGCCGCGGCTGATCGAGACCTTGTCCACGGCGCCGGCACGGCTGTTCGGCCTGCCTGGCGGCACGCTCAAGCCCGGCGCTCTCGCGGACCTTGCGCTTGTCGATCTGGATGAACCCTGGATCGTCAGCGAAAGCGGCATCCGCTCGCGCTCGAAGAACACCTGTTTCGAAGGCGCGCGCCTGCAAGGCAAGGTCTTGCAAACGCTGGTGGCGGGCCGCACAGTGTTCTCGGTCTGAGCGGGCGGCGGCGCATCGCGCCGGATTCAGCCCGTCAGGGGGAAATGCGGGGGGAACAATGACTTACAACCTGATCCCGGCGCTGGTGCTCGGCTATTTCCTGGGCTCGATTCCGTTCGGGCTTCTGCTGACCCGTGCGGCAGGGCTTGGCGACGTGCGCCAGATCGGCTCCGGCAATATCGGCGCGACAAATGTGCTACGCACCGGCAACAAGGGCCTTGCCGCGGCCACGCTGCTGCTCGACGCGCTGAAGGGCACGGCCGCGGTGCTGATCGCGGGCCATTTCGCGCCCGAACTCGGCGCTTGGGCCGGCCTTGGCGCCTTCCTCGGCCATCTCTTCCCGATCTGGCTCGGATTCAAGGGAGGCAAGGGCGTGGCCACCTATCTCGGCGTGCTGATCGGCCTTGCCTGGCAGGTGGCGCTGATCTTCGCCATCGTCTGGCTGGCCATGGCATTCCTGTTCCGCTACTCCTCGCTTGCAGCGCTGACGGCCGCGGTCGCCGTGCCGATCGCCCTCTATTTCCTGAGCACACCGCAGATTGCCGCATTGTTCGTCGTGATGAGCCTGATCGTCTTCATCAAGCACCGGGCCAACATTTCACGCCTGCTTGCCGGCACCGAGGGCAAAATCGGGGCGAAGGAGTGAGCAAGCCGCTCGCCGGACCGCGCCTCAGCGACCGGCAGCGGTTGAGTTGGCTGCGGCTGATCCGCACCCAGAATGTAGGTCCTGCCTCCTTTCGCGACCTGATCAACCGCTTCGGTTCGGCCGAAGTCGCGCTGGAAATGCTGCCGGAACTGATGATTTCGGGCGGCGCCATCAGGGTCGCCCGCATTCCCTCGATCGCCGAGGCCGAAGCGGAACTGGAGGCCGCAAGGCGGGCAGGCGCCCGCTTTGTCGGTATCGGCGAGCCGGACTATCCCGCCCTGTTGAAAAACATGGACCATCCGCCGCCGCTGCTGGCGGTGAAAGGCGAAGGCGCGGTGTTCCGGCTGCCCGCGGTGGCTATCGTCGGCGCCCGCAACGCCTCGCTCGCGGGCATCAAGATGGCGCGCATGCTGGCGACCGACCTTGGCCGCGACGGTTACGCCATCATCTCCGGCCTCGCGCGCGGCATCGACACTTCAGCACATCAGGGCAGCCTCTCGACCGGCACGATCGGCGTGCTGGCCGGAGGCCTCGATCTGCCCTACCCGCCTGAGAATGCCGGCCTGTGCGACGAGATCGTCGAGCGCGGCGGCGCCATCATTTCGGAGATGCCGTTCGGCTGGCAGCCGCGTGCGCAGGATTTTCCGCGCCGCAACCGCCTCGTCGCGGGCGCGGCAGTCGGTCTGGTGGTGGTCGAGGCGGCGCAGCGTTCCGGGTCCCTGATCAGCGCCAGGCTCGCAGGCGAAATGGGCCGGCTGGTCTTCGCCGTACCCGGCTCGCCGCTTGATCCACGCGCCGCCGGCACCAATGGCCTGCTCAAGGACGGTGCCACCTTGGTCACCGAAGCCGCCGACATTCACAGGGCAATCGCGCCGCTGACCGGTTTGCGGGCCCCCGAACTGCCGCCCTTTGAAGATCCCCTCGATTTCTCGGCCACGCCGCCACCCGGCGAAAACGACCGCGCCAGGGTGACCGAAGCGCTCGGCCCGACGCCGGTGGCGATCGACGAGATCATCCGCCACACCGGCCTGCATCCGGCCCAGGTGTTCATGGTGCTCCTGGAGCTCGACCTCGCCGGCCGGCTCGAACGGCATGCCGGCGGCAATGTCTCGCTGGTCTTCGCGGAAGGCTGACAGCCTCCGTCAGTGGTGATCGCGCTTCTTCTGTTCGGTCTCGGTATAGTCGGGCGTGTTTGCGCCGAACAGGTCCCTCTCGACGGCCTTTCGCCAGACGGCATCGGCGTCTTCAGGACGCGATGGATCGAAAGTTGTCTCCGTGTCCTGCATGCGCCGGCGCGAACGCCGCCGGAGCCACGCGGGCATGATCTCGTGGATGAGGCTGGTGAATTGGATCATTGATCAACTCCTGAAAACCGTTCTTCAAAGGCGCAAAATGCGTTTTGCGGCCTCAACTCTGCCGGACAGTGGGCTGGACCGCCTCCTCAAACCGGCCAGTGCCCGATTGGTCCTGACATAGGGATTCAAGCCAGGCCAGGGTCTCGCCCACATCGGCCAGCGCGTGGCGCGCCACGGTTTTCCCTTGCGGTTTGATGCGGACCGAAATGCCATCCATTTCATTGACGGCTTCGAAGCCGTTCTCATCCGACGTGTCGTCTCCGAGGAATACGGGAATCCGCCCCCGGAAAGCCGGCAACTCGCAGAAACGCCTGATTGCCGCTCCCTTGGCCGCCTCGAGCGGCATCAGTTCCACCCCGGCATTGCCGGCAAGAACCCGATATCCTCGCGGAAGCCGCTCCAGGGCCTGTTCGACCAGTTGCGTCGCCCGTTGCAGCAACTGCGGCGCCGCACGCGTATGAATGGCCAGGATCGGGCCCTTGCGCTCGATATAGACGTCCACATTGTGCAGTTCCGCCTCGATTTCCTCGGCAAGCGCGGCAATGTCGGCGGGCTCGTCGGCCGCCTTGACAGGGCCGTCACGCACAAGCCGGTGCTCCAGGCCGTATAGACCCGCAGCCGGCAGGCGCAGCGGCTGGAAGAGCCGGTCGACGGCGGAAACGGATCTTCCTGTAATGAAAGCCAGAGCGCCAGCCAGACGCCCGTCCAGCCTTGTCAGCATGCTTCGCAACGCATCGCCGACGACCACCGCGTCGGGATGCGCGGCATGTTCCAGAAGCGTACCGTCAATGTCCAGGAAGAGTGCCCATCGGCCTTGCGGGACGGTCGGCACGGACAGATTTGCCGATCCCGACATCACAGCGCCGCGACCCGTTTGCGATCAAGCAGCGATATCACATTGGCCGCGGCAACGGAGCCCGGCCCGGCGGGGTCGATCGCGATTCGCTTGCGCAAGCGGGCGGCGTCGAGAAGCATGCTGCCCGCCCAGCGATAGACATTGTTGTCGCGGACGATCTCGCGCATGCGCTGCATGCGCTGGCGCTGCTCGGCGGGCACCATGGTCAATGCCTGCAGCAACGCCTCGGCCATCATCGTCGCGTCGTAAGGATTGACGATCAGCGCCTCGAGAAGCTCCTTTGAAGCGCCGGCAAACATGCTGAGCATCAGCACGCCTTGCTCGTCGTCGCGCGCGGCGACAAATTCCTTGGCGACCAGGTTCATTCCGTCGTGCAGGCTGGTCACCATGCAGACATCGGCGGCCCGGTAGATTTCGTAGACCTGCTCCTGGGAATGGTGTTCAGCCACCATCAAGACAGGCGTGTAGCCGTCCCGGCCATAACGCTCGTTGAGCTCCGCCGCGCAACGCAGGCATTCCTCGTGCAGTTGCTGGTAGGCCGGCAAGGTTCCACGGCTTGGCGCCGCGATCTGCAGGAAGGCCACCTTGCCGATCCACTCCGGGTGTTGCTTGAACAGTTCGTCCAATGCGTGAAACCGGTCGAGAATGCCTTTCGTATAATCGAGGCGCTCGACGCCGACACAGAGGCTGACATTGTCCGCCAGCCCGAATTTTTCGCGAATTCGCGCGCGGCACTGCGCGATGGCGGGCAATTTCCCGAGTTGAGCCGGCGGCCACTCTATCGAGATCGGATAGGCGTGGACCAGACTGGTCTGGCCGCCATAGGAGATCGCCGAATCCTCGCGCTCGATCCTGCTTTCCAGGAAGCGGTCGACGCTCTCGATGAAGTTGTTGCAGTGGAACTGCGTATGAAAGCCGATGATGGAGCTCCCCAGCAGGCCGTCCAGGATTTTTTCCCGCCAGGGGCAGATGCTGAAGACTTCCGAATTCGGCCACGGAATGTGCCAGAATGTGATGACGATCGCATCGGGCAGGCGTTCCCGGATCATTCGCGGCAGCAGCGCGAAATGATAATCCTGGACGAGGACGATCGGGCGTTCGTTCCGGGCTTCGGCAACGACGGTATCGGCGAATTTGCGATTGACGGCTTCGTATGTTTCCCAGTCGGACGTGCGGAAGACGGGCCGTGTAAAGGCTATGTGGCACAGCGGCCAGAGACCCTCATTGGCAAAACCCAGATAATAGCCTTGCTGTTCCTCTTCGGTCAGCCAGACACGGCGCAACGTGTAGGACGGGTTCTCAGGTGGGACCTCGATGCGGTCGTTCTGGTCGACGACGAGATGATCCGCCGAGCCGCCGCCATAGGCTATCCAGGTTCCCGCGCAGGCACGGGTGATCGGCTCCAGCGCCGAGACAAGTCCACTGGCCGGCACAACCAGGTCGACATTGTCATCCCTGAGATTGTGAATGTAGGGCTCGCGGTTGGAGACGACGATCACTTGCGCATCCGGCAGTTCCTTCGCCAGGATTTCGCGCAGTGTCGAGGGCGACCAGTTGACGAGCGCCGCGTCGGCGGAATGGCCATTCTTTTCGAACTCCCGCAATACGACACGAGCCGGTGGAGGCTCGACATTCGCCGGTTCCGGCGGGGTCCGGCGGGATCGCAGCGCGGAAATCACCAAGGCAACAAGGGAAACGCAGAGGCTGGCAAGAATGACGAACCATAGAGCGGAGGCAGAGTGGAGGAAGTCAAAATTGTTGTCTGGCATCGATGTGAATTGCTCCGGCCTAGGTCGCGCCTCTCCGCGGGGGAGATGGTGCAACGCACGTCGCCGATGATGGTTCCGGTTTTTAGCTGCGCACGATCAAAGGCGCCAACCCTTCATGGCGGTCGGCCAGGAACGCGCCCACACGGTCTCCTACCCGCTGGAACGTCAGGTCGACTGCCGTGCCCGCCACCGCGAGATGGCGGATCACCAGGCTGTCGATGCCGATTGGCAGGCGCGGCCTTGTGACATGGATTTCGCCGGCCCAGCCGTCGATATGGAGGCCCAGACAGGCCTGCATCAGCATGAAGGCGGAACCTGCCGACCAGGCCTGCGGCAGGCAAGCGACCGGATACGCGATCGGCGCCTCGCCCGGTGCGCGGGTGAAGCCGCAGAAGAGTTCGGGCAGGCGCATGTTGAAATGGACGGCGGATTCGAACGTCCCGCTCATCAGCCGCACCACATTGTCGCGAATGCCGTACCGCGCAAGGCCTGCCGCGCATATCGCCGTGTCGTGCGGCCAGATGGAGCCATTGTGATACGACATGGGATTGAAGAATATTGCGTCGTCGGCGAGCGTCCTCAATCCCCAGCCGGAGTGAAAAGAAGCCGACAGCAACTGATCGGCGACGATCCGCGCCCGATCAGGATTCGGAAGTCCGACATATAGCAGATGTCCGGCATTGGATGTGCGCACCTCGCATGGCCGGCCGTCGCCATCGAGCGCCAGCGCGTAATAACCCAGCTCTTCGATCCAGAAATGACTTTCAACCCGCCGGCGGATCTCTTCGGCCCGCCTTTCCCAGCCTTCCGCCTTTTCTGTCTCGCCTCGCCGGCGAGCCAGTCTCGCCAGCCCCTGGAACGCCGCGAAGACGTAGCCCTGCACCTCGACCAGCGCGATCGGCCCCTTCGGGATACGACCGTCTGCATGAAAGACCGAATCAAAGCTGTCCTTCCATCCCTGGTTGGCGAGGCCTGACTCCGCCGCACGCCGGTAGGTGACGAATCCGGTCGAAGCGCTTGCCGCCTCGATCCATTCGGCGGCTGCACATAGCGACTGCCACAGGCCGTCGATAAAGACCATGTCGCCGGTGCGGTCCGCGTAAGCGCAGGCGAGATGAACGTAGAGCGGGGTGGTGTCGACCCCGCCATAGTAGCGGCCGAACGGCAACTCGCTCAGCGCCGTCATTTCACCCTTGCGCGTTTCATGCATGATCTTGCCGGGCTGAGAGTCGCTGAAGGGCGAGGTTTCGGTCGCCTGATGTTGCGCGAGAAAGGCAAGCACGCCGCGCGCCAAGCCGGGATTGAGCCAGAGCATCTGCAACGCCGAGATCACGCCGTCTCTGCCGAAGGCCGTCGAGAACCACGGAATGCCGGCATAGGGATAAGGGCCGGTCGCAAGTTCGGTGGTGAGCAGCGCCACATCGGCACGGGCGCGCTCCATCCAGTCGTTGAACACCCTGCCCGAACTGTGCAGCGTCGCGCCATGGCGGCGCTTGGCGCGCATGCCGAAACGCGCGCGCGCCGCCGCGGCGCGAAACCGGTCGCGGTCGGGCACATCGGCCATCTCGCTGCCGACCTCGACATACAGTGTCTTGCGGCTGCGTTTGGTGACTGCAATGAAGAAATCCGCCCGGTCGGAGGTCAATTCGTCCGGTTTCTGCGAAAACGATATCGTCGACGTACGCACCACCTTGTCCAGGCCTTCATAGCGAAGCAGAACCGAGTTCTGGTCCATCTCGGCGGTATGGGCGGTGCCTCGTTTGGCGCGTGTCGAGCCACGAACTTCGAACATGTCGCGGAAATCGGCGGCGAAGCGCAGCGAAAGCAGGACGGTCGAATGTTCCTGGCTGTAGTTGGAAAGGGTCAGGCGCTCATACAGGCGGTCCTCCCACAGCAGCCTGACACGCTCGATGTGGATCGCTCCTTGCGGGATGGGACGGCCGCCGGCACTCTCTATAGGCAGATTGGTCAGGTTGGAGGTGAACAGGACATTGTCCTGGCTCAGCGATGCGCCCAGCAGCGACGTCGAACGACCGCCCACCGCGAGGCGGAATTCGGAAAGCACGCGCGTGTCGTCGCGGAAGAAGCCGTCGCCCACACCGCGTATGTCGCCATAGGAATCGGCGACGGCGAAGCAGTCGCCATGCTTGAGTGCGAAGAGCCGGTGCGGTTCCCTCGGCGCGGTTTCGTCCAGGGAGGCCAGGGCTATTGCGGGATCAAGCTTGCGCTCGTCAAGTTGGGTGATGGTCAAGAAGACTGTCCCGTGCTTGTTTCTGAACGGGGCACTGTACTAGGAAGCCCTGATTTGTTGAGTGTCGATCGCCTGTGAATAGGTGGCGACATAGTCGCGCGCCATGCGGTCGGCCGAGAACCGTCCTTCGAAAACGGCCCTTATCCGGCGCCTGTCGAGCTGGAGCAGGGCCGGCATGGTGGCGACGGCGTCCTCGAGGGTTTCGACGACGAAGCCGGTCACACCGTGATCGATGATCTCGGGCATGGCGCCGCAGCTCCAAGCCATGACAGGGGTTCCGCAGGCCATGGCCTCGATTACCGCCAGACCAAAAGGCTCGGGCCAGTCGATGGGGAACAGCAAGGCAGCGGCGTTGCCGAGAAACCTGCTCTTCTGGTCCTCGCTGATCTCGCCGACATATTCGACGCGATCGCCATCGATCAGCGGCTGGACGACCTCCTCGAAATAGGCCCGGTCGCCGTCGCCCACCTTGGCCGCGAGCTTGAGCCTCAGGCCCGTGCGCCTGGCAATCTCGATCGCCCGGTCCGGCCGCTTGTCGCGCGACATCCTGCCGAGGAACGCCAGATATGTGCCGTCGGAGCCGGCTTCAAAATCCGGCCCATAGAGATCGAGCGGCAGCCCATGATGGATGGTCGCCAACCAGTTGGCGGACGCGAGCCTCGTCCTCTGGCTGCGTGAAATGGAAATCATCGGAAAACGCGGGAACCGCTCATAGGCCTGTGCCAGATCCACATAGTCCAGCCTGCCATGCGGCGTCGTCACCGTGCGCTCCGGCATATGGCGGAAAAACGGGAAATGCAGGAAGTGGCTGAGATGGAAGTGAAGAATGTCGAAATCGTCGGCCTGTCTCCTGACTTCCTCGAGCATCGAAAGATGCGCCGCGATCTCCGACTTCAACGGCCGGGGATCGAGGCGCAGCGCCCGTTCCCGGCACGCGACCAGCCGGGCGGAGGTCCTGGTATCGCCGCTGGCAAACAACGTTACATCGTGGCCGAGCCCGACCAGAGCTTCGGTGAGATAGGAGATGATGCGTTCGGTGCCTCCATAGAGCCTTGGCGGCACGCATTCATACAGCGGCGCGATATGGGCGATCTTCATTGGCCTGCGTTCCCTCAATAAGCTGGTCAAAGGCAAAAATGCATCAGCGGCGCGATCGTTCCTCCGGTATCGGCAGATGCGTCATTTCTCATGTTTGATGTTCTTCCGGGCGGCCCTATCTCTTTAGGTGCTGCTCCTGCGCGCCATGACGACCCGAGGAGGTTCCGATGCAGCAATCAAAGGACATTGCAGCCCGCCGGCTTGACATGATCATCGAACAATATGTCGAAGCTAGAAAACAGCGCTTCGGCTATGTTTCGACGGACCAGGCCGCCAGGGTGATTCACAGAATCCTGAAACCCACGCCTTCCGACCCCAGCTTTTCGGACCACGAACTCGACGACATGGTCGCGGCCCTCGCCGTCAAGAACGGGTTGGCCGTCGTCTTTGACCGCGGCATCAGAGGATCGGTCGGCGGCACCGAGGCGGAGCTGGACAGAAAGGATCCGACCATGAGAGCACCAGCGGAAGGCCCCGACGTTGCCGGCGCGGTGGACGCGATCCTGGTTCAGCAAAAAACCGCCCCGCTTTCGATGCGCGCGATGATCTCCCTGCTGCGCGAACGCACCGGCACCACCCGATCGGACGCGGATCTGGAAGGACTGATCGCCAAAAAAGCCGCTGTCCTGAACGTGCATTTGTCACGGGACTGAGTGGTGAGCGCGATGGGATTCGAACCCATGACCTACTGATTAAAAGTCAGTTGCTCTACCGGCTGAGCTACGCGCTCCCGTGGGCTGGAAACGGCGCCCTCGAAATGCGCGGAACATAGGGAGAGTGCCTCGACGGGTCAACCGGAAAAAACGGGCCACCAAGCCATGCGTTCCCGCCGTGCCGGCTCTCCCGGCCGGCCGTTTCCGCAAGGACATGCCGAACCTTTGCCAGACAGGCGAAAGACCCTGTGGGCCCCATCGATCCCAAACCGGAGAAACATTACAAATCAGCAACTTGCCTTTTTTTCCAGGAACAATTCGCGAGCGTGCCCGTTTCCTCCGCCACAAGGGACGTCAACCTCTCAAGGAGAAGATCATGAACAAAGTCCTGTCGGGTTTGCTGGCGACCACACTGTCAGCTTCCTTCGCAGTGGCGGCTGCCATGCCGGTCGAAGCCGCACCGGCCTATGTACCGCAGCCTGCATCGATCTCGTCCGATATCCAGACCGTGCAGTACAGGCCCTGGGAGCGGCGCCGTAACTTCCGCGGCGAGTTTCGCGGCAACCGCAACTTCTACCGCGACAACCGCGGAGCCTACTGGAACGGCCATCGCGGCTACCGTGAATACCGTCCGGGCTATCGCCGTCACGGCGATTTCTGGTTCCCGCTTGCTGCTTTCGCCACTGGCGCGCTGATAACCGGCGCGATCGCCAACAACCGGAACCGCGTCTATGAAGGCAATTCGCATGTGCAGTGGTGCTATGACCGTTACCGTTCCTACCGCGCATCCGACAACACGTTCCAGCCGTATAACGGCCCGCGCCAGCAGTGCATTTCACCCTACTGATGGGCGACAGTGTTCGTCAGAGGGATAGAAAGTCAAAGCCCGTGCCGGAAATGGCGCGGGCTTTCTGTGGTGCGACAGCGGTCAACAGGTAGACTGTGATCAGCTGGCCCAATTGATGGTCTTGACCATATAATAAAGCCCGCCACCTTCACCACGGGGTGATCGGTACGCTCCGACGGCATCGCAAATTCGAACCATGACGGCGGTCAATTCCCAACCCAGCACTTCCAGCTGATTGCCCGCATCTATCACGTAAGCCTGAGCCAGTTCGTCAATGCGGTTCTTCTCGCCGAAGAACCGAACCAGCTTTGCATCTCTAAGAAGACTATCGGGCAGATTTGAATTTGCCCACGCCCAGAGCCAGTTCTGTGCCTTGGCATTCGTGGAACCGGCGATCTGGATTTCGGTGATCACCTTGATCGCTCCGTCCTTGGAGAACAAGAGCTTTCCGTTGCTCAAGTCATAGCGCGACCAGTGGCCGATGCGGAATTCTTCCTCCAAGCGCTTATTCTTGGCCTTCAGTTGTTTGATAGCCTCGGCGCGCCAAGCAGAGTACCAGTTTGGCTTCATTTCCCCCTCGCCCAATCTGACTGTTGATTATGATACGCTCAGCGTCCTGCGAACAGCATCGCGCCACCCCGCCAGCTTGGCCGAGCGCGCCGCAGGCTCCATGTCTGGTCTGAAGCGGCGGTCGAGCGCCCATGTCTTGGCGAACTCCCGCGCCTTAGGCCACACGCCCGCCTTCGAGCCGGCGAGCCAGGCGGCACCAAGCGCGGTCGTCTCAAGAATGGTCGGACGGTCGACCGGGGCGTCGAGAATGTCGGCCAGCCGTTGCATGGTCCAGTCGGACGCCACCATGCCGCCGTCGACCCGAAGCACCGTCTTGGCCGCCGTACCTTTCCAATCCTTGCGCATGGCATCGAGCAGGTCGCGCGTCTGGTAGGCCACGGATTCGAGCGCGGCGCGGGCAAACTCCGCCGGCCCCGAATTGCGGGTCAGGCCAAAGATCGCGCCCCGCGCCTCGGCATCCCAGTGGGGCGCGCCGAGCCCGACAAAGGCCGGCACCAGATACACGTCCTGGGTCGGATCGGCCTCGGCCGCCAGCTTGCCGCTCTGTTCGGCCTTGCCGATCACCTTGATGCCGTCGCGCAACCATTGCACGGCGGCGCCGGCGATGAAGATCGATCCTTCCAGCGCATAGGTGGTCTTGCCGTTCAGCCGATAGGCAATCGTGGTCAACAGCCGGTTCTTCGAGCGCACCAGGTCGGTGCCGGTGTTGAGCAGCGCGAAACAGCCGGTGCCGTAGGTCGATTTCATCATGCCGGGCTCGAAACAGGCCTGGCCGATGGTCGCGGCATGCTGATCGCCGGCAACGCCGAGGATCCTTATCTCGGCGCCAAAGAGATTTTTCTGCGTGATTCCAAAATCATCGGCGCAGTCCTTCACCTCGGGGAGCATCCTTGCCGGAATGTTCAGGATGGCCAGCAGCTCGTCGTCCCAGGCATTCTTCTCGATGTTGTAGACTAGCGTGCGGGAGGCGTTTGTGGCGTCGGTGGCATGCACCCTGCCGCCGGTCAGGCGCCAGATCAGGAAACTGTCGATGGTGCCGGCCAGCAATTCGCCTTTCTCGGCGCGTCTCCTGGCGCCTTTCACCTTGTCCAGCATCCAGGCTATCTTCGTGCCGGAGAAATACGGATCGAGCAGCAGGCCGGTCTTCCTGGTGAAGGTCTTTTCCAATCCCTGCTTCTTCAGCTTCCGGCATAGCGGCGCGGTGCGCCGGTCCTGCCAGACGATGGCGTTGTGGATCGGCTTGCCGGTCGCCCTGTCCCAAATGACGACGGTCTCGCGCTGGTTGGTTATGCCGACCGCGGCGACGTCCGATGCCTCCCGCCCGGCATTCTTCAATGCGCCCTTCACGGTCGCCACGACGCTGGCCCAGATATCTTCCGGGTCATGCTCGACCCAGCCGGAAGCAGGATAGTGCTGGGTGAATTCTTGCTGGCTGCTGCCGACGACTTTCATGTCGCCGTCGAACAGAATCGACCGGCTCGACGTGGTGCCTTGGTCGATTGCCAGGACAAAGCCATTCATTCGCACTTCCTCCGTCACGACACAAAGAAGGGAGACGGCAACGTGCCGCCTCCCTGAATTTTACACGGGCGCGAACGCCCGCATAGGTCAGTCCTACTTCTGCCAGCTCTTGACCAGCTCGTCATAGTTGATGGTCTGGGGCTTCTCCTTCTCGTTCTCGATCTTGAGCTGGGGAGCGAGATTGCCGGCCTTGACCGCGTCGGCATTCCAGTAGGCGAGATCATGTTCCTCGGCGAGCTTCGGCCCGATATCGCCTTGGACGCCGGACCTCTCGATGCGGCCCATGACCTTCTCCTGCTCGGCGCAAAGCGAATCCATCGCTTCCTGCGCACTCTTTGCGCCCGACGAGGCATCGCCGATCGCCTGCCACCACAGCTGTGCCAGCTTCGGATAGTCCGGCACGTTTGTGCCGGTCGGCGACCATTGCACGCGGGCCGGCGAGCGATAGAACTCGATCAGGCCGCCGAGCTTCGGCGCGCGCTCCGTGAAGCTCTTGTCGTGAATGGTGGAGTCGCGGATGAAGGTGAGGCCGACATGGCTCTTCTTCACGTCCACCGTCTTCGAGGTGACGAACTGGGCGTAGAGCCAGGCGGCCTTGGCACGGTCGGTCGGGGTCGACTTCATCAGCGTCCACGAACCGACATCCTGGTAGCCGAGCTTCATGCCGTCCTTCCAGTAGACACCGTGCGGCGACGGAGCCATGCGCCATTTCGGCGTGCCGTCGTCGTTCATGACGGGCAGGCCGGGCTTGACCATGTCGGCGGTGAAGGCCGTGTACCAGAAGATCTGCTGGGCAACATTGCCCTGCGCGGGAACCGGACCGGATTCCGAGAAGGTCATGCCCTGCGCTTCCTGTGGTGCGTAGGCCTTCAGCCAATCGAGATATTTCTGGATCGAGTAGACGGCGGCCGGGCCGTTGGTGTCGCCGCCCCGCGCCGTGCAGGAGCCGACCGGCTGCGATTTCTCGTTGACCTTGATGCCCCATTCGTCGACCGGCAGGCCGTTCGGGATACCCTTGTCGCCATTGCCGGCCATCGATAGCCAGGCATCGGTAAAGCGCCAGCCGAGCGACGGGTCCTTCTTGCCATAGTCCATATGGCCGTAGACCTTCTTGCCGTCGACGTCGCGGCCGGTGAAGAACTCGGCAATGTCCTCATAGGCCGACCAATTGACGGGAACGCCGAGATCGTAGCCGTACTTGGCCTTGAAGTCGGCCTTGTTCTTCTCGTCGTTGAACCAGTCGTAGCGGAACCAGTAGAGGTTGGCGAACTGCTGGTCGGGAAGCTGATAGAGCTTCTTGTCCGGAGCGGTGGTGAAGGAGGTGCCGATGAAATCCTTCACATCGAGGTTCGGATTGGTGACATCCTTGCCTTCGCCCGCCATCCAGTCGGTCAGGTTGCGCACCTGCTGGTAACGCCAGTGGGTGCCGATCAGGTCGGAATCGTTGACCCAGCCGTCATAGAGGTTCTGGCCAGTCTGCATCTGGGTCTGGATCTTTTCAACGACGTCGCCTTCCTGGATGACGTCGTGCGTGACCTTGATGCCGGTGATGGCGGTGAAGGCCGGAGCCAGAACCTGCGACTCGTATTGATGCGTCGTCAGCGTTTCCGACACGACCTTGATATCCATGCCGGCGAACGGCTTGGCGGCGTCGACGAACCACTGCATTTCCTTTTCCTGATCGGCGCGCGAAAGCGTCGACAGATCGCCTATCTCCTTGTCAAGAAAGGCTTTTGCCTCGTCCATGCCGGCATAGGCGTTGCCCACGCCGAGCAAGAGGACAAGGGCGGTCGTAGATGTCAATAATTGCCGTCGCATTGTGTTTCCTCCACGTTTGAAAAGACTTCAAGTGCGATCTGGAGAGGCCGCCAACAAGCGGCCGCTCCAACAGTTTCCCCCTCTATACGTAGCGGAAGACGCCGATGGCGTAGACCACGGAGAGAGCGAGAGCCCACCACAGGCTGGGTCCGACAAGACCCAGCCAAGCGAGATGGATGAAGGCGCTGCCAAGCAGCGAAACGAAGAGACGATCGCCGCGCGTCGTCTTGAAACGCAGCACGCCGATGCGCGGATCGCCGCCGGGCGAGGCATATTCCCAGACACCCATGCCGACCAGCAGCAGCGCTATGACGGCGAAGAAGGCGGCCGTCGGCCAGGTCCACGCCATCCAGGAGAAGTCGAGGTTCATGGTCACACCCTCCCCAGGGCGAAGCCCTTGGCGATGTAGTTGCGAACGAACCAGATGACGAGCGCCCCGGGGATCAGCGTCAGCACCCCGGCGGCTGCCAGCAGCCCCCAGTCCATTCCCGACGCCGACACGGTGCGGGTCATGGTAGCGGCGATCGGCTTGGCATCGGTGGTGGTCAGCGTGCGGGCGATGAGCAGTTCCACCCATGAGAACATGAAGCAGAAGAAGCAGGCGACGCCGATGCCGCTGGCGATCAGCGGCATGAATATCTTCACGAAGAAACGCGGAAACGAATAGCCGTCTATGTAGGCCGTTTCGTCGATCTCCTTCGGCACTCCGGACATGAAGCCCTCAAGGATCCACACCGCCAGCGGCACGTTGAACAGGCAGTGCGCCAGCGCCACCGCGATATGCGTATCGATGAGGCCGAATGCCGAATAAAGCTGGAAGAACGGCAGCGCGAACACCGCCGGCGGTGCCATGCGGTTGGTCAACAACCAGAAGAACAGATGCTTGTCCCCGAGGAAGCGGTAGCGTGAGAAGGCGTAAGCCGCCGGCAGCGCCACGGCGACCGAGATCACCATGTTCATCACCACATATGTGATCGAATTGATGTAGCCCGAATACCACGACGCATCGGTGAAGATGATGGTGTAGTTGCGCAGCGTCGGCGCATGCGGATAGAGCGTCAGCGAATTGACGATCTCCGCATTGGTCTTGAAGCTCATATTGATGAGCCAGTAGATCGGCAGCAGCAGGACGATGATGTAGAGCGTCGGCACGATCCACCACCAGCGCGATTCCTCGCCACGGCGGCGCATGCGCCTGTCCAGCTCGCTCTGCGACAGCGAACTGGCGAGTCTTTCCGAAGCGGCGGTCCCGTTCACCAGGTTGCGCTCGGTACGTTCGTTGGCGCCGGCCATATCAGCGTTCCGCGTCGTAGTTGGTCATCACGGTGTAGAACACCCACGACAACAACAGGATGATCAGGAAGTAGACCAGCGACATCGCCGCCGCCGGACCGAGGTCGAACTGTCCGAGCGCGGTCTTGACGAGGTCGATCGACAGGAAGGTCGTCGAATTGCCCGGACCGCCGCCGGTGACGACGAAGGGCTCGGTGTAGATCATGAAACTGTCCATGAAACGCAGCAGCACCGCGATCAGAAGCACGCGCTTCATCTTCGGCAACTGGATGTAGCGGAACACCGCCCAGCGCGAGGCGCCATCGATCTTGGCCGCCTGGTAGAAGGCGTCGGGGATCGAGACCAGGCCGGCATAGCAGAGCAGCACGACGAGGCTGGTCCAGTGCCAGACGTCCATGATGATGACGGTGACCCAGGCGTCGAACGGATCCTGCACGTAATTGTAGTCGATGCCGAGCGCGTTGACGTAGTAGCCGAGCAGGCCGATATCGTTGCGGCCGAACACCTGCCAGATCGTGCCGACGACATTCCACGGGATCAAGAGCGGCAGCGCCATCAGCACCAGGCAGACCGGCACGCCCCAGCCCTTTTTGGGCATGTTGAGGGCAATGAAGATGCCGAGCGGCACTTCGATCGCCAGGATGATGAAGGAGAAGATCAGGTTGCGCACCATGGCTTCCCAGAAGCGATCGGAATGCAGCAACTCTTCGAACCATTCGGTCCCCGCCCAGAAGAAGACGTTATTGCCGAACGTGTCCTGTACCGAGTAGTTGACGACGGTCATCAGCGGGATAACGGCCGAGAACGCCACCAGCACGAGCATCGGCAGCACGAGGAACCAGGCCTTGTTGTTCCAGGGCTTTTCCATTTACGCCCCCATCTCGACACGCCAGGAATCGGCATAGATGTTGATGCCGGCTGGGTCGAACCGCACTTTTGGATCGGCGGGAACGGTTTCGTCCTCGCCGATGACGGCCGCGATCTCGCGGCCTTCCAGACTGGCGCGCACGACCTTGTGGCGGCCCACATCCTCGACCTTGCTGACGTGGACGGCCATGCCATCGCGGCCGAGCCTGACATATTCAGGACGGATGCCGAGTTCGACGACGCCGCTTCCGGCCTTCGGCGCGCCTGGCAATTGGATGCGCTGGGAACCAAGCGTCGCTGTCTTGCCATCGATCGCTACTGGCATGACGTTCATGCCGGGCGAGCCGATGAAGTAGCCGACGAAGGTGTGGCGCGGCCGCTCGAACAGCTCGGCCGGCGTGCCGATCTGCACGATGCCGCCATCATACATGACGACCACCTGGTCGGCGAAGGTCAGCGCCTCTGTCTGGTCATGCGTGACATAGACCATGGTGTAGCCGAAGCGGCGGTGAAGCTGCTTCAATTGCGAGCGCAGCACCCACTTCATGTGCGGGTCGATGACGGTCAGCGGCTCGTCGAACAGGATCGCATTGACATCCGAGCGCACCAGTCCGCGGCCGAGCGAGATCTTCTGCTTCTGGTCGGCGGTCAGGCCCCTCGCCTTCTTCCTGGCCCAGTCTGCCAGGTCGATCATGTCGAGCGTCTCGCGCACCTTGCGGTCGACGTCGGCCTCCGGAACGCCGCGGTTGCGCAGCGGGAAAGCCAGGTTGTCGTAGACGGTCATCGTGTCGTAGATGACCGGGAACTGGAACACCTGCGCGATGTTGCGCTCCTGCGTCGACAGTCTCGTGAAATCCCTGCCGTTGAACAGCAATTGGCCGTGCGAGGGGTGGAGCAGGCCGGAAATGATGTTGAGCAGCGTGGTCTTGCCGCAGCCGGATGGGCCTAGCAGCGCATAGGCGCCACCGTCCTCGAAAGTGTGGTGCACCTCCCGCAGCGCGAAATCCGCATCGGTGCGCGGGTTCGGCAGATATGAGTGCCTGACATGGTTGACGTCGATGCGCGCCATCGTTTTCTCCTCAGGCCGCCAGCTTTGCCGCGGCCACGGCGACGCCGTGTTGGTCGAAAACCATGATGTGACGCGGGTCGATGAACACTTCGACCACTTCGTCGGTCTCGAAATCGCGGATGCCATGGGTCAGCATCACCCAGCGCGCGTCGGCGAAATCAAGATGGATGAAGCTTTCCGAGCCGGTGATCTCGGTGATGGTGACCTTTGCCCGCACCGGCACGGCACTCGCATTCGGACGCTCGAGCGACAGATGGTGCGGCTGGAAGCCGATCGTGTAATTGCCGTCGGCAATGCCGACAAGTTCCGGCGGCACCGGCAGCTTGACGCCGCCCTCCAGCAGGAAATCGGGCCCGTTCTTGGCCAGCACGATCGTGTTGAGCGGCGGATCGGCGAAGGTCCTGGCCGTCACCAGGTCGACCGGTTTGCGGAACACCTCGATGGTCGGGCCGAACTGGGTGATGCGGCCTTGCGACAGCGTCGCCGTATTGCCACCGAGCAGCAGCGCCTCGTGCGGTTCGGTCGTGGCATAGACGAAGATGGTGCCGGCGGCGGCGAAAATCCTCGGCAGTTCGGCGCGCAGTTCCTCGCGCAGCTTGTAGTCGAGATTGGCGAGCGGCTCGTCGAGCAGCACCAGGCTTGCGTTCTTGACGATGGCGCGCGCCAGTGCGGTGCGCTGTTGCTGGCCGCCGGACAGGCTGAGCGGCGTGCGGTCGAGATAGGGCGTCAGCTTGAGCAGGGCAGCGGCTTCACGTACCTGGCTGTCGATCTTGGCCTTCTCGACTCCCGCCACCCGCAGGGGCGAAGCGATGTTTTCGTAGACGCTCATCGCGGGGTAGTTGATGAACTGCTGGTAGACCATGGCGATCTTGCGCTTTTGAACAGGCTGTCCGGTGACGTCCTTGCCGTCGAACCAGACCGAGCCGGAAGTCGGCGCGTCGAGGCCGGCCATCAGCCGCATCAGGCTGGTCTTGCCGGACAGCGTCGGCCCGAGCAGCACGTTCAGCGAGCCATGCTGGAGCGTCAGCGACACGTCGCGGATATGCTCCACCGCGCCGACCGTCTTGGTGACGTTCCTCAGTTCCAGCATGATGCCTCCTCCCAGGCCGTGTGCATCAGCAGCCCTTCATTCCGCGGCCGCGACGTGGCGGCGGCTTATGCCGCGCATGAATTCATCCAACGCCGCCGTCTGCTCGCGGCTGAAATGCAGGCCGCGCTTGGTCCGGCGCCACAGCACATCTTGCGATGTGACGGCCCATTCGTTCTCGACGAGGTAGCGCACCTCGGCCTCGTAAAGGTCGGCGCCGAAATTGCGGCCGAGATCGGCATTCGATTTGGCAAGGCCAAGCAACATCTGCGCGCGCGTGCCGTAGAGCCGCGTGAGCCGACGTGCCAAACGCTGGTCGAGAAAGGGATAGGCGCTCTTCAGCCTCGCCACTTGCGCATCAAAACCGGTCGCCGCGAAATCGCCGCCCGGCAGCGGCGCATTTGCCGTCCACGGCTTGCCGCGCCTGCCGAGAAAGCCTTCGATCTTCTCCAGCATAGATTCCGACAGCCGGCGATAAGTGGTGATCTTGCCGCCGAACGTGTTGACGATCGGGGCTGTGCCCTCGCCGCCATCGGCCTTCAGCACATAGTCGCGTGTCGCCTCCTGCGCCTTGGAAGCGCCATCGTCATAGAGCGGACGCACGGCCGAATAGGTCCAGACGATATCCGAGCGCTTGACGGGTTGGGCGAAATACTCGCTTGCCGCCGCGCAGAGATAGTCGATCTCGGTGTCGCTGATCTTCACGTCGTGCGGATCGCCGGGGTAGTCCTGGTCGGTGGTGCCGATCAGCGTGAACTCGTCCTCGTAAGGAATGGCGAAGATGATGCGGCCATCCTTGTTCTGGAAGAAATAGGCGCGTGGATCGTCGAATTTCTTCGCGATGACGATGTGACTGCCCTGCACGAGACGGACATTGTGCACATCGTTGAGGCCGACGACGCCGGAAAGCACATGATCGACCCAGGGGCCGGCGGCATTGACCAGCAGCCGCGCCTTGACCTCTTCGGTCTCGCCGGTCCGCAGATTTTCGATCCTGATCGTCCACAGCCCGCCTTCGCGGCGCGCCCCGACCACCTTGGTGCGGGTGCGGATGGTCGCGCCCCGGTCGGCGGCGTCACGCGCGTTCAGCGTCACCAGCCGCGCATCGTTGACCCAGCCGTCGGAATATTCGAAGGCCTTCTTGAACAATGGTTTCAATGGCTTGCCGGCAGGGTCGGTGGCCATGTCCAGGGTCCTGGTCGCCGGCAGCAATTTGCGCCCGCCAATATGATCGTAAAGGAAAAGGCCGAGCCTGATCAGCCAGGCCGGACGCAGGCCCTTGGCATAGGGCAGCACGAAGCGCATCGGCCAGATGATGTGCGGCGCGTTCTTCCACAGTACCTCCCGTTCCATCAGCGCTTCGCGCACCAGGCGGAATTCGTAGAATTCGAGATAACGCAGGCCACCATGGATCAGCTTGGTCGAGCCTGAGGAGGTTCCGCTGGCGAGATCGTCCATCTCGGCCAGAAATACCGAAAACCCGCGGCCGGCGGCATCACGGGCAATGCCGCAGCCATTGATGCCACCGCCTATGACGAAAATGTCACGGATCGAAGATGCGTCCACCAATTCCTCCAGCGATTTCGCATTGCACCATTTGGCTCTTTTGCGAAACCGTGGCGGAATTATTTCGAACTCATAACGAATGTCAAACGAAATATCACAAGCTCGTGAAAGCGCTGCAACGTCCTCAATCGAGCGAGGTTTCGATCAGTTGAACCTCGGCCTCCTGGCAGATCTTGCGCACCGAGGGGATATCGCAGCGGTCGGTGATGAAGGTGTTGACCTGCGACAGATGGCCGATGCGAACCGGCGCCGTGCGCTCGAATTTGGTCCGGTCGGAGACCAGGATGACGTGCCTGGCATTGGCGATAATGGCTTGCGCGACCTTGACCTCGCGGAAATCGAAATCGAGCAAGGCGCCGTCATGGTCGATCGCCGAGGCGCCGATGACGGCGTAGTCGACTTTGAACTGCCTGATGAAATCCACCGCCGCCTCGCCGACGACGCCGCCATCCGAGCCGCGAACCACCCCGCCCGCGATCACCACCTCGATCGAAGGATAGATGCGCATCCTGTTGGCAACATTGATGTTATTGGTGATGACCATGAGGCCGCTGTGATCCAGCAGCGCCTTGCTGACCGACTCCGTCGTGGTGCCGATATTGATGAACAACGAGGCGTTGTCCGGAATCAGCCTGGCGGCCGCGCTGCCGATCGCCTCCTTCTCCTCGGCGGCGATCTTGCGCCTGGCTTCGTATTCCATGTTCTCGATGCCGGAAGGAAACAAGGCGCCGCCATGGATGCGCGACAGCAACCGCTGGTCGCAAAGATCGTTGAGGTCCTTGCGGATGGTCTGCGGCGTGACGTTGAAGTGGGTGGCCAGATCGTCGACCAGAACGCGGCCGTGATCCTTGGCCATTTGGACGATTTCGGCATGGCGCGGCGACAGATACATCTGAAGACCTTTTGCTTTCGTTTTTCTTGATCATAGACGAAAACGAAAGCAATGAAAAGGCGTAAGCCGGCTAATGGAAACCGCATGATAGCAAAGGCAAACTTGGACGCAGTTCCGACTCAGCAGCCTCAGGTTAATCCGCGCGCGATTTCGGTGATGGCGGCAAAAGCCGAATCGACATCCGCCGCGGTCGCCTCGAACTGGCCGACCTGGAAGCGGATGGCGACGCGCCCGTTCACCCTGGTCTGTGTCAGGTAGATGCGTCCGTCATCATTGATCGCATTGACCAGCCGGAGATTGTGCTCGTCGGCATCGGCTCCCTCCGCCTTGTGCCGGAACGAAAACAGCGACAGCATCGGCTCGGTGACGATCTCGAAGTCCGGCTCGTCGGCCAGGCGCGCTGCCAGGCCTTCGCTCCAGGCGACGTGGTTGCGGATCATCGTGCGCAGGCCTTCCAGTCCATAGGCACGCAGCAGGAACCACAGTTTCAGCGCGCGGAAGCGGCGGCCGAGCGGCACCGACCATTCGGAATAGTTGACGATGCCGTCATGACCGTGCGTCTTCAGATAATCCGGCTTGATGGCGAGCGTTCTGACATGGCTTTCGGGGTCGCGCAGGAACTGGATCGAGCAGTCGAACTGCGCGCCCAGCCATTTGTGCGGGTTGAAGACGATAGAATCCGCCTGCTCCACACCGGCCCAGAAATGCCGGTATTCCGGGCAGATCATCGCCGATCCCGCCCAGGCGGCATCCACGTGAAGATAGACCCCGTGGCGTTTGGCGATCGCGGCGACGCTGGCGATATCGTCAGTGCCACCGGTGCTGGTGCCGCCGACGCAGGCGATGATACCCGCGGGCAGCAGGCCTGCCTTCTTGTCGGCGACGATCGCCGCCTCGAGGGCCGCTATGTCCATGGCGCGAAAGCGACCGGCGACTGGAATGCGCACGAGATTGTCCTCGCCGATGCCGGCCACCCAGATCGCCCGGTCGATCGAGGTATGCACCTGATCCGACGAATAGATGCGCAACCGCGCCTGCCCCGCCAGGCCCTTTTTGTTGCCTTGCCAGTCGAGCGCGCGTTCGCGCATCGTCAGCACCGCCGCCAGCGTCGCCGAGGAGGCAGAATCCTGGATGACGCCGGAAAAACCTTCCGGCAGGCCGAGCGCCTGGCGCATCCAATCGACAGTCCGAGTTTCGAGTTCTGTCGCCGCCGGCGAGGTCTGCCACAGCATGCACTGCGCGGCCATTGCCGAGACCAGATACTCAGCCACCACAGAAACTGGTGCCGCGTTGGCCGGAAAATAGGCGAAGAAGCGAGGATGCTGCCAATGCGTCATGCCCGGCACGATCTTCTCCTCGAAGTCGGCGAAGATCCTGTCCATCGGCTCCGCGTCTTCGGGCGGCGACGCTTCTATGCTCCTGAATATGTCGCCGGACTCGATCCGCGGCCGCACCGGGCGCTGGCGCAGCGTTTCACGGTAGTCGGCGCCCCAGTCGGCGACCCGCCGCGACCATTGCCGGAAATCGTCACTGTTCATCCTGTCCTCCCGACATGATCGCTTCACCGGCGCCCTTCGCCCCGGTTGTCAAAAACCACTGTTAAACATTTGCAACCACCGGAGAAATCCGGCGCGTCCTTATCCCGGAAAATCCGGCAGACTGGCAAACGCCGTCTTCAAGGCGCTCGACCATCCCTCGGAGATCGTGCGGTAGTACGGGTCGTCATGACCGATCCGTTTCTTCAACCCGACCTGGAAGGCATCCTTTTCCAGGAAAAGCAGATCCAGCGGCAGCCCGACCGACAGGTTCGACTTCAGCGTGGAATCGAACGATACCAGAAGCAGCTTCACGGTCTCCGCGAGACTCATCGACCGGTCATAAGCGCGAATGATGATCGGCTTGCCGTATTTGGTCTCGCCGATCTGGAAAAAGGGCGTGTCATCGGTCGATTCGATGAAATTGCCCTCGGGATAGATCATGAACAGGCGCGGTGCGCTGCCCTTTATCTGGCCGCCCAGGATGAAGGAGGCGTTGAAGTAGGAATCGGCCTTGTCGCCGGCGGGCGAGGAATGGGCGATGACGTCCTTGACGGTTTCGCCGACCAGCCGCACCGTCTGGTACATGGACGGCGTTTCGAGCACTGCCGCGTGCCGGTCGCCAACCGCCTTGGTGCGCTCGTCGAGCACGCTGATCACGGCTTGCGTCGTCGCCAGATTGCCGGCCGACATCAGCACGATGACGCGCTCACCGGGATCTTCCCAGACATGCATCTTCTTGAAGGTGGAGATCGAGTCCATGCCGGCATTGGTGCGCGTGTCCGACATGAACACGAGCCCGCGATCGATCTTGAGGCCGACGCAATAGGTCATGGTTTACTCTTCCGGCAGCGAACCGTAAAAACCGCGTCGCGTCGGAACGGATCCATGCGGCGCGCTCAGGTCCTTGTTTTCATGCATGTCGTCACCCAAACCAAGGTGGCGTTGGACGACCTGCATCGGGTGACTACTGCTCCACCGTGACGGTGACGGCAAGCCGCTCTTGCGCCTCTCCCAGCAGAATCCCCGAAACCGGCGACGCATCGCGATAGTCGCGCCCCGTCGCCACTCTCACATAGCGCTCATCAGGAGAGATACCGTTGGAGGGGTCGAAGGCAACCCAGCCGAGGCCCTGAACATGCGCTTCGGCCCAGGCATGGCTTGCCGCCTGCTCGATGGCCGCGTCCATCATCAGATAGCCGCTGACATAGCGTGCCGGGAAACCCATGGCGCGGGCGGTGGCGGCAAAGATATGGCTATGATCCTGGCAGACCCCGGTTTTCAGCGCGAGAGCCTCTTCAGCCGGGGTCGTCGCATTGGTGGTGCCCGGCGCATAGGCGACCCGCTCGGAGATGATAGCCATCAGACGGTGCAGTCTTTCGATATCGGTGCCCTTGCCGGCTGCCTCGGCGAGTGCGCGAATGCCATCGCCGATCATGGTCAAAGGCGTCTCCTGTGCGAACAGCCAGAGCGGCGCGAATCCCTGATGCGGCCCACAAACCCCCGATGTATCGCGCGTCACCACCTCGCCTGACGCCTCGACCGTAATGAAATCATGGTCACCCTCGACGCTCAACAATCGGGTGTCATTGCCGTAGTGGTCGGCAAATCGCACTTCCTCGCGCGCGCCTTCTACCTTCAGGGCCCAGGACAGCACGGTCTGCGTGCGCCCGCTCACCGGAAGCAGCCGCAGCCGCTGCAGCAGGTACTGCACCGGTGCGTCGTAACGGTATTCGGTCCGATGGGTGATCTTGAGCCGCATGGCCTCCTCAATAGAACCTGTAATCCTGCGCGATCTCGTCGCCGAGCCTGGTGTTGTCGCGAATGAAGCCGGCAAGGAATTCATGCAGGCCGGCGTCGAAAATATCCTTGATCGAGCCTGCCTGCAGCATGGCCTGGGTCTTTTCCGCCGTCGCATGGCAGGGATGGCGCCCGCCATAGTCGTCGCCGAGGAACTTCAGGTGCTCGGCCAGGAAGCGATAGCAGAAGGTCAGCGATCGCGGCATGCGCACATTGAGGATCAGATAGTCGGCGATGTTGGTCGGCTTGTAGTCGGCGTCGTAGACCCAGCGGTAGGAGCGGTGCGCCGATACCGAGCGCAGGATCGATTCCCACTGGTAATTGTCGAGCGTCGAGCCGACCCAGGAGATCGACGGCAAGAGCACGTAGTACTTCACGTCGAGAATGCGCGCCGTATTGTCGGCGCGCTCGACATAGGTGCCGAGCTGCGAAAAATCGAAGATCTCGTTGCGCAGCATGGTGCCGTAGAACGAGCCGCGGATCAGCGCCGTTTCGCGCTTGATCGCATCGAGCACGTTTGGCAGGTCACGCTCGTCGATCGGCCTTGCCAGCATGCGCTTCAGCGCCATCCAGGCCTCGTTGATGCTTTCCCAGGTCTCCCGCGTCAGCGCGGTACGCACCATGCGGGCATTGTTGCGTGCCGTCTCGATCGACGACATCGTGCTCGACGGGTTCGACGTGTCGCGCAACAAGAAGTCGGCTACATCGGCCGCCGTATAGTCCTGATACTTCTGCGTGTAGGCGACGTCGGAGCCGGCGCTGAGCAGCACCGAATTCCACTCTTCCGACGCGCTCTGCGTGCGCGTCAGCGCCATGCGCAGGCCCGCATCGACCAGACGCGCCATGTTTTCCGCCCGCTCGATATAGCGGTTCATCCAGTAGAGCCCGTTGGCGGTGCGGCCGAGAAGCATGGAGTGGCCCTTCGGGCTAGTGAGCAGGGAATAGTGAGTAGCGAGTAGGGAATGTTCGAATTTCGATTGGATACGGCATCGTTCTGTCCCCTCTGATACCAACTACTGCCTACTGCCTACTGACTACTCATCTCAATCATCCAGCACCCAGGTATCCTTCGTGCCGCCGCCTTGCGAGGAATTGACCACCAGAGAGCCCTCCTTAAGCGCGACACGCGTGAGCCCGCCCGGCACGATCTGGATGCGGTCGGAGACCAGCACATAGGGTCTCAGATCGACATGGCGCGGCGACAGGCCCTTTTCGGTCAGGATCGGACAGGTCGAGAGCGCCAACGTCGGCTGGGCGATGTAATTGGACGGCTTGGCCTGCAGCTTCTTGGCGAAATCCTGGCATTCGTTCTTGGTCGCCGCCGGTCCGACCAGCATGCCATAGCCGCCTGAACCGTGCACTTCCTTGATCACCAGCTCATCGATGTGTTCGAGTACATATTTCAGGCTGTCCGGCTCCGAACAGCGCCAGGTCGGAATATTGCCGAGGATCGCCTTGCGGCCGGTGTAGAATTCGACGATCTCGGGCATGTAGGAATAGATCGCCTTGTCGTCGGCGATACCGGTTCCCGGCGCATTGGCGATCGTAATGTTGCCGGCCCGGTAGACATCCATGATGCCAGGCACGCCGAGCGCGGAGTCCGGCCGGAAAGTCAGCGGATCGAGGAAGGCATCGTCCACCCGGCGATAGAGCACGTCGATCTGCTTGTAGCCTTCGGTCGTGCGCATCGCGACATGACCATCCACCACGCGCAAATCCTGCCCCTCGACCAATTGCACCCCCATCTGATCGGCCAGGAAGGCATGTTCGAAATAGGCGGAGTTGTAGCTGCCGGGCGTCAGCACGGCGATGGTCGGCGTGCCCTTGGCGTTCTGCGGCCGCACCGCCGCCAGCGACTGGCGCAAAAGCTGCGGATAGTTCTCCACCGGCCGCACCTTGATTTGTTGGAACAACTCGGGGAAGAGCTGCATCATCGTCTCGCGGTTTTCCAGCATGTAGGAAACGCCCGATGGGGTGCGCGCATTGTCCTCCAGCACGTAGAACTCGTTTTCGCTGATGCGCACGATGTCGACGCCGATGATGTGGGTGTAGACGCCGGCGGGCGGCCTGACCCCGATCATCTCGGGCAGGAAGGCTTCGTTCCTGGCGATCAGGTCACGGGGAACGCGTCCGGCCCGCAGGATTTCCTGGCGGTGATAGATATCGTCGAGAAAGGCGTTCAGCGCCTGCACGCGCTGCTCGATGCCTTGCGTGAGGCGGCGCCACTCATTGCCAGAAATGATGCGCGGAACGATGTCGAAGGGGATAAGCCGCTCGGAGGCTTCCTGCTCGCCATAGACGGCGAAGGTGATGCCGGTCTTGCGGAAGACGCGTTCGGCATCCTGCATTTTCTCGGTAAGCCTGGCCGGGTCCTGCTCTTTCAGCCAGCGATCGTAAGCCGAATACGGTCTTCTAAGTCCGGAGACCTCCGGAAGCATTTCATCGAACGCTGCCAATCGCATACTCCCCTGTGACGCCATTTCACTGGCGCCGCCGGAGAAAATCAAGCGCAATCGGTGATTTGAGGGATGCGGGCGATCAGTATGTCGCCCCTGCCTAAAATTGAGGCAGCGGAAATATGAGCTTGGTCACGCTTTGCCTCATGCTCGGGCAATGGGCTCCGACGCTAGAAGGCGCGAAAGGTGACGACGGTGAACGTGTCCTTGATGCCGGGGAGAATCTGCACCTTCTCGTTGACGAAGTGGCCGACATCCTCCTCGTCGTCGACATAGAACTTGGCGAGCAGATCGTAATTGCCGGCAGTGGAGTAGATTTCCGAGGCGATCTCGGCGTCGGCGAGCGCGCTGGCAACCTCATACGACTTGCCCAGTTCGCATTTGATCTGCACGAAAAACGCCTTCATGGCTCCGCCCTGCTAAACGTCCAATCCAAGCGGCCCTTCTGGCAGACTGGAGGCGGGCTTTCAAGCGCTGGAACGGTACTTAGCCGGTTCGAGCGTTGGCCACGCCTCCCGCAATTCCGCCAAGGCTGCCTGGACTTCGTCGCGCGACAACACTGAATATTCGCCGCCGGTGAAACCCTGAAGCGCCACCAAACGTATGTTAGGATGCCTGCACGGGCAGGATTTTTCGAAAGGCAAGTTCTCGAAAGACAAGGGAAACAGGCTATGCGCCGCACGCTTTTCGCATTCGCATTCCTTCCTCTCCTCCTGCCCTTGTCGGCGTTTGCCGGCGAGGCCGAGATCAAGGCGGCGCAAGCGGCCATTGACGGCCAGCTGAGAGCGTTCCTGGCCGATGACGGCGTCACGGCCTACAGCTTCGCCGCACCGAACGTGAAGCGGATCTTCCCGACCGTCGACACCTTCATGAACATGGTGACCAACGGCTACGCGCCGGTGCGCAACCCACGGAGCTACTCGTTCGGCAAGGTCGAGGAGACGGGTCCGACCTCGATCATCCAGCAGGTGCTGATCGTCGGCCCTGACGGCAAGGACTACGAAGCTGTCTACACGTTGGAGCGACAGCCCGACGGCAAGTTCCAAATCACCGGCTGCAGCCTGCGCGCGTCGAATTCGCTGAGCACCTGAACCGTTACAGCGCTGGGATATCGCCCCTCGCCCAGCCCTCGGTAATTTCGGCAGCGCGTGCCTCGAAAGTGCCGGTCTCTATCGCGGCGCGTATGTCCTGCATCAGCTTCTGATAATAGGACAGATTGTTCCAGGTCAGAAGCATCGCACCGAGCGCCTCTTGCGAGCGCACGAGATGGTGCAGATAGGCGCGGGAATAATCGCGTGCCGCCGGGCAGTCGCTTTCCTCGTCGAGGGGGCGCGGATCGTCGGCATGGCGGGCGTTGCGCAGATTGACCTTGCCGCGCCTTGTATAGGCAAGCCCATGCCGGCCGGCCCGCGTCGGCATCACGCAGTCGAACATGTCGATGCCGCGCGCCACCGATTTCAAGATGTCGTCCGGCGTGCCGACCCCCATGAGATAGCGGGGTTTGTCATCGGGCAGTTCCGGGCAGGTGATGTCGAGCATGTCGAGCATGACCGCCTGCGGTTCACCGACGGCAAGACCGCCAACCGCATAGCCTTTCAGATCCATCGCGCTCAGCGCCTGCGCCGAACGCACGCGCAAATCCGCATTGTCGCCGCCTTGCACGATGCCGAACATCGCCTTGCCGGGCTGGTCGCCGAACGCCGTCTTGCAGCGCTCAGCCCAGCGCAGCGACAATTCCATGGCGCGCTCGATCTCCTTGAGCGCGGCCGGTAGCGCCGTGCATTCGTCGAGTTGCATCTGGATGTCTGAATCGAGCAGGCCCTGGATCTCGATCGAACGTTCCGGCGACATTTCGTATGCAGCGCCATCGATATGGGAGCGAAATGTGACGCCCTTCTCGGTCAATTTCCGAAGCTTTGACAGCGACATCACCTGGAAGCCACCGCTGTCGGTCAGGATCGGATGCGGCCAGCGGGCGAATTCGTGCAGGCCGCCAAGCTTCGCCACGCGTTCGGCGCCGGGCCGCAGCATCAAATGGTAGGTATTGCCCAGGATGATATCGGCGCCGACGCCGCGCACCTGATCCATGTACATCGTCTTGACCGTGCCGCCGGTGCCGACCGGCATGAAGGCCGGCGTGCGGATTTCGCCGCGCGGCATGCTGATCAAACCGCGCCGCGCCTTACCTTCGGTCGCCAGCACCTTGAAGGTGAACGTCTCAGCCATTGAATTCCTTGTCGTGTGCCGGTGCGCCCGGAGCCTGTTCGTCCAGCGACTGGCGATAATGGATGCAGCCGCGCATGAATTTTGGCCAGGGCGGCACGGCGATTGCCGGATCGATCTTCTCGGGCAGCAGGTCCCACAAATCGGGATGATGCCAGCAAAGATCGTGCCCCGATGCATCGCGATGCTGGCGAATGCCGGCGCGCAATTTTTTGACTTCGGCGATCAAACTGCTCCGGTCCAGCCTGTCGAGGTCATCGTCCATCGCTCATCTCCGCTCGATACAGCAGGCTTGCATCTCCGTAGGAGTAAAATCTGTAATCGTGCTCAATGGCGTGTGCATAGGCGGCGCGCATCGTATCGAGGCCGCTGAAGGCCGAAACCAGCATGAACAGCGTCGAACGCGGCAGATGGAAATTGGTCATCAGCATGTCGGCGGTGCGAAAACGGTAGCCGGGCGTGATAAAGATGTCGGTCGGGCCGGACCATGCAGCCAGCACGCCATCCTCTCGCGCGGCGCTTTCCAGCAGGCGCAGCGAGGTCGTACCGACGGCAATGACGCGCCCGCCCCTCGCCTTTGCCGCATTCAACGCGTCGGCTGTTGCCTCGCTGACTGAGCCGATCTCCGCATGCATCTTGTGGTCGGCGGTGTCGTCCACCTTCACTGGCAGGAACGTGCCGGCGCCGACGTGGAGCGTGACGAAGCGGCGTTCGATCCCCTTTGCGTCGAGTGCGGCAAACAGCTCCGGCGTGAAATGCAGACCGGCCGTCGGCGCCGCTACGGCACCTTCCTCCCGGGCATAGATGGTCTGATAATCGGCCCGATCGCGCTCGTCGTCATCCCGCTTCGAGGCGATGTAGGGCGGCAGTGGGATGTGGCCGACCGCATGCAGCGCCTCATCGAGGAAAGGGCCCGACAGGTCGAAGCCGAGCAGCGCCTCGCCCGCCTCGCCCTTTTCGATCACCGTGGCGTCAAGCTGGCCGAGGAAGCAGGAATTGCCGTCATGGCCGAAATGGATGCGGTCGCCGACGGCAACGCGCTTGCCCGGCCGCATGAAGGCCAGCCAACGGTCCGGCGCCATCCGCATGTGCAATGTGGCTTCGACCTGCGCCGCCGCCTCGCCGCGCCGCCTGATACCTTTGAGTTGCGCCGGGATAACCTTGGTGTCGTTGAAGACCAGCACGTCGCCGGCCTGGAGCAGGGAAGGCAGGTCGCTGACCGCCCGGTTCGAAACCCCCTCGCCGGGCCTGACCACCAGCATCTTTGCGCTGTCGCGCGGCTCTGCCGGGCGAAGCGCGATACGCTCTTCCGGCAGGTCGAAATCGAACAGATCGACACGCATCAGAAGAGCCTGATAAGCAGCGCCCCGGCCAGAAGCAGCACCGCGCCGGCCACGCGGCCGAGCGAGATTTCGCGAACCGCGACGCCGAGGAATCCGACGCGGTCGATCAGCATGCCCGCCAGCAACTGGCCCGCCACCAGGAACGCCATCAGCGCGGCGGCGCCGATGCGTGGCGTCAGGATGGTGGACAGTGTGACGTAGAAGCCGCCCAGCATGCCGCCGGCGATGAACAGCCACGGCGCGGGCGCCTTCCAGTCGAGCGAGATGCCTTGCAGCCTCACCACCGCGACGGCAATGATGCCGAGCACGATGGCGCCCGACAGGAACGAAAACGCGGCAGCCGCGACCGGGAGCCCCAGGCCGCGCGCCAACTGCGAATTGATCGGCGCCTGAATGGCAATGAAGGCGCCGGACAAGATGCCGAGAAGCGACCAGACGACGCCCATCATTGTCCTGCCGCCTTACTTGACGTCGGCCGCGACCTTCAGCGACACGATCTTGTCGGGATCCTGCACCGGCTCGCCGCGCTTGATCTTGTCGACATTGTCCATGCCTTCGATGACCTGGCCCCAGACCGTGTACTGGCGATTGAGGAAGGCTGCATCGTCGAAGCAGATGAAGAACTGCGAATTGGCCGAGTTCGGATTCTGCGAGCGCGCCATCGAGCAGGTGCCGCGGCTGTGGTTGGCATTGGAGAATTCGGCCTTGAGATCCGGCTTGTCGGAACCGCCCATGCCAGCGCGGGAAGGCGCGAAAGAGGGCTTGCTCGAATTGCCGAACTTGACGTCGCCGGTCTGCGCCATGAAGCCCTCGATGACGCGGTGGAAGACCACGCCGTCATAGGCGCCTTCGCGGGCCAGTTCCTTGATGCGGGCGACATGGCCGGGCGCCAGGTCGGGAAGCATTTCGATGACGACCTTGCCCTTGGTCGTTTCCATGATGAGCGCGTTTTCGCGATCCTTGATGTCGGCCATGTCTGATATCCTTTTCAAAAAACAGAACTATTTGTCGGCGGCGATGCGCACCTTGATCATCCGGTCGGGATCGGTGACCGTGCCGTTGTCGGCCTCGTCGCCCTTCTTGATGTGGTCCACGAGTTCCATGCCGCTGACGACATTGCCCACGATGGTGTACTGGCCGTCGAGCGGCGGCGCCGGCGCGAACATGATAAAGAACTGCGAGTTTGCCGAGTTCGGATCCTGCGAGCGTGCCATGCCGACCACGCCGCGCTTGTAGTGCTCGGTCTGCGAGAATTCCGCCGGCAGGTCCGGCAGGTCGGAGCCGCCGGTACCGACAGCCTGGGCGTTGAAGCCCTTGTTCATGTTGCCGAATTTGACGTCGCCTGTCTGCGCCATGAAGCCGTCGATGACGCGGTGGAAGGCGACGTTGTCATAGGCATGCTCGCGCACCAGCTTCTTGATCTGCGCGACATGCTTGGGCGCGAGATCGGGACGCAGTGCAATGGTCACGTCGCCGTCCTTCAACGTTATGATCATGGTGTTTTCCGGGTCGGCGGCATAGGCTGAGACCGATGCGGTCACGAGACCGGCAAGCACGACGAGGAACGAGGCGAGCTTTTTCAGCTGCATGGTCTTCTCCGAGAAACCTATTTTGCGAATTTAGCGGTGAGCGCACCGGCGACCGCGGCCGGCACGAAGGGGCGGATGTCGCCGCCCATCGAGGCAATCTGGCGGACAAGTGTGGCGGTAATGGTTCTAACCGAGGGGCTGGCGGGCAGAAAAACCGTTTGCAGCTCAGGCGCCATCGTTTCGTTCATGCCGGCCATCTGCATCTCGTAGTCGAGATCGGTGCCGTCGCGCAGGCCGCGGATCATGATCGAGGCTCCCTGTTTCCTGGCCGCATCGATGACCAGCCCGTCGAAGGCGACCACCTTGATGCGTGTGCCGTCGCGGCCGAATTCGGCCTTGGTCGCGGCCTCGATGAGTTCGACCCGCTCCTCGAAGGAAAACAGCGGCTTCTTGCCGGGATGGATACCGATCGCCGCATAGACGATGTCCGCCACGGCCAGCGACGCCTTCAGCACGTCGAGATGGCCGTTGGTCAACGGGTCGAAGGAGCCGGCATAAAGGGCGATGCGCTCGGTCATGCCGGTGCTTCTAACGGGCGCGCGGACGGAAGGCAAATCTCATTGATGCGATCCCCTTGAACCTTTTTGCAGGGATGAACGACAGATGAATGCGCCGATCACGAACGCTTCACGCAGCGTTCACTACCTTGCCCCTTTAAGAAGATGAAACCAAAGTCCCATGTAAGCGTTGTAGAGCGCAGGAGAACACGCACATGCTGATCTACATGCTCGCCACTGCAATGACCGTCGCCATGCTGATCGCCACTGTATTCGGGCTGCATCAGGAGGCCCAGCGCGTCCGCATCAAGACCAACGCCAAACGCTTCGAAGGGTTCGGGCCCCGCAAGCCTCACCGTCACTATTGAGTTAGCCTGAATTTGTTGCGACGCGCCGGCCGATTGGCCGGCGTTGCCATGTCTGTCCAAGCCAGACTTATTGCGCATCATCCAGGCCGGCATCGGCCGCCGGATCGATCTCGGCACCAACCTCGACGATTTCTTCCTCGTCCGATTGCGGCTCGGAAATCCGCTCGACCGAAACCACCTTCTCGCCTTCCGCCGTGTTGAAAATGGTCACGCCCTTGGTGGCGCGGCTGGCGAAGCGGATGCCATTGACCGGCACCCGGATAACGGTACCGCCGTCGGACACCAGCATGATCTGGTCGTCATTGCCGACCGGGAAGGTTGCCACCAGCCTGCCGATCTCGGCCGTCTTCGACACGTCGGTGGCCCGAATGCCCTTGCCGCCGCGTCCGGTCAGACGGAAATCATAGGACGATGAGCGCTTGCCGTAGCCGTATTCCGTCACCGTCAGCACGAACTGCTCATGCGCCTTGAGGAACTCATAGCGCTCGTCCGACAGCTCCGCCTCCTCGCCGACCTCTTCGTTGGTCAACGCGATCTCTTCCTCCTCACCTGCCGGGATGCCGGCGGCCAGGCGCCGTTCGGCCACCACGCGCTTCAGATAGGCGGCGCGTTCGGCCGGCGGCGCATCGACATGCTCGATGACAGCCATCGAAATGACGCGATCGGTTTCGGCCATGGCGATGCCGCGCACGCCGACCGAGTTGCGGCTCTGGAAGACGCGCACATCGCCGACGGAAAAGCGGATGCACTGGCCGGAGCTGGCGGTCAGAAGCACGTCGTCATTGTCGGTGCAGGTCTCGACGCCGAGGATCTCGTCGCCCTCCTCCTCCAGCTTCATGGCGATCTTGCCATTACGGTTGACTTGGACGAAGTCAGAGAGCTTGTTGCGGCGCACCGTGCCGCGCGTGGTGGCGAACATCACGTCGAGCTCGCCCCAGCTCGTCTCATCTTCCGGCAACGGCATGATTGTGGTGATGCGCTCGCCCTGCTCCAGCGGCAGCATGTTGATCAGCGCCTTGCCGCGTGACTGCGGATTGCCGATCGGCAGGCGCCAGACCTTCTCCTTGTAGACGATGCCGCGCGAGGAGAAGAACAGCACCGGCGTGTGCGTATTGGCCACGAACAGGCGGGTGACGAAATCCTCTTCCTTGGTCGACATGCCCGAGCGACCCTTGCCGCCGCGGCGTTGCGCCCGGTAGAGCGACAACGGCACGCGCTTGATGTAGCCGGAATGGCTCACCGTCACGACCATGTCTTCGCGCTGGATCAGGTCCTCGTCTTCCATGTCCGCGCCGCCTTCGCTCAGCTCGGTGCGGCGCGGCGTGCCGAATTCGTCACGCACGGCCGCGAGCTCGTCCTTGACGATCTGCTGGACGCGGGCGCGGGACGACAGGATATCGAGATAATCGACGATCTCGGCGCCGATCGTGTTCAACTCATCGGCGATTTCGTCGCGGCCGAGTGCCGTCAGGCGCTGCAGGCGCAACTCCAGGATCGCGCGCGCCTGTTCCTCGGACAGATTGTAGGTGCCGTCCTCGTTGATGCGGTGGCGCGGGTCGTCGATCAGGAGGATCAGCGATTCGACGTCGCCGGACGGCCAGCGCCGCTCCATCAACTGCTCGCGCGCGGTCTGCGGGTCCGGCGCGGTGCGGATCAGTTTTATCACTTCATCGATGTTGGCGACTGCGATTGCGAGGCCGACCAGCACGTGGGCCCGGTCGCGCGCCTTGCGCAGCAGGAACTTCGTGCGTCGGGTGACCACCTCCTCGCGGAAGGACACGAATGCTCTCAGCATGTCGGTCAGCGTCAGCAGTTCGGGCTTGCCGCCATTGAGCGCCACCATGTTGGCGCCGAAAGAGGTTTGCAGCGGCGTGAAGCGATAGAGCTGGTTGAGGATGACGTCGGCCACGGCGTCGCGCTTCAGCTCGACGACGACTCTATAGCCCTGGCGGTCGCTCTCGTCGCGAATGTCGGAAATGCCCTCGATGCGCTTGTCGCGCACCAGTTCGGCCATCTTCTCGATCATCGACGACTTGTTCACCTGGTAGGGAACTTCGGTGATGATGATCGATTCGCGGTCATTGCCGCGGGCCTCGATGTTGACCTTACCGCGCATGACGATGGAGCCGCGGCCGGTCGAATAGGCGCTGTAGATGCCGGAGCGGCCGAGCACGATGCCGCCGGTCGGGAAATCCGGCCCCGGAATGATTTCCATCAGCGCCGGCAGGTCGATGGCCGGATTGTCGATGATCGCGATCGCGGCGTTGCAGACTTCGCCCAGATTGTGCGGCGGGATGTTGGTGGCCATGCCGACGGCGATGCCGCCCGAGCCATTGACCAGCAGATTGGGAAAGCGCGCCGGCAGGACCTTCGGCTCGCTGCCGGAAGCATCGTAAGTGTCCTGGAAATCGACCGTATCCTTGTCGATATCCTCCAGCAGTTCATGCGCGACCTTGGTCAGCCGCGACTCGGTGTAGCGCATGGCCGCCGGCGGATCGCCGTCGATCGAGCCGAAATTGCCTTGCCCGTCGATGAGCGGCACGCGCAGCGACCAGTCCTGCGCCATGCGCACCAGGGCGTCATAGATAGAGGCGTCGCCATGCGGATGGTATTTACCCATCACGTCGGCGACCGGGCGCGCCGACTTCACATATTTGCGGTTCCAGTGATAGCCGCTCTCATGCGCGGCGAAGAGAATGCGGCGATGCACCGGCTTCAGGCCGTCGCGCACGTCGGGCAGCGCGCGGCTGACGATCACGCTCATGGCGTAATCGAGATAGGATCGCTGCATCTCCTCGATGATCGAAATCGGCTCGATGCCGGTGGGGCCGCCGTCGGCGCCGCGCGGTGTTTTTTGGTCGGTCAAATCGGATCACAATCTAAACAGGAATCACTTGCCGTATATATAGGAAGCCGGGCCGAAACTCCAATGTCGACGGCACTTTTCCAGTGTCGATTTTGGCGGTGATTTCAAAAGGATACCGGTGATTGCGACGATATGGCCGATGTGCTTTTCGGAGCCGTCGACGCAAAGGCCCGCCATCTCGTGTTAGCGGCGGCCCGCGCGGCGGGCGCGATAGCTGCCGGGCGTCTCGCCCATTTCGCGCCGGAAGCGGCGATTGAAAGTTGACAGGTCGTTGAAGCCCGCCTCGAAGGCGATCGTCGAGATCGCCTTGTCCGAAGCGTGGAGCCGCACTGCTGCCCGGTGCAGCCTGGTCCTCAGCAGAAACCGGTAGGGGGTCATTCCGGCAATCTGCCGGAATGTGCGCAGGAAATGATACGGACTGGTCGCCGTCTCCCGGGCCAGCACGGCCAGCGAAAGCGGCTGATCGGCATCGATCTCGATACGCCGAACCGCCTCCGCGACCCGTTTTTGGTCGCGGCCGCTGGGTGTCCGCGCCATCTTGGTGCGCCCTGAGCTTGCGGCGACTGCTGCGCTGGCAATGCGCAAGCCGAGTTCCTCGAAAGCAGCGGTTTCGCCCACATCGCGCGCGGCCTCCGCTTCGGCCAGCAGCGGCATCAGCGCCGGCAGGGGCGGCAAGCGCGGCGTCTTGAAGGCCAGCATTCTGGCGCCCGGTACGTCCTCCACGATCCGTTCCATATAGGCCGGAGCAAAATGGAAGGAGAGGCAGCGGTCACCGGCGCCGTGCTCGTGGCCGCATTCGTAGCATGTGCCGGGATTACCGAGCAGCACCGCGCCTGGCGCGAGCATCGCGGTACCCTGGCTGGCGCGATAGCGGAAGGTGCCGCTGGTCACCGCGGCGACGCAGAATGTCCGGTGCTCCTCCTCGAACGGCCGGTCGCCGGCGCCGGCCGTGCACACCACGTCCGACACCTGCCAGCCTGGCCCCGAGGCAATGATCCTGTGGCTCGTCGTCATAGCCTGAAAGATAGCAATTTTTCCCAAGCGCAGAACCCTGCCCCGGCCTATCGCTTGCGGCCTCCTGACAGCATGAAGGCACCAGCCATGACCAACCAGCCCACTTTTACCGAAGCCCTGCACAGCGACGGGCCAGCCCCCGGCTTTGCCGAGAATTTGGATCTCTACGGCCGCTTCGTCGGCGCCTGGACTTTCGATGCCAGCCGTCATCTCGAGGACGGCACCGTGCTGACCGGACGCGGCGAGGTGCATTTCGGCTGGGTGCTGGAAGGCCGCGCGATTCAGGACGTCTGGATCCTGCCCGCGCGCGATGCCGGCCCCTCGCCTTCTCTCGGCAAATGGACCTTTTATGGCACGACCTTGCGCGTCTACGATCCCGGCGCAAATGCCTGGCATATTTTCTGGAGCGATCCGCGCAACCAGTATTACAGCCGCCAACTCGGTCGCGCCGAAGGCGACACGATTGTCCAAGTGGGCGCCGACGGCACCGGTTCCTCCGTACGTTGGAGCTTTTCACGAATAACCGAAAATTCCTTCCGCTGGCTCGGCGAGCGCTCGCACGACAATGGCGCGACATGGCGGCTCGAAGTGGAGTTCCTGGCGCGGCGCTCTGGCCGTACCTGATCAAGCAAGCCCGCGACGCAAACTCAGGCATTCCCTGCGTTCTTTCGCGTCTCCCTCGGCCCAGCCGGCTTTCGCAGAGTTCGCGAGCCGCCTCTCCCCAGCCGGTTTCCTCCGTCCCTGCTTTGCTCTACCAATGTCGGGATGCGGGCTCGGCCCGGCGGGAGGGGTGAGAGATGCCGAGTTTCGACAGCCTGTTCAACGCCTTCGTCACCATTCTGGTGACCATCGACCCGCCCGGGCTTGCGCCGCTGTTTCTGGCGATAACGCGCGGCATGAACCGCGAGGAGCGCCAGCAGGTCTCGGTCCGCGCCTCGGTCATTGGCTTCCTTGTGATGGCGCTGTTCGCGGTTGCCGGCGCGTCGATCCTGTCGGTGTTCGGCATCACGCTGCCGGCATTCCGCGTCGCCGGCGGGTTCCTTCTGTTCTTCATCGCTTTCGAAATGGTGTTCGAGCGCCGGCAAGACCGCAAGGAGAAGATCGGCGACGTCGCCATCACCAAGGACATGATCCACAACATCGCCGCTTTCCCGCTGGCGATCCCGCTGATCGCCGGCCCCGGCGCGATTTCGGCGACTGTGTTGCTCTCCGGCTCGTTTCAGGGTTTTGGCGCCCAGGCGGCACTGGTCGGCATCATCTTCGTCTGCCTCGCCATCACCTATCTGGTATTCGTGCTGTCGGAGCGCATCGACCGCATCCTCGGCCAGACCGGCCGCTCGATCCTGACTCGCCTGCTCGGCGTCATCCTGGCGGCACTTGCCGTGCAGTTCGTGGCGGACGGCATCAAGGCGCTGATGGCCTCGTAGGCCGCTTATTTTGCCGTCGTGTCGATAATTTCGAAATCGTGGGTGATGGTGGCAGTCTTGGCCATCATGGCCGAAGCCGAACAGTATTTTTCGATCGAGAGATCGATCGCCCGCTTCACCTTGTCGGACGACAGCGCCCTGCCCTTGACCACGAAGTGCATATGGATGCGGGTGAATACCCGGGGGTCCGTCTCGGCCCGGTCGGCGTCGAGTTCAACAATACAATCTTCGACCGCTTCGCGCCCCTTTTCGAGGATATGGACGACATCGTAGGCGGAGCAGCCGCCGGTGCCGATCAGCACCAGTTCCATCGGGCTCGGCCCCGGCGTTCTCCCTTCAGGGCCGAACGCGGTCCCCAGCACGACCTTGTGCCCCGTGCCGGACTCGCCGACGAAGGTGCGTTCCTCGACCCATTTGATGCGTGCTTTCAACTGATATTCCTTCCACTCGGGATCACGGTCTGGCTTGCGCGACGCCGAAGACCACGTCGTGCATGATTCTGCCGGGCACCAGCGTAAAGACACCGGCACCCACCAGTGCAAAGATATACAACGCAATCATCGCCTTGCGGTGCTTGGCGACGCGGTGATTGCGTGCATGCCAGACCGCCAGCGGCACCGTGACCAGCACCAGGATCGACAAGAGATGGATCGGGCTGAAAGGGCCAATGAGCCGTATCTGCTGGATCCAGAAACTCGAGATGGCGACGGCCAGCATCAGCGCCGCCCAGAGATAGCCCATCGCGCGGTGGCGCAGCGTGCCTTTCGGCAGCGCCAGCTGCACGCCGCCTATCGCCAGCGCGGCAAAGGCCGCGAGCGCATGCCATGGGATCGGAGGACGTGCCGATAGGAGCGGTCCGAGCGACATCGCGCCCTCTCCTCAAATGCCCGTCACGCCGTGTCGATGCTCAGAACGGAATTTCGTCGTCCAGCTCGCGCGACGAACCGCCGCCGCCCTTGGGAGCACCGCCGCCACGATTGAAGCCTTCGTTCGGGCCGGACTGGCCAAAATCGGAACCACGGCTGCCGCCGCCGGAATAACCGCCGACCTGGCCGCCCTCGCCCTGGCCGCGCGCGTCGAGCATCTGCAGCTCGCCGCGGAACCTCTGCAGCACGACTTCCGTCGTGTATTTGTCGGCACCGGTCTGGTCTTGCCATTTGCGTGTCTGCAACTGGCCCTCGACATAAACCTTCATGCCCTTCTTCAGATACTGCTCGGCAACCTTGGCGATGCCCTCATTGAAGATGACGACATTGTGCCACTCGGTCTTTTCCTTGCGCTCGCCGGAATTCTTGTCGCGCCAGCTTTCCGATGTTGCGATGCGGATGTTGACGACCGGCTCGCCAGAATTCAGGCGGCGGATCTCCGGGTCCGCTCCGAGATTGCCGACCAGAATGACCTTATTGACGCTACCCGCCATGATACTTCTCCGCGCTCGTCCGAAACAAATTTTTGTCGCAGCACCTTACAGGTTGCGCACACCCGTTGCCTGCTGTGGCTGCCTTTTCCCACAAGGTTTTTGTTCTCTTTTCGTTCCTATATGCATCGCCGCTCATTGTCAAGGATTGGCAGCAATGCCCGAGCCGCCAGCTTCCTTTTATATGGGCCGCAAAAGACCGCTTGCCAAACCAATAAGTATCGACTTATGCTTTCACCATGATCGAAGCGGAAATTTTCCGGGCGCTGGCCGACCCCACCCGACGCGCCGTCTATGAACGCCTCGCCACCAGCGAGATGACGGTGTCGCAACTGCGCACCGGCATGACGGTGTCGCAGCCGGCTGTGTCGCAGCACCTGGCTGTGCTGCGCGGCGCAGGCTTGGTGGTCGAACGGCGGGCGGGCCGCAATGCCTATTACCGCGCCGATCCGCAAGGGCTCGACCCGCTGCTCGGCTGGATCGAACGCTACCGGACCTTCTGGCCCGAGCGCATCGAAAAACTGAAGACGGTTCTCAAGGACATGGACCAATGACGCACGCACCAGTGACCGGCGAAAGCCATGCGCGGACCGCCCCCGACGCGATCGAGTTCGAGTGCGATCTCCCCGAGCCGCCGGAAAAGGTATGGCGGGCGCTGACCGTGCCCGAATTGCTTGCGGCCTGGATGATGCCCAACGACATCAATCCTGAGATCGGCAGCAATTTCGCCTTTGCCGGGCCGGATGCGCCGATCGAATGCGAGATCCTCGATGCCGAGCCCGGAAAAAGGCTTCGCTATTCCTGGCGGGAACAGCCGCGGCCCGACGAGGAACGGAACCCGCTCGACAGCATCGTCACCTTCACGCTCGCCCGCACCGTTTCGGGCGGCACGCATCTGCATATTATCCATGAAGGCTTTGCCCGTGTGGCGACATCCGCCGCCAGGCCCATGGTGACCATGGCAGGTGTCGGCTGCCGGCTTTCATTCGCTGCGAGCGCCTCCGGCCGTACGGCCGCCGCCAATTCATTTTGCCTTCTGCAGCGCGCCGCTTGAGTGGCCGACACATGAGAAACGGAGAGAGACGATGACCGGTTTTGCCAATCTGGTGCCGATGGTGATCGAGCAATCGAGCCGCGGCGAGCGCGCCTTCGACATTTTCTCGCGGCTGCTGCGCGAGCGCATCGTCTTTATCAACGGCGAGATCAACGACGGCATGTCGGCGCTGGTCTGCGCCCAGCTTCTGTCGCTGGAATCGGATAATCCCGACAAGGAGATCTCGCTTTACATCAACTCGCCTGGCGGCGTGGTGACCAGCGGCTTCGCCATCTACGACACGATGCAATATGTCAGCTGTCCGGTGTCGACGGTGTGCATGGGCTTTGCCGCCTCGATGGCTTCGTTCCTGCTGATGGCTGGCACGCCGGGACGGCGCATCGCGCTGCCCAACGCCAGCCTCGTCCTGCACCAGCCGCTTGGCGGCTTCCAGGGTCAGGCATCGGACATCCAGCGTCACGCCGAAGGCATTCTGCGCACCAAGCGGCAGATGACCGAGCTCTATGCGCGCCATTGCGGCCGCACCTATGAAGAGGTCGAGCGCACGCTCGACCGGGACTATTTCATGACCGCCGAGGAAGCGAAGGCATGGGGTCTCGTCGATCATGTCTACGATACCCGCAAAAAGGCGGCGTGACCGGCACAAGCACGATGAATTGCGACGGCCCCGCCGTCCGGCGATTTGATGACCGCCGGTCTGGCCACCTCGGCGGGGCGGCGCTATAACCGGCCGATGATCGACAGCCGCTTATTCCAACCTTGGCGTCTTGCCGTCACTATTTTCGCCGGTGCGCTCATGCTGGCCGGCGGCGCCTTTGCCAACGACAGCCAGAAAGGCAGCCTGCCCGGTGTGGCCGGCGATTATCGCATCGCCAAGCCGGCCCCGCAGCCCGAACCCGATGACGCCTTCCCCGCCAACGGCAACGGCCGGTTCAAGATCGGCGATACCGATGTCAGGATTTCCGGCAGCATCACGGTCGATGTCGGCGCCGGCGGGATCAAACCGCCGCGGTAGCTGACATGTCGGGGCCGTCAGTACCTGCGCGTTCCCCCAAAAGAGCAGCCCCGCCGTGCTTTTAGCAAACGGACGGGGCTTTTCTGGATCTATAATCCAATCTTTCGCCGGGAATGTTTTACCGGCTTTCGATTTCGGATGCTTCGCGGCGTTCAGCCGACGATCCGACCAGTAGTCTCTGATTTTGGTGCATCCGGCAGGGTCACGTCGGAAGGCGCTCGCGTCTCCCTGGCATTCATGCCTGCCGCGGCTCCAGTCACTGCTGGAGCCTCAAGGGACTGTCCGGTGGCGTCATGCTCCACTCCTGTGTCCATTGCGACAATCGTCGTCAGAAGCACTGATCGCAATAGCCCGCGGCGTCTCGCAGACCGCCTTTGGGCGGCGAGGCCATCGAAAGACAGCCGGCTTCATTGACGTGTGGAGTCTGCTCCCCTCAGCCAGGGACGTCAACCGCTCGATGTCCGATCGGAAAAAATGTGATCGAGCGAGATATCCCCTGATGGGAACCACGCCGCCTGCTCCACCGCTTTTGTCAGGAGCGTGTTCGGTCTTTGTTCTTTCCGCTTGCCCGTTCGTGCGAAAGACGGTTAAACGACTTGGTCGAGAATTGTGGCGTCTCTCGACGCGGCGGCAAAAATACCTACATAGGGGACGGCCGGGGAAAACCCGCCGATCCCACAAATTCCAGATCTGAGGCGGCGACCGGCAATGGCCGACCATAAATATCTTTCCATTCGCGGGGCGCGCGAACACAATCTGAAGAATGTCGATCTCGACCTGCCGCGTGACAGCCTGATCGTCATGACGGGCCTGTCGGGCTCCGGCAAATCGTCGCTTGCCTTCGACACCATCTATGCCGAAGGCCAGCGCCGCTATGTCGAGAGCCTGTCGGCCTATGCGCGGCAATTCCTCGAAATGATGCAGAAGCCGGATGTCGACCAGATCGACGGCCTTTCGCCGGCCATCTCCATCGAGCAGAAGACCACTTCGAAGAACCCGCGCTCGACGGTCGGCACCGTCACCGAGATATACGACTACATGCGGCTTCTGTTCGCGCGTGTCGGCGTACCCTATTCGCCCGCCACCGGACTGCCGATCGAGAGCCAGACGGTGTCGCAGATGGTCGATCGCGTGCTGGCGGTCGAGGAAGGCACGCGCCTGTTCATCCTGGCGCCGATCGTGCGCGGCCGCAAAGGCGAGTACCGCAAGGAATTGCTCGAGCTGCAGAAAAAGGGATTTCAGCGCGTCAAGGTCGACGGCGTCTTCTATGAGATCGCTGATGTGCCGCCACTCGACAAGAAATACAAGCACGACATCGACGTGGTCGTGGACCGCATCGTCGTGCGTGGCGACCTCGCAACGCGCCTTGCCGATTCCATGGAGACCGCGCTGAAGCTCGCGGAGGGGCTGGCGGTGGCGGAGTTCGCCGATAAGCCGCTCGATGCCAGTCAGACGGGCGAGGATTCGGTCAACAAGTCGAAGAACGAGACGCATGAGCGCATCCTGTTCTCGGAAAAATTCGCCTGTCCGGTCTCCGGTTTCACCATTCCCGAGATCGAGCCCAGGCTGTTCTCGTTCAACAACCCGTTCGGCGCCTGCCCGACCTGCGACGGGCTGGGCAGCCAGCGCGCCATCGATCCCAATCTGGTCGTTCCCGACGAGAACGTCTCGCTGCGCGATGGCGCCGTCAGCCCATGGGCGAAATCGACTTCGCCCTACTACGTGCAGACGCTGGAGGCGCTCGGCAAGGCTTACGGCTTCAAGCTCGGCGACAAGTTCAAGGATTTGAGCAGGGAAGCCCAGGAAGCCATCCTGCGCGGCACCGGCGAGCGCGAGATCACCTTCCAGTATGATGACGGCCTGCGCTCCTACAAAACGACCAAGACCTTCGAGGGCGTCATCCCCAACCTCGAGCGGCGCTGGAAAGAGACCGAATCCGCCTGGATGCGCGAGGAAATCGAGCGCTTCATGTCGGCCACCCCCTGCCCGGCCTGTCGTGGCTACAGGCTGAAGCCGGAAGCGCTGGCGGTGAAGATCGCCGGCAAGCACATCGGCGAAGTGACCGAACAGTCGATCCGCAAGGCCGACCAGTGGTTCACCGACCTGCCGGCGCAGCTCAACGACAAGCAGAACGAGATCGCCGTGCGCGTGCTCAAGGAAATCCGCGAGCGGCTGCGCTTCCTCAACGACGTCGGCCTCGACTATCTCACCCTGTCGCGCAATTCCGGCACGCTGTCGGGCGGCGAGAGCCAGCGCATCCGGCTGGCATCGCAGATCGGCTCCGGCCTCACCGGCGTGCTCTACGTGCTGGACGAACCGTCGATCGGCCTGCACCAGCGCGACAATGCGCGCCTGCTCGACACGCTGAAGCACCTGCGCGACATCGGCAACACGGTCATCGTGGTCGAGCATGACGAGGATGCCATCCTGCATGCCGACTACGTCGTCGACATCGGCCCGGCCGCCGGCATCCATGGCGGCGAAATCATTGCCCAGGGCACGCCTCAGCAGGTGATGGCCAACCCGAATTCGATCACCGGCAAATACCTTTCGGGCGAGCTCGAAGTGGCGACACCAGCGGTTCGCCGCGAGGCGAAGAAGAACCGCCGCCTGAAAGTCGTCGGCGCGCGCGGCAACAATCTGAAGAACGTCACCGCCGAAATTCCGCTCGGCACCTTCACCGCCGTCACAGGCGTATCGGGCGGCGGCAAATCGACCTTCCTGATCGAAACGCTTTTCAAGGCGGCCTCGCGCCGCATCATGGGCTCGCGCGAGCATCCGGCCGAGTACGACCGCATCGAGGGCTTGGAGTTCCTCGACAAGGTCATCGACATCGATCAGTCGCCGATCGGACGGACCCCGCGCTCCAACCCCGCCACCTATACCGGCGCCTTCACGCCGATCCGCGATTGGTTCGCGGGCCTGCCGGAAGCCAAGGCGCGCGGCTACCAGCCGGGCCGCTTCTCCTTCAACGTCAAGGGCGGCCGCTGCGAGGCCTGCCAGGGCGACGGCGTTATCAAGATCGAGATGCACTTCCTCCCCGACGTCTACGTCACCTGCGACGTCTGCCACGGCAAGCGTTATAACAGAGAGACGCTCGACGTGCTGTTCAAGGGCAAGTCGATCGCCGACGTGCTCGACATGACGGTCGAGGAAGGCGTCGATTTTTTCGCCGCCGTGCCCGGTGTGCGCGACAAGCTCGACACGCTGAAGCAGGTCGGCCTCGGCTACATCCATATCGGCCAGCAGGCAACCACGTTGTCGGGCGGCGAGGCGCAGCGGATAAAACTCGCCAAGGAGCTGTCGCGCAAGGCGACCGGCAAGACGCTCTACATTCTCGACGAGCCGACAACCGGCCTGCACTTCCACGATGTCGCCAAGCTGCTGGAAGTGCTGCACGAACTGGTCGACCAGGGAAACACGGTGGTGGTCATCGAGCACAATCTCGAAGTGATCAAGACCGCCGACTGGGTGCTCGACCTCGGCCCCGAGGGTGGCGATGGCGGCGGCGAACTGGTCGCCTCCGGCACGCCGGAAGCGATCGTGCGCGAAAAACGCAGCTACACCGGCCAATTCCTCAAGGAATTGCTGGAGCGACGCCCCGGAGGCAAGCGCGAAGCGGCGGAGTGAGAGCGGGCTGGCGTTGGGAATCCTCGAAATGAAGATCAGGAAAGCCCTCGCCCCGGATGTCACCGCCGTCATGACTCTGACCACGGATGCCTACGCGCCCTACACCGCGCTGTTGGGCGCGCCGCCGATCCCGGTCACCGAAGACTATGCGCCACGCATCGAACGCGGCGAGGCCTGGCTGCTGGAGAGCGGCGGCGACCTGGCCGGGCTGATCGTCCTGGAGGGGCACGAAGACCACGCGATGATCTTCTCCGTCGCGGTGGCGCCAGGATTTCAGGGCAAGGGCTTCGGCATCGCATTGTTGAAACATGCGGATCAGCAGGCGCGCCTGTGGGGCGTGCCGGAGGTGCGGCTCTACACCAATGCGAAAATGGAGCGCAACATCGCGCTCTATTTGGCCTACGGCTATCGCGAAACGGGTCGCCGGCCCAATCCCTACCGGCCAGGATGGGTGCTCGTCGACATGGCCAAGCCGGTCGACGAGGTCACGGCGGCCTGATTTTCTGAACGCGGCCAGATTTCTGAAACGGGAGGACGACAATGAGCAAATCGGGAACAATCCGCGCCGGCATGGGCGGCTGGACCTTCGAGCCATGGGACACGTCCTTCTACCCGGAAAAACTCCCCAAGGCCAAGCAGTTGCAATACGCCAGCCGGCAGGTACCGAGCATCGAGGTCAACGGCACCTACTATTCCAGCTTCAAGGAACCGACCTTCGTCAAATGGGCCAATGAGGCACCCGACGGTTTCGTCTATTCGCTGAAGGGCAACCGCTTCGTCACCAACCGCCGCGTGCTGGGCGAAGCAGGTGAATCGATGATGCGTTTCCTTGGCTCCGGCGTCGCCGCGCTGGGCGACAAGCTTGGACCGATCCTTTGGCAGTTCGCGCCGACCAAGAAATTCGATCCCGACGATTTCGAGGCGTTTCTGAAGTTGTTGCCGGAAAGCCAAGACGGTATCGCGTTGCGCCACGCGCTCGAAGTTCGCAACGACAGTTTCATCGTGCCGGAATTCCCGGCGCTCGCGCGCAAATACAAGGCGGCCATCGTCTATGCCGATCACGCAAAATATCCTGATATCGCCGATATCACCGGCGATTTCATCTATGCGCGGCTGCAGACCGGCTCGGATGACAATCCCGACTGCTACACGCCAAAAGGCCTCGATGAATGGGCGGCGCGGGCCAAGGTCTGGGCGGAAGGCAAGCGGCCAACCGGTTTGCGGCGCGCCGACCCTGCCACCGACGCACCGGTGCAACCGCGCGACGTGTTCGTCTACTTCATCACCGAGGGCAAGGTGCGCGCGCCCTTCGGCGCCATGGCGCTGATGAAGCGAGTGACAGAAACCAGCTAAGCGGCAAGCCTCTGCGGCTATCTCCATTTGCATGAATTGCCGGCGTCAATAGCCTCTGTCGGAACCTCAAGGCGTCATCGTCGTTTTGCCTTGGTGGCGGGTTCCCGCGCGGGAAAACCAGCAGAAAAGCGAGGAAGGATGGCTGTCATCCTTATCGGTGCGTTTCTCATCGTCGCCGGCGTTGTGTATACGGCGGGCGCAGCTCTCAGGCGTGGACGGCTCAGCGATCCGGCACCTGCAGCTTCGGATCGACGGATGCCAGATCTCGCAACGCAGGCCCCGACGCTTGAGCCACGCCGGCGCGGCCTCGGTTTCCTAGGCGTGTCACAGAATTGGCCGGGTCTGCTGATGATGGCGGTCGGTGCCGTTCTGCTCCTGTCGGCGGTAGTCCTCTAACGCCGTGCAAGCTTGGCTTTTTCGCCGCGATCGTAACCTTATCGACACTTCCTTGCGTCATGACTCCAGCAACGTCAGGCTGCAGGGTCGTCGCGGGCAAGGAACGAGGGCATGTCGCTCGACTACAACTCACTTCTGCTGGCGGTCGGTTTCTCCGCTGCCTGCCTGAGCCTGACGTTGTTCGGCACATGGCTCACCGCCCGCACCGACAAGTTCCTGCTCACCTGGGCGCTCAGCGCCATGCTGGTGGTGGGCGAGGTCTTCACCTATGACGCCTATATCGACGCGCCCAGGCGCGGCCTCGGCATCGCCACCTTCACCTTGCTGCTGGTCGGCTTCTCCATGATGCTGGGCGCCGCATACCAATTCAGAAGCGGCGGCTCGCCGATCCCCAGAGTTTTGATCGGCAGCGGCATTTCGCTGGCAGTGGCGCTGCCGCCCATGGCTCTCGGCTATGACGGGCTCGGCTTCATGTTCGAGAATCTGTTCGCGGCCCTGCTCCTGTTCGCAACCGCCGCCGAATACTGGAAGGGCCGCGCCGAGGCCCCAGCGCTTACCATCGGCGCCGCCGCACTCTATTCAGCGACCGCCATGTCCTTCCTGCTCTGCGCGACGGTTTTGGCATGGGACGGCAAGCTGATCCTGAGCCATGCGCCAAGGAACTGGGCCGAGGATCTCAGCCTCATCGTCGTCATCGCCAGCATGACCGGCATCGGCGCCTTGTCGCTGGCCCTCAACCAGGGGCGTCTAGCGGGGCATCATCGCCGCAACGCGCTGACGGATCAGCTGACCGGCCTGCTCAACCGCCGCGCGCTGTTCGACCTCTTTGGCGATTCTCCCGTCGGCGCCTTTACCGCCGTGGTCGTGTTCGACCTCGATAGCTTCAAGGCCATCAACGACCAGTTCGGCCACGCGACGGGCGATGAGGTGCTGAAAGTGTTCGCCAAGGAGCTTGCCGGCAACCTTCGCCCGACCGATGTCGCCGCGCGCATGGGGGGCGAGGAGTTCGCGGTGGTGCTGAAGCGGACTTTGCCCGAAACAGTGGAAAACACGGCCGAGGCGATACGAACCTCGTTCGCCGCGCGCCGCATCGACACCGAGAACGGTCCCCTGACGTGCACCGTCAGCGCCGGCTTTGCTTTCGGCACCAAAGAGGGCCTGAGCTTCGACAAGGTGCTCAGCGCCGCCGACAAGGCGCTCTATGCCGCCAAGCGCGGCGGCCGCAACCGCGTCACCGCCTCTCCATTCCGGCGCGCTAGCTGACCAAGCGCATCAATGCCGTGCCCATCATTGTTGAATGGCCGAATGCGGCTTTTACGCCGCCATGACAATTTCATTGAAGGCATCGAGGTCGACATAGAAGACCTTGGTGATCTCCTCGATCAGCTCGTCGTGGTCATAGCCCTGGGACTTCAGAATGTTGATGGCTGTGATGATGTCGACGGGCTCTGTGAGCCGCCGCTTCTGGTAGTCCTCGACGTAACGTTCCATAGCTGCCCCTTGGCCTGTATGCCCAAACGCGTTGAACGACCGAGATCGCAGGGAGGATGCTAGGAACGCATGCTTGCGCGGAACTTGCCCGTCGCCCACCTCGATCTGCGACAAACCAGACTGATACGGAAACGGCCGACTCACAAAGCCATCAGAAGACTAGCATGTAGTATTGAGCGTGCCAGCGGGTGTTGAAGAAAGATTGAGCAATCTTTCATCAGGAGATGGATTTACACCGTCAGGAACTTCCTGACATCCGCCCGGTCGAGATCTTCGGCAGGACCAGTATGGACGATCTGGCCGCGGTCCATGATGTTGACCTCGTCGGCGAGTTCGCGGCAGAAGTCGAGATATTGCTCCACGAGAAGAACCGCAATGCCGGCCTGGTCGCGCAAATAGCGGATGGCGCGGCCGATGTCCTTGATAACGGACGGCTGGATACCTTCCGTCGGCTCATCGAGCACCAGAAGCTTGGGCCGCATCACCAGCGCCCTGCCGATGGCGAGCTGCTGCTGCTGGCCGCCGGAGAGATCGCCGCCGCGGCGGCCAAGCATCTGCTTGAGCACCGGAAACAATTCGAAGACATGCGCCGGCACGTTGCGGTCGGCCCGTTTCAGGGGCGAGAATCCCGATTCGAGGTTTTCCCGCACGCTGAGCAGCGGAAAGATCTCCCTGCCCTGCGGCACGAATGCGATGCCCGACCGGGCGCGGTCATACGCCGCGCTCCGGTCGAGCGCCTTCCCCTCGAAGGCAACGCTTCCGCTCGTCAGCCTGTGGTGGCCGACGATCGATCTCATCAAACTGGTCTTGCCGACGCCATTGCGGCCGAGCACGCAAGTGATCTTGCCGGCGCCCGCCTTGAGCGACACGCCGCGCAGCGCCTGGGCGGCGCCGTAGTGGAGCGTGGCATCGGAAACTTCGAGCATGTCAGCGCCTTCTCCAGAACCGAAGGAAGGCAAGATCGAAGCGATGGAATTGCACCCGCCAAACCATGCTCATCTCCCCAGATAGACTTCGACGATGCGTTCATCGGCAGATACGAAATCGAGCGTGCCTTCTGAAAGCACCGAGCCCTCATGCAGGCAGGTGACCTTGACGCCGAGCTCGCGCACGAAATGCATGTCATGCTCGACGACGATCACTGAATGGTCGCGGGCGATCTCCTTGAGCAGGCGCGCGGTTTCCTCGGTTTCGGCGTCGGTCATGCCGGCGACCGGCTCGTCGACCAGCAGCAGCTTCGGGTCCTGCGCCAGGAGCATGCCGATCTCCAGCCACTGCTTCTGCCCATGGCTGAGATAGGCGGCGAGCTCGTCGCGTTTGTCGCCGAGCCGGATGGTCCCGAGGATGTCATCGATCCGCCGCGTCTCGGCGGGCGAGCGTCGATGGAACAGCGCCGGGAAGATCGAGCGCGGCCCCTTCAGCGCCAGCATCAAATTTTCCTCGATGGTGTGGCTTTCGAAAACCGTCGGCTTCTGGAATTTGCGGCCAATGCCCATCATGGCGATCTCGGCCTCGTCATGGCGGGTGAGATCGACCTGGCCGTCGAAGAACACCTCGCCCTCGTCGGGCCGTGTCTTGCCGGTGACGATGTCCATCATCGTGGTCTTGCCGGCGCCGTTGGGGCCGATGATGGCGCGCATCTCGCCCTTGTCGAGCACCAGCGACAGATTGTTGATGGCGCGAAAGCCGTCGAAGGAAACCGAGACGCCGTCGAGATAGAGAATGGTGTTCGACTTCGACATCGCTCGTTACTCCGCCGGCTGTGGTTCGAGGCTGGACGAGGACCATTCGCCGGGTGTTCTGGCCGCCGCCTGCACGACTTTGGACGGCGCGATTTCACCATCGGCGCCGGCCTCCTCGGCCAACGATGCCGCGCGCAGCGCCTTGGCGTTGCCGCGCCAGCTATCCCACATGCCGATGATGCCTTTCGGCAAGAGCAGCGTCACGGCGACGAACACGCCGCCGAGTGCGAACAGCCACAGTTCAGGCAGCACGCCGGTGAACCAGGATTTTCCGGCGTTGACCAGCAGCGCACCGATGATCGGCCCGATGATGGTGCCGCGCCCGCCGACCGCGGCCCAGATCACCACCTCGATCGAATTGGAGGGTTCGAATTCGCCCGGATTGATGATGCCGACCTGCGGCACGTAAAGCGCGCCCGCGACGCCGGCCGTGACAGCTGAAACCGTGAAGGCGAACAACTTCACATTCTCAGCCCGCCAGCCGAGGAAGCGGGTGCGGCTTTGGGCATCGCGCACCGCCATCAGCAGCTTGCCGTATTTGGAGCCGACGATCGCCCAGGTGACGAAGACGCCGAGCGCAAGCATCACCGCGCTGGCCGCGAACAGCGCCGAGCGGGTCACGTCGGCCTGGACGTTGAAGCCCAGAATGTCCTTGAAATCGGTCAAGCCGTTGTTGCCGCCGAAGCCCATGTCGTTGCGGAAGAAGGCGAGCAGCAGCGCATAGGTCATCGCCTGTGTGATGATGGAGAGATAGACGCCTGTGACGCGGCTGCGGAAGGCGAACCAGCCGAAGACGAAGGCAAGCAGGCCGGGTACCGCAAGCACCATGAGGCCGGCGAACCAGAAATGGTCGAAGCCGGTCCAGAACCAGGGCAGTTCCTTGTAGTTCAGGAACACCATGAAATCAGGCAGGACCGGGTTGCCATAGACGCCGCGCGAGCCGATCTGGCGCATCAGATACATGCCCATCGCGTAGCCGCCGAGCGCGAAGAAGGCGCCGTGGCCGAGCGAAAGGATGCCGCAATAGCCCCAGACAAGATCAAGCGCGAGTGCCAGCAGCGCGTAGCAGAGATATTTGCCGGTCAGCGCCACGATATAGGGCGGAATGTAGAAGGCGCTCGTCGGTAATACCGCAAGGTTGAGCAGCGGCACGATGATGGCCGCCGCCAGCAGAATGAGGATGGTGATGGCGATGCGGCGGTCCGCGCCCGCGGCGAAGAAGCGTCCCGACATCATGCTTCCACCGCCCTGCCCTTGAGCGCGAACAGGCCGCGCGGGCGCTTCTGGATGAACAGGATGATCAGCACCAGCACGACGATCTTGCCGAGCACGGCGCCGGCATAGGGTTCGAGGAACTTGTTGACGATGCCCAGCGAAAAGGCGCCGACCAGCGTGCCCCACAGATTGCCGACGCCGCCGAAGACGACGACCATGAAACTGTCGATGATGTAGCCGCGGCCGAGATTGGGCGAGACATTGTCGATCTGGCTGAGCGCCACGCCGGCAATGCCGGCAATGCCGGAGCCGAGCGCGAAGGTCAGCGCGTCGACCCATGGCGTCCTGATGCCCATAGAGGCGGCCATGCGGCGGTTGGCGGTGACGGCGCGCATCTGTAGGCCCCAGGGGGTGCGCTTCATCACATAGAGCAGCACGGCAAAGACGCTAAGCGCGAAGACCAGGATCCAGAGCCGGTTCCAGGTGATGGCAAGCTGGCCGACATCGAACGAACCCGACATCCAGGAGGGATTGCCGACCTCCTGGTTGGTCGGCCCGAAGATCGAACGCACTGCCTGCTGCAGGATCAGCGAAACGCCCCATGTCGCCAGCAGCGTCTCCAGCGGCCGGCCGTAGAGGAAGCGGATAATGCCGCGCTCGATGGCGAGGCCGACAAGCCCCGAGACCAGGAAGGCAAGTGGCAGCGCGATGACCAGCGACCAGTCGAACAGGCCGGGAAACGACGTGCGGATCACCTGCTGGACGACGAAGGTCGTGTAGGCGCCGAGCATCACCATCTCGCCATGCGCCATGTTGATGACGCCCATGACGCCGAAGGTGATGGCAAGCCCGATCGCTGCCAGCAGCAGCACCGAGCCCAGCGAAATGCCGTACCAGATGTTCTGTCCGGCGTCCCACAGGGCCAGCGTCGAATTGATGTTGGCGATAGCCGCCGTCGCCGCTTCCTTCACTGCGCCCAAGGCATTGGCCCCTGCCGAGGTGAGCAGCGATACCGCATCGCGGTCGCCGCGCGCGCCGATCAGGGCGATTGCCGCGAGCTTGTCGGCATCAGGCCGATCCGAGCTCAGAATCGACGCGGCACGAGCCTGTTGCAGCAAGGTCTTGACACTGGCGACCGTCTCATTGGCGATCGCAGCGTCGAGCGGCTCGATGTTTGCGGCATCGGGCGTCTTGAACATGGTGTCGGCGGCGGCGAGCCGCACGGCCGGATCCTTGGCGCCAAGCGTCAGCGTGCCCAGCGCATCGCGGATGGTGCGGCGCAGCGTGTTGTTGACCTTGATCTTGGTGATGTCGTCCTTGGCTGCTTCACCGGATGGCTCACCGCTCAGCGGGTCGAAAAGCTGGACCCGTTCGCCGCCTTCCTTGCCGACGAAGACCAGGGAATCGATCTTGCGGATGTAAAGATTGCCATCGGCGAGTGCCGCAAGAGGCCGCTCCACTGCCGGATCGCCGGTCGCCGCCAAGTCGTGAACGACAGCTCCCGTCTCCGAAAAACCCTTGGCGGCGGCGAACTTGGCGATGATGCCACGCAGATCGGCTTCGCCGGCGCCCGATGACGACAGCGTCGCCAGCAAGAACAGCAGTGTCAGGCCAAGTGCGCGGAAAAGGTTCATCGGCGTCAGGCGACTCTTCAGGGTTGAGTTGGACGTCCGGACGGCGAAGGAACCGTCCGGACGCTCGCGGTCATGGGCATGGACCTGAAGGTCCAGCCCGGGAGGATCAGTTTGTGCCCTTGCCGCCGCATTTGCCGGTGGCGACATTGAAGTTGCCGCAGGACAGAGGCGCCCGCCAATCGGAGATCAAGTCCTTGGAGTCGGGCAGGTAATCCGACCACTCGTCGCCCATCACCAGCCCCGGCGTGCGCGAGACCGTCTCGAACTGGCCGTCGGCCTGGATTTCACCGATCAGCACCGGCTTGGTGATGTGATGGTTCGGCATCATCGTCGAATAGCCGCCGGTCAGGTTCGGCACCGAGACGCCGACCATGGCGTCAATCACCTTGTCCGGATCGGTGGTGCCGGCCTTCTCGACCGCCTTCACCCACATGTTGAAGCCGATATAGTGGGCCTCCATCGGGTCGTTGGTGGTGCGCTTGTCGTTCTTGATGAACTTGTGCCAGTCGGCGATGAACTTCTTGTTCTCGGGCGTGTCGACGCTCTCGAAGTAGTTCCATGCGGCGAGATGGCCGACCAGCGGCGCCGTGTCGAGACCGGCAAGCTCCTCCTCGCCGACCGAGAAGGCCATGACCGGGATGTCCTCGGCCTTGATGCCCTGGTTGCCCAGTTCCTTGTAGAACGGCACGTTGGCGTCGCCGTTGACGGTGGAGACGACGGCGGTCTTCTTGCCGGCCGAACCGAACTTCTTGATTGCCGAGACTTCGGTCTGCCAGTCCGAGAAACCGAACGGCGTGTAGTTGACCATGATGTCTTCCGCCGCGACGCCCTTGGCCTTCAGATAGGCCTCGAGGATCTTGTTGGTGGTGCGGGGATAGACATAGTCGGTGCCTTCCAGCACCCATCGCTTCACCGAGCCGCCATCCTCGCTCATCAGATAGTCGACGGCCGGAATGGCCTGCTGGTTCGGCGCCGCGCCCGTATAGAACACGTTGCGCTCGCTCTCCTCGCCCTCATACTGGACTGGATAGAACAGGATGTTGTCGAGTTCCGAGAACACCGGCAGCACCGATTTGCGCGACACCGAGGTCCAGCAGCCGAACACCGCCGCGACCTTGTCCTTGGAGATCAGCTCGCGCGCTTTCTCGGCGAAGAGCGGCCAGTTGGACGCCGGATCGACGACGACCGCTTCGAGCTTCTTGCCGAGCAGGCCGCCCTTGGCATTCTGCTCGTCGATGAGCATCAGCATGGCATCCTTCAGCGTCGTCTCCGAAATCGCCATCGTGCCGGACAGCGAATGGAGGATGCCGACCTTGATCGTGTCGTCGGCCGCCTTCGCGGGCGCCGACATCGACAGGCCGGCAGCGACCACGCCCGCCGAAAACATTTTTGTTATTGTCGAGAAATTACCCCTCATGCCTGACACTCCCAAGCTGATTGATTGCAACGCAACACTACGAAGCAACCCCCATGCCAATCGCCGAGGCGGTTTCGTGGAAGGAGTTAATGCTCAATATTATCAGTGGATTGACATATCGTGCTTAGAGAAAGCGTGAGGGCCGGTTAAAAATTGGTTGAGGGAAATTTGCGCAGCGCACACGGTTTTTGCCTAATTTTCGTCCAATTTCTCCAAATGCCTAGATTTTGATCTCCGGACGCGGGCCGCACGCGACAAATATTGCGGTATGGCACACAAATGGGGCAAGTTCGCCCCTCAACCGAGCGACGTCATGGCATCCGGAATTTCACGCATCTCTACCGGCCTATTGTTTCTGGCGGCGGCGACCGGGGCGGCGCGAGCCGACTTCAGCGACGGCAAGATGCCCGACGGCATTTATCATTGCGAGGTCTACCTGCTCGGCATGTTCCTCAACCTCGGCGACATCACCATCAAGGGAAACGTCTATACCGGCCCAGTCACCTTCGGGACCGCCCAGCAGGGCTACAATTACCAGATGGACGCAAATGGGGTGATCTCCTGGCTGGGACCGCTCGGCGGCTACACCGCCGGCGGCAACTCGTTGTCCCTCACTCAGGCAACTCTGGATGGTCAGGGCCCGCCCTCGTTCGACATCATCATGAGACAGCCCGACGGCGCCTTCACCGCCTCGACCTGCACCAAGGGCTGAAAGTCGAGAAAAATGGCGCGGAACCCCGGTCGGGGCTCCGCGCCAGCAGGCAGTCGGGAGGTGGAACTAGATGCTTCTCGCTGACATTTGGCTGGCGATGTAATCGGCCTGCCGGATCGCCAGCGAGACGATCGTCAGCGTCGGGTTCTCGGCCGCGCCTGTCGTGAACTGGCTGCCGTCGGAAACGAACAGGTTCTTGATGTCGTGCGTCTGGCCGTGCTTGTTGACGACGCCTTCGGCCGCCTTCTCGCTCATCCGGTTTGTGCCGAGATTATGGGTGGAAGGATAAGGCGGCGTCGGGAAAGTACGCGTCGCTCCAACCACATCGTAGAGCGCCGTGGCCTGTTTGTAGGCATGATCGCGCATCGCCGTATCGTTGGGATGATCGTCGAAATGCACATCGGCGATCGGCATGCCGTGCTCGTCCTTTTCGTCGGCATGCAGCGTGATGCGGTTTTCTTCGCGCGGCATGTCCTCGCCGACGATCCACAGCCCTGCCATGTGGTCGTAGTGGTCGAGTGCGGTGGTGAAGGAGCGGCCCCAAGCGCCGGGATCGAGGAAGGCCGCCATAAACGGCAGGCCGAGCGAAAGCGTCTCGAATTCGTAGCCGCCGACGAAACCGCGCGATGGATCATGCCGCGCCTCGTCGCGGATGATGCCGGCCATCGTGGTGCCGCGATACATGTGCACCGGTTTGTCGAAGATGGCATAAACCGAGCCGGTGGTGTGGCGCATGTAGTTCTTGCCCACCTGCCCCGATGAATTGGCGAGGCCGTCAGGGAACTTGCTCGAAGCCGAATTGAGCAGCAGGCGCGGGCTTTCAATCGAATTGCCGGCGACGGCGACGATGCGGGCCTTCTGCTCCTGCAGCTTGCCGTCCTTGTCGGCATAGACGACGCCGGTCACCTTTCCCGAGGCGTCATGGTTGATCTTGACGGCCATGGCGTTCGGCCTCACCTCGAGATGGCCTGTCGCTTCGCCTTTCGGGATCTCGGTGTAGAGCGTCGACCATTTGGCGCCCCATTTGCAGCCCTGGAAGCAGAAGCCGGTCTGCTGGCAGGACATCCGGTCGTCACGCTCGACCGAATTGATCGCCATGTTGCCGGTGTGGCATTCCTTGTAGCCGAGCTTGTCGGCGCCAGCCTTCAACAGCTTGAAATTATTGTTGCCCGGCAGCCTCGGCCAGTCATTGGTGCCGGTGACGCCCATCTTGGCTTCGGCCTTGGCGTAATAGGGCTCCATCTCGGCCAGTGTCACCGGCCAATCGAGCAGGTTCGCGCCCTCCACCTTGCCGTAGGTCGAGGCGGTCTTGAACTCATGCTCCTGGAAGCGCAGCGAAGCGCCGGCCCAGTGCGTGGTCGAGCCGCCGACCGATTTCACGATCCAGGCCGGCAGGTTCGGAAAATCCCTGGCCACGCGCCAGTCGCCGGAGGTTGTGCGCTTGTCCTTCCAGGCGAGCTGGGCAAAGGAGTCCCACTCGTCATTGATGAAGTCGTCGAATTCGTGGCGTGCGCCGGCCTCCAGGATGACGACGTCGATGCCCTTCTGGGCGAGTTCATTGCCGAGTGTGCCGCCGCCGGCCCCCGAGCCGATGATGACGACCAAATTGTCGTTTTTCAGATCAAATGCTGCTGCCATGGTTTCCTCCCATGATTTCGATTTTGCTGGGTGGCGAGAGGAGCCGGCTCAGAGCCACTCGATGTCGTCGAAGCCGCGCGCGATATAGCCGCCCTTGGAATAGGATTCGCCCTCATAGCCAAAGACCGGCCAGACCTCCTTCTGGTTGTAGAGGCTGACGACGAGGCCCCCGCGCACCGCCTGGAAGAAAGGCGTGGCTTCGACCTGCTTCAGCACTGCGACACGCTGATCCTCCCAACCAAGGTTCCGGTAGCCGCCCTTGCCGGACCTCTTGTCGAGATCGGCGATGCCGTTCTCGATGAGATCCCTATGTGCGGCATCCTTGCCGGCCTGATCGTCATGGCTCTTGACCGCGATGGCGTAATATTTGTCGGGAAGCTGATCGTGCGGGTAGACGTCCCGCCCCATTTGGATCAGCGTCGCCATCGTCTCCGGCTTCAGCGCCGACGTTTCGAGGCCCCAGGCATGTTCCGGGCTGATGACCGCGCTGCCGGAAATGACGAGCAAGGCTCCGACGCCGCCGCGCTTCAGAAGCTCGCGCCGCGAAAGCCCGGGCCTGCTTTCATAGATCGTGACCATATTTTCCTCCCTGCTTGCTGGTTGCATCCATGGGATGCCTTGGCTGGCGCCGCGCACACGCGGCCGCGATCTCTACTGGAACCTGCCTCCTCGTTGCAGAACCTCGATCCTGTAGCCGTCCGGATCCTCGATGAAGAAGAAGCGTGCGATCAGCGAACCGTCACGGTTGAATTCGACGATCTTCTTCGGGTTGAGGCCGAGCGCGCCGAGCCGGTCGTGCTCGCCGTCGAGATCGACGACCGAAACCGCGAGATGGCCGTAGCCATCGCCAAGCGCATAAGGCTCCTGCCGACCCTTGTTCACGGTCAGTTCGACTTCGAATTGCGTCTCGGCATTGCTGAGGTAGATGAGCGTGAACGTGTCGAAATCCAGCCTTTCGGCGACATCGAGGCCGAAGGCATTTCTGTAGAAATCGACGGAGCGGGTCTCGTCGAGAACCCGGATCATGGTGTGGATTGCCTTCGCCAAATCAGTCCTCGCCACTCGATGCTTCGAAGATGATTATGCGCGGCGACGGCAAAAGATGGTGGCAGCCGGTTACCACGCTCCGAAGATCGACTCGCCTGACAATCGCAAGGACGAAAGTCCGATTGCTGTTCAGCCGATTTTGCCGGAGAATGCTGTCGGGGACAAAGGCCGCGTCGCCTCTGGCGGCAAAAGCATCTGTCCACCCAAAATCAACGCCAAAAATCAACGAACGTGGGAGGTTGTCGGATGTGCAGGGTATTTGCGGCCCAGGACCCCGAAGGTTATCGTCAGATCAACCGGTCGATCCGCATCGACGGATATTCGACCAGCATCCAGCTTGAGGCGACGTTTTGGGCACTGCTCGACGAAATCGCCGAAAGCCAGGACCTGACGACGCCGAAATTCATCTCGAAACTCTATGACGAGGCCATCGAGATCAATGGCGAGATTCCCAACTTCGCCTCCATGCTGCGCACCACCTGCGCGCTCTATCTGCGCAGCCACCGGCCGGGTATGGAAGACCAGATGCCGCCGAAATGGGAAGCCGCCTGAAGAATCCAGAAAAGTGCCCCCCGGCTTTGTGTTCGGAATGCATCAGGAACTGGGGCGGCTCGGCGGGCCTATCACGCACCGGGCCGATCGGCGGCGGCGATTTCCAGCGCCAGCCGCGTCATGTCGGTAAAAAGATCCTGGCGCTCTGCATATTGGGTCTGTTCGCCGCTGTCGATATCGTCGACCACCGTGCAGATCGATAGCGCACGGGCCCCGAAATGCCTGGAAATGCGATAGAGCGCACTGGTCTCCATGTCCACGGCCAGCGCGCCGGCTGCCTGCGCATCGGCAAAACGGGCGCGTCCCTGCGGATGGTGGAAGACGTCGCTGCATGCCGTCAGCCCGGCACGATGGTCGATGCCGAGTTCGGCCGCCTTCGCCAATGCGCGAGCAAACAGCGCCGGGTCCGGCCCGGCTGCAGCGTCATAGAGGCCGAAAACCTGACCGCTTCGGGCGCTTTCGGGCCGCACCGATTGCGAGATGACGAGGCTGCGTAGTTTTACCTCAGCGGTCAGCCCGCCGCAGGTGCCGGTACGGATCAAAGTCCGCACACCGTAGCCGTCCAGCAGCTCATGCGCATAGATCAGAAAGGAGGATACGCCGATGCCGGTCGCCTGGATGCTGACCGGCTGACCACGAAACAGGCCAGTGAAGCCAAGGGCACCGCGCCGGCGGTTGATGCAGCGTGGGGCCTCCAGGAATGTCATGGCCATCCATTCGGCGCGCTGGGGGTCGCCCGGCAACAGCACAATGTCGGCGTAGTCACCCTCGCTGGCTTCGATGTGTGGCGTCAACAGCTCGTCCCTGCCGTTTCAGCCACAATCATGGCCTTGTCGCGGTATTGCGCAAGAGGCATTCGGGAACGCTAATACACGGAAACTTCGTTTCAGGACGACAATATCACGAAAACAAAGAGTTAAACCGGTCGGCGACTCTATCAAAGCTGAACTGTTCTAGACTCGTAAGCGCGGAGCCACAGCCGCATCGAGGCGAGCTGGACCATGGCGAGGAAGTTGGTGGCGAGCTTGTCGTAGCGGGTGGCGACAGGCCGGAAGTGCTTCAGCTCAGAGAAGAACCGCTCGATCAGGTTGCGCTCGCGATAGAGCCGCTCGCTGAAGCAAGGCTTCACTTGGTTGCTCTTCGGCGGGATGTTCGGCCGGCGGTCACAGGCCGAGCCGCCCCAATTGCAGGCTGATGAAGACGCGCGGCGCGTCTTCATCAGCCGACGCGCTCCAAGCGCTCATGATGCGAAGCTGGTTGAGCGCGAAAGCTCCTCCCACGCGCTGATTTCGCCCCGCATCGCGTCGAGCTTCTGGTCGACCAGCCCCAGCGCGTCGTCGCCCAGGAACAGCCGTACCGGCGGGTTCGCGGCATCGACCAGCACGAGCAACGCCTGCGCGGCCTTGGCCGGATCGCCCGGTTGGTTGCCGCTCTTGGCCTGTCGCGCGGCGCGGATCGGGTCCATGACCGCGTCATAGTCGGCAATGCTGCGCGGCGTGCGATCCATCGAGCGTCCGGCCCAATCCGTGCGGAATTGGCCGGGAGCGAGCGCCGTCACCCGAATTCCAAAGCCTGCCACTTCCTTGCCGAGCGCTTCGGAAATGCCTTCGAGCGCGAATTTGCTTCCGCAATAGAAGGTGATCCCGGGCATGGTGATGAAGCCGCCCATGGACGTGACGTTGATGATATGGCCGCGACGCCGCTCGCGCATGCCCGGCAGCACCGCCTTGATCATCGCGACGGGCCCGAAGACGTTGGCGGCGAACTGGCGCTGGAGATCGTCCATGGAGGACTCCTCCAGCACGCCCTCATGGCCGTAACCGGCGTTGTTCACCAGCACGTCGATTGGACCCGCCTGCCGTTCGGCCGCGGTGACAGCCGCCGGGACCGTCTCGAAATCGGTCACGTCCAGCAAGAGCGGGTGGGCGCGATCGGGCGCGAGCGCGGCGAAGATCTCGGCGTCGGCTTCCCGCCGCACGGTGCCGATCACCCGATGGCCCGCTTCAAGCGCGCCTCTTGCAAATGCGCGCCCCAGCCCGGAGCTGACACCGGTGATGAGGAATGTCTTAGGGGTGGAAGTCATGGTTCACTCCGGGCTATGATTGAAACTATATCATGATATAGATAACAGCATGACGCCAAACAAGACCAAGGTTGCTCCGACCGCTACGCGGGGTGAGCCGCTTCGCCAGCGTGTGATCGATGCGGCGGAGCGGTTGCTCCGACAGGGTAAGGCCGATTTCTCGATGCGCGACCTCGCCACCGAAGCTGGGGTCAGTTTCGCGACGCCGTTCAATCAGTTCGGGAGCAAGGCCGCGATCATGCATGCCCTTTCGGGGCGGCGGATCGATACGATGGTCCAGCGCTTTGCCGGGATGTCACCGCCTGCCGATGCCGCCGGCCGCGTGCTGTTGGCCATCGATACGGCGGTCGAGGTGATGCTGGAGGAGCCGGGGATTAACCGGGCCGTGATGGGATGGATCGGCACGGCCGGCCCGTCCCCCGGAAAGGTCCTGGCGCACTCCACAACCTTGTGGTCGCTGGCCCTTGGAGCGGGCGAAGGCTTGATCGCAGCCAGCAGGCAGGAGGCGCTGCGCAGTCTGCCGGAACAGCTCGCATTTGCCTTTCGTGGGGTCCTGTCATTCTGGACCGCCGGCGAACTGCCGGATGAGGCGCTTGCCTGGAAGGCGCGAGAAATCGCAAAAACCTTGCTGCTCGGATTTGCTGAACGGCCGCTATTCGGCGATTCCGCCTCCTAAGCTGCCGTTCGGGAACCGCCAATCTCGGCCATTTCCCGAGTTACGGGTTCACGGCCTAAGACTCCAGCATGTCCTTGACGATCGTTGCCAACTGCTTGAGCGAAAACGGTTTCGGCAGGAATCCGAAATGCGCGTCCGCCGGCAGGTTCCTGGCGAATGCATCCTCGGCATAGCCGGACACGAAGACGAACTTGATGTCCGGCTGGCGCTTGCGCAGTTCGCCGAGCAGCGTCGGCCCGTCCATCTCCGGCATCACCACATCCGAAACCACGATGTCGACCTTGCCGCCGAGCGCTTCGAACACTTCCAGCGCCTCGACTCCGGAGGACGCCTCGTGCACGGTATAGCCGCGCGAGGTCAGTGCCCGCATGCCGCCCATGCGCACCGCATCCTCGTCCTCGACCAGCAGCACCGTGGCCGACCCGGACAAATCCTTGCCTGTCTCTGCCGACTTGGCAGGCACCGCTGCCGGTGCTTCCCCGGGTTCGCCTGCCTTCTTTGCCTCGGCGATGTGGCGCGGCAGGAAGATGCGGAAGACCGAACCCTTGCCGACCTCGGAATCGCAGAAGATAAAGCCGCCGGTCTGTTTGATGATGCCGTAGACCATGGACAGGCCAAGGCCGGTGCCCTTGCCGACCTCCTTGGTGGTGAAGAACGGTTCGAATATCTTCTTCAGCACGTCGGGCGCGATGCCGCTGCCGGTGTCCTCGACCTCGGCCACCACATAGTCCGCCGGAGTGAGTTCCCGGTAGGGAAAGGTCTTGCACTCCTCGGCGGTCACATTGCGGGTGCGCACCGTGAGGTCGCCGCCCGCCGGCATTGCATCGCGCGCGTTGACCGCCAGGTTGACCACCACCTGCTCGAACTGGCCGATATCGACCTTGACCGGCCAGAGATCGCGACCGTGGTCGATCTTCAGCTTGATGTCGTTGCCGACCAGACGGGCGAGCAACATCCTGAGATCGGCGAGCACGTCGGTAAGGTTCAGCACTTCCGGCCGCAGCGTCTGCTTGCGCGAAAAGGCCAGCAACTGCCGCACCAGCGAGGCTGCCCGGTTGGCATTCTGCTTGATGTTCATGATGTCGGGGAAGGATGGGTCCGACGGCCGATGATTGGTCAGAAGCAGGTCCGACGCCATGATGATGGCGGTCAGCACATTGTTGAAGTCGTGTGCGATGCCGCCGGCAAGCTGGCCGACGGCCTGCATCTTCTGGCTTTGCGCCATCTGCCCTTCGAGCGCCTTCTGCTCCGTCGTCTCGACGGCGTAGACGATGGCCGACTCCTCGGCCCCCTCGCCGCCTGTGCCGTCGGCGACCGCATTGACGTAAAAACGGATGTGGCGCTCCTCATTGCCGGGCAGGAGCGTATCGATCGGCTCGATATCGGCCTGCCGCTGCCGTGCCTTTTCGAAGGCCGCGGCAAAGGCCGGGCGGTCACGTTCGTGGATGACCGTGTCGAGCCGCATGCGGCGGTCGACGGCGTCCCGGTCTACGACCGACGAAAACAGCGAAAGGAACGGCGCATTGGTGCGCAGGATGCGCCCGCTGGCGTCGACGCCGGCGATCGCCATCGGCGTCGAGTTGAAGAAGCGGGTGAACCGCACTTCCGAAGCGCGCAGGTCCGCCGAGGCGTCCTCGCCTTGCGTGCGGTTGAGCACGATCGTGCGCGTCGGACCGTTGAGGCCTTCGCGGCTGGCTGAAACGCGATGCATGAAGCGCACCGGCAGCGCCTCGCCCGTCATTGTCGTGAGGTCGAGATCGATGACCGCGTTGCGCGTCGTACCGGGGTCGGCCTTGACCGAGCGCACCAGCGCCATGCCGTCGCCGGCGACGATCTCCGGCAGGGAGACGGCGCCGGGCGTGAAGCTGGCAAGGTCGATGCCCAGCCATTCGGCGAGCGTGGCGTTGATATAGGTGACGCGGCCTTCCTGGTCGGCGGAAAAGAAGCCGGCGGGCGCGTGGTCGAGATGATCGATCGCCTTCTGCAGGTCCAGGAAGAAACGCTCCTGCTCGGCGCGTTCCTGCGAAATGTCGGCAAGTTGCCAGGCGAGCATCGGCGGCCGCTGGCCCGGCACGCTGAAAGCGCGGGCGCGGGCGCGATACCAGCGCGCGCCTGGCTCAGCGCCAGGCTTGATCGACTGCGCGAGCCGGAACTCGCCGTCGCCCGGCTGGCCGTCACGCAGGCCGGAGGCCAGTCGGTAGATGGTGACCGAAGCTTCCGGAACATCCGAAAGCAGCCCTTCGACCGTCTTCAGGTCGGCCGCGGAAGAGGCTCCGGTCATGTCGGCATAGGCGCGGTTGGCATAGACCACGCGGCCCTTGGTGTCCGTGACCAGAAGACCCTGCGACATCGAATCGACGAATGCCTTCGACAGTTCGTCGCCCGTCGAGCGTGGAGTGATCTGCACGAAGCCGATCGCCGTGGCGAACAGGAAGCCGACGCCGATCATCGCCAGCACGCCGAGCATGCCCAGCAGGAAAGGGTCGCCGAGCCGCTCGCGAAACAGGCCGAAAACGATCGCGGCCCCCGTCAGGACGGCAATGAAGATGACGAGCCGGGTAACGGCGCCCGGCCGCGTGTTCTGATCGACGATCGGTACCGGATAGAAATCGCCGCGCGTTTCCTTGGCCATGTGCCCCCTGCTCTTGAAGTCCGGTGTTCCGATACTCGCCGCAATGTGTGCCGACGCCCGCCCCTGTCGGGTTGAATCATATTCTCCCGGTCCCGAAAAGGCCCGGGCGGCAAATGTCAGATAAAAATGATGTCGGCCGGCCCTCCAGTGTTTCAAGCTGTTCATGAAGCGTGAAAGGCAACTTGCGGTAGCCCGCCGCAACGGTCTAGTGTCGCGTCACTTCCAAACCGATCAGGGGGAACCAATGCTGCAATGGCTGGATAGCGTAGCGGGCCCCGGCTATGTAGCGGCACTGCTGTGGACCTTCGCGGCGCTGGTCCTGCTGGTTATCGTCCTCATCATCGTCAAACTCGTTCGCAACCTGACCTTCGGCACCTTTGTCGCGGGCGGCCGGAACCGCAAGACGCGGCTTGCGGTCATGGACGCCACCGCCGTCGACAGCCATCGCCGCCTGGTGCTGGTGCGCCGCGACGACATCGAGCATCTGCTTTTGATCGGCGGCCCGACCGATGTCGTCGTCGAGCGTGACATCCGCCTTTCTGCGCCACGCCGTCCCGCGCTGACCGGAGATGGCGGTTCGCAGCAGCCTGTCGCGGTGGCAAAGCCGCGTCCGCCTCAGCCCACCCCGGCGCCGGCGAGACAGGCACCTGCTCCGCAGCCGGTGAGCGCAGCGCCCGCCCGCCAGCGCGCTCCGGAGCCGGTGCCGAAGCCGGCGGCGCAGGGTTATCAGCCGACCAATGTCACGCCGCTGCCTTCCTACGGCTCCGCAAACGTCAATGCCGTCCGGCATGCCCCGCCGCCGGCTTCACCACCGCCGGGGCAGGAAAGCATCGATGAAACGCTGATGAAGGAACTCGAGGTTTCGCTCGACCAGCCCCGCTCGAGCAGTCCGGCGACCAAGCCGGTGGCAAAAACACCGCCGTCGCTCGACGATGAGATGACCAGGCTTCTGGGCGAACTCTCCAGCCAGAAAAGGTGAGCAGCGCTTGCGCCCGGTCCGAAAAACCGATCGGGGTTATGCGCATCACCCGGGTTCTGAAAAAAGAAACGGCCGGAAAACCGGCCATTTCGAGAGCGATATCGCTGAAATCTTCTTGAATGCAGACCGCAGGCTAATCGTCGCGATAGACCTTCTCGCGGCGCTCGTGGCGCTCTTGCGCTTCGATCGACAAGGTTGCGATCGGGCGGGCATCCAGCCGCTTCAGCGCGATCGGTTCGCCGGTCTCCTCGCAATAGCCGTAAGTGCCTTCCTCGATGCGCTGCAAGGCCGAATCGATCTTTGCGATGAGTTTCCGCTGGCGGTCGCGCGCCCTGAGTTCGATGGCGCGGTCGGTTTCCGAAGAGGCGCGGTCGGCTAGATCGGGATGATTGGCGTTTTCCTGCTGTAGGATTTCGAGGGTTTCGCGCGCTTCGCGCAATATGTCATTCTTCCAGGTGACGAGCTTTGAGCGGAAGTAGGATTTCTGCCGCTCGTTCATGAACGGCTCGTCTTCGGAGGGTACGTAATCGGCGGTAACGGCATCGTTCATTCGACTCACCCAAACAGCCCCAAATTTGGCGCCTATATATTCGCGGTCAAACGCCTGCACAAGCGCAATCGATTACCGATTCACGCAATTGTTAATCTGCCTCGATGAGCGCGATTGAGGTGATTCGGGCTGGTCTTAGGTACCGGATCCTTCGAACTGGCGGCCGCCGGCTGATGATTCGTCATGTCCGAAAAACGACTGCCATTGTGCGCCACGCCGTTCTTGTGGCTAATCACGGCACGGTTCGGGCTGTTGGCACGGTGGAGGTTGGGTGAGCAGGCTTTATCTGTTGAGGCACGCCAAAGCCGGATGGGCGCTGCCCGGCATGCGTGATTTCGATCGCCCGCTCGATGCGTCCGGCCACGCTGATGCGGAGGCGATGGGCATCGCCATGCGGTCGCGCTCCTATGTGCCCGATCTGACGCTTTGCTCCACAGCCCGGCGCGCGAAGGAGACGCTGGAAGGCGTGGCCGGTCGGGCCGACACCGGCCGGGTTCTGTTCGTCGACGCGCTCTACAGCGAGGACGCGGCCGCGTACCTCAGCCTCATCCGGGACAATGGTGGGGTGGGTTCGATGCTGCTCGTCGGCCACAATCCGATGACGGAGGATCTCGCCATGGCGGTGTCCGGCGATGGCGAGGAAAGCGCCCGCGCCATGCTCAATCATGGTTTCCCGACCTCGGGCCTGGCGGTCGTGCGCTTCAGCGGCGATCTTGCCGGGGCCGCCCAGGGTGCCGGGTATCTCGAGGCATTCCTGACGCCGGCTGACCTCTGACGCCATTTCAAACCAGAACGGCAACGCCTATATCGGACCTGTCGCAGCCTCGAGAGACAATTTTGGCATCATCGCTGACCACTTTCACCGACGAGGCGAGAATTGCCCTCGACACGCTTTCGGGCCGCGCCAGCGGGCTTTTTTCGCCGTCGCTGCGGCTGGGCGTCACGGGCCTTTCCAGGGCGGGCAAGACGGTTTTCATCTCGGCCCTGGTCCACAATCTTATTCATGGCGGGCGCCTGCCGCTGTTCGAGGCGCAGAAATCCGGGCGCATCGCGCGCGCTTTCCTCGAAGAGCAGCCCGACGACGCGGTGCCGCGATTCCAGTACGAGGACCATATCGCCGCCTTGGTGAACGACCGCGTCTGGCCCGATTCGACACGCGCCATCTCCGAATTGCGGCTGACCATCGAATATGAATCGGCCTCCGGCTGGAACAGGATGTTTTCCTCCGGAAAACTGTCGGTCGACATCGTCGACTATCCCGGCGAATGGCTGCTCGACCTGCCGCTGCTCGGCAAGTCCTTCGCCGATTTTTCGCGCGAAGCCCTTGAAATGGCTGCGTTGCCGGTGCGCGAGGACCTGTCGCGGGCCTGGCGGGCGCTATCGGCCGAGATCGATCCGAACGCCGATGCCGAGGAGATGACGGCGCGCCGCCTGGCCGAGGATTTCGCCGCCTATCTCAAAGCCTGCAAGCTCGACGAGCGGGCGCTTTCGACCTTGCCGCCGGGCCGTTTCCTGATGCCTGGCGATCTCGAAGGCTCGCCCGCATTGACCTTCGCGCCTCTAAACAGCCTGGGCGACAAGCGCCCGCGCAGCGGCTCGCTGCATGCGATGATGGAAAGGCGCTACGAGGCCTACAAGACCCATGTCGTCAAACCCTTCTTCCGCGAACACATCACCCGGCTCGACCGCCAGATCGTGCTGATCGACGCCATGCAGGCGCTGAACGCCGGCCCCGGAGCCATGGCCGACCTGGAGCGCGCGGTGACCGAGATCCTCGCCTGTTTCCGTCCTGGACGCGGCAGCTTCCTCACCGATCTTTTCTCGCGGCGCATCGATCGTATCCTGATCGCCGCTACCAAGGCCGACCACCTGCATCACGACAGCCATGACCGCTTGCAGGCGATCGTGCGGCGGCTGGCAGACCGCGCCGTGGCGCGGGCGAATTTCACCGGCGCCGGCGTCGACGTCGTCGCCATGGCGGCGGTGCGCGCAACACGGGAAGGCACCGTCAAACAGGGCCGCGAGACATTGCCGGTCATCATCGGCACACCGCTCGCGGGCGAGACAATCAATGGCGACACCTTTGACGGGAAAGCTGAAACAGCCATATTTCCCGGTGATTTACCGGAGAAAATTGATGCTGTCTTCGAAGCTTCCGGGACAGACCACAGGCAGGACAATACCGACCCGGCGATCCGCTTCGTGCGCTTTCGCCCGCCAAAACTCGAGCGCACGGCCGAGGGCGTCATGCTGTCACTGCCGCATATCCGGCTCGACCGTGCCTTGCAGTTCCTGATCGGAGACCATCTGGCATGACCGCGCCCCGCAAGCCGGCGGCATTCCGCATCGAACCGGAGGCCACATCGCAGCAGGACGCGGCGCAGGCGCGCCGTGCCCAGGCCGGGGCGCCGGAGGCGCGCCGTGTCCAGACCGACACACAGCGCAAGCCCCGCGCGGTGAAGAGCGATGTCGCGCTGGTCATCCCGTCGGAGATCGACGTGTTCGACGAGCCGGACATCGTCGCTGCCGAACCGCCGCCGGCAGTCGCTCGCAGGAAACGTTCATTGCTTGGCTCCATCTTCTTCGGCGCGTTCGGGGTGCTGGTTTCGCTGGCCATCGGCCTGTGGACCGATCAGCTCATTCGCGATCTGTTCGCGCGCGCCGAGTGGTTGGGTTGGCTGGCCGCCGGCATGGCTGCCGTCGCCGTGCTGGCGCTGGTGGTGATCCTGATTCGCGAGTTCCTGGCGATCGCCCGGCTTGCCGAGGTCGAAAAGCTGCAGAAACGTGCGCTCGATGCGATTGCACGCGACGATCCCAAGGCGGCGCGATTGGTGGTCGACGAGCTGTCGGCCTTCGTCGCGGCCAAACCCGAAACGGCTGCGGGCAGGCGCGCGCTGGCCGATCTGCGCGACGAGATCATCGATGGCGCCAATCTGATGCGTCTGGCTGAGGCGGAGATCCTTGGCCCTCTCGACGCCAGGGCCAAGATCATGATCCTGGAAGCCGCCAAACGCGTGTCGCTGGTGACGGCCGTCAGTCCGCGTGCGCTCGTCGACGTAGCCTATGTCGTGTTCGAGGCCGGGCGCCTCATCCGGCGCCTTTCGGAACTCTATGGCGGGCGGCCGGGAACACTGGGTTTCTTTCGCCTGGCGCGCAGCGTGCTGGCGCATCTGGCGGTCACCGGTTCGATCGCCGTCGGCGACAGTTTCGTCCAGCAGATCGTCGGCCACGGCCTGGCTGCGCGCCTCTCCGCCAAGCTCGGCGAAGGCGTCGTCAACGGCATGATGACGGCGCGCATCGGCATCGCCGCGATGGAGACGGCGCGCCCCCTGCCGTTCAGTGCGGCAAAACGGCCGGGACTGGGTGATTTCCTCTCCGCGCTGACATCGTTCGCAAGCAGGAAGGAAAGCGAGAACACCCCGCCTGGCAAGTGAACGACGACCTTGGCAGTGACGAAGCATTAACCAATCTTGTTCATGGTCGCACTGGTTCCAAAACAGCCTCTTTGTTGCCGGGTGTCGTCGATGAAAAGCGTAATTCTGTCCAGCCTGTTGCCCCTGGCGGTTGCGATCACCACTGTCGCCGGCATTGCCGCACAGGCGTCCGCGGCGGAGCCGGACAAGCAGTTCTTCCGGTCCGCCGAAGGCAAGTGGGTGGGCCCGGGCGAGATCGTTGCCGGCAAATACAAGGGCACGAAGTTCAATTGCAGCTTCACCGGCTCGACGCCCGACGGCAAGATGGGCATGACGCTCGACGGCGGCTGCCGTGTGGGCATGTTCACCCAGCCGATGTCGGCCAAGATCGAGCGCAAGGGGCGCGATTACAAGGGCTCCTTCATGGGCGGCGCGGCCGGTGCCGGCCTCGATATCATCGGCGGCAATGTGGTCGATGCCCGCAAGGTGGTGTTCACCATCAACCGCAACCAGCTGCGCGGCGTCATGCAGGCACGCATCCCCGACGACAATTCGATGACGGTGACGGTTGCCGTGCGCGTCGCGGACCAGCTGGTGCCGGTGATCGGCATGAGCCTGAAGCGGGTCGACGCGATCGAAGTCGGCTCCATCGCGCCGAACTGAGCGCGTATCAACCGCCTGTAACCAAACACAAAAAGAGACGGCGGCCCATCGCCACCGCCTCCTTTTGAAGACGTCGATAGGAACGATCAGCCCTTGATCGCCGCCGTCACCTCATCATAGGCCTTGCAGGCGTCGGCCAGGGTCGTGGTGCCCTGATATTTGGTCGTCACCTCTTGCACCTTGGCCGTCAGATCGGCCGCCTTGGACGGATCCTTGGTAATCGCCTCCTGCAGCGCGGCGGCCATGTCCTGCGCCTTCTTGGTGGCGACCTCGGCCGTGCACTCAGGCACCTTGGAGCAAGCCGAGCCGGCGAGCACCGCCAGGCCGACGGCAACGAGCAAAAACTTCTTCATGTCAGTCATCTCCTCAAAAAGGGCGCGACTTGATCGCCACACCCTCCACTGGCCGAAGCCGAGCGTGCTTAACCTCCGATTGCAGCCAGACGCAACGCGGCCTCGCGCTCAACTTGTGTAACATGCCTGCAACATTGCCCGCCGCAGGATTCGGGCTGTTACATGCCCGCCGAAGCCCCTATCCTTGGGGCGCTGGCGCCTGATCCGAGGCGTCTTGACCCGATCGCACAGGCTGCGGTCCTCAAACGAGCGGAATGGCGGGAATGGCGGCAGAGGCAGCGGGCAGCGAGCTTGTTCAGGTGGTGGCGCTGCTCGCCGCGGGTGTTGTCGCCGTTCCGATCTTCAAACGTATGGGCCTGGGTTCGATTCTCGGCTATCTGGCCGCGGGCGTGGTGATCGGCCCGTTCGGCATCGGTGTGTTTTCCGAATCGGGAGCCATCCTCCACGTCGCCGAGCTCGGCGTCGTCATGTTCCTGTTCATTATCGGGCTGGAGATGCAGCCGTCGCGGCTCTGGGGCTTGCGCCGCGAGATCTTCGGCCTGGGCGCGCTTCAGGTCGGGGTCTGCGCGGTCTTGCTGACCGGTGTGGGAATAGCCGGAGGCTTTTCCATCGCGCAATCCTTCGTCGCCGGAGCCGGCTTCGTGCTGACCTCGACGGCGATCGTCATGCAGCTTCTGGAAGAGCGCGGCGAAATCGCCTCGCCCAAGGGCCAGCGCATCGTCTCCATCCTGCTGCTGGAGGATCTGGCGATCGTGCCGCTGCTGGCCCTGATCGCGTTCCTGGCGCCAGGCGGCACCGACACCAGCCTGTCGGAGCGGCTGGCCGAGGTCGGCATCGGCCTTGCCGCGATCATCGGCCTGGTGCTGGCCGGACGTTTTCTGCTCAACCCTTTCTTCCGTATCCTGGCGGATGCCCGCGCTCGCGAGGTGATGACGGCGGCCGCCCTTCTGGTCGTTCTCGGATCCGCCCTTGCCATGCAGCTCAGCGGCCTGTCGATGGCGATGGGCGCGTTCCTGGCCGGCGTGCTGCTGTCCGAATCGACCTTCCGCCACCAGCTCGAAGCCGATATCGAACCGTTTCGCGGCATCCTGCTCGGCCTGTTCTTTCTCGCCGTGGGCATGTCGCTCGACCTGCATGTGGTGGTTCAGAACTGGCGGCTGATCGCCGTCTATGTCGTTGCCTACATGGTCATGAAGGCGCTCGGCATCTACATCGTCGCCCGCATCCTGAAGTCGGGCCATCGCGAGGCGCTGGAACGCGCCGTCTTCATGGCGCAAGGCGGCGAATTCGCCTTCGTCCTCTATTCGGCCGCCGCTTCCGTCGGCATCATCGACGGCCAGGCCAACGCGACGCTGACGGCCATCGTCATCATCTCCATGGTGCTGACGCCGCTGGCGATCGTCGCGTTGCGGTATCTGACGCCGCGCGACGAGCTGTCGCTGGATGGCGTCGACGTCGCCGAAGGGCTGACCGGCAGCGTGCTGATCATCGGATTCGGCCGCTTCGGCCAGATCGCCAGCCAGCCATTGCTGCTGCGCGGCATCGACGTGTCGATCATCGACAACGATGTCGAGATGATCCAGGCGGCGGCCGATTTCGGCTTCAAGGTCTACTACGGCGACGGCACGCGGCTGGACATCCTGCACGCTGCCGGTGCCGGGCGCGCACGCGCCGTGCTCATCTGCGTCGACAAACCCGATGCCGCCGTACGCATCGCCGAGCTCGTCAAAGCCGAGTTTCCCTTGCTCACCGTGCTGGCGCGCGCCTTCGACCGAGGCACCGCGCTACAGCTCATCCGCACAGGCGTCGACTATCAGCTGCGTGAAACATTCGAATCGGCGCTGGTTTTTGGCGGTTCGACGCTGGAGGCCCTGGGCGTAGACCCGGAAGACGTCGCCGAGGTGGTCGAAGACGTCCGCCGCCGCGACACCGCCCGCTTCGAGACGCAACTCGCCGAAGGCATCCGCTCCGGACAGCGCTTCCTGAAGGGCAATATCGGCACGCCGATCCCGACGCCGCTCTCCACGCCGCGCCGCCCCGGCCAGGCGCTCAACGAGGAAACGGCCGGCGTTCTGCACAAGTCCGAGGCGGCGGATTGATAGGAGAAAAGCATGGATTTGGACAGCAGAGCCCTGTCGGTCACCACATTCTGGCGTGATGCCGGAGCGGACGCATGGTTCGAGAAAAGCGATGTTTTCGACGGCGATTTCCGCAACCGCTTTCTTGAGCTGCACTACGCGGCCGCACGGCGCGAATGCGACGGCTGGTCGGAGCATGCCGAAGGCTCGCTGGCGCTGATGATCCTGCTCGACCAGTTTCCGCGCAACTGCTTTCGCGGCACCGGCCACATGTACGCCACCGACCCGCTGGCGAAGCATTTTGCCCAAAAAGCTGTGACGGCAGGCCAGGATCTGGTGCTCGAACCGGAATTGCGGGTGTTCCTGTATCTGCCGTTCGAACATTCGGAATTGCTCGCCGACCAGGAACGGTCGGTCGAGCTCACCGCGGCCAACGCGCCGGACTACCTCAAATACGCCGAAGAACACCTCGACATCATCCGGCGCTTCGGCCGTTTTCCGCACCGCAACAAGATGCTCGGCCGCGAAACCACGCCGGAGGAAAAAACCTTTCTGGACGATGGCGGGTTCTCAGGCTGACGCTGGTCTATCCAGCCACCAGTCGCGGCCCGACGGCAGGCGTTCGATACCGGCCGCATCGACGGCGGCCAGCCGCTCCGAGACGCTTCGCCCGCTTACCGCAAGATCGGGCGCGATCTCGGCCAGCGGCGCCAGCACGAAGGCACGTTCAAGCATGCGCGGATGCGGCACTTCCAAGCCGGTTTCGTGGATGACGCGGTCGCCGAAAACCAGGATGTCGATATCGATCAGGCGCGGCCCCCAGCGCTCCTCGCGCACGCGCTTCAGCTTGCGCTCTGCATCGAGGCACAGGTCGAGCAATGCCCGCGGCGAGAGCCGTGTCGAGAGTTCCGCGGCGGCGTTCAGGAAGTCGGGCTGGTCGAGCTTGCCCCAGGGCGGCGTGCGGTAGAGCGAGGACACCGCGGCCACGCGAGTGGCGGCATCGGCGTCGAGCAGGCGCAGCGCCGCCGCCATCGAACTCGCCGGATCGCCGAGATTGCCGCCAAGGCTGAGATAGACGGTGTTACTGCGGCCAGACAACGGTCACCTCGACGTAATCGAGCACGCCGGGCACCGGCGCATTCGGCTTGCGGACCGTGATTTCGGCTTTCCTGATCTGCGGGAAGCGTTCCGTCAGGGCTTTTGCGACTTCCAGGGCCAGCGCCTCGATCAGGAAGCGCCTGTGTCCGGTGATGATCTCCTCGATCACCGTGAAGGCAACACCGTAATTGACGGTTTCCCCGATGGCATCGTCGACCAGCGCGCGCCCGGGCTCCACGGTGAGCGAGGCGTCGACATAGAAGCGCTGGCCGAGCGCCTCCTCCTCGTCCAGCACGCCGTGCCGGGCAAAGAAGGCGCAGTTCTTCAGGCGGATGACATACATGGTTCAGCGTTCCGAAGCGGCGGTTTCGCGCGCCAGCATAGCATCCGCCACGGCCAGCGCGTCCACGTTGATTGCGACATCGTGGACGCGAAACAGGTCGGCGCCCTTCAATCTCAGTATGACGCTCGTCGCCGCAGTCCCAGCCCCTCTTTCGGCGGCATCGCGGCCGGTGACGGTGCCGATGAAGCGTTTTCGCGAGGTTCCGGCCATCAGCGGAAATCCGAGGGCGTTGAGCTCGGAAAACCGCGCCATCAGGTCGAGGTTATCCTCGGCCGTCTCCTTGGCGAAGCCGAAGCCGGCATCGAGAACGATATGATCGTCGGCGATGCCGTGTCGGCGGGCGATTTCCAGTGATTTTTCGAGGAACGCGAACTGGTCGGCGATGACGTCGGGCAGTTTCCGGCGATCCCGCCCGGTATGCATGATGATGAGCCCCGCGCCGGTTTCGGCTGCGATACGCGCAATGTCCGGCTCGCGCTGCAAGCCCCAGACGTCGTTGACGATATGCGCCCCGGCCGCGACGGCAAGCCGCGCGGTCTCGGCGCGATAGGTGTCGACCGAAATCAGCACCTCGCCGGAACCCGCCAGCGCCTCGATCACCGGCAGGATGCGCGCCTGCTCCTCGCCGGCCGTGATCGCTGACGCGCCCGGCCTGGTCGATTCACCGCCGACATCGACGACCAGGGCGCCTTCGCCCAGCATGCGGCGCGCCTGGACCAGCGCGGTCTCGGCGGCATCGAACAGACCGCCGTCGGAAAAACTGTCGGGCGTGACATTGAGAATGCCGACCACCACGGCCTTGTCGCCAAGGTCGAGATGGCGTCCGTGCGCCAACTGCCATCGCCTCGCCGTCATTGCTCATCAACCATGGGGCTCATCAACCATGTGTGATCCGCACCAGATCAATTCCGTTGCGCCGGCAGTGGCCGTAAAGCAAGGTAGGGCGAGAGGCAACCTGATGAAACGAACCCTGCTTTGCGCATTGCTGCTTGCCGCCACCGCCGTTCCGGCGGGCGCGGCCAATCTCGTCAAGACATATAGCTACTTCGCCGTCGGCGGCAGGACGCTAGAAGACATCGAGGCACAGCTTTCCAAACGTGGTCCGCAGGTGAAGAGCACGGGCTCGCGGCATCCCGGCGCCACACAGATGGCCTTCACCACGCGCATCAGCTATGCTGGGCAGTCCGGCTCCTGCCGGATCGCCGATGCCGCGGTGACCGTCAAGGTCAAGGTTATCCTTCCCGAATGGCGCCGTCCACGCAAGGCCGACGCGGATGTGCGGCTGTTCTGGGACACGCTGTCGGCCGACATCAAGCGCCATGAGGAACGCCATGTCGAGATCGCCAAGAATCACGCCCGCGAACTGGAAGACGCGCTGAAAGCCGCTTACCCGCAGAAGGACTGCGATGCGGCGAAGGCCAAGGCCGCCCAGATCACCGCCGCCATTCTCGCCAGACACGACCGTGCCCAGGTGCAGTTCGATCGTGTCGAAAGCGTCAATTTCGAAAGCCGCATCCTGCGGCTCCTGCGCTATCGCGTCGAGCGCATCGGCAACGGCCGGTTGCCGCCGACATGAATGTCCTGATGCATGTCGCCTAAAGGGGCGGCGGTGCGAGCCAACCGGGCCGAAGCGTAGTGCCAGCTTCGAAAAATTTTCGGGCAACGGTCGAAATCGGCCTATACGGGACGACATATCAGGGGTTGGCAAGGGCACGACCTTTCAAACACGAGCATCACGACCGATCGCGCCGCGGATGCAACCCGGCTAGCCCAGCCGACGCATCGGACGGCGCGCGCAAGCATATGGACGAAAGACTATGGACCAGGCTGTCGACAAGCAGGCCGTGGCGGCCGCGAGCGCGCCGCTGACGGAAAGCGAAAAGAACGCCATTATCGGCGGCGTTCTCCTGTCGATGCTGCTGGCAGCACTTGACCAGACCATTGTGGCACCGGCCATGCCGACCATCGCGCGAGCGCTCGGCCACGCCGAGTACCTGCCCTGGATAGTGACCGGATATCTCCTGACCGCAACCGCCATGGCGCCGCTCTACGGCAAGATCTCCGACGTCTACGGCCGCCGGCCGACCGTCTATGGCGCGATCCTCATCTTCCTCGCCGGCTCGCTGGTCAGTGCGATGGCGCCCAACATGTTCGTGCTGGTGATCGGCCGCGCGATCCAGGGCGCCGGCGGCGGCGGGCTTTTTGCCCTGGCGCAGACCGTCATCGGCGACCTTGTGCCGCCACGCGAGCGGGCACGCTATGCGGCCTGGATCTCGGGCACATGGGCAGTCGCCAGCATCGCCGGGCCGTTGCTCGGCGGCACGTTCGCTGAACATCTCCATTGGTCGCTGATCTTCTGGATCAACATTCCGCTCGGCATCCTGGCCATGGCCATCATCAACAAGCCGCTGCGCAAGCTGCCGGTCGCGGCAAGACGGCACCGCATAGACGGGCTCGGCGCGCTGCTTCTCGTCGCCGCCACGGCCCTGCTGCTTCTGGCGTTGAACTGGGGCGGCAGCGAATACCCCTGGCTGTCGACGGAGATCCTCGGGCTGATCGCCAGTTCCCTGGTCCTGTGGGGCGCCTTTGCGCTGCGGCTGCTGCGCGCAACCGAGCCGCTGATTTCGCTCGAGGTACTGAGCAACCCGATCGTCCTTGCCGGCACGCTCTCCATGTTCCTTCTGCAGGCGGCCAATATCGGCCTGTCTGTCTACCTGCCGGTCTATCTCCAGTCGGTCATCGGCCTGTCGGCGAGCGAATCCGGCACCGCCCTCCTGGGGCTGATGCTTGGCACGGTGGCCGGCGCGACATTCAGCGGGCGCACCATTCCGCGTTTCGTCCATTACAAGCGGATCGCCATGGTCGGATTGGGCTTCGCCGTTCTATGCCTCGGCGTCCTCAGCCTGGTGGCGGGGCACGCTTCGCTGCTGGTTGTCGAGATCCTGACGACGTGCGTCGGGCTCGGCAGCGGAACCACCTTTCCGGTGGCCACGGTGTCTGTCCAGAACGCCGTCGACCCCAGGCACCTTGGCGTCGCCACCGGCGTTCTGACGTTCCTGCGCTCGCTGGGCAGCGCGCTCGGCGTTGCTATCCTCGGTGCGGTCGCCCTGGGCAACGGGCTGCCGCTGGCGGGCGAAGGCGCGCAGGCGACCGGCGCCGGTGCCGAAGCTGCCGCCTTCGGGCTGATCTTCATCGCCGCCGTGGTGATGTTGGTCATGGCGCTGCTGACGCTCAGCCTGATGCCCGAAAAACCGCTGCGCGGCCATCCCGAGGCCCCCGTGCTGGCGGACTGAAGCGATACGCGTCAGGAGGCATCCACCACACCGAGCTTCTTCTGCAGGCTGGAGGAGGAGGTCGTGTATTGGAAGACGATGCGTTCGCCCGGGCTCACGATGCGCTTGGCGGCCTGGGCCATCAGCGCGACCTCGTGAAAGCCCGACAGGATGAGCTTCAGCTTGCCGGGATACCAATTGATGTCGCCGACCGCGAAGATGCCCGGGACCGACGTCTGGAACTTCTCGGTGTCGACCGGAATCAGGTTCTCGTGAAGGTTGATCCCCCATTCCGCGATCGGTCCGAGCTTCATGGTCAGACCGAAGAAGGGCAGCATCCGCGTGCAAGGAATTTCGATGTCGCCCTCCGGCCCCTTGATCAGGGCGGACGACAGTTGGCCGGCGGCGCCGGTCAAGCCGGTCACTTGCCCGACCTGGAAATCCAGCTGCTTCATCTCCTGCATGGCGTACATCTTGTTGACGCTGTCGGGCGCGGCGCGGAACTCCGGGCGCCGGTGGACCAGGGTCACGCTTTTTGCCACCGGCTGCAAATTGAGCGTCCAGTCCAGCGCCGAATCGCCGCCGCCAACGATAACGAGGTCGTGGCCGCGAAAGTCTTCCATCCGGCGCACCGAATAGAAGACGCTCTTGCCCTCATAGGGTTCGATGCCCGGGATGGGCGGGCGTTTCGGCTGGAAGGAGCCGCCGCCGGCGGCGATCACCACCACCTTGGCCTCGAACACCTCGTTCTCGTCGGTGGTGACGCGAAAGCCGCCGTCCTCCAACCTCTCCAGGCTGGAGACCATGCGATTGTAGGTGAAATCAGGCTTGAACGGCGCGATCTGCTCGAGCAGCTTGTCGACCAGCCCTTGCGCCGAGATCGACGGCCAGCCGGGAATGTCATAGATCGGCTTTTCCGGATAGAGTTCCGCGCATTGGCCGCCGGGCCGGTCGAGGATGTCGATCAGGTGGCACTTCATGTCAAACAGGCCGAGCTCGAACACGGCGAACAGGCCGACCGGCCCTGCCCCGACAATGAGTACGTCTGTCCTGGTGATGCCGGTCATGGTGCGCGCCTCGCTGCTGGATTGGCGTGAGACTGCATGACCTCCGGCTTGCTGCCAAGCGGCAGCCGCAAAAATCAGAGCTGCGAACTCGGGTTGCAAGGGATGGACGACTGCCAGTCCGGCTGCCCCGCCACCTTTTCATGGCAGGGCAGCTTCTCACGATAGGAATTTTTTCTTGACTGGGTGCCCGCAACTATGGTAGATATTTAGCTATGGTGCTGAGTTGCGCCAGAGGCCCGCCGCACAGGCGGATTTCCATTAAGGCGCTATCAACAGCCGGCCCTAAGGAAACCCCCTGCCCGGATTCATTGCCTCGGGCAAAATCGGCGTTTAGCCTTGGCGCTCGGGCACCCGAACCACCAGTCCGTCGAGCGCGTCGCGCACCTTGATCTGGCACGATAGCCGTGAATTCGGCTGGACGTCGTAGGCGAAGTCCAGCATGTCCTCTTCCATTGCCTCCGGCTCGCCGACTTCCGCCGTCCAGGCCTCGTCGACATAGACGTGGCAGGTTGCACAGGCGCAGGCGCCGCCGCACTCCGCTTCGATACCCGGCACGGCATTGCGGATGGCGTTTTCCATGACCGTCGAGCCGTTCTCGGCATCCACGTCGAAATGTGTGCCGTCATGGGCAATGAAGGTCAGTTTGGTCATTTGTCACCTGAGGGAGTTTCCGCCGAGATAATCACTCGGGCACACAAGTCAACTGCGGCGAGAAAGCGCCGCTCGGTGACGTTTTTCCGCAAACGGGTCTAGCGGTTGATGGCGGCGATGAAATCGCGCACTTCGTCGATCAGTTTGCCGAGCCGCGTAAGCGTCTGGCTGTCTTCCGGCTGCCGTTCTATCTCGGTGGCGCAATCGGCAATGGCAAAGGCCCCGACACCACGCGCCGAACCCTTCAGGCCGTGCGCCAGGAGCAGCCGGTCCTTGATGTCCGCATCGACTATCCTGTCGCGCACCGACAGCGCCTGTTGTACAAAGAGCGCCAGCACCTCCTGTTCGAGGCCGCGGTCGCCCATCGTCTGCCGCGCAAGGTGTGCCAAATCGATCGGTCGGGACCGCCTCGTTCCCGATACATCGCCCCCGGGCATTGAGAAGGCAATGCCGCTTTCGCCACGCATGAACTCGAACTCCGCTTCTTCGGCCGCCTGAAAAACTAGGCGAATCCAATGGACAACGGGTTAATGGATGGCCGGAAAAAATGTTGCGAAAGCGGCGCCGGAATCACGCTTCCGTTAACCTTATATTTAAAGTTTTACGTATCCCGCGGAATGCATGTTTTCTTTACCCCCCTGTGTCATTACGATACGAGGGGTCCATTTTCAGCCTCCTGCGCGTGGGTGCGACAACCAAAATCATAAGCCCGCGGCAGCTAGTACAGGGTAGCGAAGGCATGGCGAAGAAAACAACGACGACCAGATCTCTGGACAACGATGTGGCCAGGGAACTCGAGAAGGCACTCGATCTCGACCTCAGCGGCGACACCGGCAGCGGCGACCTCGATATAGCGGCCTCGATGGAAGATCTGGAAGCGCAGATATCCCAGGCCGCCGACGAATTGGCGCGCGAGGGACGCAATCAGACGCAGGCACCCGTCGTCAACCAAGCCCAGGCCGCGAATCCCGCGCCAAAGACCAGACCCGCCGAACTGCGCCCCGTCGAAACACGCAATGGCGGTCAGCCCGCCGGCTTCTCGCCGGCCAATGACGATCGTCAGAAGGATTACAAGACGCTTCTGCACAGCCTCAACCGGCGCGCCTCGAACACGATCTACTGGGTTATCGCCTTCGTTTCGCTGGCCTGGATCGCCGGCGCGGGCGGATTGGCCAACCTCCTCTTCGGGCCGAGCATCTGGAGGATCCGCACGCTCGACCAGTTCTTCGCCCGTCCCGAACTGATCGGCCTTGCTGTCGCGGCCATCGTGCCGGTCATCCTGTTCTGGGCCTTCGCCGCCATGATTCGCCGCGCGCAGGACATGCGCATCGCCGCCCAGTCGATGACGGAAGTGGCCTTCCGCCTTACCGAGCCGGAAAACATGGCCCAGGATCGCGTCATGATGATCGGCCAGGCCGTCCGCCGCGAGGTGGCCGCCATGGGCGAAGGCATCGAACGCACGCTGGCCCGCGCCGTCGAACTGGAAACGCTGGTCCACAGCGAGGTCAACCAGATCGAGCGCTCCTATTCGGAAAACGAAACCCGCATCCGCTCGCTCGTCGACGGGCTCGGCAGCGAGCGCGAGGCGGTCGTCAGCCATGCGGAGCGGGTTCGCGCTTCGATCGCCGGCGCGCACGACACCCTCAAGGACGAAATCGGCGCTGCCAGCGACCTCATCCGCGACAGCATTCTCAATGCATCGACCAAACTGTCGATGACCATCACCAATTCCGGCGACACGCTTATCGACCGCATCAACGAAAGTTCGCTGTCGATCTTCGATTCGGTGGAAGGACGGCTCGACACCATAACCGACAAGCTTTCGACTTCCGGCGAGGCTTTCGCCAGCCTGCTCGACACGCGCATCGCCAAGCTGACGGACACGACAGACGGCCTGACCCGGTCGTTGACCGACCTGCTCGACGATCGCACCAACGGCATGGTGTCGCTGCTTGGTGGCGCCGCGCGCACACTCAATTCGGAATTCGAGGCCAGCCTCAACGGCATCGAGCGCACGCTCGCCGAGCGCGGCCAGGCGCTGATCAGCGAGTTCCAGACCCGCGCCGAGGCCCTCGATACCGGCACGCAGAAGCTCAACGCAGCACTCGAAGCCCGCGCCCGGCAGATCAACGAAACGCTGGTCGAACGCGCGCGCGAAATCGCCCACACCTTCGCCGAGAGCAAGGACACGCTGACGGCGATGATCGACCAGGGCAAGACCCAGATCGGCGCCGACATGGCCGATATCGTCACGTCGACCTCGTCCATGCTCGAAGCGCGCGCCAGCGATTTCGCCGGGCGCATGGAAGCGGCGCGCCACGTCGTCTCGCGCTCGTTCGATGCCGATATCCAGCGGCTTGCCGATGCCCGCGTGGGCATAGAGGAAGCGGTCGAAAATCACAGCCGCAGCCTTTCCGAGAGCCGCGAGCGCATGGCGGCCGCGATGCAGGCCGATCTGGCCAAGTTCGCCGAGAGCCGTGCCGGCATCGATGCTGCGGTAACCGACCAGGTGCAGAAGCTGGCCGAAGGCCGCAGCCTGATCGCGCGCGCTCTCGAAGAAGATCTGCGCAAGGTCAACGAATCGCGCGCTGCCATCGACGCTTCGCTCGGCAGCCACCTCGAAAGGCTGGAAGAAGGCCGCAACCGGCTCTCCCAGGCTCTCAACGAAGACTCCGGAAAGCTTGTTCAAGCCCGTACAATCATTGACGAAATGGTTGCTGGACATGTTGGCAAGCTGGCCGAGGGCCGCAACATTCTCTCGCGCGCGCTCGAAACCGACCTCGGCAAGCTTGTGGACACGCGCGCCGACATTGATGGCCTTGTCGCCGGTCAGGTCGAGAAGATCGCCGAGGGCCGCGCGATACTCGCCAAGGCGCTGGAGAACGACATCGCCGGCATCAAGGACCTCATCGAGGCGCATTCGGCCAAACTGGCGGAAGACCGCTCGCAGCTCGGCCGTTCGCTGGAGGACGATCTGTCCAGCATACGCGGGCTGATCGAAGACCATTCGGGCCGCCTGGCCGAAGATCGCAGCCTGCTGTCGCAGACCCTTGAAGCCGACCTTGCCAAGCTCGCCGAGAGCCGCTCGAGCATCGACGGCCTGGTCGCCGGTCAGGTCGAGAAACTGGCCGAAGGCCGCGATATTCTCAGGCGGGCGCTGGAATCCGACCTCAACGCGATCAAGGGCGTCATATCGAGCCAGTCCGAGAGGCTGGCCGAGGACCGCGGGCAGCTGTCGCGGGTTCTCGAGGCGGACTTGCAGAACGTGAACAGCGTCATTGCCGACCACATGAACAAGCTGGTCCAGGACCGTTCGACCTTGTCGAAAGCGCTTGAGGAGGATCTCGCCAAGCTGGCCGAAAGCCGTTCGAGTATCGACGGGCTGGTGGCCGGCCAGGTCGAGAAGCTGGCCGAAGGCCGCGACATCCTGCGCCGTGCGCTGGAAGCCGATCTCAACACGATCAAGAGCACCGTCGCCGATCAGTCCCAGAAACTGGTCGAAGATCGGGGACAATTCGCCCGGGCGCTCGAAGCCGACCTCGAAAACGTCAACAGTCTCGTCAACAGCCACTCCGAAAGGCTTGTCCAGGATCGTTCGGCGCTGTCGAAGGCACTCGAAGACGATCTGGAAAACGTCAACGGACTGGTCAATAGCCACTCCGAGCGGCTTGTCCAGGAGCGTTCGGTGCTGTCGAAGGCACTCGAGGACGATCTCGCCAAGCTGGCCGAAAGCCGCTCGAGCATCGACGGCCTTGTCGCCGGCCAGGTCGAGAAGCTGGCCGAAGGCCGCGACATCCTCAAGCGCGCGCTGGAGGCCGATTTGCAGAGGCTGTCGGAGAGCCGTGGCGATCTCGACGGCATCATCGCCGGACATGTCGGCAAGCTGGCCGAAGGCCGCGACGTGCTGAGCCGCGCGCTGGAAGACGATCTCGGCAGGCTCGCCGAGACCCGCAAGGATATCGATCGTTCACTGTCGGGTCACATCGACCAGATCGCGGCCAGGAGCACCGACATCTCCGCTGCGATCGCCGCCGACGTGGACAAGATAGAGCAGGCGTTCAGTCGCCAGACCGGCATCATCGAGGAGCGTGCGGGCACCATGGAGCGTGCGCTGTCGACAGGCGTCGACAATGTGCGCAACGTGCTCGAGAAGAGCGCCGTCTTCGTGGCCGGCGCCTTGCGCGAGAAGGTCCTGGAAGTCACCAGCGTCCTGCATGAGCAGGCGGGCCAGGCCTTCTCCGATGCGGATCGCAAGATCGCCGAGCGCGCCGAGCAGACCTCGGCCGCCCTGCTGGCTCGGGCCGAAGACATCGCCCGCACCTTCGAGGAGGCGGATCGCCGTCTCCACGCCCGTGCGGAAGACACGTCGAGCGCCTTGCTTGCCCGCGCGGACGATGCGTCCAGTTCCTTGCTGGCGCGAGCCCATGAAACCGCCGATCAGCTTGCCGCCCGTGCAAGCGAAATCGCCGGCACGTTCGACGCGGCCGACCAGAAGCTGGCCGCCCGCGCCCAGGAGACCGCCGACCAGTTGGCGGCTCGGGTGAGCGAGATTGCCGGCACCTTCGACGCGGCCGACCAGAAGCTGGTTGCCCGGGCCGTCGAAACGGCACAGTCGCTGGCCGCGCGCGCCGGCGATATCCTGCGCAATTTCGAAGGCGCCGATCAGCGGCTCGGCATGCGCATCGGCGAATCGGCCGAAGCTCTTGCCGCGCGTGCAGCGGATCTCGGCCGCATCTTCGACGCCGCCGACCAGCACCTGGTCTCGCGCATCGCCGAAGGTTCGGAAGCGCTGTCAGGCCGCGCCTCCGAAATCGCCCGCATCTTCGATGATGCGGACAACCGACTGGTTTCCCGCATCGCCGCCAGCACCTCGACCATCGGCGAACATGCGCAGAGCATCGTTGGCGCCTTCACCAGCACGGAGCAGAGGGTCGCCGACCGTGCGCGCCAGACCGGCCAGGAACTGGCCGCGCATGCCCGTGAAATCGAGCAGGCGCTCGCCGGCGCCGACGAGCGGCTCGCATCGACCGCGGCAACGGCTGCTGCCCGCGTCGAAGAGCAGATCGCCAGCGTCGAGAACCGGCTAGCCCATACCGCCGAGACGATGGGCCAGAAGCTCAACGAGCAGGTGTCGAGCGCCGAAGCGCAACTCGTGTCGCGCGCCAATGTCATCGCGGAGACCTTCACCGCGGTCGGCCAGCATATCGGCCAGAGCACCAACGACGCCGCCAAGACGATCGGCGCCAACACCCGCGAGCTCAACACCATGCTCGCGGCACGGTCGGCGGAGATGTCGAAGATCCTCGACGAGACCGCGCGGCCGCTGGTCGAGCGTTTCGCCCAGGGCGGCTCGGAACTGCAAAAGAGCATGGAAGAGGTCACCGAACGTGCCGCCGAGAAGCTGCGCAGCGAAAACGCAGCCCTCGTCAACGCGCTCGCCAGCCGCACCGCCGAGACCCTTTCGGCGGTCGAAGGTGCCCGCTCGTCGCTATCCGACAGTGTCGCCGACCTGATCGGCCGAATGACCACGTCGAGCGCGCAGCTCGGTCAGCTGATCGAACAGGCCGCGGCCAATCTCGGTCAGGTCGACGAACGCCTGACCGGCAGCACGCAAAGCTTCGCGGCAACCACCGAGAAAGCGGCGCAGACCTTCGCCAGCTCGGCAAGGCTGGTCGATTCGAACACGACAAGGCTGACGGAACTGTCGTCGTCGACCTTGCGCGAGGTCGCGTCGATCGCCACCAAGTTCGATGAACACAGCCGCCTGCTCGCCGGTGCTTCGGACCTCCTGAGCTCGGCCCAGAGCAACCTCGAACACACGCTAGAAAGGCAGTCTTCACTCGAGGATCTCGCTGTCGGCCTGGTCAAGAAGTCGGAGGATCTCGAAAGGGTCATGCGCTCGTTCGAGAATCTGGTCGGCCAGACGCTGCAAAATGCGGAAGGCAGGACGCTGGAATCGGCCGACAAGATCCGCAACGCCATCACCGACGTCGTCGATTCGGCAACCAAGCGCTTCTCCGACGCGACCGAGGAGATGCGCCGCACCGCCGGCGCCATCAAGAGCGAGCTCGACCTCACCCGCGCCGAGCTCAAGAAAGGCGTCATCGAGATGCCGGAAGAGGCCAAGGAATCGACATCGGCCATCCGCCGCGCGGTTTCCGAGCAGATCAACGCCCTGAAGGAGCTTTCGGACATCGTTGCGAAGTCCGGCCGCAGTGGTGGAGAGCCCTCGGAATCGCGCAATCTGCGCCCGGCGCCGCAAGCCCCGGCAGCGCCCCGCGCGGCAGAGCCGCCGCGCCGCGCTCCCGTGCCACAGCCGGAACTTCGCGCGCCGCAGGCGCCGTCGGGCGGCACGGCGCTACGCGGCACGCTTGACCTGGAGCGCCCCGCCGACACGGCGCCGCGCCAGCGTCCCGACGCCGGCGCCCGCACGCAACAGGGCGGCTGGGTGCGCGATCTCCTGAGCGGGGCGTCGCGCGAGGACGAAGCCAAGCCGGCAACACCCGCCGACGCACCGCGCGCCGCCCCTGCCCAGCGTTCGCCGCTTCACGTCGTGGAATCACTGAACTCGCTGTCCGTCGACATCGCACGGGCCATCGATCACGATGCGTCGATCGAACTGTGGAATCGGTACCGGCGCGGCGAGCGTGACGTGTTCACGCGGCGGCTCTATACGCTGAAGGGGCAGCAGACGTTCGACGAGATCCGTCGCAAGTACCAGACGGAGGCAGAGTTCCGCGCCGCCGTCGACCGCTATTGCGATGATTTCGAGAAGCTGCTGAAGGACGTGTCGCGCAACGACCGCGACAACATCATGGCGCAGACCTACCTGACCTCGGATACAGGCAAGGTCTACACCATGCTGGCCCACGCCAGCGGCCGCCTGCACTAGGCAGCGGCAGACAGCCAATAAAAAAAGGCGGGGGACTTGTCTCCCGCCTTTTGGCTTGGAAGGGTGGACGTCGCATCCGGAACTGGATCTCTGACTTGTGAAGTCGGCGATCATATTCGACTGCGAGTTTCTTTGCCTTGAGGGCTCGCAACGCAGATTCTGGTGCGCGGCCCACGATCCGGATCCGGTCATCGCGCAGATCGGCGCGGTCAGGCTTGGGCTCGAAGACGCCTTTCCCGTCCTGGGCACTCACAAGGCCTATGTCAGACCGATCGACCGGTTTGGCAGGAGATACGCGCTCGACCCTTTCTTCACCAAACTGACTGGAATCACAGAAGAAAAGCTGGAGATCGAGGGGGTCGCGCTAGGAGAAGCCCTTGTTGACGTCGATCGTTTCTCCAATGGGGCGCGATTTTGGTCCTGGGGCAAGGACGAACTGAACATGATAGCCATCAGCTGCTATATCGCAGGCATCCCCGCTTCCATCCCGGCCGCCCGTTTTGACAATGCCGTAAAGCTGCTGATCTCGGCCGGGATGCCGATCGAGGACCTGGCAAGGACGCCGAGCAACAAGCTTGCCGACTATTATGGCGTTCAACACCCGCCATTGCAGGGACACGATGCGCTCGATGACGCGCTGTCCGTAACCTACACCCTGCAGCACCTGATGAAGACTGGAAAGCTGCGGCCGGACGCCTTCGACCGCTTGTAGCCTGGTGGCTGGCGCCCGCCCGGGCTCGCCGCTTAGATCGCCGAATCGGTCCAGCGCACGATCTGTTTGGCCGCGTCGCCGAAGGCAGCATCGAGCGCGCCGACATAGCCTTGGTTGCCGCTGCCCGAGACGGGCGCGGTCGCCGTAAAGCTCTTGGACGCACGCACCTCGCCGTTGCGGTCGTTGAGGATGCGCACGAACAGGTCGACCTCGGCATGATCGCCGCCGTCGACACGGACTTCGAACGAACGGATCTCGACGATGACCTGGTAGTCGATCGCCAGCCCCTCGCCCGGCTTGCCCACGCCGGCGAAGCTGCCCGAGCGCTGGAACGTCTCGGCCAGGCGTGCCTGCACGATCAGCGGCAGCCGGTCCGCCCATTGCGCGCCCTTGAGGTACTGGATCGAGCGTGGGGACGGCTTTATGACGATGTTCTGGCTGTCCAGCGCCTTGAGCGCGGACGGCTGGGCGATCAGGATCTGGCGACGGCTGTGGCCATGCGCCTCGACCGACGGCGCCGACAGTTCGAACGTGTCAAGCGGCGCAGGCCCGCCGCCCGGCAGCGCGGCACAACCGGCAAGGGTCAAGGTAAGCAAGGCCACGCCCGATCTGAACACAATCGTCGACTTCACGCGCGATCCCTGCTGTCCCCGGCCTCACTATCCCTGGATTGTAAAAACAACCCGCGGATGCAGACACTGTTTCTGGGGCGAGCCGAGACCGAAGTCAACGCCGCGCCCTGCCATCATACTGCCGAACCTCGCCCTCGCCGCCCGACAGGATGCGCTGCGGATTGCGGCTGAGGTCGGTAACCGCCTCCTCGATGCGGCTGATCGAACGGCGGCTGTCCTGAACCAGCGCCTCGACATTCGAAAGGCCCTGGCCGGAAAACCGGGCTATATTGTCTGTGATGACGCCAAGCCGCGAATTCAGCGTATCGGCAACCTGCTTGAACGACCTCAGCGTGTCCCTGGCGTCCGCCATCACGCCGTCCGCCTGGCCCGAGCCGAGCAGCTTGTCGACCTTGGCCAGGATGCCGTCGACGCGCACCGAGGCGTCGTTGAGCCGCTGCGCGAGCTGCCTCGCATCCTTGATCGTCTCGTCTATGTCGTCCGCCCTGTTCGCGAATTTGCCGGTCACCTTGGCGATGTCCGAGGCCGCCTTGTCGGCGCTTTCGCTTGCCTTCTGGATGTTGGCCAGAGCCGTGCGCACTTGCGCCGGATCGATGCCGTCGAGCACGCCGTCGACCTTGGCCAGCGTACCTTGCGTCTGCTTGGCGAAATCATTGACCGATCCCACGGCCGTATCGACATTCCTGATCACGCCATCGAGCTGTTTGGACGTTTCCTTGAGGTTGCCGGTCACCGTATCGACATTGGCGACGATGCTCTTGATCTTGTCCTTGTCGACCGCATTGAGCAGCCCTTCGGCCGCCTTCAGCGTGCCGTCGAGCTTGCCCGAGACGCCCTTCAGCTCATCGGACAGCGCGCTGACCGCGGACAGGAACTTGTCGACGCCGTCGGAATTCCTGGCCAGCGCGTCGGAGAACGTCTGCACATTCTGCACGGTCTGCGTCAGCGGCCCGCGCACATCCTTGGTGAACCCCTCCAGCTGCGTCAGCACCGTGTCGGCGCGCGTGAAGATGTTCTGCGCCGTCTGCAAAAGATTGGTCACCGCCGACGGGTTGGCCACGATCTCGGCGACCTTGCCTTCCTTTTCGGCCTGGTCGAGAAGTTTTACTTCCTTGGGGTCGGCCCCTTTGAGTTCGATATTGGCCTGTCCGGTCAGTCCGGCCAGGCCGATATCGGCCTGCGTCGATTTGGTGATCGGCGTCATGCGGTCGATCTCGGTGTCGGCGATTGCGACCGTCGGATTGTCGACATCGATATAGACGCGCCTGACGTCGCCGACCTTGACGCCGTTGAACAGCACGAAGCTGCCGCGGCCAAGTCCGGAAGCCGAGCCAGGGATGCGCACGCGCAACAATGTGGTCTCGCCTTTGTCGCCGATCGCCGCCGTCCAATAGACGAAGCCGAACGCCGCCAGGATCGCCACCAGCGTGAAGATGCCGACAATAACGTAGTTGGCTCTGGTTTCCATTGCTTCACTTATGGCTATGCGCGCGCGGCAAGATCAAGTTGCCGGGCTCGTTTTCCGCGGAAATACGATTTTACCCACGGTTCTTCACTCTTCAGCATGTCGTCTATGGTGCCTTCGACCAGCACTTTCTTCTTGCCGAGCACGGCGACGCGGTCGCAGGCGGTGAAAAGCGTGTCGAGATCGTGGGTCACCATGTAGACGGTCAGGTCCATCGTATCGCGCAGCTTGACCACCAGCTCGTCGAATTCCGCCGCGCTGATCGGATCGAGGCCCGAGGTCGGCTCGTCGAGGAAGACGATGTCGGGATCGAGCGCCAGCGCGCGAGCCAGTGCCGCGCGCTTGATCATGCCGCCCGACAGCTCGGACGGGAATTTCTGCGCCGCGTCCGGCGGCAGCCCGACCAGTTCGACCTTGAGCATCGCCAGTTCGTCCATCAGCTTGCGCGGCAGGTCGAGATATTCGCGCATCGGCACCTGGACGTTTTCCAGCACCGTCAACGCCGAGAACAGCGCGCCGTGCTGGAACAGCACCCCAAGGCGCATGTCGATGCGCAGCCGTTCGGCATCGTCGGCCTTTTCGATATCCACGCCGAACAGCTTGATCGTGCCGGACTGCTTGCGCGTCAAACCAAGGATGGTGCGCAGCAGAACTGATTTGCCGGCGCCCGAAGCGCCGACGAAACCGAGGATCTCGCCGCGCCAGATATCGAGCGACAGTTTGTCGAGGATCAGGTTGTCGCCGAAGGAAACGGTGATGTCATGCGCCGAAAGCACGACCTCGCTGTCATCCGCGCCCTCCTTGGCCCTGGTCTCGATGCCGTTTCCCATCGCCATTTCAGAACTCGATCGCTGCATAGAACATGGCGAAAAGCCCGTCGAGGATGATGACGACGAAGATCGATTTCACCACCGAGGCGGTCACGTGCTGACCAAGCGATTCGGCGCTACCGCCGACCTTCATGCCCTCGACCGAGGCGATGGTGCCGATGATCATGGCCATGAACGGCGCCTTGATCAGGCCGGCGAAAATGGTGCTGAGGTCGATGGCAACGCGCAGCCGATCGATGAAGGCGGCGGGTGCGATGTCGGAATAGAGCCAAGCCGCGAGGATACCGCCGCCGAGTGCGGCAAAATTGGCGATGATGGTCAGGCAAGGCAGGGCGATCACCAGCGCCACCAGGCGCGGAAAGACCAGCACGCCGATGGGGTTAAGCCCGATGACCTTCAGCGCATCCACTTCCTCGCGCATCTTCATCGAGCCGATTTCGGCGGTGATGGCGCTGCCCGAGCGGCCGGCGATCATGATTGCCGTCATCAGCACGCCGAGTTCGCGCAGGATCAACACGCCGACGAGGTCGACGACGAAGATGTCGGCGCCGAAATAGCTGAGCTGGTAGGCGCCCTGCTGGGCAACGATGGCGCCGACGATCGCCGACATCAGCACCACCACCGGAATGGCTCCGACGCCCATGCGGTCGATCTGGTTGAAGATCGCCGCCGGATTGACGGCATGGCCGCGGCCGAGCTTCATCTGCGCGCCACGGATCGTGGCGCCCAGTATGTTCATCGAGGCGAGAAAATCGTCGCGCATTTCGTAGACGCGGCGGCCAACCGCCTCCAGCGCGCGAATGACGATGTTGGGCGGCCCGACCGGCCCCGATTCGGGCTCGCGCCGCACCGCATCGCCGACCGCGCCGAGCAGGATCGAGGCGACGTCGCTCTGGCCCTGCAGCCTGACCTCGACACCTTTCTTCTCGAAAGCGCTGACCAGGCGGTCGATCAGCCACGCGCCGGCGGTGTCGATCTTCTCGATATGCGAAAGATCGAGCGCCAAGGTCTTGAAACCGCTCCGTTTCTCGATTTTGCGCATCTCTGCGTCGATCGCGGCCACGGTGCGCGTCGTCCAGATTCCCGAGAAGGCGCAGCCGAGAACGCCTGCTTCCTCACCGACCGACACGCGCGGTTCGTGGTCAGCCTCCGAGGCGGTCTTGCCGCTTGCGTCGCGCTTGCCGATGGTCAACATGGCGTCCTGTTTAGCCTGACGGGTCCGGCCTTGTCGATTTGCCGACGACCCTTCTCGCACAGCCGGAGCAGAAAATTATGGCGCGTGTCATTTCGGTCGAGGCCGAGCGTTTTCCAATCGCCGGCACCTTCACCATTTCGCGTGGTTCGAAGACCGAAGCCGAAGTGATCACCTGCACGATCAGCGAAGGCGATTACACGGGCCGTGGCGAATGCGTGCCGTACAAACGCTATGGCGAGACCATGGATGGGGTTCGCGCCGCGATAGAGGCCATGCGCGGGCAAATCTCCGCTGGCATGGACCGGACAGCCCTGCTCGGCGCCATGCCGGCGGGCGCGGCGCGCAACGCCATCGATTGCGCCTTGTGGGACCTGGAAGCCAAGATCAGCGGCAAGGCGGTGGCTGACGCGGTCTGGCCGGCTCCTTTGCATCAGCTCGAGACGGCCTACACGCTGTCGCTGGGCGAACCCGAGGCGATGGCGGCGCAGGCCCGTGCCAACGCGGCGCGCCCGCTGCTCAAGGTCAAGATCGGCGGCGACAACGACATTGCGCGCATCCGCGCCGTCCGGCAGGCCGCGCCCGACAGCCGCATCATCCTCGACGCCAACGAGGGCTGGAACGACGACACCATCGCCGCGAACCTCGCCTTTGCCGCCGAGCAAGGCATCGCGCTTATCGAACAGCCGCTGCCGGCGGGCCATGACGGCATCCTGCGCCACATCGCGCATCCGGTGCCGATCTGCGCGGACGAGAGCGTCCATGAGGCGGGGGATCTGGCCGCGCTCGCCGGTCTCTACGATACCGTCAACATCAAGCTCGACAAGTCGGGCGGGCTGACGGCGGCGCTCGTGCTGCGCGACCGCGCCCGCGAACTGGGTTTCGGCGTCATGGTCGGCTGCATGGTCGGCACGTCGCTGGCGATGGCGCCGGCGGTGCTGCTCGCCCAGGACGCCGATTTCGTCGACCTCGACGGACCGCTGCTGCTTGCGCGGGATCGTGTGCCCGGCCTCGCCTATGAGGGATCCTTGGTTTCACCGCCCGATCCGGCGCTTTGGGGCTGAGCGCGCCGCGAGTCCGACCAGCACCAGGCCGATGATCGCGATCGGGATCATGGCCAGGAAGCCGTCGACCCCGAAACGGTCGTAGAGCGGGCCGGAGGCGAGCGTCACGGCGGCCATGAAGAAGCCGTTGAAGAAATAGGCGATGCCCTGTGCGGCACCGGTGCGCTCTTCCGAGACCGTTTCGCCGATCATTTTCTGCAGGCCGATCAGCACCATGGCCACCGACACCGAATGCAGGGTCTGGACGCCGAAAAACCCGGCGACGCCGAGGCCAAGCGGCCAGATCAGCGGAAAGGCGATCCAGCGCACGACCGCGCCGATGCCGGCAATCACCATCACCCTGACGACCGACACGGAGGCGAATATGCGGTTGAAAAACACGAACATGCAGACTTCGGCCACCACGCCCCACGCCCACAGAAGCCCGACGACGGTGTCGCCGATGCCGATCGACTTCCAGTAGATCGACACGAAGCCGTAAAGGAAGGCGTGGCTGGCGGTGAGGATGCCGACACCCAGGGTGAAATAGACGAAATAGGCATTGAAGAGACTTGGTGCCGAGTGCTGGATCTCCGCGGCCGAAAGCGGTGAGGCAAGGCGCGGCCGGCCAAGACGCGGCGCAAGCAGCGCGGCAAAGAGCGCGGCACCCAGTGCCGCGAAAATGATCGCCGGGACGGCTTGCGCCCCTGCCGCGGTCAGGATGAAACCACCGGCCACGTTGGCGCAGAGATACGAGATCGAACCCCACTTACGCATGCTGGTGTAGTTGGAGCCGAAGCGGCGCACGCCCGAAAGCGCGAGCGAATCGGCCATCGGCGAATGCGGCGTCCATACGATCGTCAGCGCCAGCGACACCGCAAGCACGAAGGCGTAGGAGGCCGGCAGAAAATAGCCGGCGGAAATGATCATCGATGCCGCGACGAGCGCGATATAGACGTCGGCGCGGTCCCTCGCCCGGTCCGCGAGCGCGGTGAGCAGCGGCGTCGTCACGACGCGCAGGAACATCGGAGCCGCCAGGATGACGGCGATCTGCTCGGCGTGAAAACCTTTCGCCTGCAGCCACAGCGGGAAGTAAGGCAGATGCGTGCCCTGCGACACGAACAATGTCGCGAAGATCAGGCTCATGCGCAGTTCGAAATGGCGAGGCTTGACGAGCTGTTCGGGTGAAAGCGGCGGCAGCGGCATGAATCGATCCAATAACGCCGCCGTCCACGAACGGCGAGCAGTGTGGATTGACCCTTAACATGAGGAAAAACCGGACGAAACCGATTGGCCTAATCGATTAACACCGGAATCTGTGCCTGGCACCCGCAGTCAGGCGGCCTGCACCACCCGGTCCTCGATCAGCATCGGGATGAAGGGTTCGTCCGGCGCGTCGGGCAAGACATGCGCCCAGGTCAGGATTTCCATCCGGCCGTCGAAATGTTCGACCACCGCCGTGCAGCTTTCCACCCAGTCGCCGGTGTTGATGTACTGGACGTCGCCATAGCTTTCGATCGCGGCATGATGGATATGGCCGCATATGACGCCGTCGACATGCGAGCGCCGCGCCTCGTCGCTGAGCACCATCTGGAACGAGCCGATGAAGTTCACCGCCTTCTTGACCTTGACCTTGGCCCAGGACGAAAACGACCAGTAAGGCAGGCCGAGCAGCTGGCGCAGCCGGGTGATCACACGGTTGACCTGCATGGCGGCGTCGTAGGCGTGGTCGCCGAGATAGGCGAGCCAGCGCTGATTGTGCACGACCGTGTCGAACTGGTCGCCATGAATAACGAGCAGCCGCCTGCCGTCGGCGGTTTCGTGAATGGCGCGGTCGGCGACGACGATGCCGCCGAAATGCACGCCCTGGAACTGGCGGGCGAATTCGTCGTGGTTGCCGGCGATGTAGGTGATGGTGGCGCCCTTGCGCGCCTTGCGCAGCAATTTCTGCACGACGTCATTGTGGCTCTGCGGCCAGTGCCAGCTGCGTCTCAGGCGCCACCCATCGACGATATCGCCGACGAGATAAATGATGTCGGCATCGTGATGTCTAAGGAAATCGATCAGGAAATCGGCCTTTGCCGCCTTCGACCCGAGATGGACGTCGGAGATGAACATGCTGCGGAACGTGCGGGGCTCTTGGCCGGACATCGCGAATTCACCGTTGCTTTCGCGAGCCTATGCCCCGATTCATGCAACAACCGTATGACGGTTGCGATTGGTCCAGCCCAAGAGCTAGCCTGCCGGCGAATCACAGGAGAAATCGTCATGGATCTCGGCATCCGCGGAAAGAAGGCCATCGTCTGCGCTTCGAGCAAGGGGCTCGGAAAAGGCTGCGCCATGGCGCTGGCCGAGGCTGGTTGCGACGTCGTCGTCAACGGGCGCAACGCCGAGCTGGTGGCCAAAACCGCTGCGGAGCTGCGCGAGCGTTACGGCGTGACCGTCACGGAAGTCGTCGGCGATGTATCGAAGCCCGAGGTGCAGAAGGCGCTTCTCGCCGCTTGCCCCGAACCCGACATACTGGTCAACAATAATGGCGGCCCGCCGCTGCGCGATTTCCGCGAGCTCGATCGTGCCAAGATGCTCGAAGGCGTGACCCAGAACATGGTGACGCCGATCGAGCTGGTGCAGGCGGTGATCGACGGCATGGCCGTGCGCGGTTTTGGCCGCATCGTCAACATCACTTCGCTATCGGTCTATGTCCCCATCCCCGGCCTTGATCTGTCGTCCGGCGCGCGCGCCGGCCTGACCTCCTTTCTTGCCGGCGTGGCGCGCACGGTGATCGACCGCAACGTGACCATCAACAGCCTGCTGCCCGGCAAGCTGGATACCGACCGGCTGCGCGGTCCGCACGAGGCCGGCAGCGTTGAAGACCCGACCGCGGCAGCCGCCCGCAAGGCGCGCATCAGTGCCGACGTGCCGGCCAAGCGGCTCGGCACGCCGGAGGAGTTCGGCCAGATCTGTGCCTTCCTGTGCTCGGTCCATGCCGGCTACCTGACCGGCCAGAACATACCGGTGGACGGCGGCCTCTATGTCAGCGCCTTCTGAGACCCGGTAGCGCCGGCGCCGAAGAAATTCCGCTCAAACCGTTGAAATAGATCGCTTATCCCGGCTTCGTCGATGTGAATGGCGATTGCGTCATTTGGCGTCGCGAAAAATCTCGGCCGCATGCTAAGAAGGCGGCACGCAGGATCGCAGGGAGGCCCGGAATGAACGGCGAGAGCAAGAAAACGGCACGTTCGGACCTCGACGAAGCCGCGCTCTACTTCCACAAGCACCCGACGCCGGGCAAGCTCGAAATCCAGGCCACCAAGCCGCTTGGCAACCAGCGCGACCTGGCGCTCGCCTATTCGCCCGGCGTGGCGGCCCCTTGCCTCGAAATCCGCGACGATCCGGCGACCGCGGCCGACTACACGGCGCGCGCCAATCTGGTCGGCGTCGTTTCCAACGGCTCGGCCGTGCTCGGCCTGGGCAATATCGGCCCGCTCGCTTCCAAGCCGGTCATGGAAGGCAAGGCGGTCCTGTTCAAGAAATTCGCCGGCATCGACGTCTTCGACATCGAGATCGACGCGCCCGAGATCGAGCGCATGGTCGAAACGGTGGCGGCGCTGGAACCGACATTCGGCGGCATCAACCTCGAGGACATCAAGGCGCCGGAATGCTTCGAGGTCGAAGAGCGACTGAAGGCCCGGATGGGCATACCGGTTTTCCATGACGACCAGCACGGCACCGCCATCATCGTCGCCGCCGCAGTGCTCAACGGCCTGGAATTCGCCGGCAAAACCATTGCCGACATCAAGATCGTCACTTCGGGCGCGGGTGCGGCGGCATTGGCCTGCCTCAACCTGCTGGTCTCGCTCGGCGCCAAGGTCGAGAACATCTGGGTCACCGACCGTTTCGGCGTCGCCTATAAGGGGCGCACGGATGAGATGGACCGCTGGAAAGACCCTTATGTGAAGGACACGGAGGCGCGCACGCTGGCCGACGTCATATCGGGCGCAGACGTGTTCCTCGGGCTTTCGGCCGCCGGCGTGCTGAAGCCGGAATTGCTCCAGCACATGGCGCCGAAGCCATTGATCCTGGCGCTGGCCAATCCCAATCCGGAAATCATGCCGGAAGTGGCGCGGGCGGCGCGCCCCGACGCGATGATCTGCACGGGCCGGTCCGATTTTCCAAATCAGGTCAACAACGTACTGTGTTTTCCTTACATCTTCCGCGGCGCGCTGGACTGTGGCGCCAGCGCCATCAATGAGGAGATGAAGATGGCCGCGGTGCGGGCCATCGCCGCCCTTGCCCGCGAAGAACCTTCGGATGTCGCCGCGCGCGCCTATTCCGGCGAGACGCCGGTGTTCGGACCCGAATTCCTGATCCCCTCGCCCTTCGATCCGCGGCTCATCCTGCGCATCGCCCCGGCCGTCGCCAAGGCGGCCTGCGACACCGGTGTCGCGACAAGGCCGATCAGCGACTTCTCCGCCTATATCGACAAGCTCAACCGCTTCGTCTTCCGCTCCGGCCTGGTGATGAAGCCGGTGTTCTCGTCGGCCAAGGCGTCGAGCGCCAAGCGCGTCATCTATGCCGACGGCGAGGACGAGCGCGTGCTGCGCGCCGCGCAGGTGGTTTTGGAGGAAGGCATCGCCGAGCCGATCCTGATCGGCCGTCCGCACGTCATCGAGGTGCGATTGAAGCGCTACGGACTGCGCATCAAGCCCGGCGTCGACTTCGGCCTGATCAACCCGGAGGACGATCCGCGCTACCGCCATTACGTCGACCTCCTGATCGAGCTGGCCGGCCGGCGCGGCGTGACGACGGAGGCCGCGCGCACCATGGTGCGCACCGACAACACGGTGATCGCGGCCCTCGCATTGAAGCGCGGCGACGCCGACGCCATGGTCTGCGGCCTCGAAGGGCGTTTCGAGCGGCACCTGCGCAACGTCACGCTGATCATCGGGCCACGAACCGGCATCAAGGACCGGGATCTGTCGACGCTGTCCATGCTGATCTCGCAACGCGGCATCATCTTCCTGACCGACACCCATGTTTCTGTCGACCCCACCGCCGACGAGATCGCCGAAATGACCGTGCTGGCGGCCGAGGAGATCCAGCGCTTCGGCATCGAGCCCAAGGCGGCGCTGCTGTCGCATTCGGATTTCGGCTCGCGCGATTCGCCGAGTGCGCTCAAGATGCGGCAGGCGGCGGCGATCCTGGCGCGCATCGCGCCCGAGCTGCAATGCGACGGCGAGATGCATGCCGATTCCGCGCTGTCGGAACATCTGCGCCAGCGCGTCTATCCGCATTCGCGTCTGAAGGGCGAAGCCAATCTCCTGGTGTTCCCCAACCTCGATTCCGCCAACATCACGCTGACAGCGCTCAGGACCATGATGGATGCCCTGCATGTCGGCCCGATCCTGCTCGGCACCGACAAGCCGGCGCATATCCTGACGCCCTCGGTGACTTCGCGCGGCGTCGTCAACATGACAGCGCTGGCGGTGGTCGAGGCCGCCCACAAGGCGCAAGCTGTCGTCGATCTGGGCTGAACACCAATTCGGGGGTAAACTGCGGTTTAACCACGAGCACGTAGCGTGCGGCGAACAACCAAGCAGGGTTTCGGCGGATGATGGGCAAAGGGTGGAAGCAGGCGCATCTCGCCGTGCTGCTTGGCCTGCTGCTTTCGGGCGCCGCCGTCTCCGAGCCGCAGGCCGCCTCGCGTGTCTGCCGCCAGCTCGAGACCGATCTTGCCGCGACCTCGCGCGGCAGTGGCGGTCCGGCCCTGATCCGGAAATATGACGCCGCGATCGACCGGCAACGCGAGCAGATTTCAAAGGCGCGCGGCCAGTCCAGCAGCGCCGGCTGCGGCTTCTCTCTATTCAGCCGCAATGTCAGCCAATGCGCTGGGTTCAACGCCACCATCGAGCGCATGAACGCCAATCTCGATAGCTTGCAGGCCAAGCGCGCCCGCCTCGCCGGCGGCGGTTCGCGGCGCGATCGCGCACGCATCCTGGCCGCGCTCGACACCAATGGCTGCCGCGAGGACGCGGTGGCGCCCCGCCGCGAACTCTTGCGCGAAGCGAAACGGGAACAAGGCAACGGCAATCTGTTCGACCAGCTGTTCGGCGGCGACACACGCCGGCTCGATACGCTCGACCAGTCTGACGATCCCGACGAGGAGCGCAATATCCGCCGCGTGCCGGGCCGGTCCGGCATACCGGATTTTCCGGGCGTCGGCGGCGAGTTCCGTACCACCTGCGTGCGCACCTGCGACGGCTACTTCTTTCCGATGTCGAATGCCGCCTCGGTCGGCGATTTCGAGCGCGACCAGAAGAACTGCGAATCGAGCTGTCCCGGCACCGAGATCCAGGTCTTCTATTCGCGCGGCATGGGCGACGATTCAGCCGACATGACATCGTCGGTCACCGGCCGACCCTACAGCGAACTGCCGACGGCCTATCTTTACAAGCAGCCCAACCTGTCGCGGCCGCCGGCCTGCGGCTGCAACGCCGCGCAGAACTTCCAGATCATCGGCGGCAATCCGCCAAGCCAGCAACAGTCGCGGCCGCAAACGGAGGGCGCCCCGTTCATTCCGGTGCCTGCCTCCAAACCCGATCCAGGTGCCGATCCCGAGACGCTGGCAAACGCCGCAGGCGGGCTGGACCGCGACGCCATCAAGCGGCTTGCGGTCAAACCGGTCACATCGCCGGTCTCGACGCTGCCGCCGGAACAGCGGAAGGTCAGGGTCGTCGGGCCAACGTTCCTTCCCGACCCATCAGCGGCAATAGATCTGCAAGCTCCGGTCCCGAAGTCAGTCCGGTAAGGGCGAGCCTCAGCGGCATGAACAGCGCCTTGCCCTTGCGGCCGGTCGCTTCCCTGATCTTGGCCGTCCAGTCCTTCCAGACGGTCCCGTTCCAAGGCTCCTCGGGCAGCAGATCGATGGCCTGGTGAAGAAAATCTCGATCGGCGTCGGAAAATTCCGGCTTCTCCTGCGGCCCTTCGCGCAGGATGCGCCACCAGCCGACAGCATCGGCCAGCCTGTCGAGATTGCCGCGCACAGCCAGCCAGAACGGTTCCGCCTGCTCGCCCGATATGCCGAGCACCACCAGCCGATTCTGCGCTTCGGAGAACGGCATTTGGTGCAGCAGCGTCCGGTTGAGCACGAAAAGCTCGTCCGGGTCGAACTTTGCCGCCGACTTCGAGGTCGCCGCCGGGTCGAAACGGCTGGCGAGTTCGGTCAGGTCGTGCGCGGCGGCGACATTCTCCGACGTGCCGACGAGCACGGCCAGCGATGCGACCGCCATCGGCTCGATGCCGTCCTCGCGCAGGCTTTCGATGGAGAGTGCGCCGGTGCGCTTCGACAGCCCCTCGCCCGAAACGGTGGTCAGCAGATTGTGGTGGCCGAATTCCGGCGGCTCGGCACCCAGCGCCCGGAACAGCGCGATCTGCACGCCGGTGTTGGTGACGTGGTCGTCGCCGCGGATGACATGGCTGACGCCCATCTCGATATCGTCGACGACGGATGGCAGCGTATAGAGATAGGTGCCGTCCTCGCGCACCAGCACCGGGTCCGACAGCGAGGCGAGATCGACGGTTTCCTGCCCGCGCACCAGGTCGTTCCAATGGATTTCGGTGCGCTCCGGCTGCTGCGGATCGCCGGTGAAATTGGGCAGCAGGAAGCGCCAGTGCGGCCGGCGGCCATCGGCCTGATATTCGGCGATCTGTTCCGACGTCAGCGTCAGCGCCTCGCGGCCATAGACCGGCGGCAAGCCGCGCGTACGGCGCACCTTGCGCCTGAGGTCGAGCTCCTCCGGCGTTTCATAGCAGGCATAGAGAACACCCGCCGCCTTCAGCCGCTCGACCGCCGCGTCATAGATCTCGAAGCGACGCGACTGGTATTCGGTGGTGTCGGGAAAGATGCCAAGCCAATGCAGGTCGTAAAGGATGGCGTCGGAAAATTCCTGCTTCGAGCGCGCGACATCGGTGTCGTCGAAGCGCTGGATGAAGCGCCCCTTATGGTTCATGGCGAATAGCCAGTTGAACAGGGCGGTGCGCGCATTGCCGATATGGATGCGGCCTGTCGGCGAAGGGGCGAAACGAACGGTAACTGTCATGAGCGGGGCGTACCGGATGCTTTTGTGATTGACAAGACGCGCCCCCGTGCCGTGTCGCAGACATAGAACATGGCGCAAGCAATGAAAAGACTTGGCGAACGCGGCTCCGCCAGCAATCGCATGTCCCGCGCCGCCCGCCCGTCAGGCCGCCGGCGCCTGATGGGATGGCCTCCGGGCCAGAGCCGGAGGCCATCCCCGATCAGGTGACAAGTCCCTTGGTCAATTCGAGCGCCTGGCGCTCGAACAGGCGGCGGTAGATGCCGCCCGGCAGCCGGATCAGCGCGTCATGCGAGCCTTCCTCGGCGATCTTGCCGCGATCGAAGACCAACAGCCTGTCGAGCGCCCGCACCGTCGAAAGCCGGTGCGCGATGACCAGCGTGGTGCGGCCGACCATCAGCCGCTCCATCGCCTGCTGGATCAGCACCTCCGATTCTGAATCGAGGCTCGACGTCGCCTCGTCCAGGATCAGGATGCGCGCATCGGCGAGGAACGCGCGCGCGATCGCCACGCGCTGGCGCTCGCCGCCCGACAGCTTCACGCCGCGCTCGCCGACGAGCGTGCCGTAGCCCTTCGGCAGGTTGGCGATGAAGTCGTGCGCGCTCGCCAGCTTCGCGGCGTGCTCGATCTCGGCCTGCGTGGCGCCAGGCCGGGCATAGGCGATGTTTTCGGCCAGCGAGCGGTGGAACAGGATCGGCTCCTGCTGCACGATGGCGATCTGCGCGCGCAGCGACGCCTGCGTCACCTCCGAAATGTCCTGGCCGTCGATCAGGATCCGGCCGGCGTTCACGTCATAGAGCCTCTGGATCAGCTTGACGAAAGTCGTCTTGCCCGACCCGGAATGGCCGACCAGCCCGACCCGCTCGCCCGGCGCGATATCGACCGAGAAATCGCGATAGAGCGGCGAACGGTGACTGCCATAATGGAAGGTGACGTCGTCGAAGGCGATGCCCCCTTGCGTGATGCGGATCGGTCCGGCGCCGGGCCGATCCTCGATGCCGAGCGGTTCGGACTGGAAATCGACCAGTTCCTCCATGTCGTTGATCGAGCGCTGCAGGTTGCGGATATGCGTTCCGATATCCCTGAGATAGCCTTGCAGGACGAAGAAAGAAGTCAGCACGAAGGCGACGTCGCCGGCCGTTGCCTGCCCCCACGACCACAGCATCAGCGCCAGGCCGATGACCGCCGCTCTCATCACCAGCAGCAGCACCCCTTGCGTGGTACCGTTGATGGTGCCGCGCACCCAGGTGCGCCGCGTGCGGGCGCGCCATTTGGCGACGACCTTCGCAAGCCGGTTCTCCTCGCGCTCCTCGGCGCCAAACCCCTTGACCACGGCGTTGCAGCTCACCGCGTCGGCCAGCGAGCCGCCAAGGCGCGTGTCCCAGGTGTTGGCGAGCCTGGCCGCCGGCGCGACATAACCAAGCGACAGCATCGCCGTGACAGCGATGAACAGCACCGAGCCGGCGGCGACAACCGCTCCCATCAGCGGCCAGAACCAGCCCAGCAGCAGCGTCGAGCCGACGAGCATGACGATCGACGGCAGCAGCGCGATCAGGATCGTGTCGTTGAGCAGGTCCAACGCCCACATGCCGCGCGTCACCTTGCGCACGGTCGATCCGGCGAAGCTGTTGGCGTGCCAGTCGGTGGAAAAGCGCTGGACACGGTGGAAGGCGGCGGCGGCGATGTCGGCCATCATCTTCAGCGTCAGTTCGACGATCCCCATGAAGGCCAAATTGCGCAGGACGACACCCGCCAGCGCCAACGCCATCAGCATGGAAAACGCGGTCATCGCGGCATTCCAGGCGATCTCGTCGGCGCCGGCGCTGCTGGCGACGGCATCGACCAGCCGGCCGGAATAGAGCGGCGTCAGCACATCGGCCAGCGTCGACAGCAAGAAACCAGCCATGATCAGCGAAAGCCGCCAGGGCTGGCGCCGCCAGTGGGTGAAAGTAAAGCCAAGAACGCTGCGAAAGGCGCTTGCGCGCAAATCGATTCGAAAACGAGCCATGATGTCATTCGGGCGCAAAAAGCCCGATCCCGGTAAGGTCGAAAATTGAAAAAACCGCGCAAGGGGCTCAATGCCCGGGAATGCGGAGGTTCGGTTATGAATGGCCACTTGCCCGAAGGCGGCGACCGGCATCGGCAAAGGCCTGTTCTCGATCCGGCTCCGTTCCGAGGGTGAAAACCCTGCGGCGCGCCGGTCGGGACCTAGGCTTCGCGGCCTCGCATAACGATGTCAAATCCTAGCATTCGGTCCTCCCTAAAGGGAATCGCGGAGAGGCCCTTATAGAGATGCCTCATCGCATCGCCAAGGCTGGCGGTCACCAAAAACGGCATCTGGTCCAAGCACTGGGATAAATTTGCAACAACGGCAAAGGCGCTTGGTCAGCGGATCGGCTTACGATCGAGGCGCATGTACCGGCCATCGGTCGATGCCTTGAATCCCAGTCTTTCATAAACCCCATGCGCGTCGCTGGTCGATAGGCTCCAGTGCGAAACGGTGCGGAGCTCGGGGTGATCGATCAGTGCCTGCACCAGCCGCGAGCCGATGCCCTGCCCGCGATGCTGCGGCCAGACGATGATATCGGCCAGATAGGCGAACACCGTGCGGTCGGTGATCGCCCGGCCGAAGCCGACCTGTTTGCCTTCGACATAAGCGCCGACGCAGAGCGAATTCGCGAAGGCGCGGCGGTGGGTCTCGTCACTGCGCCCGCCGCCCCAATAGCTTGCCATCAACAGGTCGGATGTCGCCCTGAAGTCGATCCGTGACAGGTCGAAGCTGATTTCACACTCGGGCATCGCTACCCCTCGCCTGCGGCATGACGCGAATTTTCGGTCGGTACGGTGTCTAGCCGCGATCCCTGAACCGGTTGGTGATGGGATAGCGACGGTCGCGGCCGAAATTCTTCCTGGTGATCTTCACGCCGGGCGCCGCCTGCCGGCGCTTGTATTCGGCGACGTAGAGCAGGTGCTCGATGCGCGTCACCGTCGCCCGGTCATGGCCGCGCGCGACGATGTCGTCGACGCCCATCTCGTTCTCGACCAGGCATTCGAGGATGTCGTCCAGCACCGGATAGGGCGGCAGCGAATCCTGATCGGTCTGGTTCTCGCGCAGTTCCGCCGACGGCGCCTTGTCGATGATGTTCTTCGGGATCACCTCGCCCGACGGTCCGAGCGCGCCCGGCGGCACGTGGCTGTTGCGCCAGCGCGACAGTGCATAGACCTGCATCTTGTACAGGTCCTTGATCGGATTGAAGCCCCCATTCATGTCGCCATAGAGCGTGGCATAGCCGACCGACATCTCGCTCTTATTGCCTGTCGTAACCACCATCGAGCCGAATTTGTTGGAAATCGCCATCAGGATGGTGCCGCGCGCGCGGCTCTGCAAGTTCTCCTCGGTGATGCCTTCCTTGGTGCCTTCGAAAAGCTGCGTCAGCGCATGAAGGAAACCTTCGACCGGCTCGAAGATCGGCACGATGTCATAGCGGCAGCCGAGTGCGCGGGCACAGTCTTCAGCATCCTTAAGCGAATCCTTCGACGTATAGCGGTAAGGCATCATCACCGCGCGCAGCCGCTCCTCGCCCAGCGCATCGACGGCAAGGGCCGCGCAGATGGCCGAATCGATGCCGCCCGACAGGCCGAGCACGACGTTCTTGAAACCGTTCTTGTTGACGTAGTCGCGCAAGCCCAGCATGCAGGCGCGGTAGTCGGCCTCCTCCCGTTCGGGGATCTTCGACATCGGTCCTTCCGAACAGACCCAGTTTTCGCCTTGTCTCCTCCAGGTGGTGATGTCGACCGCCTCCTCGAACTGGCTCATCTGGAAAGCAAGCCGCTTGTCGGCACCTATGGCAAACGACGCGCCGTCGAAGATCAGCTCGTCCTGGCCGCCGAGCTGGTTTGCATAGATCATCGGCAGCCCGCATTCGATAACCTGGCGGATGACGACCTGGTGGCGCACATCGATCTTGGCGCGGTAATAGGGCGAGCCGTTCGGCACCAGCAGGATTTCCGCGCCGCTCTCGGCCAGCGTCTCGCAGACGCCGATGTCGCCCCAGATGTCCTCGCAGATCGGGATTCCCAGACGCACGCCGCGGAAATTGACGGGCCCCTGGATCTCCGGTCCGGCCTGGAAGACGCGCTTCTCGTCGAACTCGCCATAATTCGGCAGATCGACCTTATAGCGCTCGGTGATGATCTTGCCGCCATCGGCGAAGACGATCGAGTTGTGGGTGCCGGTCTTGCGCTTCAGCGGCGTGCCGATGATGACGCCGGGACCGCCATCGCCGGTGTCGGCGGCGATCTCCTGCGCGGCCCGCTCGCAGGCCTTCAGGAAGGCGGGCTTCAGCACCAGATCCTCAGGCGGATAGCCGGCGAGGAAAAGCTCGGTGTAGAGCACGAGATCGGCGCCTTGACGCGCGGCATCCGCCCTCGCCTCGCGGGCCTTGGCGAGATTGCCGGCGACGTCGCCGACTGTCGGATTGAGCTGGGCAACGGCGATGCGCAGTATGTCGGGCTTCTTGGTCATGCTGCTGACTTAGCGCGGCAAAATTCGCCCCGCAATGGCGTTTGCTTGGGCCAATTTCGACATCAGTCGTTGCCCATATAGTCGCGCAGCGCCTGCGGCGAATGGTTCTCCCCGATCGACATCGCCAGGATGCGCGAAATGTGCCGGCGCGGCAGGCCGGTATCCGCAACCCAACGGTTGACCTGGGCCTGGATCTTGTCGAGATCCTTCTTCGACGTCGGGCTTTCGGCGATATCAAGCCCGGCATCGCGAAGGGCGGCCGCCATGTCGGCCGAAATGACGAAGGCGTCCCAACCCAGCCAGCGCAGGAAATACTGGCCGGTATTGCCGCCGAGCCGGCTCCCATGCTTGCCGAGATAGGCCATCAGCCCGACCTGGTCGTCGGCGGGCCACTCGGCGAGGAATGTGCCGAAGCCGCCATGCTCTTTTGACACGCGCTCGACGAAGGCGGCGTTGTCGCGAACGGATTTGATCTTCTGCGGATTGCGCACGATGCGCTGGTCGGATGCCAGTTCATGCCAGAAATCGTCAGGCTGGAACAGCAACCGCTTCGGCTCGAAGCGCAGGAACGCCTCTTCGAATCCGGGCCATTTCTGCTCGATGACGCGCCAGACGAAACCAGCGGCGAAGACGCGCTCGGCCATCGTCGACAGGATACGGTCATCGCCGATGTCGGCCACGGCGGCGTTGTCGGGAATCGGCCCGAGCAGCGAGACCAGTTCCTCCTCGCCGCCCTTGCGCTTTGCGGCGCGAGCGCGAATTTTCTTGAAGTCGACCATAAGTCCCTCCGGTTCCCATCAAATCTAGCACTTCCCGCGCGGCCCGGCAGCCTCTACCTCTATCGCCAGCCAAGCCCTTGGAGACGGCCATGAACAAGACAATCGACGATCTGGCGAACCGCTGGCTGAGACGAAAGCCGGACGGTCTCAGTGCCCTGGAGAACCGGGTGCTGCAGTCGACGCTCGAGCGCACAACGATCTCCAGGGACACCAACAAGGCCGTCGCCTTCCACCAGACCTTTGGCGACCGCCTTGCCGATAGCATCGCCCGCATCGGCGGTTCCTGGTCGTTCATCCTTGGCTTCATTGCCTTCCTGATCGTCTGGACATCAGCCAATGCCTGGCTTCTGGCGCGCGACGCCTTCGACCCCTACCCGTTCATCTTCCTCAATCTCGTCCTGTCCATGGTCGCGGCGCTGCAGGCGCCGGTGATCATGATGGCGCAGAACCGCCAGACCGAGCGCGACCGCATCGATGCCGCCCACGACTACGAGGTCAATCTGAAGGCCGAGATCGAGATCATGGCGCTGCATGAAAAGCTGGACGAAATGCGCCACGGCCAGATCATCGGCATGCGCGACGAGATCATGCGGTTGGCCGCACTGGTCAAGCGGATCGACGACAGGCTGTCGCAGCAATCGACGTCATGAGCGACGCGATCCATCATTTCATCGAACAATACGGGCTGATCGCCGTTTTTCTGGGCTGTGTCGCCGAGGGCGAGAGTGCCGCCATACTCGGCGGCTTCTTCGCCCACCAGCATATCTTCGTCCTCTGGCAGACTGTCGTCGTGGCAGCGCTTGGGGCCTTCGCCGGCGACACCTGCTTCTTCATCCTGGGGAGAAGTTTCGCGGACCATCGCTATGTCGTCGGGTTGCGCAAGCGGCCCGGCTTCCGCCGCGCCTATCGTCTGCTCAACACCCATCCCAACATCTTCGTGCTGTCGAACCGCTACGTCTATGGCATGCGCCTGGTCGGTGGCATCGCGGCCGGCCTGTCGAACATCGCCGCACCCCGCTTCATCGTCTTGAACGCCATTTCCTCGGCAGTCTGGGCGGTGCTGTTCAGCACCATCGGCTATGTCTTCGGGTTGGGCGCCGAGCATTTCATCGGCCAGGCGCTGCTTCGCCATGAGCGGATATTGGTGGGCCTGGCTATCGGCTTGGCCGTGGCCGTACTCGCCTGGCTCATCGCCCGCCATTTCGCCCGAAAGGAACGCGCCAGGGAAAACTGATGGTCGGCCGGCGGTCGAAAGCTCAGATCGGCAGCCCGACGATACGCTCGATGATCGCGATGCCCCAGACGCCGGCAACGAGCGCCACGGAGATCAGTACCGCCAGCGAACCGCAGTCTTTGGCCAGCTGGATGTCGACATTGAATTCGCGGCTAAAGGCATCGCAGGCCGCTTCGATGCCCGTGTTCAGCACCTCGACCATGATCAGGAGCAGCACCGCGCCGATCAGCAGCGCGTAGCCGCGCCACGACACCGAAACGAACCAGCCGATCGGAAGGGCAAGGGCGAGCAGCGCCAGCTCCTGCTGGAAAGCTTTTTCAGTTACGGCCAGCTTGCGGAACGCCCGCAGCGAGTTGAAATAAGCGTCGATCAGCCGCTGCATGCCAAACCCCTTTGCGAATCACCGGCACGGGATAAAGCAATGGCCCGATCAATGGAATAAGCTGGCTCGCCCAAAATTCATTCGTCGGCGACCTTCACCGATGGGGTCGACTTCTCGAATTGAGGCAGCGCGTCGTCGATCGAATAATAATCGCCCTTGTCACCCACGAAAATGTGGCATTGGCCCTCGAGGCCTGTCGGTTCATCGAACGATCCCGCCAGAACCGAAACATAGGCGTTGTCCCGCGGTTTCCAGAAAAGCAGCGATCCGCATGTCTTGCAAAAACCGCGCCCGGCGAAGGCGGACGCCTCATACCAGGTGATGTTGTCGGCGCCGTCGATATCGATATTGGCGTCCGGGACATTGGTTGCGGCGTAGAAATGTCCACTCTGCTTGCGACATTGCGAGCAATGGCAATAGATGACGCCGCGCAACGGCCCTCGTGTCCTGAAGCGAACCGCTCCGCATAGACACGATCCCGTATGATTTTCACTCATCGCACCATCCCAAAAGAAATCGCTGCTGAGAGGATCCCAGCTTTTCGATGGCTGCGCGCAAGAAAATGCGACATGCATTTGGCACGCTCGGGAATTGTTTGTTCACAGATGAAAGGCCTGTCCAGCCGGAATCAGCGAAAAACAGGCCGGATTCAGCGGATTAAGGAAACTTTAGCGCTGCTGCATCTATGATCCTCGCAAGCGAAAGTCGTGAGTGGGGACGCGCCTTCTTCGCAAGATGGACTGGAATGGCCAGCGTTCCCCAGGTCGGCGACATTGGATGCCTGCGAATGTCGCAGCGTGTTCCCGGGGAAGAGTGAACAGAACATGCAGCCGGCAGCCGCCCAGAGCGAACGAAGCACCGATATTGCGAGCACTGTCCTCGCCACAATGCGCCAGCTCGGCGTGCTCGGCCTGCCACGCAACTACGAGATCTTCTACGAGGCCTTGAGCGGATCCAATCGCGAGCTCAGCCTTGCCGTCGTGTCGCTGAGCGGCCGACCGACACAGGACGACATCGACCAGATCGGACGCGCCTTCTTTGCCCAGAACCATGGCTCCGGCATCGTCGAGCATGCCAGGGAAGTCATCGCCAACGAACTCGAGGACATCGCTTCGCTGCTGAGGAGCGAGCGCAGCCACATCGAGAAATACGGCAGGATCCTCAACGAAACGTCGAGCGGACTCGGCAGAAACAGCCTGCTGTCGCCGGATGTTCTGCAAAAGATCGTCAACGCCATGGCGGTCGCCACCAATTCGACGATCGATCATGGCCGGCAGGTTGCCTCGACGCTCAGCGACAAGACCGCGGAACTGGAAAGCGTCAAGTCGAAGCTCGAGGAATACAAGCGCCTGGCCGACACCGACCCCCTCACGCAAATCTGGAACCGTCGCGCCTTCGACAAGGAAATCACCAGGATCTACAACAGCAACAAAGGCATCCTGTTCAACGCATTGATCCTCGCCGATATCGATCGGTTCAAGGACATCAACGACAGGTACGGCCATCCCGTCGGCGACAAGATCCTCCAGATCATCGCCGATATATTCCAGACCAGCATTCGCGCCGACATGTTCGTCGCCCGCACCGGCGGCGAGGAATTCGCGCTGATCGTCGAGGGCGCAAGCGAGGACGCCACCTACGAAATCGCCGAACGCATTCGCGCGCTGATCGAGCAGTCGCCTTTCACCAGCAGCCAGACCGGCATGAATTACGGCACCGTCACCGTCTCGATGGGCATCTGCATGGCATCCGAAGCCGAGGGCCCTGAAGACCTCTACAGCAAGGCAGACCGGGCGCTTTACCGCTCAAAGGTCAGCGGCCGTAACCGCGTGACCAGGCATTCGGCAATGGCGGGCCGCGCCGGCAAGAGCTGGCTGCTCTACAAGCAAGACTGATTTTTCGGCAGGAAGCGCTTTTCCTGTGAGCTGCTTTGGACGGGTCAGCCGTTGGCGACCTGCTTGTGTTGCACCGGGTGGCTTTTCTTGAGCAGGTCCGACACCAGGAACGCCAGTTCGATGGCCTGGTCGGCATTGAGGCGCGGGTCGCAATGGGTGTGATAGCGGTCCTGCAATTCCTCGGCGGTGATGGCGCGGGCGCCGCCGGTGCATTCAGTCACGTTCTTGCCGGTCATCTCGACATGGATGCCGCCCGGATGCGTGCCTTCGGCGCGGTGCACCTCGAAGAACGTCTGCACCTCCTTCAGGATGCGGTCGAACGGCCGCGTCTTGTAGCCGGCCGCTTCGATCGTATTGCCATGCATCGGGTCTGACGACCAGACGACGCTACGGCCTTCCTTCTGCACCGCCCGCACCAGCTTCGGCAGATGCTCGGCGACCTTGTCGGAACCGAAGCGCGCGATCAGCGTCAGCCTGCCTGGCTCGTTCTCGGGGTTGAGCAGGTCGATCAGTTCCAGCAAGCCGTCCGGCGTCAGCGACGGGCCGCATTTCAGGCCGAGCGGGTTCTTGATGCCGCGGCAATATTCGACATGCGCATGGTCGGGCTGGCGGGTGCGGTCACCGATCCAGATCATGTGGCCAGACGTCGCGTACCAGTCGCCGGAGGTCGAATCGACACGCGTCAGCGCTTCCTCATAGCCGAGCAGCAGCGCCTCGTGGCTGGTATAGAAATCAGTCTCGCGCAGCGCGAAATTGGTTTCGGAGGTGATGCCGACCGCGCGCATGAAATCCATCGTCTCGGTGATGCGGTTGGCAAGCGACTCGTATTTTTCGGCCTGCGGGCTGTCGGAGACGAAGCCGAGCATCCAGCGATGCACATTCTCCAGGCTGGCGTAGCCGCCCTGCGCGAAGGCGCGCAAAAGATTGAGCGTTGCCGCCGACTGACGGTACGCCATTTCCTGGCGGGCAGGATCGGGAATGCGCGACTTGAGGTCGAATTCGATGCCATTGATGATGTCGCCGCGATAGCTCGGCAGCGTCACCTCGCCCTTGGTCTCGTTGTCGGACGAGCGTGGCTTGGCGAACTGGCCCGCAACGCGGCCGATCTTCACCACCGGCTGCGCACCGGCGAAGGTCAGCACCACCGACATTTGCAGGAAGACGCGGAAGAAGTCGCGGATGTTGTCCGCGCCATGTTCGGCAAAGCTCTCGGCGCAGTCGCCGCCCTGGAGCAGGAACGCCTCGCCGGCAGCGACGCTGGCCAGTTGCTTCTTCAGCTTGCGCGCCTCGCCGGCAAAAACCAGCGGCGGAAAGGTGGCGAGCTGGGCCTCCGTGTTCTTCAGCGCGGCAAGGTCCGGATAAGCAGGGACCTGCTTGATCGGCTTTGCCCTCCACGAATTCGGCGACCATTTCGTCATCGCTGCACCCAACGCTCTTTCCGGCAAGCACCTCGCCCGCCATTTCCAGCCCCCATGTGGGGTGGCGGCTCCATACACGAAGCCGATTTCCTATTCTAGACCGGAATTTCAGCGCTGGCGAATGGGCCGGGCTGGCTACGCCGCCTTCTCTACCAGCCGCGCCAGTTGCGTCATGACGACAGCCGAGCCCGCCAAACGCTTTTCCGCCGTTGGCCAGTCGCGGGTGAAGACGACGCTTTGGTCCGGCCGGATCTTTGCCAGCGAGCCTTGCTCGCCGATAAATTTGACCAGTCCGACCGGGTTGGAAAACTCGCGCTTGCGGAAATGGATGACCACGCCCTTCGGCCCGGCATCGAGCTTCTCGACATTGGCCTTGCGGCAGAGGGCTTTGATGAAGACGATCTTGAGCAGATGCTTCACCTCCTCCGGCAGCGGGCCGAAACGGTCGATCAGCTCGGCGCCGAAAGCATCGATTTCCTCGGTGCTCTCGAGGTCGCCGAGGCGCCGATAGAGCGCCAGCCTGAGCTGCAGGTCCGGCACATAGCTCTCCGGGATCATCACCGCCGTGCCGACGGCGATCTGCGGCGACCAGCCGCCATCCAGCACCTCGCCGGAATCCTTCACCTCCGCGACCGCCTCCTCCAGCATCTGCTGGTAGAGCTCGAAGCCGACTTCCTTGATGTGGCCGGACTGCTCTTCGCCGAGCAGATTGCCTGCGCCTCTGATATCGAGATCGTGGCTGGCGAGCTGGAAGCCGGCGCCCAGCGTGTCGAGCGACTGCAGCACTTTCAGTCGACGTTCGGCGGTGTCGGTCAGCTTGCGGTTGGCCGGCAGTGTGAACAGTGCGTAGGCGCGCACCTTCGAGCGCCCGACACGGCCGCGCAACTGATAGAGCTGCGACAGGCCGAACATGTCGGCGCGATGGACGATCAGCGTGTTGGCGGTCGGGATGTCGAGGCCGGATTCGACGATGGTGGTCGACAAGAGAACGTCGTACTGGCCGTCGTAGAAGGCGTTCATGATGTCGTCGAGTTCGCCTGGCGGCATCTGGCCATGGGCCACCGCCACCTTCAGTTCAGGCACGGATTGGTTCAGGAAATCATGGATTTCCGCCAGATCGCTGATGCGCGGCACGACATAGAAGGAATGGCCGCCGCGATAACGCTCGCGCAACAACGTCTCGCGAATGACCAGCGGATCGAAGGGCGAGATGAAGGTGCGCACCGCCATGCGGTCGACCGGCGGCGTGGCGATCAGCGACAGTTCGCGCACGCCGGTCAGCGCCAGTTGCAGCGTGCGCGGGATCGGCGTCGCCGACAGCGTCAGCACGTGGACGTCGGTCTTCAGGTCCTTCAGCCGTTCCTTGTGCTTGACGCCAAAATGCTGCTCTTCATCGATGATCAGCAGGCCGAGATTCTTGAACGAGATCGCGCTGCCGAGCAGCGCGTGGGTGCCGACCACGATATCCACCGTCCCTTCGGCAATGCCCTTCTTGGTCTCTGCCAGGTCCTTTGCGCCGACCAGCCGTGAGGCCTGGCCGACGCGGATCGGCAGGCCGGAAAAGCGCTGCGAGAAGGTCTTGAAGTGCTGGCGCGACAACAGGGTCGTCGGCACGACGACTGCCACCTGAAAACCTTCCATCGCCGCGATGAAGGCGGCGCGCAGCGCCACTTCCGTCTTGCCGAAGCCGACATCGCCGCAGATCAGCCGGTCCATCGGCTTGCCGGCCGCCAGATCGTCCCTGACGGAATCGATCGCCGTCTGCTGGTCATCGGTCTCCTCATAGGGGAAGCGCGCTGCGAACTCGCCGTAGAGGCCTTCCGCCGGCACCAGCGGAGGTGCAGCGCGCATCTGCCGTTCGGCGGCGATGCGGATCAACTGCCCGGCCATGTCCAGCAGGCGTTTCTTCAGCCGCGCCTTGCGCGATTGCCAGGCGCCGCCGCCGAGTTTGTCGAGCGTCGCCTCGGCCGTGTCAGAGCCGTAGCGCGACAGGAGCTCGATGTTTTCCACCGGCAGGAACAGTCGGTCGTCGCCGGCATAGTGGATTTCCAGGCAATCATGCGGCGCCCCGACGGCTTCGATTGTGCGCAGGCCGATGAAGCGGCCGATGCCGTGGTCGGCATGGACGACGATGTCGCCAGCCGACAGGGCCGAGGCTTCGGCAATGAAGTCGGACGCGCGCTTCTTGCGCTTGGAGCGCCGGATCAGCCGGTCGCCCAAAATGTCCTGCTCGGCGACGACGACCAGTCTTTCGGTCTCGAAACCGGATTCCAGCGGCAGCACCGCCAACGCCGCTTGCCCCGGCTCGAGTTTCTCCGCCTCCGCCAAGGTCGCCACCGGCGCAAGATTGCCCAGACGATGTTCAGTGAGAATCTGGCCGAGCCGGTCGAGCGAGCCCTCCGTCCAGCCGGCGACGATGACACGGCGGCGTGCCGCGCGTTCGTCGGCAATGTGCTTCACCACGACGTCGAAGACATTGACGTTGGGGTCGGCGCGCTCTTCCGCGAAGCTGCGGCCATGGCGCGAGCCGGCGTGGAAGACCTTTCTTGCTCCCGCATCCGGTGCGTCGAAGGCGGTGAAGTCGATCGCTTCGCGCGGTCCGAGAGAAGCGACGAGATTTTCCGGCGAGAGGTAAAGCAGGTCCGGCGCCACCGGCTTGTAGGGCACCGCGTCCTTCAGCGCACCTTCGGCCTGCTTCTTGCGCGCTTCGTAATGATCGAGGATCAGAGTGTGGCGTTCGGCAAGCGCCTCATGCGCAAGATGGTCGAAAACGACAGGCGTGTCCGGCAGGTAGTCGAACACGGTCTCCAGCCGCTCGTAGAAGAACGGCAGCCAATGTTCCATGCCCGCGAAGCGCCGGCCTTCGCTGACCGCGGCGTAAAGTCCATCGTCGCGCGACGGCGCGCCGAAGGCTTCGATATAGGCGCGGCGGAAGCGGCTGATCGTCTCGGGCGTCAGCGCCACCTCGCTCATCGCCTGCAGCGCCATGGACTTGCGCTGCCCGGTGGTGCGCTGCGTGGCCACGTCGAAGACGCGGATCGATTCCAGCGTATCGCCGAAAAAATCCAGCCTCAGCGCCTCGGTCCAGCCAGGCGCGAACAGGTCAAGGATGCCGCCGCGCACGGCGAACTCGCCGATGCCGCGCACCGTCGGCACCCGCTCGAAGCCCGATGTCTCCAGCCGCGACACCAGCGCGTTCATATCGATCTGGTTGCCAGGTTTGGCGTGAAAGGTCTGCGCCTCGATGAGATCCGCGGGCGGAATGCGCTGGAGCAGCGCATTGGCGGTGGTGAGAATGACGGCGCGATGCGGCTTCCTCGCCAGCGCGATCATGGCGGCGAGCGCGTCGAGCCGCCGGGCGGCGGCATCCGAGCCGGGCGAGACGCGGTCATAAGGCAGGCAGTCCCAGGCGGGCAGTTCCAGCACGGGCAGGCCGGGAGCGGCAAAGGCCAGCGCCTCTGTGATTGCCGGCAGGCGCTGCCCGTCGCGCGCCACGAACAGCACCGGCTTGTCGGGCGCGATCTCGCGCGCCGCCTGCACCAGCGCGAAGGCTTCATAGCCGTCGGCGACGCCGTCGACGATGAACTGGCCGGCACGGCCTTTCGGCAAGCCGATGGTGGGAATGAGGCTCATGGAAGCGTTCTTCAAAAGGTCATTGTCCGGCGTGAAGCCATGATTTTTTGCAGGACCGCACAATCAATTTCGGCGGGAACAGGACGTTCGCCGGTGATCAAGGGCAGGAACTCGGTGTCGGGAATATCGAGGAGCTTTTCATATTGGTCGATTTCATCGCCGGTCAAGGCGCCGATCTCAGCATCGGCGAAGGTGCCAAGGATAAGGTCCATCTCGCGCATGCCGCGGTGCCAGGAGCGAAACAAGAGCTTGCGGCGGCGGGCGTCGAGCCCCTCGCTTGATCGTTTCGTTCCCGTCATTGTGCCGCATCCTCGCTTGCTGCGGCGCATATAGCGTGGATAGAAGGGGCTGTCAGCCTTGCGCTGCAGCCGTGTCGTAAGCAGATGAGTTGTCCGGATTAGGTAGCACGTGAGTTGTCCGGTTTTATCGCCAGCGGATGGAGGCTGGG